>LT599022.1:1500000-2100000 GCA_900079695.1 uncultured Alphaproteobacteria bacterium
CAACCACCGTGTTTCTGAGACACGAAGGAAACGACCGATGATTATCAACTCGAATAGCCTGGACCTTGTTTGCCAGGGCTTCAGAACCGTCTTCAACAACGCCTTCAGCGCGGCAACCCCGCAGTATGAAAAGATCGCGATGGTGGTTTCGAGCGCCACCCGCGAAGAGACCTATGGATGGTTGGGAGAATTCCCCAGCCTCCGCGAATGGATCGCCGAGCGGGTTTACAAGAACCTGAAAGCGCACGCGTTCACCATCAAGAACCGCGATTTCGAGGCGACGGTACAGGTTCGCCGGAACGACATCGAAGATGATCGCTATGGGGTGTACGCTCCGCTTTTCTCGGAGATGGGGCGCTCGACGGCCTCGCACCCGGACGAACTGATTTTCGGCCTGCTGGCCTCGGGTTTTTCCGAGACGTGCTACGACGGCCAGTATTTCTTCGACGCCGACCATCTGATGGTGGTGGATGACCAGGAAGTCAGCATTTCCAACCTGCAACTCCCCGACGAAGAAAAGGAGGAGGAAGAGGGACCGGCGTGGTTCCTTCTGGACACCAGCCGTGAGGTCAAGCCGCTGATCTTCCAGAAGCGCCGCGCCTACCAGTTCGTCGTCCGAGACAACATCTCTGTCGATGATGTTTTCGAGAAGAAGCTGCTCACCTACTCCGTCGATGCGCGCCTGAATGTCGGGTTCGGGCTGTGGCAGCTGGCTTTCGGCAGCAAAGCCCCGCTCACCAAAGCGAACTACGAAGCGGCGCGCAGCAGCATGATGGGCCTGAAGGGCGATTATGGGCGTCCGCTGGGGATCACGCCCACCGTCCTCGTCGTTCCGCCCTCCCTGGAGGGAACCGCGCGGCGGCTGCTCAAGGCGACCGTCAACGGCGGTGAGGCCAACGAGTGGGCGGGAAGCGCCGAACTGATCGTCTCTCATCACTTGTAAGAGGCGCGTCATGGATTTCGAAACCGCCTCCTGCACGATGGAGCTTCCGAGCGGCATCGTCCCTGAGTGGGTTCACCTGATACCCGCCGGTGAATTCACCGGGCGGGACGGACGAGCCTTCAACATCCGCTCTCCCAAGAAGGTTCTGGCGGCTTTCGCCGCCAACGCCATGGACCTCCCCATCGACTACGAGCATCAGTCCGAGAACAGCCAGACGAACGGGAAGCCCGCCCCGGCGGCTGGATGGATCAAGGAACTGGATGCGCGCGGTGACGGTATCTGGGGTCGGGTCGAATGGACCGCCAAAGCTCGGCAGATGTTGTCCGAGCGTGAGTATCGCTTTCTCAGTCCCGTGCTGGTGTTCAACCGGGAAACCAAGGAAGTCGTCCGACTGGCGAGCGCGGGACTGACCAACTCGCCCAACCTTTTCTTGAGGGCGCTGTCGCGCCAGGAGCCTCCGATCATGAAAACCGATTTCGCCACCAAGATTAAGGAATTGCTCGGCTTGCCCGCCGACACCGAGGAGACATCCGTTCTCGAAGCCTTGCAGAAGGGTGCAAACTCTCTTCTCGATCCGGCGCGGTATGTGCCGGTGGCGCAAGTCCAGAAGCTGATGGGGGAACTGGCGGACCTGAAAGCCACCGCTGTCGAGGAACTGGCGGAAAACCGGGTGGCTCAGGCGATGAGGAGTGGCAAGCTGCCGCCCGCCCTGGAAGGCTGGGGGATTGCTCTCTGTCGCCAGAATCCCGAGGCGTTTCAGGAGTTCATCGACAAAACTCCGCCCACCTATGCCGATATGGACAAACCCGTCGTGACGGGACTGCTGCCGAATGGGCGACGGTCTCCTCTCGGAGAGACCGAACGCGCGATCTGCCGGAACCTGGGGATCAGCGAAGAAGACCTGCGGGCCAATCTGGCGAAATCCTGACGCGGCGGTGACGACATGGAGCGCAGCCTTGCTTTCTCAATGGTTATCGGAGCCACGGTCGATGGGAGCATGCGCTCCGCGATCGGGTCAACCGTCACGGAAATGGGGAGGCTGGGCACTGCCGTCCGTTCGGTCGAAGAGAGCAAGGCAAGCGCGCTGAAAGACGCTGCCAGCATCGAACGGACCCAGCGGCAGCTTCAAGCGTATCGAGAGATGGGGCGTGAGGTGCTGGCTGCCGGGCGTTCTCACCGCGACGCGCAGGATAAAGTCAAAGGTCTCGCGCGAGAGATCGCTGCCGCCGCCGACCCCACCAAGGCCCAAGAAAAAGCCTTGGAGGCGGCGCGCAAGGCTGTTGTACGCGCAGCCGCTGCGGAAGAGGCGAAAAAGCAGCGCCTTGCGAGCATGCGGTCGGAACTCAAGGCCGCCAACGTGGACACCGCTAGGTTTGGAGCCGCGGAACGCAAGCTCGCCTCCGATCTTGCGGCGGCGAAGGCCAAGGTGGACGAGACTACCCGCTCCATCACTGCAATGGGCGACGCGGTATCTCGTGTCGAAAAAAGGCAGGAAATCGGGGGCGAACTCCGAAATCAAGCCCTCAAGGTCGGAGCCGCGTATTTGGCTCTACGGCAGCCGGTGAGGGAGGCTGGAGACTTCGAACACCAGCTTCGCCGCTTCGGCAACACCGCCGGAATGACCGATCAACAGCTTGAAGCTGTCCGCCTGAAAATCCGTCATGTCTCGGTGACGGCGCGCCAAGGCATGGCCGACATGATGGCGGGCGTGGACGTTCTGGTCGGCAAGGGCATGAAGCCCGATCAAGCCCTTGCCGCTATCGAACCCATTGGCCTCGCGGCTTCCGCCACCGGTGCCAGCATGGAGGATATGGCGAACCTCTCTTACAACGTTCTCGGCAACCTACATGTACCGGTCGACAAGCTCTCCCAGGCACTCGACATCATGGCGCAGGCGGGCAAGGAAGGTGGCTTCGAGCTGCGCGACATGGCGCGCGAGTTTCCGCAGCTCACATCCGCCGCCGCCGCGCTCGGCTGGACGGGGACCGAGGCCGTCGCCTCGCTTGGCGCGGCGCTTCAAGTGGCGATGAGGGGGGCGTCCGATCCGTCCACCGCCGCCAACAACCTCGCGAACTTTCTCGCCAAGATCGCCTCGCCGGAGACCGTCAAGAATTTCTCGAAGCTCGGCATCGACATCCAGGAGGCCCTTGCCGAAGGCGTGGCGGCGGGCCAGAACCCGATGGAAGTAGTGATGCAGCAGATTGCCGAGGCGACCGGGGCGGACCTCGGGAAAGCGATGGAAGGAGCCTTTGACGCCAACGGCAAACTCATGGAAGGAGCGGCTGAACAAATCGCCAGCCGCTTCGACCTCGGGTCACTCTTCGGGGACCGTCAGGTACAGGACTTTCTTGCGCCGATGCTGGCGAATTATCAGGAATACGTGCGGATCAAGAATACTGCCGCTCAGGCCAACGGCGTGGTGAATAAGGACTTCGCCGCCATGGCCGGGACGTTCAACAAAGCGTCGGAACGATTGGGGGTGGCGTGGTCCAACATCAAGGAAGGTATCGGTGCCTCATTGCTACCGGTCCTCACGCCCGTGACCAATGTGGTGGCTGCCGCCGCTGAAGGCATTGCCGATCTGACCGAGCAGTTTCCCGTGTTGACGGCTGGTGTCGTGACTCTCGGCGGCGGCGTTCTAGCGTTTCGTTCAGCGACGTTGGTCGCCCGCTATGGCATGACTTTCCTGCGCGGAGGTATCGGTTCCGTCGTCAAGGAGACCATGACCATGGGGCGTGCTGTCGGCGGGACGACAGCCAGCGTCGGAAGAATGGGCGCTTCCGTCAGCGCCACCGGGGGACGCCTCGGAGCGGTGGTTGCGCAGATGCGGCGCTATAGCGTTGCGGCGAATTCTGCCGCCACCGCTTCCCGCAGGCTAGCCACAGCCCAGGGCGGTATAGGCTCTATTGGGGGACTGGGCGGGATCGGAAAGACCATGCGCGTCGGAGGTAAAGCGTTGGGTGCTGCCGGCCTGCTCCTGAATGCCGGACTTGCCGTTAAGGATATGGCCGATCCTTCGCTGTCCAGAGAGGAGAAAGGGGCGTCGGTCGGAGACTTGGCGGGTGGCTTGGCAGGTGCGGCAACTGGTGCGGCTATCGGGTCCGTGGTCCCTGTGATCGGAACCGCCGTAGGGGCGATGATCGGCGGCGTCGTGGGCAGCATGGGTGGCTCGAAACTCGGGGCCATGCTCGGGCGCGAAGGTGTCGGGCAAGCTGTTGGCGGCGCGATGGCCGCGACGGCGGCGGCAGGGGTCGCCATGTCGCCGCCACCACAAGTACCGTTTGAGATTGAGCAAGCGGTACCTTCTTCCCCCACCACCATGAACACCACCATCAACATCACCATTCCGAGGCAACAGGGCGACGACGCCCAGGTGATCGCTATGGAGGTGCGACGGCAGATTGACGACCTCTTCCAAGACATAGGCGGCCGTCAGAGAGCGGGGCTGTATGATGTGGTATAGGCCGACTACGATGGCCGTGAAAAGCAGGCTGAAGAAGCCCTATTCCGCAACCACCATGACCCTTGAGAAGCAATCCAGGGCCATGTTTCTGGCTAGGATAAAAGCCCGCCGTGCGCTCCGGGAAGCGCGGCGTGACCAACTCCACGCGGCAGAGCTACTTTGGATTTGGTCACGCCAGAACACAGCCCTAAAATCGGCTCTCGTCCGGGTCGCAATTGGTGTCTTAGTCGGGCTTCAGACGCCTCTAGAAGAGCCGCAATCCGGCGCGCGGTAGCGCCTCGCACCCTGTTGCGGAACCATGTGTCCCGCCGGGCAAAACCAAGTGGCGCGCTTCAGCGGGGGCCGGGGGATCGTGATCCCCCGGCGGGGTCGGGGCGGAGCCCCTGCCCTGTTTTCAGTGGACCGCCTTTTCCGCCATCGCGGCCTCGATCGCGGCGATCGCCTCGGCGGCTTTAGCGCCTTCCGGGCCGCCCGCCTGGGCCATGTCGGGGCGGCCGCCGCCGCCTTTGCCGCCGAGGGCGACCGAGCCCGCGCGGACCAGATCGACGGCGTTGAAGCGTTCGGCGACGTCGGCGGTGGCGGCCACCACCAACGAGGCCTTGCCTTCAACCACCGAGATCAGCGCGACGACGCCGGAGCCGATCTGGGTCTTGATCTCGTCGGCCATGCCTTTGAGATCCTTGGCGGGCACGTCTTCCAGCACCTTGCCGACGAACGCCGCGCCCGCGACCGTCTTCGGCCCTTCGGCGGCGGCGCTGCCGCCCATCGCCAGCTTCTTACGGGTATCGGAGAGTTCGCGCTCCAGGCGCTTGCGGTCCTCTAGAAGCTGCGCGAGGCGGTCGGAAAGTTCGGCGACCGGGGCCTTGAGGGTCTCCGCCGCCTTGTGCAGGATCGCGTCGTGCTCGGCGACGTNAGAGCTTCGGCAAGGGCTCGATCTGCGACACCGCGGCTTCGAGAGCCTTTTGTTTGTCCATGGTTTCCTTATCCACCAGGCGAAGAACGGTTTGCGTCATGGCGAGCCTCGTTTATCCCACGAATAACTCCGGGCGTGAACCCCGAGGCTGATATGATCATGGTTCGTTCCTGCCGTCCACAAAAAAGAACGTAAAGAGAACATTCCGGGTCAGGCGTCGCGGCCGTCCAGCGCCTCGGCCACCTTGGCGGCAAGCGCGTCGAGGGAAAAGGGCTTGGCGAGGAACAGGATGTCGGGCGAATCCGCGAGGTCGTCGGAGGCGATCTCCTCCGAATAGCCGGACATCAGCACGACGCGGATCTTCGGATAGGTCTGGCGGACGAGGCGCGCGAGGGTCGCGCCGTCCATCCCCGGCATCACCATGTCGGAGACCAGCACGTCGACCTCCGGATGGTCGGCGAGCTGCGCGATCGCCCGTTCGCCGTCGGCGGCCTCGAGCACCGAGTAGCCCTTGGCCTTGAGCGCCCGGGCGGCGAACACCCGCACCGCATCCTCGTCCTCGACGATCAGCACCACCTTGCCCTCGGGCAACGGGAAGGTCTTGCCGCGCGGCTCGGGCGGATCGGCGAGCCCGTGGGCGGGCGCTCCCGCGCGGGCGCGCACCTGGGCGTCGTCGAAGCGCGGCAGATAGATGGTGAAGGTGGCGCCCTCGCCGGGGCGGCTCTCCACCGTCACCGTGCCCTCGGTCTGGCGGACGATGCCGTAGACGGTCGAGAGGCCGAGGCCGGTGCCCGCCGCGGCGGTGCCCGCCTTGGTGGTGAAGAACGGCTCGAAGATGCGGGACAGGTCCTCCTTGGCGATGCCGGTGCCGGTGTCCGCGACCTCGACGGTGACGTAATGCCCGGGGGCGACGGTTTCCGCGCCCACTTTCAAGGGTTCGGGCAGGTTGATCGCGCCGGTGCGGATGGTGAGCGTGCCGCCGCCGACCATCGCGTCGCGGGCGTTGACCGCGAGGTTGATGATCACCTGATCGAACTGGCCGGGATCGACGCGGACGTAGCCGACGTCGCGGCCGTGCACGAGTTCGAGGGCGATGGTCTCGCCGAGCAGGCGGCGCAGCAGATGGGAGAGCTCGGCGAGCGCATCCGGCACCTTGACGAAGCGCGGCAGCAGCGGCTGGCGGCGCGAGAACGCGAGCAGCTGACGCACCAGATTGGCGGCGCGGTTGGCGTTCTGCTTGATCTGCATGATGTCGGTGAACGACGCGCTGCCGGGGCCGTGGCGCTGCAGCAGGAGGTCGCAGAAGCCGATCATCGCGGTGAGAAGGTTGTTGAAGTCGTGCGCGACGCCGCCCGCGAGCTGCCCCATCGCCTGCATCTTCTGCGCCTGGGCGGTCTGCATCTGCAGCGCGCGGCGGTCGGTGGTGTCGATGACGTGGATGATCTGCCGCGCCGGGGGCTCGCCGTCGTCGGCATCGTCGGCGGGCAGCGGGCGGATGTGCAGCATCGCGGTGACGTCGCGCGGGCTGTCGAGCCGCACTTCGAGGGGCGCCACCTGCACCCCGGCGGCGGCACGGCGGAACACCTGGGCGACCTCCTCGCGCATCGCCGGGTCGACGATCTCCTCGAGGCGCACGCCGATCAGATCGTCGCGCTGGCGTCCGAGCAATCCGGCGAGGGTTTCGTTGGCCTCTGCGAGCATCGGATACGGCAGACCGCCGACGTCCACCACCGCGATGCCGACCGGCGCGTCGTCGAACACCCGGCGGGCGAGCGCGCCGGTTCCCGCCACCCCGGCCTCGCCGCCGTCGGCGTCGATGTCGCGCACCAGCGCGGCGCGGGTCAGGGTTTCACCGTTCTCTTCGTACAGGGTATGGGTGAGAAGCGCGGTGAACGCACCGCCGCGCGGCCCGCGCAGACGCACCAGTCCGCGCCACGCGCCGTCGATCTCGGGGCGGGTCGAGCCGTCGGCCAGCACCGCGGCGAGCGGCTGGCCGACGAACCGGTCCGGCGGCGCGCCCAGCCATTCGGCAAGGGTGCGGTTGACGTAGCGGAAGATCTGCTCGGAATCGAGGGCGTAGACGCCGACCGGCAGGAAATCGAGAAAATCCCCGAGGTATTCGCGCTCGCCCTTGAGCACGTTCTCCACCGCGCGGCGCGCCGAGACGTCGGCGGCGGCGAGCAGGCGCGCGCCCTGCGGCCGGTCGAGGGCGCGGATCTCGACCCGCACCCAGTCCCGCTCGGCGCCGCCCGCGAGGGCGAGTTCCTGGGTCGCGTCGAGCCCCGCCCGATACGCCGCCTCCAGGCGCTCGAACGCCTCCCGGTCGGTTTCGCCGTCGGCGTGCCGCGCTTCCAGCACCGCGAGCGGATCGGCCTTGCCCCAGAAACGCCGTCCCTCGGCGTTGGCGGCCAGGGTCTGGCCCTGGGCGTCGACGATGCGGAGCGCGCGGCCGTCGCGGCCGAACGCGGCGTCGAGCGCCTCGGCGCGGGCGATCGCCGCCTGGCCGTGGGAGGCCTCGCGCAGCACCAGGAACGCACCGATCAGGCCGAACCCCGCGCCGCCCGCCATCAACGCCGCGGAAACCCCGGTCTGGGTCGCGCCGCCGATCACCAGGCCGAAACCGAGCACCACGATCAACGCGCCCCAGGTGCTGAATCCCTTGATCATCGCCAGTCGCTCCGTTTCGCGCCGGTCCCGAGCCTATCGGGCGGCGCGCGCCGTGTCAGCGCGATTTTTTCTTCAAACGCATGACGTAACTGATGACCTCCGCCACCGGTTTATAATGCTCGGGCGGGATGAACTGGTCGACCTCGACCGAGGCGTAGAGCGCCCGCGCGAGCGGCGGGTTCTCCACCATCGGCACCTCGTGCTCCTCGGCGATCTCGCGGATCTTCTTGGCGATCAGGTCCGCGCCCTTCGCCACCACCTTGGGCGCGGCCATCTCGTCGACCTTGTAGCGGAGCGCCACCGCGAAGTGGGTGGGGTTGGTGATCACCACGTCGGCGGAGGGCACCGCCGCCATCATCCGCTTGCGCAGACGCTCCATGCGGATCGCGCGGATCCGCGACTTCACCTGCGGGTCGCCTTCCGCCTGCTTGTGCTCGTCCTTGACCTCCTGCTTGGTCATCTTGAGCTTCTTGTGGTTCTGGTAGCGCACCCAGAACATGTCGGCGGCCGAGACCGCGAGCATCACGCCGACGATGGTGGCGACGAGGATCAGGATGAGGACGCGGGTCTTCATCAGCATCGCCTCGGTCTCCATGCCCGGAAGCTGGAGCAGCCAGTCGAGGCGGGGCCACACCACCAGCCACAGCGCGCCGCCGATCAGCGCCAGCTTGGCGAGGCTCTTGAGCACCTCGACCAGCCGCTTTGGCGAGAAGAACTGCTGCAACCCTTTGATGATGTTGAGCTTGCTGAGCGACGGCGCGATCCGCTTGGGCGAGTAGACGAAGCCGACCTGAAGATACACCGAAAGCACCGCGAGTCCGATCAGCACCGAGATCGGAAACAGCAGCGCGAGGCCGACGTCGAGGAGGGTACCGGAAATCAGGTCGCGCAGGCCGTTGAAGTCGGTCGGCAACTCGTGCGGACGGGCGAGGAAGGGCGTGAGCGTGCGGCGGATGTCGCCCGCCACCTTCGGGGCGAACATCCCGATCGCGGTGAGGCCGCCGATCAGCATCAGGAGACTCTTGATCTCCTGGGAAATCGGGACGTTGCCTTCCTCGCGCGCCTTTTCCAGGCGTTTGCCGGTGGGTTCCTCGGTTTTCGAGGAGTCGTCTTCTTCCGACACGGCGGCGCTCCTCTCCTACCCGCCCGCGATGAAGTTGCGCAGGCCGTTTTCGAAATGGTTCATCGCCCACAGCATCACGCTCGGCAGCACCAGCATCAGCAGCGCCAGCGCCAGCAGGATCTGCGCCGGCAGGGCGACGAAGAACACGTTCATCTGCGGCATCAGGCGCGCGGTCACGCCCATCGCGGTCTGGAACACCAGCGAGAAGACGATGAACGGCGAGGCGAGGCGCAGCCCGATCATGAAGCTCTGGCCGAGCACCCGCGCCATGTAGTCCGACATGTCGCCGACCGGCAGCGGCGCGCCCGGCGGAAACAGGGTGAAGCTCTCGCCCACCGCCTGGAGCATCAGAATGTGAGTGCCGGTGACGAAGATCAGGGTCATCGCCAGCATGTTGAGAAAGCCGGTGACGAGCGCGCCCTGGCTCTCGGTGATCGGGTCGAACACCATCGCGTTGGCGAGGCCCGAGGTCAGCCCCACCGTCGCCCCGGCGAAGTGCAGCGCCGACAGCAGCGTCTGCGCGACCAGGCCGAGGAACGCGCCGATGGTGATCTCGAACGCGATCAGGCGGACGATGCCGCCCGCGGTGGCCGGCATCGGCGGCAGGACGTCAACCACCAGCGGCAGGATCGCCATGCTCACGCCCAGCGCGATGAACACCCGGATGCGCACCGGCACGTGGGTGGCGGCGAACCCCGGCAGCGCCACGAACGCGCCGCTCATGCGCGCGAACACCAGCCCGAGATGGTAGACGTCGAGCGCGAGGAGCTGCTCCAGCATCGGCTTTTACCGCGGCGCGATGACGAGGTCGAACATGTGCTCCGCGAACACGCGGATCTCGTGGAACATGAACGGCAGCAGCAGGATCAGCGAGCCGAACACGATCAAGAGCTTCGGCACGAAGGTGAGGGTCATTTCCTGGATCTGGGTGAGGGTCTGGAACAGCGAGATCGCGAGGCCGATCGCCATGCCGACCAGCAGCACCGGCGCCGAAACCAGCACCAGCGTCCACACCGCCTCCCGCGCAACCTCCAGAACCTGCGCCTCGTTCATCGCCGCTCCGCGATCAGATCGACATCTTGAGGATGTCCTGGTACGCGCTCAACACCTTGTCGCGCACCGCCACCACCGTCTGCAACGCGGTTTCGGCGTTGGCCACCGCGTTCACCACCTCGCGCAGGTCGGCTTTGCCCTGAAGCGCGAGGAGGCTCATCTTCTCGCTTTGCTTGCCCGCGTCAATCGCCTCGTTGAGGTTGTCCTTGACCAGATCGGCGAAGCTCTGCCCCGGCTGCACCGCCGCGGCCTGGGCGGAAAGGCCGTCGCGCGCCTCGCCGACGCTCGACGCGAAGCCGCCCGCGGCGTTGCGGTAGGCGTTGACGGCGGAATTGATCGGAATCGTCATCGGAGCCTCGTCACTTCAACATGTCGACGGTTTTCGAGATCATCTGGCGGCTGATCTGCATCGCGTTGAGATTGGCCTCGTAGCCGCGTTGCGCCTCGCGCATGTCCATCATCTCGACCAGCGGGTTGACGTTCGGCAACGAGACGTAGCCGTCCGCGTCCGCCGCCGGATGGTTGGGCTCGTAGCGCTTTTCGAAGTCGGACCGGTCGACGCCGATCTTCTTGACCCGGACGAGATCGGCGCCGAGCGACTTGTCGACCTCCTCCTTGAACGACACGGTCTTGCGCCGATAGGGGGCCTCGCCCGGCTGGGTGCCGACCGAATCGGCGTTGGCGATGTTCTCCGACACCACGCGCAGGCGGGTCGCCTGGGCCTTCATGCCGGAGGTGGACACCCGCGTGCTGATCTGCAGATCGTCCATGCGCTGCTCCCTTGGCTTAGCCCGTGCGGCCGATCGCGGTGCGGATCATCGTGAGGTTCTTGAGCACGAGGTTGGAGGCGAGTTCGTAGGCCGAACGGTTTGAAGCCGCCTTCTCCATCTGCTCCTCGACGTCGACGCCGTTCTTGTCGAGGGTGTACTCGAACGGCCGGCGCTCGGCCTCGGTGCGGTACGGCCCCGCCTGCGGCAGCGAGCCGGTGAGGTGCGCCGGATCGGTGCGGGTCGCGGGGATCGACTGGGTCTCCCGCGCGAGCGTGCGGGAGAGCGCGTGAAGCGCGCCACTTGGTTTTGCCNAGCGGGGGCCGGGGGATCGTGATCCCCCGGCGGGGTCGGGGCGGAGCCCCTGCCCTGTTTTCAGTGGACCGCCTTTTCCGCCATCGCGGCCTCGATCGCGGCGATCGCCTCGGCGGCTTTAGCGCCTTCCGGGCCGCCCGCCTGGGCCATGTCGGGGCGGCCGCCGCCGCCTTTGCCGCCGAGGGCGACCGAGCCCGCGCGGACCAGATCGACGGCGTTGAAGCGTTCGGCGACGTCGGCGGTGGCGGCCACCACCAACGAGGCCTTGCCTTCAACCACCGAGATCAGCGCGACGACGCCGGAGCCGATCTGGGTCTTGATCTCGTCGGCCATGCCTTTGAGATCCTTGGCGGGCACGTCTTCCAGCACCTTGCCGACGAACGCCGCGCCCGCGACCGTCTTCGGCCCTTCGGCGGCGGCGCTGCCGCCCATCGCCAGCTTCTTACGGGTATCGGAGAGTTCGCGCTCCAGGCGCTTGCGGTCCTCTAGAAGCTGCGCGAGGCGGTCGGAAAGTTCGGCGACCGGGGCCTTGAGGGTCTCCGCCGCCTTGTGCAGGATCGCGTCGTGCTCGGCGACGTAATGCTCGGCCGACGCGCCGACCACCGCCTCGATGCGGCGCACGCCCGCGGCGACCGCGCTTTCCTGCACGATCTTGAACAGGCCGATATCGCCGGTGCGCTTGACGTGGGTGCCGCCGCAGAGTTCTACGGAATAGGTCTCGTCGCCCTCGCCCATCGACACCACGCGCACTTCGTCGCCGTACTTCTCGCCGAACAGCGCCATCGCGCCCGCCTCGATCGCGGACTCCGGATCCATCAGCCGGGTCGTCGAAGGCAGGTTGGCACGGATGCGGTCGTTGATCTCCGCCTCCACCACGGCGCGGTCTTCCGGCGACAGCGGCTTCGGATGACTGATGTCGAAGCGCAGCCGGTCGGGCGCGACCAGCGACCCCTTCTGGGTGACGTGCTCGCCCAGGCGGTGGCGCAGGGCGGCATGCAGCAGATGCGTGGCGGAGTGGTGCGCGCGCAGGGCGGAACGGCGCTCGTGATCGACGACGCAGCGCGCCGCCTCGCCCACCTTCACCTCGCCGCCATCGAGCACGCCGATGTGGACGTGCAGCGCGCCGACCTTCTTCTGCGTATCGGTAACGACGAGACGCGCGCCGCCCGAGAACGCGATCTCGCCCGCGTCGCCCATCTGGCCGCCGCTCTCGCCATAGAACGGCGTCTGGTTGAGCAGCACCGCGACCGCGCCGGGCCCGGCGGTCTCGACCGGCTGGCCGTCCACCACCAGAGCGGTGACGGTGCCCTCGGCCGCCTCGGTGTCGTAGCCGAGGAACTCGGTGGCGCCGACCTTGTCCTTAAGATCGAACCAGACGCTTTCGGTGGCGGCCTCGCCCGAGCCCGCCCAGGCCTTGCGCGCATCCTCGCGCTGCTTCGCCATCGCGGCGGCAAAGCCCGCCTCGTCGACCTTCATGCCGCGGGCGCGCAGGGCATCCTGGGTGAGGTCGAGAGGGAAGCCGTAGGTGTCGTAGAGCCGGAACGCGACCTCGCCCGAAAGCACGCCGCCCGAGGCGAGCCCGGCGGTTTCGTCGTCCAGCAGGCGCAGGCCGCGGTCGAGCAGCGCCTTGAAGCGGGTTTCCTCGAGCTTCAGGGTCTCGGTGATCAGCGCTTCGGCGCGACCGAGTTCAGGATACGCGCCACCCATCTTCGCCACCAGCGCGCGTACCAGACGATGGAGCAGCGGCTCGCGGCAGCCCATCATGTGGGCATGGCGCATCGCGCGGCGCATGATCCGGCGCAGCACGTAGCCGCGCCCTTCGTTGGACGGCAGCACGCCGTCGGCGATCAGGAAGCACGACGCCCGCAGGTGATCGGCGATGACGCGGTGGGAGACCTTGTGCGGACCGTCCGGATCGACGCCCGAGGCATGCGCCGAGGCTTCGATGAGGAAGCGCATCAGGTCGATGTCGTAGTTGTCGTGCTTGCCCTGGAGAACCGCGGCGATGCGTTCGAGCCCCATGCCGGTATCGATCGACGGCCGCGGCAGGCGCTCGCGGCGGCCGTCGGCGTACTGCTCGTACTGCATGAACACGAGATTCCAGATCTCGATGAAGCGGTCGCCGTCCTCGTCCGGGCTGCCAGGTGGGCCGCCTGCGATGTGGGGCCCGTGGTCGAAGAAGATTTCCGAGCAGGGGCCGCACGGGCCGGTGTCGCCCATCGACCAGAAATTGTCGGAGGTCGGGATGCGGATGATCCGGCTCTCGGGCAGGCCCGCGACCTTCTTCCACAGGTCGAACGCCTCGTCGTCCTCGGAGTAGACGGTGGCGAGCAGGCGGTCGCCCGGCAGGCCGAAGTCCTTGGTGATCAGCGTCCAGGCGAACTCGATGGCGTCGGCCTTGAAGTAGTCGCCGAACGAGAAGTTGCCGAGCATCTCGAAGAAGGTGTGGTGGCGCGCGGTGTAGCCGACGTTGTCGAGATCGTTGTGCTTGCCGCCCGCGCGGACGCACTTCTGCGAGGTGACCGCGCGGTTGTAGGGACGGTGTTCGGCGCCGGTGAAGACGTTCTTGAACTGCACCATGCCCGCGTTGGTGAACAGCAGCGTCGGGTCGTTGCGCGGCACCAGGGGCGAGGACTCGACCACCTGATGACCGCGATCCTTGAAGAAGTTCAGAAACGTCGAGCGAATGTCGTTGGTGGTCGTCATGAAGTGTCACCGCCGCTGCCAGAAGAACGTCCGCCCGCCGCGCGCGCAGTCGCGCCCGCCCGCCGGACCGAAGGGATTTATGTATAGCGCGGTGGGCGCGAAGTCAAAAACAAGCGCCGCGGCGGGAAACGCCGCGACCTCACCCCACCTCGGTGCAGAGTTCGACGAGGAAACCGTGCGGATCGCGGACGTAGGCGACGGTCTGCCCCCAGGGCTTGCGTTCGGGCGGCAGGACCGCAACCGCACCCGCCGCGACGGCGCGGTCGAGCGCGGCAGCGACGTCTTCGGTCACCAGCGCGATCTCGACTCCGGGCGGCGGCGCGGCGGCGCGCACCGGGCGGAAATCGAGATCCGCCCGCACCAGATCCTCGGCGGCGAAGGCGAGCACGGTCGCGCCGGTCTCCATTTCCGCGAACTGGCCGCTCTCGTGCACGAAGCGCACCGCCAACCCGAACGCCTGTTCATAGAACGCCGCAGCGGCGGGAACGTCGGGCACGTAGAGAATCGCATATCCCAGTCGCATCCGGTCTTCCCTTCCGCGCGCGGCTTACGGCTCGTCGGCCGGCTCGGTCATGTCGACCAGCATGGTCTCGGCGATCAGCCCGGCGTTGGCGCGGATCGCGCCTTCCACCTCGGCCGCGATCTCGGGATTGTCCTTGAGGAACGACTTGGCGTTGTCGCGTCCCTGGCCGATGCGCTGATCCTTGTAGGAAAACCACGAGCCCGACTTCTCGATGAGGCCGCCCTGCACGCCGAGATCCAGCAGTTCGCCGGTCTTGGAAATGCCGACGCCGTAATCGATGTCGAACTCGACGGTCTTGAACGGCGGCGCGACCTTGTTCTTGACCACGCGCACGCGGGTCTGGTTGCCCACCACCTCGTCCTTGACCTTGACCTGGCCGATGCGGCGGATGTCGAGACGCACCGAAGCGTAGAACTTGAGCGCGTTGCCGCCGGTGGTGGTTTCGGGGTTGCCGAACATCACGCCGATCTTCATGCGGATCTGGTTGATGAAAATCACCAGGGTGTTGGCGCGCGAGACCGAGCCGGTGAGCTTGCGCAGCGCCTGGCTCATCAGGCGCGCCTGGAGGCCGACGTGGCTGTCGCCCATCTCGCCCTCGAGCTCGGCGCGCGGCGTGAGGGCGGCGACCGAGTCCACCACCAGAACGTCGACCGCGCCGGAGCGCACCAGGGTGTCGGTGATCTCGAGCGCCTGCTCGCCCGCATCGGGCTGGGAGATCAGGAGTTCGTCGAGATTGACGCCGAGCTTGCGCGCATACGACGGGTCGAGCGCGTGCTCGGCGTCGACGAACGCGCAGGTGCCGCCGCGCTTCTGCGCCTCGGCGATGACGTGGAGCGCGAGGGTGGTCTTACCGGAGCTTTCCGGCCCGTAGATCTCGACGATGCGGCCGCGCGGCAGACCGCCGATGCCGAGCGCGAGATCGAGCCCGAGGGAGCCGGTGGAGATCGCCTCGATGTCGACGGCGCTTTCGTGCTGGCCGAGGCGCATGATCGAGCCCTTGCCGAAGCTCTATTGAAGTCGATCTCCTTGATATCCCTGGCCTGATAGCCGGGCGTATTGGCGTTCGCAAGGTTCTGCGACACCACCTTCTGGCGCTGCGCCAGCCAGTCCATGCGCTCCTGCGCGATCTGGAAGAAACTCAGCTTCTGAAGGTCCATGGTTCGGCTCCGGTCGCCCGCGGGCGGTTTTCGGTCGCGGCCAGTATCGCGCCGGCGTTTTAACATTCCGTAAACCCCGCGCAAGGAACGCCGCGATTAAGAGTTTGTTGAGGGGGCTCGGCTATCCTCCGCGACGGAGGAAAACCGATGTCCGACGACGATCCCGAGACGCGCCAGATCGCGGTGGCGCTCAGCTACGACGGCTCGTCCGCGCCGCCCAAGGTGATCGCCTCCGGGCGCGGCGCGATCGCCGAGCAGATTCTCGCGCTCGCGTTCGCCAACGGCGTGCGGGTGCGCGAGGACGCAAACCTTGCGGAAATCCTCTCCGCCGTCGACGTCGATACCGAAATTCCCCTCGAAGCCTTCGCCGCGGTGGCGGAAATCCTCGCCTACGTCTACCGCGCCAACGGTCGCTGGCCGGGAGACCTCGAACCGTGAGCGCGGCGCTCGACGACCTCCTGACGCGCGCTGCGACGCTCGGCCGCCGCCTCGACGACGCCCGCGCCGCATGCAGCCGCGGCGTCGTTCACGATCTCTCGCGCGTCGATGCCGAGGTGGCCGCGCTGTGCGACCTCGCCGGGCGGGTGGCGCCGCAGGAACGGGCGCGCGCGGCGGCCGCGCTCGAACGCCTTGACGACGGGATCGCCGCCGTGACAACTGTTCTCGCAACCGCGCGGGACGCCCTCCCGCCGCAACCGGAGGCCGACAGCGAGTGAACGGGGAATCGATGCTCGACGGGGTGATGTTCGGTCGCCTGATCGCCGTGCTCGGGCTGGTGATCGGAATGATCCTGCTCGCCGGATGGGCGCTCAAACGCTTCGGCGGCGGCGGCCTCGCCCGCGCCGCGCAGCGTTCGCGGCGCCTCGCGCTGGTCGAGATCCGCCCCCTCGGCCCGCACCACAAGCTCGCCCTGGTCTCCCGCGACGGCGTCGAGCACCTGATCCTGCTCGCCGCCAACCACAGCACCGTGATCGAGACCGGCATCGCGCCGCCCGCAGCGCCGGAACCGGAACCGCGTTTCCGCGACGTTCTCGCCGAACCCGCCGACGGTCGGCCGATGCTGCGCGCCGACGACGAGGACGACCTCCGCGACGGAGCGCCGCGATGATCCGCGCTCTCGCCTGGCTGGCCGTTCTCGGCCTCGTCGCCTTCGCGCCCGAGGCGGCGCTGGCACAGTCGGTGAACATCGACCTCGGCGGCGAAGCGGGCGGCGGGTCCACCGCCGCGCGGGTGATCCAGCTCTTCCTGCTGATGACGGTGCTGTCGCTCGCACCCGGCATCCTGCTGATGGTGACGTCGTTCACCCGCATCGCGGTGGTGCTGTCGATGCTGCGGCAGGCGATCGGCACCAACACCACCCCGCCCAACATGGTGATCCTGTCGCTTGCGATGTTCCTCACCTTCTTCGTGATGGCGCCGACCTTCGAGCGCTCGTGGAACGAAGGCGTGAGCCCGCTGATCGAGGAGCAGATCAGCGAGGGCGAGGCGCTCGAACGCGCCGCGCGGCCGTTCCACGACTTCATGATGAAGAACGTCAACGAACGCGACCTCGCCCTGTTCGTCGACATGGCCCGCGTGCCGGAGGGCACCGAGCCCGCCGCCCTGCCCTATCAGGCGCTGATTCCGGCGTTCATGATCTCCGAGTTGCGCCGCGCCTTCGAGATCGGCTTCCTGCTCTACCTGCCGTTCATCATCATCGACATGGTGGTGGCGTCGGTGCTGATGTCGATGGGCATGATGATGCTGCCGCCGGTGATGCTGGCGCTGCCGTTCAAGCTGATCTTTTTCGTGTTGATCGACGGTTGGTACTTGATCGCGGGCTCGCTTGTGCAAAGCTTCCAGCCGTAGCGTATTGCCACGACAGGATTTCCGATGACATCCCTCCCCACTTTCGCCGACGTCGAAGCGGCGGCGGCCCGCATCGCCGACGTCGCCCACAAAACCCCGGTTCTCACCTCCCGCACCGCGAACGAGGCCCTCGGCGCATCGCTGTTCTTCAAGGCCGAGAACCTCCAGCGCATGGGGGCGTTCAAGTTCCGCGGCGGCTACAACGCCGTCGCGCACCTCTCGCCCGCGCAACGCAAGGCGGGCGTGGTCGCCTATTCCTCCGGCAACCATGCCCAGGCGGTGGCGCTGGCGGCGAAGCTGCTGGGCGCGCCCGCGGTGATCGTGATGCCGCGCGACGCCCCCGCTGCCAAGATCGCCGCGACCCGCGGCTACGGCGCCGAGGTGGTGCTCTACGACCGCTACACCGAGGATCGCGAGGCGATCGGCGCGCGCCTGTCCTCCGAGCGCGGCCTCGCGCTGGTCCCGCCCTACAACCATCCGGACGTGATCGCCGGTCAGGGCACCGCAGCGAAGGAGCTGATCGAAGAGGTCGGACCGCTCGACTATCTGTTCGCGCCGGTCGGCGGCGGCGGACTGATCTCGGGCTCCGCGCTCTCGGCCCGCGCGCTCTCGCCCGCGTGCCGGGTGATCGGCGTCGAACCGGCGGCGGGCAACGACGCGCAGCGCTCGCTGGCGGAGGGGAAGATCGTCCACATCGACACCCCGAAGACGATCGCCGACGGCGCGCAGACCCAGCACATCGGCGACCTCACCTACGCGATCATGAAGCGCGAGCTCGCCGAAATCCGCACCGCGACCGATGCCGAGTTGGTCGAGGCGATGGGATTCTTCGCCACCCGCATGAAGATCGTCGTCGAACCTACCGGCTGCCTCGGCCTCGCCGCGGCGAAGCAGATCAAGGATCAGCTCAAGGGCAAACGCGTCGGCATCGTCCTCTCGGGCGGCAACGTCGACATGAAGCGCTTCAGCGAACTGCTGGGCGGGTGACGCGCCTCGGGCCGGGGGCCCTTCCAGCCCCCGGTTCAGTGCCTGCGCAGGTGCCGACCCCAGTGGATCGCGCTGTCCACCGCGAGGCCCAGAAGCCCCGTCGGCCCCAGCGCTAACGCCGTCATCAGCGCCGGAAAGCCCCAGCGCACCCGGCAGTCGGCGTTCTCTCCGGCGAGGCGGAACAGTCCGCCCGCCTCCACCACGCTGCGCCATTGATCGGCCGGAGAACGCGCGGACAACGTCGCGTAGACCTCGGGGGCAACCCCCACAGCCAGCCACGCCGCGCCGAGCGCCATCGCCGCATAGGTCCAGAACAACCGCATGGAGTGACCTCCTCGCACGGTCATATATCCAGAATATGGCCCCCGCGCGGCGCAAAAAAAAGAGACGCCCGCGCGGGCGTCTCCCGAATTCCGTGCCGTGGCGCGGGTTACTGCACCTTGGCGTACTTGCCGCCCTTCCACTGGTAGACCACGAACGCCGGAACCTTGAGATCGCCCTTGGCGTCGAAGCTGAGATCGCCGATCACGGTGGGGAACGACCCCGCCGCCAGCGCGTCGCGCAGCGGCTGATACTTCACGCTCTTCGCCTGCTTGGCCGCCTGCTCGAACAGTTGCATCGCGGCGTAGGCGTAGAGCACGTAACCTTCGGGGTCGATGTTCTTCTTCTTGAACTCGGCCACCACCGGCGCGGCGGACGGATTCTCGCGCGGGTCCGGCGAGAAGGTGAAGAGCACGTTGTCGGCGGCGGCGCCCGCGATCGAGGGCAGCTCCGAATTGGTCATGGTGTCGCCCGACATCACCTTGAGGTCGAGCCCGGCCTCCTTCGCCTGACGCACGATCAGGCCGACCTCGGTGTGATAGCCGCCGTAGGCCATCACCGAAACCCCGGCCGCCTTGAGCTTGGTGATCAGCGAGGAATAGTCGCGCTCGCCCGCGGTGATCGATTCCTCGACCGCCGGCTTGATCCCCTTGGCCTTCATCGCCTTGGCCATCTCGGTGGCGAGACCCTTGCCGTAGGCCGACTTGTCGTCGACCACCGCGACCTTGGCATTCGCGAACCGGGTGGCGATGTAGTTGCCCGCCACCATCCCCTGCTGGTCGTCGCGCCCCATGATGCGGAAGATGTTCTTGAGGCCGCGCTCGGTGACCTGCGGATTGGTCGACACCGTCGCCATCGGGATCTGCGCTTCGTTGTAGATGTCCGACGCCGGGATCGTCGACGACGAGCACCAGTGGCCGTGCATGAAGGCGATGTTTTCGGTCACCATCTTGTTGGCCACCGCGACCGCCTGCTTGGGATCGCAGGCGTCGTCGCCGACCACGAGCTTGAGCTTCTCTCCGAGCACGCCGCCGCGGGCGTTGATGTCGGCGATCGCGAGTTCCGCACCCTGGCGGATCTGGTCGCCGGCGGAGGCATATTGCCCGGTCATCGGCCCGGCGATCGCGACCAGGGTGTCGGCGGAGGCGGGCGTCGCGGCGAGTGCGGCCGCGGCGAGACTCAGGCCTCCAACAAAGGACTTGCGCATCCGAATTCTCCTTGGCGTAAATGATTTGACGGAGTCAGAAACCAAGCCTCCCGCCCCTCCGCGTCTCGCGCACGGTTCAGGGTACCAAAAGCTCCTGAATGTACCGCGGCAATGCGAACGCGGCCAGATGAACTTCCGGCGTGTAGTAGCGCGTGGCGAGGCCGCGGGCCGCGGCGACCGTGCGCAGACTCTCGACTCCGAGACGCCGGAGCGACGGGTCCTGCGACGCCCAGCCGAGGGCCATCACCCCGCCGACGTAGGTGGGTACCGCGCAGGCGGCGAAGGTGACGTCGGCGAACGCCGATTTCAACCGGCGATACGACAGCGCGAGGCCGCGCGGCTGCCGGAACGGCACCCCCGACTGCGTCACCACCACGCCGCGCGGATTGAGAATGCGCGCGCAATCGGCGTAGAAGGCTTCGGTGAACAGCGCTTCCCCCGGCCCCTCCGGATCTGTGGAATCCACCACGATCACGTCGAATTTCTCTTGCGTCTCGGCGACGTAGGCAAGGCCGTCGCCGATCCGCACCTCGACCCTGGGGTCGTCGAACGCGCCCGCCGACAGGCCGGGCAGGAAGGTCTTCGACACCTCCACCACCCGTGCGTCGATCTCGGCGAGAACGACCCGCTCGACCGGATGTTTGAGGATCTCGCGCAGGCAGCCGCCGTCGCCGCCGCCCACCACCAGCACCGCCCTGGCGGCGCCGTGGGCGACGAACGCCGGATGCACGATCATCTCGTGATAGACGAACTCGTCGGCGGTGGTGGTCTGGACCACGCCGTCGAGCGCCAGAAGCGTGCCGAAGCCCGGGGTCTCGTAGACCGCGAGCTCCTGGAACGGCGTGGTTTCCCGATGCAACAGGCGCACGTTCTCGAACGTCTGTCGCCAGTCGGGATAGAGCGCCTCGACGAACCGTGTCACCACGTCGTCATCCCGCGCTTGTGCTCGTTCAGGGTGATATGCGCCGGGTGGAAGGCTTCCCGCAGCTTGGGAATGCACTTGTAGGGGTCGCACGCGCCGCACATGAACACGTCGAGCGCCGCGTAGTTGCGTTCCGGCCAGGTATGGATCGAGATGTGGCTCTCGGCCAGCACCAGCACACCCGAAATCCCGCCGTTGGGCGTGAAGTGGTGAAGGTGCGTGTGAAGGATCGTCGCCCCGGCCTCCTCGGCCGCGGCGGTCAGGGTCTGCTCGACGATATCGAGGCGATCGAGATTGGTCGCCCCCCAAAGGTCGATGATCAGATGCGTCCCGGCGAATTTCACGCCGTCGCGCTCGACGAAATAGTCGTTCTCGTTGTCGACAGCAGGCCACAACCGAGCCCCCGCGGGACGACCCGCGAGGGAACTAACCGAACCGTTTTGGGAGTCTCTCAGATCCTTTTCCGAGTTCATCCCCAGTTGGGTGGCCAGAGAAGCATGTTTCATGATTCCCCACTCCTAACCAGCAGATGGACCAGATATTTTTCTGGAACGCGTGTTTTGGGGCATGGGGATCGGGATTGCAAGAAAAATCTCGGCGGCCCCATGCATTGTGCACGCATGAGGGGCGGCATCCATCCGTGGAAATCTCCCGGCGTCAGTTGATCGCCGAGAGCCCCGATTGCTGCATGCGAGTCTTGTACTCGCCGAGGAACGACCGGAAATTCTCCGCCTGTTTGATCTGTTCCTCCACCGCCGCCATGTCGATCAGCCCGGCCGCGGTGCGGTTGGTGAGCAGGTTGAAGGCGTCGAATTCCGGCGTCGCGTTCATATAGGGCAGATAGTCGCGGCGCACCTGCGCGATGTCGCGGCGCTGGTCGGAGAGCCGGAGCGCGGTGACCCACTGCAACACCCGCTGGCGCATCACCGGCGACATCTGGGTGCCGGTTTCGGGCACCCGGATGGTGCGCGAGAGCGCATCCGCCGCCCCCGCCCAATCCTGCTTGCGCCACTGGATCTCGGCCTTCAGCAAGTTGGCGTCGTCGCCGGTCTCGGCGGCGAGCAGCTTCAGCGCCGCGTCGGTCTGGCCGAGGTCGGCGAGGGCGCGACCGCGCAGGAGTTCGCGCTGGCGAGCGAGGTCGGCGGGTACGCCCGGCGCCTCGGAGGATTTGAGCGCGGCGAGCGCGAGCGCGGGTTGCTGGTTGAGGAGTTGCACCAACGCCAGACGCGCGCCGACGCGGGCCTTCTCGACCCCCTGCAGGCGGGTCTGCACCTGATGGTCGAGGAGCTGCGCCGCCTGGTCGAGCAGATCGACGCCGACGAGGCGATCGGCGAGCTTGCGGATCATCTCGTCGCCGTCCGGCCCGGTCGGGGTCAGCTCGCGGAACTCCTCGAACAGCGCGATCGCGCGCACCGGCGGCATATCGTCGGCGCGATTGTTGAGGTAGAGCTCGCGGAAGGTGGTGCGCATCAACTCGGTGACGTCGTTCGCCCCCGGCGACTGGCGGAAATAACCGGCCATCTGCTTGAGTACGCGCAGGCCGTCGCCGTAGCGCTTCGCCTGGAGATTGAGCTCGGCCAGGGTCTTCAGCAGCTTGTATTCGAAGTCGTCGCCGCGCCACGCGAAACGCAGCCGGTCGAGGCCGTCGATCGCCTCGGCATCGGAGAGCTTGCCCATCTTGTGCATCAGCACGATGCGATCGTAGGCGGCGCGGGCACGGAACGGCCGCACCATCGTGTCCTCGGTGCGACGGAAGTCCTCGACCGCGGAGTCGAGCGCGCCCTGGGAGGCGTGCATCCGACCGGTGAGGTAAAGGGCTTCGGCCTGTTCCTGAACCGACGGATCGTCGCGTTTGGCGAGTTCGAGGAAATTGCGCACGCCGACGTCGTCGCCCGCATTGGCGAGCGCCTCGCCCGCATCGAGCGCCAGACGCGTTCGTAGCCGCGCCGGATAGTCCTTGAGCACCGGCGCCGCGGCGCGCACCTTCAGCACCGCGTCGGCAAGCTCGGCCTTGTCGCGCGGCTGGGCGATCGCGAGCGCCGCGAGCGCGCGCCAGAACTGCGCCTCGTTGGACGCGGCCAGGCTTTCGTTCGAGAGATCGGCGAGCGCCTCCTCGGGGCGGTGGATCAGATAGTTGGCCGCACCGCGCACGGCAAGGAAACCGGGCTGTTCGGCAACCTTGGGATCGTCTCCCGAAATCGCCCGCAACACCCCGAGGGCTTCGGCGTCGTATCCGTGGGCGAGGTAGAAGCGCGCGAGGTCCATCCGCGCCGAATTGCGCCGCGACGGATCGGCGGTGATGATCTTGTCGTAGAGTTGACGGCGATCGGCGACGAAGGTCGCATCGCCGCCGGCGATCCAGACGCCGAGGTCGAACACCTTGCTGATCGGCGTTTCCGCCGTCGTGCCCGCGAGCGCCGCCGCCGCCGAACCGGGGCCGGAGATGCGCAGGCCGCCGCCGCGGCGCGCGATCTCGACGCCGTTGCGGTTCGACGTGACCTCGACGTCGTCGGCGCGCGGCACCACCACCACGCCCTGCGCGGTCGCGGGCAGCACCGCGTCGACATAGCGGCGTTCGGGCGAGACGCCGTAGCCGAGCGGGATCACCGGCACCACCGTCATGGTGTCGCCGACCTCCGGATCGACCACCGGCACCGGCAGACCGCCCTCGGCGAGCGGCAGGAACAAGCGCGGGCCGCCGGTCGCCGCCATCTGCGGCTGCACGTCGATGCTGCGCAGCGGCCGGAGCGGCTGCACCATGAAGTCGACGATCCACAGCAGGCCCTCGCGGCGCAGGCTGGGATTGACCGCAGGCGGCACCAGCACCCGCACGATCGTCGCGCGGCCGCTCGGAAACTGCTCGATATCCTCGACCACGCCCTTGCCGAGACGCCGCAGCAGCGGCAGGTCCACCGAATGCGGCCGGTCGAAGACGATCCACACGTATCCGGCGCGGCGGAACACCGCGACGCCGGTCGGCTGATCCCACGAGAAGCTCAGGCTCACCACCTGGCCCTGCGGCGCCTCGCCCTCGGCGGGCGGCGGCGCGGCGGCGGGCGTCTTCGCTTCGGGTTTCGCCGGTGCGGCTGCGGGCTGTTTCGCCTCGGGCTTCGGCGGAGCGGCCGGAGCGGCTCCGGCTTCCGGCTTGGGCTCCGGCTTCGCGGTGGGCGGCGGCGCGACGGCCGCCCCCGGCGGCCGGAGATCGACGGCGATCGCGCGGCCGCCGGTTCCGGCGCGGAAATGCTTGGGCGCGGCGGCGGCGGGCAGCGAAACCGCGAGCGGTGCGCGGCTCTCCTCGCGGGCGTCCTTGAAGGCGTCGGGCAGGTCGGCGCGGAGCTGCGCGACGTCGATCCGCCCCGGCGCGTCGAACCGCACCGTGGCGCGGCCGTCGGCGAAGCTCACCGTATATCCGGCGCGCCGCGGCCAATCGAACACCACGCGGGTGTATTCGGGATGAATGCCGACCCGCACCGGCACCGTCGGCTCCGCCTGCGCCGCCGGAGCGGGCGGCTGCGTCCGCGCCGGCTTCGAGAGATCGAGCACCACCGAGGTGCCGAAGGTCTGCGCGGCGAGCGCGGTCGGGCCGCGCAGGTCGAAGACGACGCGACGACCGCCGTCCTCCCGCCGCGCGGCGCGCAGATAGGCGGGCAGACGCGGCACCAGCTCCGCCGGGTCGGCATCGAGCGGCCGGTCGAATTCGACGATCAGCCGGTTGCCGTCGATCCGCGCGGAGTAACGCACCGCCTGGGGCCACTCGACGACGATCCGGCCGAAGTCGTCGTGAATCCCCGCACGCAACTCCGCCGCTTCGGCGATCCCGGGCAGCAGCAACAACAGGGCGAACGCGCACAGGCGCAACAGACGGATCACGGCGCGCTTCCCTTGTCCGGCGAAATCACGATGTCGACCGCCGCCGCGCCGATCCGCGCGACGGCGCGGACCGGCCGGTCCACCCCGCCCGCACGCAGCGCGTTGGCGAGGCCCGCGGCGCGCGCCAGCGACGTTTCCAGCGTCGCAGCGGATGCACCCGCGCCGGAGACCGTCACGGCGATGCGGTTGTCGATCCCCGCGAGCGCCTCGGCGAGCGCCGCCACCGCCCGGCGGGCGGGCGGCGCGAGCATCGGCGAACCGGGCACGAACACCGCGTTCGCGGGCAAGCGCAGCAGCAGGCGATCGTCTTCGAGGACGACGTCGGCCGCGGCAAGCTCCGGCGCATCGCGCAACACCGCCTCGAACAGACTGGCGAGATAGCCGAGGTCCGCCCCCGGCGCGGCGGGCGCGCGGCCGACGTTGCGGATCGCGGCGCCGGTGGGCGCGGCGGCGAGCGGTGGATTGAGGGCGCGCGAGAGGGCGTCGGCGACGTTCCGGAACCGCTCCGTCTGCACTCCCGACAACGCGAACAGCAGCACGAAGAAGGTGAGCAGCAGCGACACCACGTCGGCGAAGGTCAGCATCCACGAGGTGCGGACTTCGACCGGCGGCCGGGCGTCGATCGCGCCGCCCTCCCACTGGGTGAGGATGCGGGGATCGGTCATGGCGCCCCCCGCGCGTCCTCGACGCGGAACACCAGTCGCGCCGCCAGCGGGTCGCCCGGTTCCACCGCCGCGGCCGCGGTTCCCGGCGGCGCGCCTTCCTCGGCGAACGCCGCGGCGACGATCGCGGCGCGGCGCGCGGCGCGGTTGGATGCCACCGGCAGCAGGTCTTCCGGCTCGGCGACGCCGAACGCCGCCTCGACCACGTAGCGCAGCCCCGGCGGCGGCGCGGAGAGCGACGCCACCAGCTCGGCGAAGGCGCGGCGCTGCGCCGGACGCAGGATTTCGGTGTCGTGCGCGAACAGCGCGTCGACGTGGAGGGACAGCTGCATCACCCGGCCGGGCACGATCTCCTCGATCCGCGCGGCCGGGATCGCGGTTTCGTAGACCCGGGTCACGGCATCGAGAAATTCGGCGGGGGAAACCACCCGCCCGAGGTCGGAGGCGAAGCTCGGGGTTTCGCCGCCCGGAGCGTCGCGGGACGCGAACCGGCTGTTGAGCCCTTCGAGAATCTCGCGGCTTTTGTGGGAATGCCCCTCGGACATCGCCACCAGAAGGATGAAGAACGCCAGCAGCACGAGATAGAGCGCAAGGAACAGCGCCACCGTCGCACCCTCGCGCGGCGCGGCATCGGCGGGTTCGCGATATCCCGTGAGTGCGGCCGGTGTCACCCGCTTTCCTCCGGTTGGTGGGAGGATCAGCCGAGGCTGGCGAGCAGCCGGTCGATCTCGTCCTGGCTGGATGCGGTCTCGGGATGCTGCGGACCGTTGAGCAAGGCGGCGTCGGCATCCGCCCCGGCGACCGCCGCGGCGGCTTCCCCGGCAAGCCCTTCCGCCACCGCCTCGAGATCGGGGCCGAACGCGGAAATCAAGGTGTTCACGCGCTCCTCGATGCGCTTCAGGGTATTGACCACCTTGGAGATGCGCTGCCCGGTGAGGTCCTGGAAGTTGCACCCCTCGTAGATCGCCATGGTGGCGTTGGAGAGCGCCTCCCCCGCCGCGGCGTCGACGGCGGGGATCACCGCCTCGATCGATTCCACCGCGTCGAGAATCGCGTTCGCGGCGGTCTCGGTGGACTGGACGATCGCGTCGAGTTCGTCGGCGGCGGTGGGCAGGAATTCGTCCTTGATCTCCTCCGGGCGGATCTCGGCGATCTCCTGCTTGGTCTCGCGGATGATCCGCGCGAGAGCCTCGAGCTCGTTGTAGACGTGCAGATCCTTGGCGCTGATCTCGCCGCTCATGGTGTCGAGAATCGCGCGCACCACCTCGGCGACGTCCTCGAGCGGCACCGCGTTGCCGCGTGCCGCCCGGATCAGGTCGAGCCTTTTCTGCAAGGCGATTTCAGCGTCGTCGTGGTTCATCACCCGCACTCCGCGAAGCTACCGTACCGGACTAGAAGTCCCCCAACACGCTCGACATCTTGGTCTTGAGCGTTTCGGCGTTGAACGGCTTGACGATGTAGTTGGAGACGCCCGCCTCCTTCGCCGCGATCACGTTCTCGGTCTTGCTTTCCGCGGTGACCATGATGAACGGCAGGGCCTTCAGGCCCGCGTCGGCGCGCACCTCTCGCAGGAGCTGAAGCCCGGTCATCGGCTCCATGTTCCAGTCGGAGATCACGAGACCATAGGCGGTTCCCGAGCGCAGCATCTGCAATGCCATGCTTCCGTCGGTCGCCTCGTCGATATTGTTGAAGCCGAGCTGCTTCAACAAATTGCGGATGATGCGCAGCATCGTCTTGTAATCGTCGACGATGAGGATGCGCATATTCTTGTCAACTGCCATGGAGACGTCTCCCGAAACACCCGTTCAATCCATCACACCCGACGCGGCCCTGGCCATGGCCATGCCGGGGGTATACCCAATGCGGTTCACGACCCGCAAGACAATTCCCGCCGCAGCGGCGTACGCTTACCGTTTCACCCCCGTGTCGCCGACGAGGTCGGCGGGCAGGCGGCTTTGCGTCGCGAGCTCCGTCGTCACCGCGTTGGCGCGATCCGGCGACATGTTCGAGAGGATCGCCGCCGACACCCGCTCCTTCATCCCCTTGATCACCTGGATCAGGATCGGCATGTCCATCTGCTCGAAGATGCGGGCGGCATCCTTGGGTTTCATCGCCGTGTAGATTTTCACCAGATTTTCGATCTTCTGATTTTCCTGATCATCGTGTTTTTCGATCAGGCCTTCAATAGTGGTTTGAATCTCGCGCAGCTTTTGAATCTTGGCGTCGATCTGCGCCTCGGCGGCGGAAAGCACCGCGAGGCGCTGGTCGAGTTCGCGCTCGCGCTTGTCGAGCTCCGCACGGCGCGCCGCAAGGTTTTGAAGAACCTCGATTTCCGACTGGCTGTAGGCGGCCTGACCGGACAGTCCGGGAAGCGGCTGGGCGGGTTCGGGCGCGGCCGTCGGAGCCGCGTCGGACGCGCTCTGGGCGAACGCCTGGGAGAACACCGGCGGCTCCGGCTGGGCCTCCGGCGGCGCATGGCCGGTGCCGATCTGCCAAAGACTGCCGACGCGGGCGCCGAACATCAGCGCGCCGACGAGAATGAACAGCGGCAGGATGCGGAACTTCGGGATGCCGAAACGGGGAGCGCGGGCCATCGTTTCCCCTCCTCAGCGCGAGGCCTGGATGGCACGCAGGAGTTGCCGCTCGGCGACCGAGCGTTCCTCCTCGTGGCCGACGAAGTCGTCCTCCGACAGCAGCGCCGAGAGCAGCGTCGGGCCCGGCGCGATGCCGCCGACGACGCGCGCCGCCTCGCCGGTTTCGCGCACCTTGTCCATGCCGAGCGGCTCCGGCAGCTCGGCGGCGGAAAAGGTCTCTCCCGTCCCCTTGAGCGCGCCGCGCGCCTCGCGCAGGTGGGCTTCGAGGCGGTTGGCCATCGAGTCCGCACGCTCGGTCATGAACGCCAGATCGTCGCGCAGGCCCTGCGCCTTCTCCATCGATTCGCGCAGGGTTTCGCCGACTTCCTCGACCGCGCGCTTCATCTTCGGAATGCCCGCCTCGGCACGCACCGTCGCCTCGTTGAAGGCGAGGATCATCCGCCCCAGGTCGTCGCGGTTGCGGCGCAGCGCATCGAGACGACGGTTGAGGATCACCGCATAGACGATCGTCGGCACCAGGAGGGCGACGATCACGACATCGAGCAGCACGGTCGGCGACATACCTTTACCTCACCCGTTACGCTTGCGCTTGATCTTCTCGTCGAGGCAGATCGCGATATGGTTGCCCTTGCGTCCCATCCGGCCCGCCCACATCGGCACGTCGCCGCAGCGCATCACCACGCGGGAGTCCGGCGTGGCGTTGAACATCAGGCGGGTGCCGACCTCCATGTTGAGCACCGAGTAGAGCGGCAGGTACTGCTGGTCCAGCACCGCCTCCAACTCCACCTCGGTCTGCCACAGCTCCTCCATCAGGTGAATTTCCCAGATCGAGTCGCGGCCGAACTTCTCGCCCATGAACATCTGCAGCAGCAGTTCGCGGACGGGTTCGAGGGTGGCGTACGGCAGCAGCAGTTCGAGGCGGCCGCCGCGGTCTTCCATGTCGATGCGGAGCTTGGCGACGATCGCGGCGTTGGACGGGCGCGAGATCGTCGCGAACCGCGGGTTGGTTTCCAGTCGGTCGAAGCGGAAGGCGACCGGCGACAGCGGATCGAACGCCGCCGAGAGGTCGGCCAGCACCACGTGGATCATCCGCTCCACGAGGTTGCGCTCGATGGTGGTGTAGGGGCGGCCCTCGATGCGCATCGCCGCGGTGCCGCGACGCCCGCCGAGCAGCACGTCGACGATCGAATAGATCAGCGAGGAATCGACGGTGAGCAGGCCGAAGTTGTCCCACTCCTCGGCCTTGAACACCGCGAGCATCGCGGGCAGCGGGATCGAGTTGAGATAGTCGCCGAAGCGCAGGCTGACGAGGTTGTCGAGCGAGACCTCGACGTTGTCGGAGGTGAAGTTGCGCAACGACGTCGACATCATGCGCACCAGGCGGTCGAACACCACCTCGAGCATCGGCAGACGCTCGTAGGAGACCATGCCGGAATTGAGGATCGCCTGGATGCCCGAACGGTTCTGATCGGAATCCGCGCTGCCGTCGAAGCCGAGCAGGCTGTCGATTTCGTCCTGGTTCAGCACGCGGGCGGATTCGCGCCCCGAGACGTTGGTCATCAGGTCGGTTTCGGCGGCTTCGCCGTCGCCGCCCAGCATCGACTCCCACTCGGCGGCGACGTCGTCGGGCTTGCCGTCGGCGGGCTTGTCGTCGGCCATGGCCTCCCATTCGGCCATCAGGGCGTCCTCGTCCGCCGCGCTGCGTCCCTTGTCCTCCGCCATCCGTCTCTCCCTAGACCCCCGGTCGGGCGGTCACTGCACCAGCACGTCCTGGAACAGGACGTCGTTGATCTTGGCCGGAGCGGCCACGCGGTTGACGCGCATCATCAGCTCCTCGCGCAGGCGGTACATGCCCGCCGCGCCCTGCAGGTCCTCGACGCGCAACTCGCGCAGGTAGACCTGGAAGCTGTCGACGATGCGCGGCAGCATCGCCTCGATCTTCGGCGTGTCGGTGGCCGCGGCGAGTTCCAGGCGCACCTTCATCTTCAGAATCGACGGGCGGCGGCCCTGCCCGGGATTGAGGTTCACCAGCATCTCGGGCAACTCGTAGAACACCGGCGGCGCCAGCGGCTTGCCCGCGTCGGCATGCTCGGCCGCGGCCTCTTCGGTCTTGCCGCCGCCGCCCAGCATCGCCACCAGCGGATCGGCGAGGCCGGTGAAGTACGCGCCCGCCGCCGCGCCGACGATCAGCAGCAGAGGCAGGACGACGAGAATGATCAGTTTCTTCTTTCCGCCGGATTTGGAGGGCGCGGGCGCGCCGTCCTCGACGTCGTCTTCGTAGTCTTCGGCCATTCCGCGAACCCGCCTTGAACGATCCTCGCCCGCCGCGCTCCTGCGCCTTCGGGGCAGGGTGAAGCTAACGCGAATTGATTAAGAAGACATGAAATCGCCGCTGCAACCCGGCGATTTTTGCCCACCGAACCCGGCAGCAACCGGCCCGGAGCAATCCCCTCGGGTTCCAGAGATCGCACATTCTCCGTCCCGGATCAATGCTTTGCCGATATGGCACGGCGGCTGCATCGACACTGCCAAGACACGAGCACCGTCGAAAAGACGGGCCGAAGGTAACGACGGGATCGACCATGGAAAACGCCGGCTATATCGCGCTCAGCCGTCAGACCGCCCTGTGGCGGCAGATGGACCAGATCGCCAACAACATGGCGAACCTCAACACCGCGGGGTTCAAGGGCGAACGCGAGCTGTTCACCGACTACGTGGCGCAGGTGCGCACCGACCGCTCGCTGTTCAAGGACAAGATCGCCTTCACCCAGGATTTCGGCATGGTCCGCGACCTCTCCGAAGGCGCGCTCGAGACCACCGGCAATCCGCTCGACGTCGCGATCAAGGGCGACGGCTACTTCGAGGTCGAGACCGACGCCGGCCAGCGGTTCTACACCCGCAGCGGGCACTTCAAGCTCAACGCCGACGGCCAGCTCGCCACCACCGCCGGAGAGCTGGTGCTCAACGAGAACCAGCAGCCGATCTTCATCGCCCCCAACGAAACCGAGATCACCTTCTCCCGCGACGGCACGATCTCCACCGAGAACGGCCCGATCGGGCGGCTGCGCATGGTCGCCTTCGAAGATCAGCGCGCCCTCAAGAAGGTCGCGGGCGGGCTTTACGACGCGGGCGAGCAGACCGCCCAGCCGGTGCAGTCGCCGCACCTGGTGCAGGGGATGCTGGAAAGCTCCAACGTCAACCCGATGCTCGAAATGACGCGGATGATCGAGGTGCAGCGCGCCTACGAACACGCGCAGAAGATGATCGAAGTCGAACACGACCGCCAGCGCAGCGCCATCGACGCCTACGCCAAGACGTTCAGCTGAGGCAGGAAAGGATAGCCCATCATGCGAGCCCTGAGCATTGCCGCGACCGGTATGCACGCCCAGCAGACCAACGTCGAAGTCATCTCGAACAACATCGCCAACATGAACACCACGGCGTACTCCCGCCGCCGTGCCGAGTTCAACGACCTGCTCTATCAAAACCTCAAGCGTCAGGGCGCGCAGAGCTCCGACACCGGCACCCTGGTGCCGGCGGGCGTGCAGCTCGGCCTCGGCGTGCGCACCGCCGCGGTCTACCGGATCACCGAGCAGGGCAGCCTCACCAACACCGACAACACCCTCGACCTCGCGATCGAGGGCAAGGGCTACTTCCAGGTGACGCTGCCGTCGGGCGAAACCGCCTACACCCGCGCGGGATCGTTCCAGCTCAGCAGCACCGGCGAGATCGTCACCAACGACGGCTACTCGGTGCAGCCGGGCATCACCATTCCCAACAACTCCACCGACATCACCGTCAACGCCTCGGGCGAGGTGTGGGTGAAGCTCGACGGTCAGACCACCCAGACCAACGTCGGCACCCTGCAGATCGCCACCTTCATCAACGAAGCGGGCATGGAGGCGATCGGCGACAACCTCTACATGGAAACCCCGGCCTCGGGCGCGCCGACCGTCGGCACCCCCGACACCACCGGCTTCGGCTCGATCCTGCAGGGCTACCTCGAAACCTCGAACGTCAACGTCGTGTCGGAGATCACCGACCTCATCAGCGCCCAGCGCGCCTACGAGATGAACTCCAAGGTGGTCACCACCTCCGACGAGATGCTCAGCACCATCAACCAGATGAAGTGAGGAGGATTGCGATGAATCTCCGGATCCTCACCCTCGCTCTCGGCCTTGCCGCCCTGCCGGGCACGGCGCCGGCGCAAAGCCTCGGCGTCCAGATCGCCGCCGCTCCCGCGGCCGCCGAGGAGACCCTCAACGCCCTCAACCCGGTGATCACCGTGCGCGGCGCGACGATCCGCGTCAGCGACGTGTTCTCGGGGCCGATCCCCAAGGGCGACCGGGCGATTCTCAACGCGCCCGCGCCGGGCGAACGGATGGTGATCGAGGCCGATCTGCTGGCGCGCATCGCGCGGCTCTACGAGCTCGACTGGAAGCCGCTCTCCCGCGATATCCGCGCGGTGGTGAAGCGCGACAGCCGCACCGTCTCGGAAGCCGAAATCCTCGACGAGGTTCGCCTCGCGCTCACCGACCGGGGTGCGCCGACGGAAAGCGAGCTGGTGCCCGCCACCGCCGGGTTCGCGGTGCAGCTTCCCGCCGAGGCGACGCCCGCGGTTTCGGTCGGCCAGCTCGCCTACGACCCGCGCACCCAGCGCTTTTCGAGCGTCGTCGACGTCACCGCGACCGAAGGCGACCGGGTGGTCTACACCCGTCAGATCGCGGTCGCCGGACGGGTGTTCGAGACCACCGCGGTGCCGGTGCTCACCACCACCCTCAACCGCGGCGAGGTGATCTCGGCGCACGACATCACCGTCGCCAACGTCCGCACCGACCGCGTCGGCGACGGCGCGGTGACCGATCCCTACGCGCTCGTCGGCAAGCAGGCGCGCCGCCAGATCAAGGAAGGCGAGCCGGTGCGCGCCAACCAGCTGCAGACCCAGGTTCTGGTGTCGCGCGGCGACGAGGTGGTGATCTTCTACGCGCTCAAGACCATGAACCTGACCGCCAAGGGCAAGGCCCTCGAAGCCGGCGGCCAGGGCGACATGATCCGCATTCTCAACACCAAGAGCAACCGCACCCTGCTCGCCAAGGTGGTGCAGCCGCATCAGGTGGTGGTCGACGTGATCTCCACCCAGTCGGCGCTGCGCTGAGGGAGACGACGATGTTCCGCATTCCCGCTTTCCGCCTCGCCCTCGCCGCGGTCGCGCTCGCGGCGTTGTCGGGCTGCAACACCCTCACCCGCCTGTCCGAAATCGGCGAGGAACCGAAGCTCTCGGCGATCGAGAATCCCACCACCAAGTCGGGCTATCAGCCGGTGACGATGCCGATGCCGGACCCCGAGGAGCCGCGGCCGATGGCCAACTCGCTGTGGCGGCCGGGCGCGCGCGCGTTCTTCAAGGACCAGCGCGCCGCCAAGGTCGGCGACATCCTCACCGTCTCGGTGGCGATCACCGACAGCGCCGACCTGTCCAACACCACCTCGCAGGGCCGCGGCGGCGCGGGCGAGAGCATGGGCTTCTCGACCCTGCTCGGGCTCGAGAACAGCGTCAACAAGGTGCTGCCGAACACCGTCGACCCCACCAGCCTGGTGGGCGGCGTGACGAGTTCCCGCGACATCACCGGCACCGGCTCGATCGCCCGCACGGAGACGATCAAGATTTCCGTCGCCGCGGTGGTGGTGCAGGTGCTGCCCAACGGCAATCTGGTGATCGCCGGTTCGCAGGAGGTGCGGGTCAACTACGAACTGCGCCAACTTCAGGTTTCGGGCGTGATCCGCCGCGAGGACATCAGCTCCACCAACACCGTCGCGTCGCAGGACATCGCCGAACTGCGGGTCGCCTACGGCGGGCGCGGCACCATCAGCGACATGCAGACGCCGCGCTACGGCTCGCAGCTTCTCGACGTGATCCTGCCCTTCTGAGAACTTTCCGCGGCGAATTCCCGTCCGCCGCCACTCGGTCCCGGCCCTTTCGGCCGGGACCTTTTTCTTGCGCGCATTTGCGCTTCCTTAACCATATTCGCGGGAAACTCTCCCGAAACGGCCGGAGAGTGCCCGCATTCCCGGCGATTGCGAAGCATCGGGAGACCGCGCGCATGACCACCCAACTGTCGAATTTCGAAGAAGACGCCCTCGCCCTCACCCAGGCGGCGGTGGGCATGTCCCAGGCGCTCGAGCAGAACGACGGTGCGGCGCTCGTCGCGGCGCTCGACGAGAACCTCAAGCTCTGGACCGCGATCAAGACCCTGGTCGGCAAGCCCGACTGCCAGTTGCCCGAAGACATCCGATCCAACCTCACCCGCCTCTCCGACTACACCGCGAAGGTGACCTTCGACCTCTCGCCGGAGCGTCGCGCGCAGAAGATCGAGGCGCTGATCAACACCAACCTGCAGATCGCCGAAGGCCTGCTGGAAGGCCACGCCAAAGCGACGGCGCGCTGAGCCCTCGCCCCGAACGGCAATGAAAAACGCCCCCGCCGATATCGGCGGGGGCGTTTTTCATGCGCGGCCGAAGCCGGTCATTCGTCGCGATGGGTGCGCTCCAGGCGTTCGTGGCGCTCCTGCGCCTCGAGCGAGAGGGTGGCGATCGGACGCGCCTCGAGACGGCGGATGCCGATCGGCTCCTGGGTTTCCTGGCAATAGCCGTAGGAGCCGTCCTCGACCCGTTGCAGCGCTTCGTCGATCTTGGCGATCAGCTTGCGGGCGCGATCGCGGGTCCGGAGTTCGAGCGCGCGGTCGGTCTCCGACGAGGCGCGGTCGGCGATGTCCGCCTCGTTCGCCGGACCTTCGCGCAGGTGATCGAGAGTCTCCTCCGATTCGCGCAGGAGATCGGTCCGCCAGTCGAGCAATTTCCGGCGAAAGTACTCGACCATCCGCTCGTTCATGAAGTCCTCGTCCTCGGACGGCCGGTAATCCGGCGGCAACATCACGGTCATACCTGCCTTATCCTCCCCAGATCCGAAACCCCCCGATGGCGGGCGAACCGCCGCCCCCTGTATTCGCGGGTGGCAATATAGGGATCGTCGTGTATCCGAGCAACACTTTCCGTTCGGGAATGGAGATGCGCGGGAAACCGGCGAGTCTCAGACTTCCGCCCCGAGGTCGCGCGTGAGCTTGGCGAGTTCGACCTCCGCGCGCAGTTCGATCTCGTCGAGCAGCGCTCCGAGGCGCGGATCGACGCCCGCTTCGCGCTTGCCCCGCACCAGCCGCGCGAGATCCGCGAGATCCTGCTTCGGCACCCGCCCGGCGAGAAGACCGACGCGCACGCCCTCGAGGCGGTCGAGCACATCCTCGCCGCGCTGCGCCATGCGCCGCCGCATCGCCTGCCCGCCGTCCGGGTCGACCGACTGGGCCGCGAGAATCGCCTCGACGCCGGAGAGCGACACCGCGCCTTCGACCGCCTGCGGGCCGTCGGCCGCCTCGGGTCCGCCGAGAAATTCGGCGAATCCGGAACCTTCGACGCGCTGGGACTTGCCGTCGCTCTTGCGGACCCGCTGGGGCCCTGAGGTGGAACCGGTGGAACCGACCTTCATCCGCGATCCTTCATGCCGTGAGGCCTGAGTCTACAACCAAGCCGCGCTCCGCCAAATGGGCAAATTTTGCCGCCCCGGCGCAAAGCGGCAATTGTTGCCGGGACGCGGTCCGTATTTGCCGCCGACGGCCCTGGGAATCAAGCGGCAACACGTTGAAATCTCAAAATTCACCCCCTGGCACGAGGTTCGCATGGAGAGGGCGGGATGGTCCCTTCCGGGCCGTCCGGGTGGTGTCATCAGACGGAACGCGGCCATGGCTTTCTCGTTCAAGCGGCTTTCTCTCCTTCCCGTGCTTGCGGCGCTGGCGCTCGGCCTCGCGCAGCCCGCGGAGGCCTCGTCGCGGATCAAGGACATCGCCGACGTCGAAGGCGTGCGCGACAACGTGCTGATCGGCTACGGCCTGGTGGTCGGCCTGAACGGCACCGGCGACAAGACCGACGACATCGCGTTCACCAAGGAAAGCCTGATCGCGATGCTCGAACGCCTGGGCGTGAACACCCGCGACGGCAAGCTCGACACCAAGAACGTCGCCGCGGTGATGGTCACCGGCACCCTGCCGCCGTTCGCGCGCCAGGGCACCCGCGTTGACGTCACCGTCTCGGCGATGGGCAAGGCCACCAGCCTCCAGGGCGGCTCGCTGCTGGTGACGCCGCTGGTCGGCGCCGACGGCGAGGTCTACGCGGTGGCGCAGGGCCAGGTGGCGATCGGCGGCTTTTCCGCCAGCGGTCAGGGCGCGAGCGTGGTGAAGAACGTGCCGACCGCCGGGCGGATCGCCTCCGGCGGCATCGTCGAACGTGAAATTCCGTTCGCGCTCAATTCCCTGCGCGACGTCAAGCTGGCGCTCCGCAACCCCGACTTCACCACCGCGCGGCGCATCGCCCAGGCGATCAACGCCTACGTCGGCAGCCGGGTGGCGAACCCGCTCGATCCCTCGACGGTGCAGCTCCAGGTGCCGCCGAGCTATTCCGGCACCGTCACCGACCTCATCACCGACGTCGAGCAGTTGCGCGTCGAGCCCGATCAGATGGCCCGCGTCGTCATCGACGAGCACTCCGGCATCATCGTCATCGGCGCCAACGTGCGGATTTCCGAGGTGGCGATCGCCCAGGGCAACCTCACCATCCGCGTCACCGAAACCCCTCAGGTCTCGCAGCCCGCGCCGTTCTCCGCCACCGGCACCACCACCACGGTTCCCCGCACCGACATCCAGGTCAACGAGGACAAGGACCGCCGCCTCGCGATCGTCAACGACGGCGTCTCGCTGCAGGAACTGGTGGACGGCCTCAACGCCCTGGGCGTCGGCCCGCGCGACATGATCGGCATCCTTCAGGCGATCAAGGCCGCGGGCGCGCTCAACGCCGAGATCGAGGTGATGTGATGGACGCCCAGCCGCTCGCGATGTTCGACGCCCGCACCGCCCCGGTCACCCGCGCGCAGCCGCCCGCGGGCGCAGTGGCCAAGGGTGCGAGCAAAGCCGAGATCCGCGACGCCGCGGAGAAGTTCGAGGGCATGTTCCTCAGCCAGATGTTCCAGTACATGTTCGAGGGCGTGGACGCCGACCCGATGTTCGGAGGCGGCTCGGCCGAGAAGATGTACCGCTCCCTGATGATCGACGAATACGGCAAGCAGGTCGCCGCCAAGGGCGGGCTCGGCATCGCCGACCACGTCTACGACACCCTGCTCGCAGCACAGGAGAAACGCGCATGACCACCGAAACCCCCGAACTGAAGCCGCGCGACCGCCGCAACATCGACGATCTCAGGCTGGTGATGACCAATCTCGCCAACCTCATCGAAACGGAGAACGCGGCGCTCGGCGAGCATAAGCTCGACGTGGTGAAGGCGCTTTCGGCCAACAAATGGACGCTGACGCGCAACTACCGCAACCAGATGCAGGCGATCGCCGACGCACCGTCGATCCTCCAGTGCCTCGAACCCGAGGAACGCGCCCAGTTGCGCACCCTCGGCGAACGCCTCGACCGCGAATGCAAGCGCAACGAACTGCTGCTCGAAGCCAACATCGACGCCGCCAACCGGGTGATGCAGGCGATGGTGGACGGCGTGAAGCAGGCGAGCGAGCGCGGCACGGTGTACGGCCGCACGGGCACGATCAAAGGCATTTCGCCCGACGGCCGGCCGCTTGCGGTCAGCTTCAACCGCGAACTCTGAAGCCTGGTTTTTCACCCCGCAGCCGCGAGGTTCGTCCATGTCGATCACTCTTGCCCTCGGCGCCGCGATGTCCGGCCTGTCCACCGCCCAGCAGGGCCTGGATTCGGTCGCGCGCAACATTTCGAACGTCAACACCAAGGGCTACACCCGCAAGGTCTTCGTGCAGGAAAGCCAGGTCCTCGCGGGCAAGGGCGTCGGCGTGCGCGCGAAGACGCTCGCGCGGACCGTGGACGAAAGCCTGATGAAGGATATTCGCCGCGCCGCCGCGATCGCGGGCGACCTTTCGGTGAAGACCGACTACTACGGCCGCGTTCAGGACGTCTTCGGCACCCCCGCCGGCAACAGCTCGATCGCGCACACCATCTCCAACCTCGCCGACCAGTTCGAGAGCCTCGCCCTCGACGTCTCCAGCGTCACCCAGGGCTCGAACGTGGTACGCGCGGCGGAAGACGTCGCCGACCAGCTGAGCCGGATGTCGTCGGCGGTGCAGGATCTGCGCCTCGAAGCCGACCGCTCGATCGAGAGCGACGTGCAGAGCGTCAACGACCTCCTGGAGCGCATCGACACCCTCAACGCGCAGATCGTCCGCAGCCAGAACACCTTCCAGGACACCGGCGACCTCGAGGATCAGCGCGATCAGGCGCTCACCGATCTCGCCGGCTACATCGACTTCAGCTACTTCAAGCGCGATTCCGGCGAGGTGATCATTCTCACCACCTCGGGTGCGAGCCTGCTCGACAAGTCTCCCGTCACCCTCTCCCACCAGGCGGTCACCAAAACCGACGCGGGGCTGACCTACGAAGGCGGCAACTTCAACGGCATCACCGCCAACGGCGTCGACATCACCAAGGATTTCAAGTCCGGCTCGATCGCCGCCTACGTCGACATGCGCGACCACACGCTACCGGCGATGCAGTCGGAAATCGACGAACTCTCCACGAAAATGCGCGAGCAGCTCAACGCGGTGCACAACCGCGGCACGCCCTATCCGGAACTCGCGCAGAGCTTCAACGGCACCCGCACCTTCATCGATACGGCCAACCAGTCGATATCGCTCGGCAGTGGCGACGTCCAATTGGTGCTCTATAACCCCGACGGCACCCAGGCGGCGCAGTCGAGCATCAAGGACGAACTCGCCGCGATGAACGGCGGCACCCTGCCCTCCGCCTCGTCGATCGACGATGTCGTGCAGGCGCTCAACAATTTCTTCAGCGACTATGCGGGCGCACCCGTGTCGTGGGCGGCGATCGATTCCGGCGGACACCTCGACATCCAGATTCCATCGACGCAGACGGTCGGCTTCGCGATGCGCGACGAAGACACGGCCCACATCGCCACCGACATCAAGATCGACTTCAACTCCGATGGCGCCGGGGCCGCCGACGAGAGCGCCTCCGGCTTCTCCAACTTCTTCGGCCTCAACGACTTCTTCGTCGACGACCGCACCCACTACCTCTACGACACCAAGGTGGTGTCGGGCTCGTGGAAGGTCTCCACGACCTCGCAGATCCGCTTCGGCACCGCCGCCGATACCGACATCGCCCGCGTCGACATCGGCCCGCAGGACACCGTCCAGACGATCGCCGCGAAGATCAACGCCAACGCCGCGCTCGCGGGCCAGAACATCACCGCTTCGGTGGTCAACGAAGGCTCGGGCGTGCGCCTGCGCGTCCTCCAGAACGACGGCCAGGAGATGGTGATCACCGAGACCACCGGCGCGGGCGTGCTCGACCGCCTCGGCTTCGGCCCGTCGAACTCCGGCGCGTCTTCGGCGCTCTCGGTACGCAGCGACCTCTCGACCAACCCGGCCCTGCTCTCCTCGGGCGTGCTGCAACGCAACGCCGACACCGGGCAATACACCCTCGGCACCGGCGACAACTCGATCGCCAACGCGATGGCGAAGGCGTTCGACACCCAGTTGGGCTTCAGCGAAGCCGGCAATCTCGCCTCTGGCAAGCAAACCTTCTCCACCTACGCCTCGGAGATCCTCTCGCAGAACTCCTCGGAGGCCGCGCGCGCCAAGAGTCAGCAGACGACGCAGACGACCCTGCTCTCCTCGCTCGAGCTCAAGCAGGGACAGATCAGCGGCGTCAACCTCGACGAAGAACTCACGCAGTTGATCATCTTCCAGCAGGCCTACTCGGCCGCCGCACGGGTGATCTCCACCAATCAGCAACTGTTCGACGTCCTCAACAACATCGCCACCTGAGGACAAGGAGAGCCACGATGACCCGGGTTCCCACACTCGCCGCACACAACCTGATGGCTTCGCGCCTGATGCAGACGCAGACCAACATCTACGACCTGCAGACGCAGCTTTCGACCAAGAAGAAATCGCAGGACTATACCGGCATCGCCGCCGACACCTCGCGGCTGATCAACTTCGAGACGCAGGCGTCGCGCACCCAGGCGTTCATCACCACCAACACCGTGGCGAACACCAAGCTCTCGACGATGAGCACATCCGTGACCGGAGCGCGCAAGTCGCTGATCCAGTTCCGCGACGATCTCTCGAAGTTCCTCGGCCGCGACCTCACCTCCATGGACGACGCGGAGATCAACGACTTCAAAGATCTCCAGCAGCGCGCCTTCAACATCATGAAAGACGTCGAGGACTATTTCGACATCAAGATCGACGGCCAGTATCTGTTCGCGGGCGGCAAGTCGGATGCGGTGCCGGTGTCGGTGCCCTACACCTCGCTGGAGGCGTTTCAATCGGTCTACGACGGCAACACCGTGACCGCGCCCGAGAGCCGCTTCGCGCACATGAACAACACCCAGGTGACCGCCGCCGAAACCGGCACCCTCACCTTCAATGCCGGCGGCACGATCGTTGCGGGCAACGCCGAAGCGTTCAACCTTCAGCACTACAATTCGGCGGGAATGGGATCGACGACCTTCGATTCCACGGCGGGTACGATTTCCGCCACCAACGCCAACGTCTTCGGCAACGTCGAAGCCGGAATGACGATCCAGGTCGGCGGCAGCACCGGCAACGACCGCTTCTACACCGTCACCGGCATCTCCTCCGACGGACGCACCCTGACCGTCGTGCCGCCGCCCGCGGCCGACGAAACCGCCCCCGCGGGCCTCGACGTCACCGTGCCGTCGGTGCAACCCGGGCCGATGACCGTGACCGGCAGCAACGGCAACAACCGTACCTACACCGTCACCGGCGTCTCGATCGACGGCACCACGCTCACCGTCACCCCGCCGCCCTCCGCGGAGGCTCTCGGCGCCACCCGCTCGGCACAGATCAGCAACGCCATCTACTACCAGGGCGGCGAGACCGTGGTGCAGCACCGCGTCGACGAGACCCGCAGCGTCGAGTTCGGCGTCAACGCCAAGGACGGCGCGGTGGAAAAGGCGCTGCGCGCGATCGGCATGGTCTGCCAGGGCATGCCGGTGGACGGCTCCGGCGAGGTGGACGGCGAGGAACTGCGCCGCCGTCTCGATTCCGCGTTCAACATCGCGAGCGATGCGGTCGACCACTCCAACCTGAACAACGCCACCGAGAACGGCCAGGATTTCGGGCGCCTCGAAAACCTGCTCGCAAGCAATCAGGTGGTGCTGAAGAACGCACTCGACCGGCAGAAGACCCAACTCTCGTTCTTCCAGACCCGTGCTGGCGAGATCGAGAACGCCGACCCCACCGAGGTGGCGGTAAAAATCAACGACGAGTCCAACGCGCTGCAGTATTCCTACGCCGCGATGAGCATGGTCAACCGGCTCTCGCTGCTGAGCTACCTGGGCTGAGGGCGGCGCGCAGCCGGGCGAGCGGCACCGACCAGTCGCGCGCGGTCTCCTGCCGCAGGAGCCGCGCCGACGGATACCAGGGGGTGTCGGGACGGTCGCGCATCCAGCGCCAGTCCGCCCCCTTCACCAGCAGCACGTAAACCGGCACGCCGAGGCCGCCCGCGACGTGGAGCGCGGCGGTATCGACCGAGACCACCGCATCCATTTGCGCGATCAGCGCCGCGGTATCGGCGAAATCGCGGATCAGCGGCGCGAGATCGATCCAGCCCGAACCCGGGGGGATATCGCACGCGCGGCTGTCGGCCTGAAGGCTGTAGACCGCGAGGCCGAGCCCATCGAGCGCGGCGGCGATCAGGCCGGGATCGATGCTGCGGCTGCGCGGCTTCGGCTTGTCGCCCCATACCACCCCGATCCGGAGCCGCCCCGGAGCTTCCGGCAGGCGCGGCGCGGCAGGTGCGGACAGATAGGGAAACCGGCCGAAATCTCCATCCGGGGCGAGGGCGAACACCCCCGGCAGGCTCATCATCGGGATTTCCGCCACGCAGCCGGGCGGCGCGCTCGCGAAGACTTCGGCCACGCCGTCGACCGCGCCCAGCAGACGATGCAGCACCGGCGGCGCGCTGACCACCGCCGGAACCCCGGCGGCGGCGGCGGCGCGGCCGACGAACCGCGCGAACTGGATGTGATCGCCGAGCCCCTGCTCGCCCCGCACCCACAGCCGCCCGCCCGCCGGCAGCGGTTCGCCCCGCCAGCGCGGCAGGCCGGAGGCGGGATAGGCCTCCACGAACGCCTTGCGCTTCCACCGCCACTCGTATTCCGGCCACGCGGCGCGCCAGTCGCCCGCGAGGAGATCGGCGAAAGCGCGACTCATGTGCGCCTCGACGTCGTCCGGCGCGAGCGCGAGCGCACGGGCGCAGGCGTCGCGCGCCTCCTCGCAGCGGTTGAGGTCGACGAGGCAGGCGGCGAGGTTCGCCCACGCGGTGGCGTTTCCGGCGCGTTCCTCGGCGACGCGGCGCAGGTGGGGTTCGGCGTCGTCGGGGCGCAACAGCGTCATCAGGCAGGTGCCGAGGGTTTCGGCGAAGTCGACGCGCGCATCGGCGCGCGCGGCGGCTTCGAGGTGCGCCAGCGCGTCGGCGGCGCGGCCGTGGCGGTAGAGGGCGAGGCCGCAGGCGTGGCGCACCGCCGCGTCGCCGGGCCGTGCGGCGGCGGCGGCTTCGAGATCCGGCACCGCCTCGGCGAGACGATCCAGGCGTTCGAGCGCGCAGCCGCGCACGAACAGCGCGTCGGCATCACCGGGGTCCGCCGCCAGCACCGCGCCCGCGGCCTCGGCGGCGGCGGCGTCGAGCCCGGCCTCCAGATAGCCGATCGCGAGGATCAGGTCCTTGCGCACGCCGCCATCTCCCGTTCGAAGCGCGACGGACCGAGGCCGCAGCGCGGCCCCGAGGCGCACCATTCCCGCCACATCCGCCGGTACGCCGCCTCGACGTCGCGCGTCAGCCCCCGCTCGTCGCACAGCATCGAGGAGACGAGGCGGCGGTGGATCTCCGGGCGCATCGCCGCAAGCTCGCCGCGCCGTCCCGCCCAGCCGATCGCGCGCCGTACGTAGTCGGCGACGTCGTCGGCGAGGAACACCGGGTCGACGCCGATCGCGCCGAGCAGGCTTTCCGCCACCCGCGACAGGTGCCGTTCACCCTTCACCGCCAGCACCGGCACCCCCATCGAGAACGCCTCGCAGGTGGTGGTGGTGCCGTTGTAGGGGAAGGTGTCGAGCGCGAGATCGACGCGGTCGTAGATTTCGAGGTGCGAACCGAGGGTCGGCATGAAGGCGAAGGTATCGACGCGCTGCGGATCGACGCCGCGGGCGGCGAACGCCTCCCGCACCCAGTCGCAGGCGGCGCGCTCGGCGAACTGCTTGGCCTTGAGCAGCAGCCGCGCCTCGGGCACGCCGCGCAGGATCTCCGCCCAGGCGTCGAACACCCGGTCGTTGAGCTTGAGCGCGGTGTTGAACGAACCGAAGGTGAACGGCGCGCCGGAGGCCGAAGGCCCGGCCGAGACCGGCGGCCGGTCGGGCACCGGCCGGTAGGCGAGAAACGGCCGGTCGAGCCGCACCAGGCGCTCGGTGGCCCAGACCTCGGCCCCGGGCGGATCGGTGACGGCGTCGACGATGCGGTAGTCGATCGCGGGCACGCCGGTGGTGTCGGGATAGCCGATATAGGTGACCTGCACCGGCGCGGCGCGGCGCGCGAACACCGGCAGGAGGTTGCTCGCGGTATGCCCGGCGAGATCGACGAGAATGTCGATGCGGTCGGCGGCGATCGCATCGCGTACCGCCGCGTCGCTTTGGCCGAGCACGTCGCGCCAGCCATCGACGCGCTCGGCGATCCATTCGGTGACGCGGTCGGGCTTGTCGGTGGCGCTGTAGGCGAACACCTCGAACCGCTCGCGATCGTGAGCGGAGATCAGCGGAATGGTGAAGTACGCCACCGAATGGGCGCGGAAGTCGGGCGAGACGTAGCCGATCCGCAGGCGGCGCTCGGGATCGGGCGGATTGGCGAAACGCCGTGCCGGATCGTCGCCCGCGCCGCCGAAGCGCTCGCCCCATGCGCGATGGGCGGCGAAGATCTCCTCCGCCGTGCGCGCCGGATCGTAATGGAGGATGAAAGCGCGGTTGGAGGCGTAGGCGGGCGCCTGAGGCACCGTCAGGCGCGCGGCATCGGCGAAGCACGGCGCGGCCTCGGCGGCGCGGCCGCATCCCACCAGCGCGAGGCCGAGGAGATCGTAGACCTCGTGGCGCTGCGGATCGACGGCGAGAGCGCGGCGCCCCCAGTCGATCGCCTCGACATAGCGGTCGCACAGGAAATGCAGAACGCCGGTCTGGTAGAGCGCGGTGAAATTCTCGGGGTCGGCCGCCAGCACCTCGGCCAGCACCGCACGGGCATCGTCGAAGCGCAGGCGGCGCGCCAGCACCTCGGCAAGTCGGAAGCGGGCCTCGTTGCTGTCCGGGCGCAGCGCCAGGGCAGCGCGCAAGCCCGCTTCGGCGGCCGCATCGTCGCGACGAGCCTGCGCGGCGACGGCGCGACCGTAGACCGCTTCGAACATCTCCGGCGCGACCGCGAGCGCCGCGTCGAAACACACCTCGGCCTCCGCCGGACGAGCGAGGCCGAGAAGTGCGTGCCCCCGGTTGCAGAGCACGTACGGGTGCCGCGCCGCGGCGGCGTCGAGGCGGTCGAGCAGGTCGAGCGCCGCGGCACAGCGGCGCTGCGACAGCAGCAGCGCGGCATGCTGGTTGATCAGATCGGCGTCGTCGGGAAACCGTTCGCGCGCCTCGGACAGCACCGTTTCGGCCTCGGCCGGTCCGGCGGCGACGCGGGCATGACGCGCCCACGCGGCCCAGGCGGCGGGCAGCGCGGCCACTGCGGCGACGGTGCGGAAGGCGGCGCGTCCGGCATCGGGGCCGCCGTCGCGCCACGCCGCGGCGGCGAGTTCGAGGGCGGGGCCGAGGGCGTCGGGATCGGCGAAGGCGGCGGCAAGGGCATCGGCGGCGGCGGCATCGAGTCCGGCTTCGAGGTAGCCGAAGGCGAGGATCAGATGCTTGCGCATGCCAGCTCCCCCTCGAACCGCGAGGGACCGAGGCCGCAGCGCGGACCTTCCGCACACCAGCGCCGCCACATCTCGCGGTAGGCGGCTTCGAGCGCGCGGGCAAGCCCCGCCCGGTCGCACAGCGGCGAGGCCAGCAAGCGGCGGCAAACCTCCGGCCGCAACGCCGCAAGTTCGGCGCGCCGCCCCGCCCAGGCGATCGCGCGGCGGACGTAGTCGGCCTCCGTCTCCGCGAGGAACCCGTCGGCGAGCCCCAGAGACGAAATCAGGCTCGCGCCGACGCGGGCGCAGTGGCGATCGCCCGCCAACCCCAGCACCGGCACGCCCATCGAGAACGCCTCGCAGGTGGTGGTGGTGCCGTTGTAGGGGAAGGTGTCGAGCGCGAGGTCGATCTCGCGGTAGAGCGCCAGATGGTCGCCGACGGTGCGCGAAAACCCGTGCAGCGCGAGCCGCTCGGGCGGCACGCCGCGCGCCGCGAAGGCATCGTTCACCCAGGCGCGCGCCGATGCCGAACCGAACTGCTGCGCCTTCATCAACAGGCGCGCCGCGGGCACGCCCTTGAGGATCTCCGCCCAGGCGTCGAACACCCGGTCGTTGAGTTTGGGCGCGGTATTGAAGGTGCCGAAGGTGAACGGCGCGCCGGTCGCCGACGGCCCCGCCGCCACCGTCGCGCGCCCGGGTTCCGGACGGTAGGCGAGGAAGGTTCGCGGCAGCCGCACCAGGGTTTCGGTGGCGAAGGCGTCGGCGGAATCCGACGGATCGGTGATCGCGTCGACGATGCGGTAGTCGACCGACGCCATGCCGGTGGTGTCGGGATAGCCGATATAGCTCGCCTGCACCGGCGCGGCGCGGCGGTGCATCACCGCAAGGCCGTTGTTCGCGGTGTGCCCGGCGAGATCGACGAGGATGTCGATGCCGTCGGCGGCGATCCGTGCCCGTGCCTCGTCGGGGGTCAGGTGGGAAATGTCGCGCCAATGGTCGGTGTAAGCTTCGATCCACTCGGACAGTACGTCGCGGGTGCGGGACAGGCTGTAGGCGAACACCTCGACGGCGGCGCGATCATGGTGCTCGAACATCCCCATCGCGAAGAACGCCACCGAATGGACGCGGAAATCCGGCGAAATATAGCCGATCTTCAGACGCCGTTCGGGATCCGGCGGATTGACGAAGCGCCGCGCCGGATCGTCGCCGCGACCGTCGAACCGCGCGCCGAACGCCACGTGCGCCGCGAACAGGTCGGCCGGACTGCGATCCGCGTCGTAGTGCAGCGCATACAGGCGGTTTTCGGCATAGCGGTGGGCGAACGGCACCGACTGAGCGGCGGCGACGGCGAACCGTTCGAGCGCGTCGGCGAACGCACCGCGATGCAGCTCCAGCACCGCGAGAAGATCGTTGAGGTCGGCGGCATCGGGATCGAGCGCGAGCGCGCGGCGCGCGTGGAATTCCGCCTCGTCGTTGCGGCGCTGTTCGCGGAGATTGATGGCGAGGCGGAAATGCGCGTCGTAACAGTCGGGCTCGTCGGCGGCGAGCGCGCGCAACACCGCTTCCCCCGCTTCGAGGTCCGAACGCCGGGCATGGATTTCGGCCAGCCGCAGGCGCGCCTCGCGGAACTTGGGCCGGAGTTCGAGGGCGCGCACCAGACCCTTCGCCGCCGCCGCGTTATCGCCGGTCTCGCAGGCGACCACGGCGCGGCCGAAAATTCCTTCGAACAGATCGGGTGCGGCGTCGAGGGCGGCGGCGAACGCCGCGTCGGCCTCGTCGAAGCGGCGCAGGCCGAGCAGCGCGTTGCCACGGTTGGCGAGCGCGAACGGGTGGCGTCCCGCGTCGGCGTCGCGCGCCGCGAGTTCGTCGGCCTCGGCGAGCGCATCGGCGTACCGCTTGGCGGCAAGATGCCACGCGACCGAGACGTTGCGCAGATCCGCGTCGTCGGGGAACCGGGCGAGCCCGTCGTCGAGTGCCTCCCGCGCCGCCGCCGCGTCGCCTCCCGCGCGGGCGGCCCGGGCGAGCGCGGCCCAGGTGGCGGCGCGATCCGGCCGGAGGCGGGCGGCGCGGGCGAACGCGGCCCGGGCCGCGGCGACGTCGCCGAGCGCCCGGGCGCAGACGCCGAGCTGGAACGACAGGTCGGCGATCGCCGCAAGGTCGTCGATCTCGGCGAGCGCCGCGCCGAGAACCGCCGCCGCCGCTGCGGCGTCGCCGCGCGCGAGGGCGATCGCCGCACGCAATTGCGCCAGCGCCGCGGCGGGCGCATCCGCAAGGCCGTCGGCGAAGAACGCCGCACCGTCCGCGTCCCCCATGTGCAGACGCCGCCAGGCCGGAGCGAACCCCGGCGTGGCGGCGTGACGGAACAGATCCTCGGCGAAGAAGCTCTCGGCGGTCATTCCCGGCGATCGGTCAGCCGGCCGCCGCCTCGTCGGCTTTGGTGCGCAGACCGGCGGCGAGATTGCGATTGATGTTGATGAGGGTGTCGAGATCGGCACCGTCGCGGGTGTGCAGCGCCTTGGCGGTCTGCTTGTCGACGAAGATGCTGAGCGACATGATGTTCGCCTTGAGCTCCGGCGGCAGCTTGTTCTCCGGCTCGACGATATCGGCCTGGATGATCGTCCACAGCAGGTGGTTGAAGCGCAGCGCCTTGCCGAACTCGGCGGGCTTGTCGGTGAGCTGCTTGGCGTCCTCGAGCTTGAGGGCGGCGCGGGTGAACGCCATCGCCTCCAACTCGCGGCCCGAAAGGCTCGCCTGCTGGGTGCGCTGGTACGCGTTCAGTTGCTCATTCGCCATGGGACAGAACCTCCGCCTCGTAATCGATCAACTTCTTGCAGGACTTCAAAGCCTTGTAGTGATCGCCCGCGATGATGTGCTCGGAGGTCTCCATCATCAGATCGAGGCCCTCGTCGCCCAGCGGCATCACCAGCATCTGCTTTAGCAGCAAAAAGTAAAAATTGTGGAAACTCCGCTCCTGCTCCGGCGACACGTACATGTTGAGGATGGTGTAATAGATCTTCTTCGCGACCGTATCCGCCTGTTCCTCGGTCATCATGTCCTTTTCGCGCAGGACCGGCACGTGGTTGAGCACCACGAACTCCGACTTGGCGTCGCCGTTCTGCAGCACGGCGTTGCCGATGAGGATTTTCTCGTTGCGTCTGAGGGTCAGCTTGAGGGGCATCGGAGCCTTGTTCCGTATCGCGCGGCCTGGCCCGGTTCGGCCGCCGCGGTGCGCCATTATGCAAAAGCGCGAACGCCCTGCCTACCGCAAAAACGACGGCGGCGGGCCGAAGCCCGCCGCCGGTGGTCGCGTCTCGCCGGTTCTTAGAACAGGCGGAGGATCGACTGCTCGGACTGCTGCGCGATCGACAGGGCGATCGAACCCAGCGACTGGCGGGTCTGCAGCGAGAGCATGTTGGCGGATTCCTCGTTGAGGTCGGCGTTGACGAGGGTCGCGGCGCCGCTCTCGAGGGTGTTCACCAAATTGGAGGTGAAGTCCGAGCGAATTTGCAGCATCGACGCGTTGGTACCGAAGGTCTGCGCGGTCGAACGGACGGTGGTGAGCGCGGAGTCGATCTCGGCGATCGAGGAGTCGATGATCCCGGCGTGGTTCGACACCGTGCTGCCCCAGGTGGTCGAATCGGCGGAGGTGTAGACCGCGGACTTGACGTTGAGGGACGACGCGTCGGAGGCCTCGCCCTTGATCGTCAGTTCGCGCTTCGGCTTGGCGTCGTTCTGCTCGGAGAACTTGACCGTCAGGGTATCCGGCGTGACCGCGGTGTCGGTCGAGTTGCCCTTGATCAGGTTGATGCCGTTGTACGACGCATCGTTGACCAGGTGGTCCACCTGGCTGCGCAGCTCGTTGAACTGGCTGGAGAGCTTCGCGCGGGTGGCGGTGTCGGTCGCGGCGGTGGCCTTGGCCGAGGAGGCGATCGCCTTCATCTGCTTCAGCACGTCTTCGACGTTGGTCAGCGCGTCCGTGGTGGTCTTGAGGACCTGGATGCCTTCCTGGATGCCGGACTTGATGGTGGTCAAGTCGGAGGCGCGGTCGTTGAGGTTGCGCGAGGTGAAGAACGACAGGGCGTCGTCGACGGCGCTGTTGACCTTCTTGCCGGTCGACAGGCGGTCCTGGGTGCGGCCGATCAGGTCGGTGGTACGCTGCAGCGACAGCAGGTTGGCGCGCGTCGCGGACGACAGGGAAATATCACTGGCCATGGCTCATGCTCCTTTTCTAGGTCGGGCCGGGGACATACGATCGGCGAGCGGACGATTCTCGCCCAGCCTCACCGATCGCCGAGAATGATGGCACCGCGACAGCCAAATATCAAGGCCCATCAACAGACGCTCGGACCGGCATGCTCGTCTTCCTATCACGCCGATCGTTACCGAAGCGTTAGCGCCGGTGCGAAAGTTTGACGACGCCGCGCCGAGACGCCATGCTCGGAAACGTCGTTCCGACCCCGGATGCCTTCCATGCCCAGCCCCGCCCTCACCCAGCGCATCGCCGATCTCAGCCGCTCCGCGCTTTCGAGCGACCGTCCCGATGCCGCGGAAACTTTCTGCCGCCTCGGACTGATTCTCGACCCGCGCTCCGGCGTGTTCCGCCACCACCTCGGCCTGATCGCGCTGCTGCACGACGACGTCGCTGCGGCGATGCCGCACCTCGAGGCGGCGGTCGCCGCGTTCGCCGAGGACGCCTCGGACGCCGCCCGCGACGCGCACCGCGACCTCGCCGTCGCGCACCTGATGGCGGGCGAGGGCGCGGCCGCGCTCGAATGCGGCCTTGCCGCCGAACGCCTTTGGCCGGAGGACCCGGGAATCGCCCGGGTGACGGCGCAGGCGGCGGAAAAGGTCGGCGATCTCGATGCGGCGATTCCGCGCTATGCCCGTGCGCTCGCGGCGATGAGTCAGGCCGACCCGAAGCGCGCCGAAACCGGCTTCGCGCTCGGCACCGCGCTCTACGCCCGCCGCCGCCTCGGCGAGGCCTACCGGGCGCTGCGCGCGGCGCTCGACGCCAACCGCAACCATGCCGCCTGCTGGTGCAACCTCGGCAACGTGCTGTCCGACCTCGCGCGGCCGGCGGAAGCGATCAAGGCCTACGAAGCGGCGCTCGCGATCGACCCCCGATACCGCAACGCCCATTCCAACGCGCTGCAGACACTCCACTATCTGCCGGGCCACAGCGCCCAGTCGCTCAAGACCGCGCACCTCGCCTGGGCGCGACGGCACTACCCCGACGACCCGCCGCGGCCGCCCGCCCCGCCCGCACGGTCGCGCCTCGCGGTCGGCCTAGTGTCGGAAGACCTGCGCCGCCACCCGGTCGGCTACTTCTGCGCCGGATGGCTGCGCCACGCCCGCGCGGCGGGTATCGACGCGATCGTCTATTCCAGCAACCGCACCGACGACGACCTGACCGCCGAGTTGCGCAAGGGTGCGGCGCAGTGGCGCGAGGTTGCCGATTACGACGACGCCGCGCTCGCCCGCGCGATCCGCCGCGACGCGCCGGACGTGCTGATCGATCTCGGCGGCCACACCGGCCGCAACCGTCTCGGCACGTTCGCGCAACGCCCGGCGGCGCTGCAGGCGACCTGGATGGGTTATGTCGGCACCACCGGGCTTGCGCAGATCGACGGCCTGATCGCCGACCGCTTCCACGTTCCGAAACTCGAAGACTCGGCCTACGTCGAGGACGTCTGGCGGATGCCGAACGGCTACGTCTGCTATGCCCCGCCCGCCTACGCGCCCGAACCGCGGAGCGGCGCGCACCGCCGCAACGGTTTCATCAGCTTCGCCGCATTCCACAACCCGGCGAAGATCAACCCCGACCTGATCGCCGCCTGGGCGAAGATCCTCCACGGCGTGCCGGACAGCCGCATCCGTCTGGCGTTCCGCGGCTTCGACGAACCGCTGGTGCGGGACTTCGTCGAGCGCACCTTCCAGGCGCAGGGAATCGCCGCCGACCGCCTCGACATCCGCGGCGCGCTGCCGCACGCCGAGCTGCTGGCGCTCTACGACGACTGCGACTTCGCCCTCGACGCGTTCCCCTACGCGGGCGGTCTCACCACGATGGAAGCGCTGTGGATGGGCATTCCGGTGGTGGCCGCGCCGGGCGCGACCTTCGCCAGCCGCCACGCCGCCAGTCACATCGCCAACGCGGGGTTCGCGGGCGAGGTGGCGAGCGGCCCATCCGACTACGTCCGCACCGCGATCGCCTGGGCCAACGCCCCGGCGATGCGCGACGCCGACCGCGCCGCCCGGCGCGCGCGCATGGCCGCCTCGCCCGCGTGCGACGGCGAGCGCTTCGCCGCCGACCTGATGCGCCTGCTGCACGCCGCCTGCGAGGAGGAGCGATGACCGCGCCCGATTTCGCCGCGCTGATCGCCGAGGCGCGCGCTCTGGTCGCGGCGGGCGACGATGCCGCCGCGCTCGCGCGCATCGCCGACGCCGCCGACCGCGGCGACGCCCCGCCCTCGCTGCTGTGGCTGGCGGGCAAGCTCGCAGCCGAAAACCGCCGGATCGAACGCGCCATCGGCTGGCTCGGCCGCGCCGCCGCTCTCGCCCCCGCCGCCGAGGTGGTGCAGGTCGACTACGCCGACGTTCTCACGCGCGGCGACCGCGCGGCCGACGCGGCCGAGGCGCTGCGCCGGGCGGTGTCGACGATCGGCCCGAGCGCGGCGTTGCTGGCGACCTCGTTGTCGCCGCGCGGCGGCGACGCGCAGCGCACCGCGATCGCGAGCTGGCGCGGCTTCGGCACGCGCCTGATTTCGGTCAACACCGCCGCCGAAATCGCGCAACTCGCCCCGGAGTATCCGGACGTGGCCTTCCGCGAGACCGCCCGCGACGGCCGCGACCTGATCGGCAAGCCGCTGGTCTACGTCGACGACCTGCTCGACGCGCTTGCCGACGAAGGCGCCCCGGTCTGCGGCATCGTCAACGCCGACATCCTGCTGCTCCGGGCGGAGCGCCTCGCGCCGCACGTTTCCCGCGACGCGCTGACCCTCTGCCACCGTCTCGACCTCGACGACCCCGACGACCCCGACGGCCGCCCCTATGTCGCCGGGTTCGATGCCTTCTTCTTCCCGCGCGATTGGATTCCGGTTTTCCGCGACAGCCGTCTGCTGCTCGGCGCACCCTGGTGGGACTACCTGTTCGCGGCCCGCGCGCTCCTCGCCGGGCTGCCGATGCGGGTGCCGCGCGCCGGGGCGATCGGCCACGTCGTCCACCCGATCAACTGGTCGCAGCGGATGTACGTCGCCACCGCCGCCCTGTGGATGGAGGCGCTGCGGCGCCCGCCCGCACACCCTCTCTCCGCCCCGGCGGCGTTTCTCGTCGCGCTGCTCGACGGTTTCGCGGCGCGGCACCGGCTGACCGGAGAGTTCGACGAGGACACCCTCGCCGACCCCGACGTGTCGGCGCATGTGACGATGCTGCTGACCCTGGTCAACCATCTGCTGCGAACCCAGGCGCAACCCGCCGCGGATCCGCCGCGATGAGCGCCTGGCGCCCGCCGGCGGACGCCTCCCCGGCGCTGCGCGAGGGCGTCGCCGCCCTCGCCGACGGCCGGCTCGAAGACGCCGCGGCCCTGCTCGCCGCCGCGCCCGAAGCCGCCGACGACCCGGAAGCCGCCTACCGCCTCGGCGTCGCGCGATCGCAGACCGGCGACCTCGACGGCGCGATCGCCGCCTGGAAGCGCACGCTGCGGCTCGACGCCGCGTTCGTGCCCGCGCTTTACGACCTCGGGGTCGCGCTCACTGCGTCGGGCGACGACGCGGCGGCGGCGCGCGCCTTCGCCCGCCTGCTGGCGGTCGCGCCGGATCACGCCGAGGGCCGCTTCAACCTCGGCAACCTGTTGTTCCGGCTCGGAGCCACCGAGGACGCCGTGGCGGCCTACGCGCCGCTCACCGCCGCCGATCCGCCGATGCGCGGCGCGCTCGTCAACCTCGGGCGGGCGCTGCGCCGCCTCGGCCGCTTCGCCGAGGCGGACGCGTGCTATTGCCGCGCCCTGCTCGCCGACCCGGGCGACGCCCTCGCGCACTGGAACCGCGCCCACGTGCTGTTCCTCCAGGGGCGCTGGGCGGAGGGCTTCGCCGCCTGGGAGCACCGCCTGCGCGCGGGAATGGGACCGCCGGTCGTCCCGCCCCTGCCGGAATGGCGGGGCGGACCGCTGCCGCCGGTCCTGATGGCGATCGCCGAACAAGGCCACGGCGACGCGATCCAGTGCCTGCGCTACCTCCCCGAACTGCTGGCGCGCGGCTGTCGTCCGGTTCTGGCGGCGCACGCCGCGCTGATCGGGCTGGTGCGCGCACTGTTGCCGCAGGTGGAGGTTCTGGACTTCGCCGACGTCGTCGGCGGCCGCGCCGACGCCTGGACGCCGCTGTTCAGCCTGCCGTACCGCCTCGGGCTCGCCAACCCCGGCTCGGCGGCCGAACCCGCCGCCTCGCCCGCATTCGCCGCCGGACTCGCGGCGCTGCGCGACGGCGCGCCGCCGCGCAGCCGCCGCATCGGCGTGGCATGGGCGGGCAATCCCCGCCACGACAACGACCGCTGGCGCTCGATGCGATGGAACGACCTCGCGCCGCTGGTCGCGGCGCGGCCGGAATTCCACTGGATCGGCCTGCAGGTGGGAGCGGCGGAACCGGATGCGCCGCCGACCCCGCCGCTGCCCGATTTCGCCGCCACCGCGCGCACGATCGCCGGGCTCGATCTGGTGATCGCGGTGGACACTGCGGTCGCCCACCTCGCCGCCACCCTCGGCACGCCGACCTGGCTGATGCTCGCCGCGGAGCCCGACTGGCGCTGGGGCGCGTCCGGCACGGCGACGCCGTGGTATACGTCGGTGCGGCTGTTCCGCCAGCGGCGCCTCGGCGACTGGGGACCGGTGGTGCGCGAAATCGCCGCGGCGCTGGAGGGCTTCTCAGTCCCACCCAAGGGCGGCGAATAGCGCGTCGATCTGCCGCGGCCAGCTCCACTCCGCGAGGAAAGCCGCACCCGCCGCGCCGAGTCCGGCGGCGCGTCCGGCGAACACGGTTTCGAGGCGTTCGACGATCTCGTCCGGGTCGCTTTCGCCCCAGTCGGCGAGAAAGCCGGGCGGATCGCCCGGTTGCGGCGCGACCGCGCGCTGGGTCCTGAGGGCGAGCGCCGCGCCCGGCCGGGCGAGAAGATCGCGGTGGCCGGTATTGTCGGAAAGGATCGCCGGCACGCCGCAGGCCATGCATTCCATCGCCACGAGATTGGTCCCGCCCTCGCAGCGGTTGGGAAAGACGCCGACATCGCAGGCGCGCAACAGCCGCGGCATTGCCGCATGCGGCACCTCGCCGAGGTCGAGCACCGCATCGCGCGGCAGACCGAGCCCGGAGAGCCAGCCCGAAATATCCCATGCACCGTCCGCGCCGCGCTTCGGCGCGCCGAGGCGGTGCGGCGAGCATTCGAGGCTCGCCACCGAGACATCCCAGTGGTTGTGCCACGCGGTGACCAGGAGCGCCTCGGGGTGGCGGGCGTGGAAGCGGCGGAACGCCTCGACGACGATGTCCTGGCCCTTGCGGAATTCGAGCTTGCCGCCGGAGAAGACGACGAAGCGGTCGCCCAGCCCGCCAGTGCGCGGACCCGGATGGAAGCGGGTGAGATCGACGCCCTGCGGGCATGCGACGACGTTGGCAAACCCGAGATCGGCGAGCACCTCGGCGTTCCAGCTCGATCCGGCGACGATCGCCGCGAAGCGTTCCCGCGCGAACGCCACGTCGGCGGCGGCGATGTCTCGGTACTCGAAGAACGCCACGCCGACATTCGGCGCGCCCGCGATTCGCGCCACCGCGTCGTAGGGCCGGAGATCGTTACCGAGGCCGACGAGGAACGGATAGTCGACCGCCACCGAGCCTTCGGCAAGATCGAAGAAGCGCTGTTCGATATCCCAATGCTTCGCAAGCGGCGCGAGGAGACGCGCCTCGATCGGGTCGGGAGCGAAACTCCGCGACACGTAGACCGGCACCGGGATCATGCCGCGCTCCGCGCCGCGCAGCATCAGCGAGAGGCCGTAGACCCCCCAGCCGGTGGTGCCGCCGACCTGCCAGCCGATCCCGAACCTGCGCCGCATCCCCGCCCCCAAGCAGATGGTTCCCCTGATTCCCAAAGTGCTCTATGGTGGCCGGGCAACGTGCTTTTTGCCAGGGGATTTCGAGAATGAGCGACGCGATGATGGATAAGGTCGAGGAACTGCTGCACTCGGTGTCGAACGACATCACCAAGATGCACCAGCAGCATCTCGACGATAACGAAACCTTCCTCGCCGCGCTCGACGACGTCGCCGCCAACGTGCTCGGCCTGCAGTCGATCGTCGCCGCGCTGGTGAAGACCTATCCGATCGACGCGAACGCGGCGAAGGCCTGGCTCAAGGCCAACATGGATCCGGATGGCCAGGGCACCGAAAAGGCCGACGCCGTGGTCGACCACCTGCTGGGTATCGAAGGCTGAAACTTCAGGCTGCGGCGGCTTCGAGCGCTTCGCGCAGCGCATCGGCGAGGGGGCGCCAGGAAAACGTCCCCGCCCGCCGCAGGCCGCGAACGATCAGCGCATTCCGCACCCTGAGATCGCGCACGCCGTCGATGGCGGCGGCGAACGCGGCTGCGTCCCCCACCGGCAGCACCAACGCGGCGTCTCCGGCCACTTCGGGAAGCGAGCCGCCGTCGGAGCACACCACCGGGCACCCGCTCGCCATCGCCTCGAGCACCGTCAGCCCGAATCCCTCGTAACGGCTCGGCGCGACATACGCCCGCGCATGGGCGAGCAGCAGACGGATCCCGTCGTCGGTGGCGTGGATGCGGACGATCCCCCCGGGGCCGAGGTATTCGACATAGATCGCGGGCGCGTCCTCGGGCCCGACCACGACGATCTGCGGCCGCGCTTCGGCAGGCAGAGACGCCACCGCGTAGAACAGCGTCTCGAACCCCTTGTAGCCGCTCGGACGCCCGATGAAGACGACGTAATCGCGGGCCACGCCGAGATCTTCGAGACGCGACGGCGGATCGACCGGCTCGCCCGAGGTGAACGCCGGATCGATGCCCGGATGGGCCACCGCGATCGGCCGCGCCGCCGCCTCGGGCGCGAGACGTTCCAGATCGCGCCGGGTGTTGTGCGAGACGCAGACGAACCCGCGCGCGCGCGCGATCAGCGCGTGCTTCTCCCGCCACATCGGCTCGGCGAGGTCGAAGCCGAGGACCTCCGGGATCATGTCGTGAATCAGCGCCACCGACGGCGTGCGCGCGGGATAGGCGTAATAGGTGGAACAGAATGCCCGCACGCCGACGCGGTCGCACCACATCTGAAGGAGCTCCGGCTCACCGTCGATCGACGTGCAGTCGCGCGCGGGAAGGAGTTCACGCCGCGCGTCGAAAATCTGGGACATCGTGTCGCCGCGGTCGAACAACACGATCCGGTCGAGAAAGCCGTCGCGCCGCCACTCCGCGAGCACGTTCGTCCACACTCGCGCAATTCCCGAAACACGATCCGTCTGAAAGAAGGTGCCCTCGATCGCGAACTCCGGCACGGCCATGCTCAGAGTTCCCCCATTTCGCCGGTTTCGACGTCGATCACCGGCATTCCGGCGATCAGCGCGAGGCGATCCTCTCCGCCGACGAACGTAAGTTGCCCCTCGGCATCGCGGCTCTCGCGAAATCGCGAGGGGTGATACGCCGCCTCGGGCGTAAGCGCGGCGAAGTCGCCGGTCATCAGATCGTCGCGAACGAAGAAGGCGTTGGCGCCCGCGCTTCCGGTGCCGACGAGGGTATAGCCCTTGCGCCGCCCCAGATAGGCGAGCGCGGCGAGGGACGCGCCGAAATAGAGATTGGAGTGATGCTTGACGGTGCGCTGGAAGCGCGGGTGATAGGGCACGCTGATCTTACGTTCGGCGCCGAACACCGCATTGTATTCGCAGATCACGATCCGAGGACGGAACCCGGAGATCGCCTCCCAGACGTGATAGTCGTTGCCGTCGATATCGATCGAGAGGATTCCGAGATCTTCCCCGAAACCGCTCTGCGCCAGCAGATCGTCGATGTTTTCGCGGGTGATGAAAGCGGAAACCGCGGTGAGATCGTAACGCCAGTAATAGTATGCGGAGCGGATCGCCGCAACGTTCCGCTCCGAACCATCGATGACGAAGCCGCGCCAGTTGTCCTTCATCATCAGGAAGCGGCAGTTGGATTCGCCGAAGTCCTCTACGCCGAACTCGATGAAGGTGCGTTCGGCAAGCGGGATCCGTTCGACCAGCCGTTGGAGGATGCCGTCCTCCCCCCACTGCGAGAACACCTTGAACTCGTAGTCGGCGAGGTTGCGCGACGTCTTGCCGCGATTCATCTCGGCGAGGATGCGTCCCTGGTTGATCTTGATATCGTCGTTCTCGATCGCATCCCGGTACGCCCGCGCGGCGAGATACTGGAGCAGTTCACCGGAAGTATTCATGATCTTTGCCGACCGCAAAAGGAAAGGAACGCGGAAACCGCGCCGCCCGATCTTACGGACACCTGTTCTAACGCGGGGTTAACGCCGGGCACCCGTCAGGTGCCCAGACGATAAAGGCCGACCGCATCGTCGATCAGGGCCGCATCCGTCGGCGCGACGGCGAGGACGTCGTAGTAATAGAAGGTCCGGGTCGCGTGGCCGGTGTTCTGCCGCCACAGGTATTCGAGCAACTGGCCGATCTGGTGAACGTCGCCCGTGGCGCAGACGAACTCGCCGAAATTGTCGAAGAACCCGAAGCGATAGCCGTGACCAAGCAGCGCCTCGAAGGCCCGCAGATAACCGGATTTCTGGAACAGGTGGTCGAGCTGGCACTCGAAATAGAGCAAAGGCGCACAGGTGGCGATCACTTCTTCCGCCGAAACGAGAACGTCGTAATCGAAGCCGTCGACGTCCGATTTGAGCAGCCGCACGCTGCGGCCACGGACGATCTCGTCGAGCGGGCGCGTGGGGATCGTGCATTCGCCCCCGATCACCGCGTGCCGGGTGCCTCCCACTCCCGCGAGCCCGCTCGCCTTCACCGCCTTGCCGACCAGCGTCCGGTGCAGCTCGATGCGGACATCGGGCGAGGCCTGCCGAACGGTCTCCGCATTGCGTTCGAGATAGCCGAAGAAGGTTTCGTCGGGCTCGGCGCATACGAACGCGAGCGACGGATTGGCGTCGGCCATCGCCGCCAGGCTGTCGCCGCAGTTGGCGCCGACGTCCACCACCAGATCGCCCGGAGCGAGCATCGACGCGAGATGCGGCAAAAACCGGTCGTAAAGGCGATACTGCGCCTGATAGGCGGGCAGCAGATGATCGGCCGGAAGCGCGATTGCAAACCGTGCGTAACTGTAGGTGATATCCGGCTGCGCCATCTACGTCCCCCTTTGCGGTCGCCCAATGCTGCCAAGCCGCACCGGCATGGTCAAGGTTACCGATCGTTAATCCACCGTTGCTAGGGTCAACCGACCGGAAGGAGTCCGCGATGACGCCGCTCGCCTTATTCTGCTACGCTCGCCCCGAGCATACCTGCCGCACCGTCGAGGCGCTGATGGCGAACCGTCGCGCCGACGAGATCGCTCTCACGGTATTCTGCGACGGTCCGCGCGATTCTCGGGCGCGCCCGAAGGTCGCCGAGACGCGTGCCGCCGTCCATGCATTGCTCGACGCGAGCGACGCCTTCGGCGCTATCGCGTTCGTCGAGCGCGACGAGAACCTCGGCCTCACCCGCTCGATCCTGGGCGGAATCGGGCACCTTCTCGAGACCGCCGATCAAGTGATCGTGATCGAGGACGACATCGTCACCGCGCCCGGTTTCCTCGACTACGCCCTGTCCGGCCTCGACGCCTATCGGGACGACCCACGCATCGCCACCATCGGCGGTTACGTCCCCGGAGCGGTGAGCGCGGCGATTCCCTCGGACTACCGCGACGACGTATTCTTCAGCCCCCGCAACACCGCCTGGGGCTGGGCGACCTGGCGCGACCGCTGGCAAACCGTCGACTACACGCTGGCCGACTACCCCGCGTTCAAGAACGATCTCCCCGCCCAACTCGCGTTCAACACCTGCGGCGACGACGTGACCCAGATGCTCTACTTCACCGCCGAGCGCGGCCTCAACACCTGGGACGTGCAGTCCACCTACGCGTTCTTCCGCCAGAGCCGTCTGACGGTTCTGCCGTGCCGCTCTCTGGTCGAGAACATCGGCCTCGACGGGACCGGCGAGCACTGCGCCACCGCTCCGGCCATGGCGGTGAACCTCGCCGCGGCACTCGGAACCCACCGCTTCCCCGCCGAGGTGACGACGGACGACCGGATCCTGTCCGCGTTCCGCAAGCTCTTCGCGCGCCAGCACCCCGGCCTGATCGGCGGCGGCGCGGCGGCCTACTGGGCCGCGGCCCGGGGCGATCAGGGCTTACGACGGCTCGTCCTGGCGGCCGACTCCTTCGCCCGCGGCGACATCGAAAAAGCCAGGCTGCTGCTCGACATCCATCTCGACCGCGTACCGGGAGACCCGGAAGCGCTGACGCTGATCGGCGAGATCGCCCTCGCCGTCGGCGCCTTCGAGCCCGCGGCCGACGTGTTCCGCTCCGCCCTGCTCGCCTGGGCGGACCACGAGGCGGCCAACCGCGGGCTGGTGCGCGCGCTCAACCGTTCCACGGCCCCCGTCGCCTGACGGGGAAGCCCCGCTCCGAAACCGGTTCACGGGCGACATCCCCTGCGTCGGCAGGCCGACCGACGGGACCGGGACCCCGCCCCCGCGACGCATGCCAACCGCTCGTTCCGCCTGACTTAAGCTAATGTTTACGGATAGAGGTGTATCCCGGAAACGACGTGAGGCGGAAGCCCTCACCGGTCCCGGCCAGAAAGGTGTGCCCACGCATGACAACGGACGCCTACCATCGTCTTTTTCGCGCGGCGATGCGGATTCGACTGGTAGAGGAGCGGATCATCGACCTCTATCCATCGGATCTGATCCAAAGCCCGGTGCACTTGTCGATCGGGCAGGAAGGTCCGTCGGTGTGTCTGTGCGATGCGTTGCAAGCTTCCGATCCGGTATTCGGCACCTACCGCAGCCATGCCCTCTACCTCGCCAAGGGCGGCGACCTCGCGGCGATGTTCCGCGAATTGTGCGGCCGCCTCGGCGGCCCAAGCAAGGGGAAGGCCGGCTCGATGCACCTCGCCGCGCCCGAGGTCGGCTTCATGGGGTCGTCGGCGGTGGTGGCGAGCAACCTGCCGCATGCCGTCGGCGCGGCGCTGGCCGCGAAGCGGCGCGGCACCGGGCAGGTGTGCGTCGCGGCATTCGGGGACGGTGCGACCGAAGAAGGGGTCGCCCACGAGAGCCTCAATTTCGCCGCGCTGCATGCGTTACCGGTTCTGTTCTTCTGCGAGAACAACGATCTTGCGGTGCATTCGCGCCGCGCCGCACGTCAGAGCTACGACCTTTGCGGCTGGGCCGCCGGATACGGCATCGACACCGTGCGGATCGCCGAAAGCTGGGATTTTGTCGCCACCCGCGCCACACTGGCGGAAACGATCGCGCGGATCCGGGAGACCGGCCGCCCGGCGTTCGTCGAGATTCTCACCTACCGCTACAAGGAGCACGTCGGGCCCGGCGAAGACTTCGGCGCGGGATATCGCGGCCGTGACGAAGCGGCATGGTGGCAGGCGCGCGACCCGCTGATCGCCGACGCCGCCCTCGCCGCCGGGTTCGCCCCCGGCATTGCCGCCGAAATTGACGCGGCGCTCGCCGATGCCCTCGCCGCCCCCCTGCCCGAGCGCGACGACCTGCTGACGGACGTGCTGTGATGACCGCCCCGCAATCCCTCACCTACCGCGACGCGCTGCTCGAAAGCATGCGCACGCTGATGCGCGACAACCCGGATGCGATCGTCCTCGGCCAGGGCGCCGACGACTTCAAGGGCATCTTCGGCACCACCGTCGGCCTGCCCGAGACGTTCGGCGCCGAGCGGGTGATGGATACGCCGCTCGCCGAGGAGGCGGTTTGCGGCATCGCCATCGGCGCGGCGCTGAACGGCATGTATCCGATCCTCACACACATCCGCGCCGACTTCATGCTGCTGGCGACCAACCAGATCGTCAATCTCGCCGCCAAGTACCGCTACATGTTCGGCGGCCGCTTCCGCGTGCCGATGTTGATCCGCACCGTGGTGGGACGAAGCTGGGGCCAGGGCGCGCAGCATTCGCAGAGCCTGCAATCGCTGTTCGCGCACATCCCGGGCCTGGTCGTGCTGATGCCGTCGAGCCCGCAGGCGATCCTCGACGCCTACCCCGCCGCGGCCAAGCTCGGCTGCCCGGTGATCTCGTTCGAGCACCGACTGCTCTACGACGTCGCGTTTCTCCCGGAGGCCCCCGCGGCCGACCCGCTGTCCTCCCGCCGCATCCGCGCCGGAAAGGACGTGACCGTCGTCGCCACCTCGATCATGGTGCTGGAGGCGAAGCGCGTCGCCGCCCACCTCGCGAACTTCGGCATCGATTGCGACGTCATCGACCTCAACGTCCTCACGTCGCCCGACTGGGACATGGTCCTGGAGAGCGTGCGCCGTACCGGCCGCCTGTTGATCGCCGACACCAGCTGGCTTCCCTACGGGGTCGCGTCGGAAGTCTGCCGCATCGTGTGCGAGCGCGCCCACGCGGCCCTCTCCGCGCCGGTAGTCTGCCTGGGCATGGCGCCCTCGCCCTGCCCCACCGCAAAGGCGCTGGAAGATATCTTCTACCCCAACCTCCACGATTTCGGCGACGCGATCGCCCGTCTCGTCACCGGCAGGACCGATCATGGCATTCCCCTGCCGGACGAGACCTCGATGGCCGACGTCTACAAGAAATTCAAAGGTCCTTTCTGAAGCGAGGCCGCGATGCGCGTTCTGATCACAGGCATAACCGGAATGGTCGGAAGCCATCTGGCCGAGTACATTCTCGCCGAACACCCCGGCGTCGAAGTCCATAGCTTGGTGCGTTGGCGCAGCCCCCGCGAAAACCTCGCGGCCATCCTCGACCGCGTCACCCTCCACAACGGCGAGCTGCGCGATCTCAACTCGTTGGTCGCGGTGCTCTCGAAGGTTCGGCCGGACCGGATCTTCCATCTCGCCGCGCAGTCCTACGTCACCGTCAGCTTCGACGCCGCAGCGGACACGCTGCACACCAACGTCGTCGGCACGACCAACCTCCTCGATGCGATCCGCCTCACGGGCCTCGACCCGCTCGTGCATATCTGCTCTTCGTCCGAGGTCTACGGCCAGGTGCGCGCCGACGAGCTGCCGATCCGCGAAACCAATCCCTTCCGCCCGGCGAGCCCCTACGCCGTCTCCAAGGTCGGGGAAGACATGGTGGCGCTGCAGTATTTCCTGTCTTACGGCATCCGCACCATCCGCACCCGGATGTTCACCCACACCGGCCCGCGACGCGGCGACGTCTTCGCCGAAAGCACCTTCGCCAAGCAGGTCGCGGAAATCGAGGCCGGGGTGCGGCCGAACCCGGTCCTGGTCGGCAACCTCGACAGCGTCCGCACCATCGCGGACGTGCGCGACGCGGTCCGCGCCTACTGGCTGCTCCTGGAAAACTGCGAACCCGGCGAGGTCTACAACATCGGCGGCGAAGTTTCGATGACGGTGGGCGACATCCTCGACCATTACAAGCGGCTCGCCCGCGTGCCGATCGACCACGCCGTCGATCCGAAGCGCCTGCGCCCGTCGGACGTGACGCTCCAGATTCCCGACACCTCCAAATTCCGCGAGGCCACCGGTTGGCGCCCGACGATCCCGCCGCAGCAGACCTTCTCCGACCTTCTCGATTGGCATCGCGAACGGGTGCGGGGCGGGCGGCCATGAGTCTCGTCATCTCACGCACGCCGTTCCGCGTCTCCTTCTTCGGCGGCGGCACCGACTATCCCGCGTGGTACCGGCGCGAAGGCGGCGCGGTGCTGTCCACCACCATCGACAAATACTGCTACATCACCGCCCGCTATCTGCCGCCGTTCTTCCCCACCTGCCACCGGATCGTCTGGAGCCACATCGAGGCGGTCTCTTCGATCGGCGAAATCCTTCATCCCGCGGTCCGCGAAGGATTGCGGATGTTCGGCTACGACGACGCCCGGGGCGTCGAGGTCCACCATCAGGGAGACCTACCCGCGCGCACCGGCATCGGCACCAGTTCGGCTTTCGCGGTGGGGTTGATCGCCGCGCTCAACGCCCTTCGGGACGCACCGCCCCTGAGCCGTACCCGGCTTTTCGAGATGGCGCTGGATCTGGAACAGCAACGCCTGCACGATCCGGTCGGCTCGCAGGATCAGGTCGCGTCCGCCGTGGGTGGATTCAACCGCATCGACTTCGCGCCTTCGGGCGAGATCACGGTCACGCCGGTGCGCGCGTCGGCGTCGCGGATCGAAGCGCTCCAGTCCAACCTCCTGCTCTTCTACACCGGGTCCAGCCGCCTCTCCGCCTCGGTCACCGGCGAACTGATCGCCAACCTCGACCGCCGCGCCGAGGTCCTGCGCGAAATGCACGCGATGGTCGACGACGCCGTCGCGCTGGTGCAGGGCGAAGGCGACATCGAGGACTTCGGCCGGATGCTGGACCACACCTGGCGACTGAAGCGCAGCCTCAGCAGCGGCATCTCCACCAGCGTCATCGACGACGTCTACACCGCCGCCCGGAAACACGGCGCCCTCGGCGGCAAGCTGCTCGGCGGCGGCGGTACCGGTTTCATGCTCTTCTACGTGCCCAAGGACCGTCAGAAGAGCCTGCTCAAGGCGATGTCGCCGCTGCTGCACGTCCCCTTCCGCTTCGAGAGCAAGGGCGTCGTTCTGCTGAAGAACGGAGACCTCTGAGATGCGAGCGGTCCTGGAGACGCCATGGTTCTCGGTCGAGGCTTTGCCGTCCCGGGACGACGACGAGCCCTACTACGTGCTGTCCTCTCCCGACGGCGTGGTGGTCCTGCCGATCACCGAAGACGGCCGATACCTGTTGATCCGGCAGTATCGCGCGGCGCGGGGACGCCTGTCGCTGGAGGCTCCGGCAGGGCAGATCGACGCCGGAGAAACGCCCGAGCAGGCGGCGCGCCGCGAGCTTCTGGAAGAGACGGGGTGCACCGCGTCGGACATGATCGCCCTCGGTGCGGGCGGTCTCGCGCTCAATCGCGAGCGCTCGAAGGTGCATCTGTTCCTGGCTCTCGGCGTCCGCCCGGAACCCGGCGCACGCCCGGAAACCGGCATCGCGCTGGAGCCCGTCGACGCCGACGAGTTGCGGGACAAGGTGCTGTCGGGCGAATGCGAACACATCGCCGCCCTCGGCCTGATCACCCTGGCGGCCTGGCGCGGCCATTCGCTGCCCGGCCTGACCCCTGGAGATTTCCGCGATGTCCGTTGATCTCGCCTCCCTTTCCGAAAAGGCGACCGCAATTCGCCGCACCGCCTTGCGCTGCGCCCTCGCGGCCAAGAAAGGGCACGTGCCGCCCGCGTTCTCCTGGACCGAGATCGGCGTCGCCCTGTTCTACGGCGGCGGCCTGCGCCTGCGGCCGGCCGAGCCGCATTGGCCCCAACGCGATCGTTTCATTCTCAGCAAGGGGCACGGCTGCCTGACCCTGTACGCGATTCTCGCCGATCTCGGCTTCTTTCCCGCCGAGCAACTCGACCGGTTCGCCACCGACGGCGCGCTGCTGCCCGGCCACCCGGATCTCGAAATTCCCGGAGTGGAGTGCATCTCCGGTTCCCTCGGCCACGGCCTCGGCGCCGGGGCGGGAATGGCGCTCGCCGCCCGGATGACCGGCGCGGATTGGCGAACCGTCGTCGTCCTGGGCGACGGCGAATGTCAGGAAGGGGCGATCTGGGAAGCGGCGATGTTCGCCGGTCAGCACCGCCTCGGCAACCTCACCGCGATCGTCGACCGCAACCGCCTCTCGGCCACCGACTTCACCGAAAACGTCGTCGGCCTCGAACCGCTCGACGCGCGGCTGACCGCCTTCGGCTGGGACGTCGAAACCGTGGACGGGCACGATCTCGACGCGCTCGTCGGACTGCTGTCGCACCGCCCGCAGCGCTCGCGGCCGCTGGCGGTGATCGCCCGCACCACCAAGGGCAAAGGGGTCGACTTCATGGAAAACTCCGAGCTGTGGCATCATCGCCTGCCGAAAGGCGACGAGATCGCCTCGGCGTGGCGGCAACTGGGCGGGGTGTGAAAATGGACTTCCGGGATTCGCTGTTCGACGCGATCCACGACATCGTCCGCGCCGATCCACGGAGCGCGGTACTGACCAACGACATGGGCGCCATGGGCTTCGACGCGATCCGCGCGGAATTCCCGGACCGCGCCATCAACGTCGGCATCGCCGAGCAGAACCTGATTTCGGTGGCTTCCGGGCTCGCGCTCTCGGGCATCCGGGTCTTCGCCTTCGGCATTGCCGCGCACGTCGCCACGCGTTGCCTGGAGCAGATCAAGCTCGACCTCTGCGTGCCGCACGCCGACGTGGTGCTGATCGGCTTCGGCCCCGGCCTCGCTTACGGAGCGGACGGCCCGACCCACCACGCGACCGAGGATGTGGCGCTGATGCGCGCCCTGCCGGGGATGGCGGTCTACACCCCGGCGGACCCGCCTTCGGCCCATGCCTGCGTGCGCCTCGCCCACGCTGCGGGCGGCCCCGCCTATATCCGCCTCGACCGCGAAGCGGTGCCCTGCGACCTGCCGCCACCCGCCGACGCCACCGGCCTGCGGGTGGTGCACGCGGCGGGAGAGATCGCCATGGTCACTCACGGCATCCTGCTCCACAGCGCCCGCGCGGCGATCGCGGCGGCAGGTGTGGAAACCCGGCTGATCGACCTCTACCGCATCAAACCGATCGACGAAGAGGCCCTGCTCGCCGCGCTTTCGGGCGTTCGCGCGGTGATCGCGGCGGAAGAGCACAACCCGGTCGGCGGTCTCGGCGCCGCGCTGTGCGAAATCGCGATGCGCCGCCGCGCCGGCTTCACCGTCGATACCCTCGCGCTGCCCGACCGGTTTCTCACCGGCGCAGCGACGCGCGCCTGGGCGCACCGCGAATTCGGTCTGGACGAAACCGGACTCGCCGCGGCGCTGCACCGCCTAGCCGAATGAGAGCACCATGCGTAGCAAACCCTTAGCCGACTTCCACGTTCCTGCCATCGGGCTTGGGACCGGCGTTCTCGCCGACGACGAGGACGCCGCCGTCGCCGCGCTGCGGGAAGCGTTTTCCGCCGGACTGCACCTCGTAGACACCGCCGAGGTCTACGGCGACGGCCGCGCAGAACGTTTGATCGCCCGCGCCGCCGAGGGCCATGCGTCGGTTCGCATCGCCACCAAGATCAGCCCCGAACACCTGCACCCGGCCGACATCCGCCCCGCGCTGGACGCAAGCCTGCGCCGCCTGCGCCGCGATCGCGTCGACCTCTATCAGATCCATTGGTCCAATCCCGCGGTGCCGCTGGCCGAGTCTCTCGGGGTGCTCGAGGATCTGGCCGTCGAGGGCAAAATCGGCGCGATCGGCGTCTGCAACTTCTCGATGAACGAGCTGCGCGAAGCCAAGAGCGTGCTCGGGCGCGTACCTCTGGCCGCTCTGCAGGCGGAATACAATCTCTTCGACCGCCACGTGGAGCGCGACATGCTGCCGTTCTGCGAGGCGAACCGCATGGCCTTCCTCGCGTACAGCCCGCTCGACCAGGGCTTCCTCTGCGGCACCGCCCGGGGCCGAGCCGTGCTGACGGAGATCGGCCGCAAGCACGGCTGCTCCGCCGGCGCGATCGCGCTGGCCTGGCTGGCGCGCCGGGCATGCGTGATTCCGATCCCCCGGTCGATGACGGCGGAGCATATTCGTCAGAATGCCCTCGCCGGGGACCTGGAGCTGGACGCCGAGGATCTGGCCGCGATCGAACGCGCGTGCGGCGGCGCCCCCGTCGAGGTGCCGGTCGACCACATCCGCGTGGTTCCCGAGAACGTGGGAAACCGGAAGATCTACGCCACCCTCGACGAAGCGAAACGGAATATCTACGGCCTCACGCCTTCGCCCGCCGAGCTGGCGTCGCAGATTTCGTCGGGCGATTTTCTGAAGCCGATCCGCCTGCGCCCACTCGCCGACGGATATTACGAACTCGTCGAAGGCCGCATCCGCTATTGGGCGTGGGTCATCGCCTTCGAGGGCGGCAAGCCGGTTCCGGCTCTGATCCGCGAATGAGCGACATTTACGAGGACACCGCGATGAACGACACCGGCATCACCACCTACGCATCCGGCGACGAAAATCGCTCGCGCGACGAAATGGCCGCCTGCCTGCGCCGCACCACCATTCCCGAGGACCAGGTCCTGTCCAATCTCGGACTGTTCCTGGAATCGAAGAACCTCGCCCGCATCCTGTTCATGGACCATCTCTATCGCCAGATCGTCGACGTCCAGGGATGCGTCATGGAGTTCGGCTGCCGCTGGGGGCAGAACCTCGGCCTGTTCTCGGCGCTGCGCGGCATCTACGAGCCTTTCAACCGGCATCGCCAGATCGTCGGCTTCGATACCTTCGTCGGTTTTCCCGGCATCGCCGACCAGGACGGCGGCGCGTCGCTCATGCGCGAAGGCAACCTCGCCACCACCCCCGGCTACCGGCAGGAACTGGAGACCGTCCTCGACCTGCACGAGCGCCTGAACCCCTTGCCCCACATCCGGAAGTTCGAACTGGTCGCCGGCGACGCCTGCACGGAACTGCCGCGTTATCTGGAGCGCGCGCCGCATACCGTGATCGCCCTCGCCTACTTCGACTTCGATCTCTACGAACCCACCCTCGCCTGCCTCGATCTGATCAAGGATCGTCTGGTGAAAGGCAGCGTGCTCGGCTTCGACGAACTCAACGATCCCGACTCCCCCGGCGAAACCCTGGCTCTGATGAAAGCCTTCGGCTTGCGCAACGTGCGCCTGAAGCGCTTCCCCCATGCTTCGCGCGTCTCGTATTTCGTGGTGGAATGAACATGGCAGAAATCATCCGCGCCTCGCACCCCGCCTTCCATCCCGAGCGCGTCTCGCTGGTGGTAACGACACGAGGCCGGCCGCAGCAATTCCTGGAAATGGCGGTTTCCGCATGCGGCCTGATCGCGCGGCCGGAGGAGACCGACCTCTGGGTGTTCCTCGACGAGGACGACGTCACCGGCAGGGATTTGATCGCAACGGTGAACGAAACCCCGATGGCGCCCTTCGTCAACTGGCTGATCGCCCCGCGTCAGGCCGCCCTGGGGCAGGCGCAAAACATCGTCTGCGCCGCCGCGCTCGAAACTTCCGGCCTGGTCCTCGGCTATCCCGACGATTTCCGCCTCGCCTCTCCGGGGTGGGACGACATCCTGCGCCACGCCTACCGCGAATGCCCGGGCCGCCTGGCGCTGCATTACATTCAAGATCCCACCGCGCAGCCGGAACAAATCACGATCATGGCCGCGTCGAAGGAATGGATCGACACGATCGGCTACTTCATTCCCGCCCACTTCCCCTATTGGTTCGGCGACAACTGGCTGGACGAGGTGTCCCAGCTCGCCGGAATGAAACGACGCCTCGACATCGTCCAGGTCGCCGACGGGGGCAAGGGGAAAACCCGACGCATGTGGAACCTGCCGTTCTGGTCGCGCTATTACCGTTTGTGCCGCCTGGAGCGCCTGCGCGACGCCTTGAAGCTGACCGAGGCGGCCGGCGACGCGGTCCGGTCCGCCGATCTCCGCGCGCGGCTGGAGGCCGAACGCTCCGTACCCCTTCCCGCCCATGAGAATTCCTTGCGCAACGTCATCACCGAATTGCGCCTGAGCTCGGAGACCGCACCGCCGAACCGCTCCTATCTCGAAGCCGAGGCCCGCGCTTGTCGTCAACTCTCCGAATGGGCCTCGCGCGATCCGGCGGCCTTCCACGGCTTCGAGATCGACGGCTTCGACGTGGATGCCGCACTTGCCGCCTCGGATCTCGCCACCGGCGTCTCGCAGGTCGAACAACAGCGGATCTGCAAGGCGCTCTTGTCCGGCCGGGCGTGGGGCGCGATCGCGGAAGAAACCGGCGTAGGCGTGGGGCGCTTGCTGGAATGGCGCAATGCCGCCGCGCTGACGTTGCAACTCGTCCAGGGCTGAAACCACCGGAGCGCCCGCGATGAACATCCTGTTCTGCATTTCGCAAATCGACTACGCCGACCACATCGCCCTGGCCTACCTGTCCGCTGTGGCGAAGCAGCGCGGGCACAGCACCTTCCTCTGCATCCTGGCGCACGACGATCTCTCTTCACGGGTCATGGAAACCCAAGCCGACGTCGTCGCCTACGCCACCAACATCCAGGGATTCGACGAGATGGTCGCGGCCCACAAGCGGGCGCGGGCACAGCGGAACTTCGTCTCGATCATGGGCGGCCCGCACGTCACCTTCAATCCCGACACCTTCGCCGAAGCGGGCGTGGACGCCTATTGCATCGGCGAGGGCGAATACGCGTTTCGCGACTTCCTCGACCGGGTCGCGGCGGGCCAGTCCTACGACGACGTGCCCAACCTGATCACCCGCGCGGGACGGAACCCCGTGCGCGCGCTGATCGCCGACCTGGACGAGATCCCCTTTCCGGACCGCGATCTGACCCTGGCCAACACCTACCTCGCCAACACCGAAAAGAAGACGTTCTACGCGACCCGGGGATGCCCGTTCGGCTGCGCCTACTGCTGCAACGACATCTACAACGCGATGTATCGCGGCAAAGGCAAAATTCTGCGCCGCTTCGGGGTCGATCGGATTCTTTCGGAGATCGAATACGTCAAAGCACGCTACCGCACCGAGTTCGTCAAGTTCGGCGACGACCTGTTTGCGATGCATGCCGACGACTGGCTCGCGGAATTCGCCGAAGCGTATCCGCGCCGGATCGGACTGCCGTTCAACTGCTACCTGCGGTTCGACACCGTCGACGAAGAGCTGTTGCGGCTGTTGAAACAGGCCGGATGCTGGTCGGTCCATCTTTCGGTGGACAGCGCCTCCAAACACGTGCGCGACGATGTGTTGAAACGCCGCATGCGCAACGTCGACATCGTCGAACGGCTTCGGATGATCCACGACGCGGGCATCAACACCTGGGTCAACTTCATGCTGGCGGCCCCCGATTCGTCTCTCGAGGACGACCTCGCGTCCATCGACATCGGTCGGCGTGGGCGAGTGACCTACGTCTCCTATTCGACGACGGTTCCGATGCGCGGCACGTCGCTCTACGACTACGCGGACAGTCGCGGATTGATCGATCGCGATCATCACACCAGCGACATGAACGGATGCATGGAACGTTCCTCGCTCACCTGCTTCAGCGAGAAGGACAAGGACATCCGCTACAACATCTACCTTCTGGGAGCGATCGCCGCAGCCCTGCCGAAACCCCTGGCGGCCCCGGTGATGGGAGCGATCCGCCACCTGCCTCCCAATCGGTTGTTCCGCGCGATCCGACAGAAGTACTATCGTCACAACATCGAGCACCGGATCTTCAAACTCTCCTAATCGATGAGGGCTTTCCGCATGACGCTTTCCCTCCCCCCCGGACGGTATGTGGTGCTCGGCGCTTCAGGCCTGCTCGGCACCCACCTCCTCGCCCGGCTGGGCGGCATCCCCGGGGTCCGGCTGCGTGCCGCGTCGCGACGTCCCGCGCCGGGTGCAGCGGCGGCGGGGGCGGAATGGATGCCTTGCGACCTCGCCGACCCGGCACAGGCGGCGGCTGCGGTAGCCGACTGCGACGGCGCCTTCATCGCCGCCGGAGTGCTCGCCACCGCGCCGGTGCTGGCACGCGACCCGGTCGGCCCGGTTCTGGCCAACCTGCGCGTGGTCACCAATGCCCTGGAAGCGGCCTGGCGCGCCGGAGTGGAGAAATGCCTGTGGGTGTCGAGCACCACCGGCTATCCGCCGTTGGAGGAGACGCTGTCCGAAGCGCGGATGGACGAAGGCGATCCGCCTCCCGGGTGGTACGGCATCGGTTGGGTGACCCGGTTTCTCGAACGCCAATGCCGCTGGTATGCGGAAGCCCTGCCGCGAAAGATGCGTGTCGCGACGATCCGTCCGACGATGATCTACGGCGAGCACGACCATTTCGAGGAAGCATCCGCGCACTTCCTGCCGTCGCTGATCCGGCGGGTGGTGGCGCGGGAACGACCGATCGAAGTTTGGGGTACGGGCGAGCAGACCCGCGATCTGATCCACGCCGACGACGTCGCGCGTGCGGCGATTCTCGCCATGGCGCATCCGGGAGATTTCGGCGCCTGGAACGTCGGCGCCGGCGAAAGCCGCTCGGTGAACGACTGCCTGCATCTGCTGCTGGAGCTGGACAATTTCGCCGACGCCGAGGTAACTCACCTTCTCGAACGGCCGACCAGCATCAGCCATCGGCGTTTCGACACCTCTCTGGCAGCCGCGGACCTGGGATTCGCGCCGCAGATCGGGCTGCGGGAGGGACTGCGCCGAACGCTCGCCTGGTACCGCGCACACCATGAATCGACCGCCGCCGTCGCGGCGCATTAGGAGGTTCCGCAGATGAAGTCCATCGGCCTCGTGGTTCTGAGCTGGCACTATTGGATCGATCCGCTGAAGCTCCAGCCGCTGTGGGAGCTTTACTACGCGACCCTGCTTGCGGAACGCTTCCCGGACTCGGAGGTGGACGTGATCGACCTGCGCGGCGATCCCGCCGGACCGGCCGCAGCCGCAGTGCCCGAGCGCGACGTCTACGTCTACTGGATCATGAAATCGGCCGACGCCTTCGAGGCTTACGATCTGGTGGCCCGCCTGCGCAAAACTTACCCCGGCAGCCGCCACATCGCCGGCGGCACGCATGTCGACAACCTTCCGGATCAGTGCTCCGGCCATTTCGATGCGATTCTCTCCGGCAGCGCCGAAGACACGCTGGAATTGGCGGTGCACGATGCCCTCGCAGGACGGCCGCTGGAACGTTCCTATGCCTCCGGCAGGCGCTGTCCGTTCTCCGACTATTCCCATCCGCGGCGGGATTTCATCCCTCCCGAACGCGTGGTCAACGACAAGCACTTTCAGAAGTACGGCGGCGTTCCGGGAACCGGTGCCTATTTTTCGCGAGGTTGCGCATTCCGCTGCAATTTCTGCGTCTACAACGTACCCAACCGCTTCGAATTCCGCACTCCCTCGCAGATCTCCGCGGAAATCGACTATTTGAAGCGAACCTACGGCGTTCGGGGCGTCAATCTCCGCGACGAGGTTTGCATCCCGGTCAACCGCAAGGAAGCGATCCCCTACCTCGAAGCGATCGGCAACGGCGGCATCATCTGGCGCGGCCAGACCGTGCCGATGGGCGATGAGGAAATCGTCAGGCTGGCGGCGGAAACCGGACTCAAGGAAGTCGCGCTTGGCCTCGAAAGCGTGGATTCCGACGCGGTGCTGCGTCTTGCCAACAAGCCGTCCAAGAGCATCGACAACAACAAACGCTATATCGCGCTGCTGCAAAAGTACGGGATCCGGGTAAAGGTCTGCCTAATCTTCGGGCTTCCGGGTGAAAGCGAGCGGGTATTGGAAAATACCATCGGCTTCCTGGAAGAGGTGCGCCCGGACTTCGTTGCCGTGTCCGGCTTCGATCCGGTTCCCGGCAGCGCCTTCTTCAAGGATCCGGAACGCTGGGGCATTTCGCATATCGACGACGACCTGTCGAAGCATGCGCATCTGCTGTTCCGCTTCGGCGACGAAGAGGAAATCGGCCTGCCGTTCGCCTATGCGCCCGAGACGCCGTGGGGCAAGTCTCTCAGCCGCGACCGCATCGCCACCAACATCCGGGAGATTCAGGCCTATCTCCGCGAACGCGGGATGAGCTACTGAGTGCATCGCGCCGGAGAAAGGCGATCAACCGGCGATCACGCCCGGAGTCGCCCTCATCCACGCGAGGGTCCGCCGGAAACCTTCCTCGAGGGAGGTTTCCGCCACGAAACCCAGAATCTCCTTCGCCAGGGCGTTGTCCATCCGACGCACCGGAATCGTCGAGGGCTTGGAGGGGTCGTAGCGCACCTCGGCATCGGCATAGCCGTCCACCGCCAGCGCGGTTTCGAGAATCTCCCGGACCGAGACCCCCAGGCCCGAGCAGATGTTCACCGCGAGATACGGCATCCCGACCGACAGCGCGCGCACCAAGCCCTCGATGAAGTCGTCGACGTAGATCAGGTCGCGGACGTCGGCGCCGGTGCCCCACACCTCGATCGGACGGTGACGCTCTGCGACGCGCCGCAGTTGCGCGGCGGTGACGTGCGAGGTGGCGAAGTCGTACTTATCATAGGGGCCGTAGATGTTGGAGGGCCGCACCACCACGCACGGCATCGGCTCCTTGATGCGCGTCGCGTAGGTCTCGCACAGGATCTCGGCGTACCGCTTCATCCACGCCACCGCGTGATAGACCGGATGCGGCGGACCGTCGAACATCTCGGGCTCGGTCACCGCCCGCTCGCCGGTGTCGGGATAGGCCGCGCCCGAACTGATGAACAGAAAGCGTTCCACCCGCGCCTGATAGGCGGCATCCAGCATGTAGGTGTTCATCGGCACGTTGGGGGTGACGTGCGACATCGGATTGGTGCGGATCACCGCCGCGCCCTGGGTGTTGGCGGCGGCCATCACCACCATCTCCATGCCGGCGCAGGCGCGCGCGCAATCCTCGGGGTTGCGGAGATCCGCAGCCATCCACTCGACCTCCGGCGCGGCGATCCGCGGCGCGTGGACATGGGTGGTGGCGCGCACCCGCGCGCCCTCCTTCAGCAACCGCAAAATCAGATTGGCGCCGACGAAGCCGCCGCCGCCCGCAACGAGAATTTTCTTTCCTTGCAGCATCGTCAAACTCCGGCGTCGCGGGTGGAGAGAATCGGGGTCTTCACCGGCCAGTAGATGTTCAGGTCCGGATCGTTCCACAGCACGGTGAACTGACCGGCGCGGTCGTATTCGGTGGTTTGCTTGTAGTGGAAGATCGCGCTCTCGGAGAGAACCAGATGGCCGTTGCCGTGCTTCGGCGGAATCAGCACCTGCCGACGGTTCTTTTCCGAAAGGGTGAAGGCGGTCCATTTCCGGAACTGCGGCGAAGTCTCGTCCCAGTTCACCACCACCAGATAGAAGCTGCCGTGCAGGCACGATACCAGTTTCCAGGTCTTGGCGTCGCCGTGGATACCGCGCAGTACGTGGCGGGACGATACCGAGATATCGTCCTGGATGAAGTTCTGGTCGATCCCCGCCCGCATATAGAGGTCGCGGTTATAGATCTCGACGTACTCGCCGCGAAAATCCTCGAACATCGTCGGTGGAGTGATCAGCAGCACGCCGTCGAGCGCGGTGGTTTCGATATTCATCGCTTAGCCTCCCCCGCGAAATAATTGTGCCGTTCGCGGTATTCCTCGCGGTGGGACAGGAACCACGCCCAGGTCTTTTCCAACCCTTCGCGCAGCGTGGTGGTCGGGCGATATCCGATCCACTCGCGGGCGCGGGAAATATCCATCACCCTGCGGGGGAACCCCGCAGGTTTAGAGGGATCGAACGCATACTCGAAGGGAATGAAGGCGTTGAGCGTTTCCACCAGTTCGCGGATGGTGACGCCGACGCCGCTGCCGAGGTTGACGAACGAGCCGCGGGTGCCGTGCAGCAGCGCCAGCAACACGCCTTCGGCCACGTCGGTGCTGAAGGCGAAATCCCGGATCGCCGAGCCGTCCCCCCAGATTCCGACCGGCTTCTCTCCCGAAGCGATGCGCGCCATCAACGTCGGCACCACCATCGCGTTTTCGGGGTCGAAATTGTCGCCCGGTCCGTACACGTTGCACGGCCGAACCACCGCGAAGTTGGACAGGCCGTACTGAATCGCGTAGGCCCGCACCTGCATCTCCGCCATGCGCTTGGCCCACCCGGGGAACATGTCCATCGGCGGCTGCACCAGATCGTCGTCGTCCTCGCGGAAGACCTCGGCGCTGGAATAGGCTCCGATCGAACTGGTGTAGACGACCCCGCGCGCGCCGTTGACCCGCGCCGCCTCCAGCATGTTGGTGTTCATCATCAACAGCGGCACGAAGAAACTGGCGGGCTTGCTTTTGGTCACCTCGACCGAACCCTTGATGCCCGCCACGTGCAGCACGTAATCGGCATCCCGCGTGATCTCGCGGCAAAAGCCGAAATCGCAGAGATCGCCGTGGACGTGTTCGGCTCTTGGATCGACCTCGATGCGATCGAGCGACACGCTGCGCACGTTCGCGCCCGCATCGCACAACAACCGCACCACCTCGCGGCCGATCATACCGGTGCCGCCGGTAACGACCGCAGCGGCTCCGGCAAACCGGCGCAGGTCTTCGTCCTTGATCATGGCTGTTTCTCCGCCCGTGCGAGTGTTCTACCCGCCGTAAAATTCCATCGGTTCGCTCCCGAGGCGAAGAGTTTCCCGTCTCGGATCCGGCGGTGTCAACGTCCGTTTCCGGCTTGGCGAAACAAGGCCTTACGGGCACGGACACGATGCGTCACAATGAGCGCCCCCGGGTTAACTTTTAGTGAGCGTTCGCGATGTTTCCGGAGCAATGCGTGGTACTGGTCGGCGGGCGGGGCAGCCGCCTCGGCACTCTCACCGACGAACTGCCGAAGCCGCTCATGCCGGTGGCGGGGCGTCCTTTCCTCTTTCATCTGCTGGATCGCCTCGCGATCTACCCGTTTCGCGAGATCCTGCTGCTGGCGGGCTACAAGGGCGACCGCATCGCCGAGGCCTGCCGCGGCCGAACCGCGGGCAACGCCCGTATCGAAGTCCTGATCGAACCCCGGCCTCTCGGCACCGGCGGCAGCCTGACGGCGGCGGAGACGCAGCTCGCCGAACACTTTTTTCTGCTGAACGGGGACTCCCTGTTCGAGATCGACCTCGATCGTCTCGCTGCGCCGCCGTTCGTCCAACCCTCTCTGTCGCGACTCGCTTTGCGTCGGGTTCCGGAAACCGGACGTGCCGGAACCGTGGAACTGAGCGGCGAACGCATCGTCGCCTTCCATGAACGAGGCCCCGGCGGCGCAGGGCTGATCAACGGCGGCGTCTATCTGATGACTCGACGAATCGTGGACCGCATCGACAGGCTTCCGTGCTCTCTGGAACGCGACATCTTCCCCCGACTGGCCGACGAAGACCGGCTGGAAGGCATGATTCTCGACGGTTACTTCATCGACATCGGCATTCCCGCCGACCTCGAACGCGCCCGGGCCGAATTGGCTCCCTCCGGGAATCGCGGTCGCGATTAACCATTCGGCAGGAATCGTGGTATAGAGTCGATGATCGGGCGGCACAGAATGCGCCGCCGTTCCGGATTCCGAGCCCTCAGAACCGAGGAACGCGCGATGAGTACGATTCTTTCCAACGACGGTCTTGCCTCGATGAGCTGGCAGCAGGTCGTCTACAATCAGATCGTCCAGCGCAAGACCACCGAGCTCGACGCCACCTCCACGAAGCTTCAGGAAGCGTTCGACAGCAAGTCGGACTATTACGACGCGCAATCGAACCAGCTCGCCAAGGTCAAGGCCAGCATCTCCAACGCCGATCTCGCGGTCGACAACGGCAAGGACGGCATCGCCGACATCAAGGAGGCGCTCCTGCAGATGCGGATTCTCGTCGGCCAGTACGGCGAGGCGGAAAGCGACGAGGAGCGCGGGCTGATCCGCGACAAGTTCGACGAGTACGTCGACAAGATCAACCGCACGGCCGACACCTATTCCGCCGCCTACAACCCGATCGGCAACGTCACGCGCACCGACTGGACTCCCAACTCCATCGACTTCACCAAGAATCTCGCGGGCGAAACGGTGGAAATGCAGGGCACCTACGTCGGCGCCGACTTCTACATCGAGGCCGACGACGGCACCATCTGGGTGCCCGATCCCGGCTCGTCGTCGATCACCCAGTACGAGACCTTCAACACCCTCAACCCCGCCGACAGCACCAAGGGCGAAGGCTTCGTCTCGACCCGCAACGGCCTCAAGCTCGTCGACTACCAGGCCGACACCGGCGACATCTCGCTGATCGTCGATCCCAACAACGCCGCCACGCCGGTTTCCGGCAAGCTCGTCACCGGCGGCATCGGGCTGATGCAGAGCTGGTTCTACGGAGGGCTCGACACCGAAGAAGGCCGTCAGGCCGCATCCGCCGCGCTCGACGAGGCGGACAATCTCGTGGCCGCCGCCGAGGCGCGGGTCGGCGGCATGTCGACCACCGTCAAGGCCGCGAGCACCAGCGTCGACCGCGAGCTCGAAGCCCTCAACGCCGACCGCTCCGAGGCGATGACCGAGCAGCTCTCCGCCACCTACGCGTTGCAGGTCAAGCAGCAGCAGGAACTGCTGTTGCTGAAGCAGACCTTCCAGAACATGGCGAGCCAGCAGTCCTACTATAAGTCGATCTTCGCCGGCGCCGGGACCAGCCCGCTGTTCGACTTCACCTCCTAACCCGCGCGGAAAAATCCTCCCGGCAAGGGCGGCAGATCTTGCCGCCCTTTTGCGTTCCCGGGCGAAACGCCCTCCGCGGCCCCCAAATTTTTCTCATGAATTCAATAGGCTGATTGCGAACGCCGGTTTGGCCCGGGGTTTGCTGATGACCGTCTGCGACATTGCATCTACCGCTATGAGGACGGGTCATGGACCTTTACGCGCTGCTCGCCCAGAAGACCGCCGAAACCGCGAACGCCGCGGCCGCGCCACGCGCGTCCGCCGCCGAAGGCTTCGCCGACGCTCTTTCCGCGGCGCGCGGGCGGATCACCCCGGCCGACGCCAACACCGCGCTCGGTGCGCTGTTCCAGGCCAACGCCCGCAGCGAGACCGTCGCCGCCGACGACTCCAAGCCGCGCGGCAAGGATCGCGACGACGCGGTGCGCGCCGCCGAGACCCGCCCGAACCGCAGCACCCGCCGTCGCGACGACGCTCCCGCCCGGACCGAGAAAACCTCCCGGTCCGAGCCCGCCGCCACCGAGAGCGATGCCGGGACCAAGCCCGCCGAAGCGAAGACCGCCGAGACTCCGGCGCAGCCGACCGAAACGCCCGCCGCACCCGAAGCCGCCGAGGCGCAGCAGCCCGCCGCCACCGACGCGGCGGCCGCGGCCGCAACCCTGCAACAGCAGGCGCAGCAGCCGACGGAAACCGCGACCGACGCGTCGCGCGTCGCCACCGCAACCCCGACGCAGCCCGCCACGACGCAGCCGCAGGCCCAGACCGAGCAGCCGCAGGCGGCGGCACAGCCGACGGAGCAGGCCGCACGGCCGACGGACGCCCAGGCTCCGGCGCAAACGCAGGCGCAGGCCTCGGCTCCGGCCGCGACCGAAGCCGCCAAGGACGCCGCGCAGCCGCAGGCCCAGGCGGCGCAGCAGACCGACCCGCTCGCCCGCGCCCAGGCCGACGGCATCGCCAAGGGGCTCGACCCGGACGCCAAGGTCGCAGTGACGGTGGAAGTGACCGCCCAGCCCGCCGCCAAGGCGACCCAGAAATCCGGCCAGACGACCGCGCCGTCGCAGACCGCCAAGGCCGATGCTGCCGCCGAGCCGGGCGAAGCCGCCGCGCCGACCGCCGCCGCACAGCCGCAAACCACCCGCGCGCCGCAGCAGCCGCAGACCGCCGCCGTTCAGACGCAGGGCGTCAAGACCGACGCCGCGCAGCCGCAAGCCGAAGCTCCGGCCCAGCCTGCCGCCGCGACGACCGCCGCCGCGCAGGTGCAGACCGGCGCCGCCAATCCGACGGTGACCGCGCAGGCGAGCGCCGAGGCCGCCGCCCGCGCCGCCCAGCCCGCCGCTGCGGCCGCTGCCGCGCAGGCAGGCGCCGCGCAGCCGCAGACCGCCGCCGCGGCCGATCCGGCTCCCGCGCCGCAGACCGCCGCGCTCGCGGACGTCAGCGCCGCCCAGCCCACCGCCCAGCCGCAGACCGCCCAGGCGGCCCGCGCCGCGGTGCCGAAGACCCCGGTGCCGCCGAAGCAGGTGGTCGATCAGGTGAAGGTGAGCATCGCCAAGGCGGCGAAGGACGGCGAGGACGAAATCAGCATCCGTCTGCGCCCGGCCGAACTCGGCCGCGTCGATATCAAGCTGCAGCTCGGCAACGACGGCACGGTGCGCGCGATGATCACCGCCGACCGGCCGGAAACGCTGGACGTGCTGCGGCGCGACGCCGCCGGTCTCGACAAGGCGTTGCAGGACGCGGGGCTCAAGACCGACCAGCAGTCGCTGAGCTTCAGCCTGCGCGACCAGTCGGGCCAGGGACAGGCGGCGAGCGACCAGCGCGGCCGCGCCAACCCTTACGGCCACGCCACCGCGACCGACGACTTCGACGCGCCGGAGATCGAGGCGGCCTATCAGCCGCGGGTCTCCGCCGACGGCGTCGACATCCGGGTTTGAGGAGCATGCGATGACCGACGTCACCACCCTCGCCGCGCTCAACTCCGACCATTCGAAGTCGAACTCGTCGAAGAGCAAGCTCTCGGGCGATCTCGACAGCTTCCTCTCGCTTCTGACCGCGCAGCTCAAGAACCAGGACCCGCTGTCGCCGATGGACAGCACCGAGTTCACCAATCAGTTGGTGCAGTTCTCCGGCGTCGAGCAGGCGATCAACACCAACACCAACCTCGAATCGCTGATCGGCCTCACCCAGGCGAGCATCGGCGCGACCGCGGTGGGGTACATCGGCAAGGAAGTGCAGGCGGAATCCGCGACCATGCCGCTCCAGGACGGCCAGGCGAAGTACACCTACACCCTGCCGAAGGATGCGTCCAAGTGCCTGGTGGTGATCAAGGATTCCACCGGTGCCGTGGTCAAGACGGAACAGGGCCAGCTCAAGGCGGGCACCTACCACATGACCTGGGACGGCAAGAACGGATACGGCGAGCAGCTCGACGACGGCGCCTACACCCTCGAGGTTCAGGCCACCGACACCGACGGCAAGACGATCGAGAAGATCTACACCACGGTGTTCGGAAAGGTCACCGCGGTCGCCAACGACGGCGACGACGTGATGATCGCCGCGGGGCCGGTGCTGTTCGGCATGAGCTACATCGTGTCGGTGCGCGATTACACCGCGCCCACCCCCCCGGCCCCCGAAACCGATCCCGACGCCACCCCGGACACCGGCGAGACCGGTTCCGAGGGCGATGGAACCGATACCGCCGGAGACACCTCCGGCACCGCAGAAACCGAAACCAACGGCTGACGCCGAACCCCAGAGCCCGGCGTCGTTGGACCCATGCACTCCGCCGGTGCGAGACGTTAAGGAGACGGAACCATGAGCCTCTACGGTGCACTCTTCTCGGGCGTTTCCGGCCTGTCCGCGCAGTCGAGCGCGATGGGCGCGATCGCCGACAACATCACCAACGTCAACACCATCGGCTACAAGGGCACCACGGTCAATTTCCGGACCCTGGTGACCAAGCAGACCTCGCTCACCACCTATTCGGCGGGCGGCGCGCAGCCGAAGCCCCGGGCCAATATCGACATCCAGGGCCTGCTGTCGGCGACCAGCTCCTCCACCGACCTCGGCATCTCCGGCCAGGGCTTCTTCATCGTCAACGAAGCCGCCAACCCGGGCTCGGGCAACGTCTGGGGCTACACCCGCGCCGGTTCGTTCAAGCTCGACGACAACGGCTACCTCACCAACGTCTCGGGCTACTACCTCCAGGCGTGGCCGCTGATGACCTACGACGGCAGCCAGACCGCCTCGCTGGTGAAGGTCGGCGACAACACCTTCATGAAGGCGTACCAGGACCAGTACGGCGTCACCACCTACGTCAACGACAACGTCATCGACAGCCGCAACCTGAAGCCGATCAACCTCAACGAGATCGGCGGCACCGCCACGGCGACCCAGAACGTCCGCATCGGCGCGAACCTGCCGTCGTCCGACCCGATCTTCGATCCGTCGAACGCGGGCAAGGGCGGCCGCCACGCGCTCGCGACGCTGATCTACGATTCGCTCGGCAACAGCCACAACCTCAACATGCAGTTCACCAAGACCTCGTCGAACTCCTGGGGTCTCGACATCGAAATGCCGTCGGGCGCCGCCACCGCCACCACCTACGGCTCGCGCGAAGTCACCACCGACTCCGGCGAGCAGGACGTCTACGCGGCGCGCGGCCAGATCGAGTTCTCGAAGATCCCGAGCGTCGGCGAAGCGATCACCATCGACGACGGCACCGGCCCCAAGACCTTCGAGTTCACCAGCGGCGGCGCGCCGACGATCCCTGGCGCGATCGCGGTCAACATCAACACCGCCACCTCGATCTCCGACGCGGTCTCGGCGCTCAAGAACCGGATCGACGCCAACCTGCGGGATTCCGGCCGCTTCGTCGCCAACGGCACCAAGCTCGACATCATCCAGTCGGCAGCGGGCGACAAGGTGGAGGTCGATCTCTCCAACTGCCTCAGCTCGCCGCAGTCGCAGTGCAATCCCAACGCCACTACCGGCATTCCCACCGGCAAGTACACAGTTAAAGCGATCGACCCGGCGCTCAAGAACACCGCGCGCCTCGATTTTTCGGCCATCCCGACCGACAACCAGACGATGACGATCAACGGCGTCACCTTCGAGTTCGACAGCAACGGCAGCGGTGCGAGCGCGGCGGGCAACGTCGTCGTCAACATCAACGGCCTCACCAATCCGGCCGAGGTGGTCGCCCAACTCAAGGTGGCGATCGACGCCAATCTTGCCGAACCGAACCGTTTCGTCGCCTCGGGCCGGACCCTCAACATTCTGCAGTCCAACACCGGTGCGAACATCTCCTACAACGCGAGCGGCGTCACCGGCGTCACCGGCTCGCGTTCGGTGGCGGGCACCACGGTGCCGATCGTCGACACCACCGCGCCCGCGGATCAAATCAGCAATTCCTTCACCTTCAACGGCATCGCCAATGCCGAAAACGGCTACATGGTCCCGGCGGTGCGGTTCAACGCCGACGGCACGCCGAAGTACTTCAACGTCGACTCGGTGGACATCGAGTGGGCGAACGGCGCCGAGGACATGGAACCGGCGGTGAAGAACGGCCAGAACGTCGACCTCGGCATCGACCTGTTCTTCGGCAACACCTCGACCGCCGACGGCCTGACCCACCTGTCGGGCACCTTCTCGCCCAACTACATCACCCAGGACGGCGCGAAGTTCGGCAATTTCGCGGGCGTGTCGATCGGTGCCGACGGTATCGTCACCGCGCTGTTCGACAACGGCGAGACGCGTCCGGTGGCGCAGGTTCCGCTCGCCACCTTCGTCAACCCCAACGGCATGGAAGCGCGCACCGGCAACACCTGGATCGAGACCGACAACTCGGGCCAGCCGACCGTGCGCACCGCCGGCCAGGGCGGCGCGGGCACCGTCAACGCCGCCTCGCTCGAAGCCTCGACGGTGGACCTCGGCACCGAGTTCACCAACATGATCACCACCCAGCGCGCCTACTCGGCGGCGGCGAAGGTGATCACCTCGGCCGACGAAATGCTCGACGAACTGGTGCGGATCAAGCGCTGATCCGCATCCCCCGGCACACGGCAGAGGCCCCGCACGCGCGGGGCCTTTTCATTTGAGTTCGGAGAGGCGGACGAAGCCGAGGCGGCCGTCGGCGAGGCGCACCTGCACCCAGTCCTCGCCCGGTACCAGGGCGGTGAGGGTGAGGCGCGCGCCCTTGGCGAGGCGCGTCAGCACCGCGCTCGCGTCGCTCGGGCCGCCGCGCAGGGGCACGCGGTCGCGCACCGCGGTCATCACCGGCAGCGGCGTGGCCGGTCCCTCGGGCAGCGCCACCAGAGACTTGGCGGGGAGCGGCGGCGGCACGGGCGGCGCGGCGGGCGGAGCCTCGGCGCGCATCAGCGAAAACGCCATCGCGGCGGCGACGATCGCCGCCACCGCCGCGAACGGCAGCAGTTGCACCCACAGCGCCCGCCCGAAGCGCGGCCAGCGGCCCTTGAGCGCCTTGGTCGGGCCGCCGAGCGCGGCGAGCAGGGTTTCCGCCTCGTGGCGGTAGGCGGTGGCGGCGGCGAACGGCAACGCCTGCACGATCGTCGCCCGCGCCAGGTCGACGTCGCCCTTGCCGAGGAACGCCCGCGCCTGGGCGAGCAGCATCCGCGCGTTCGCCTCCACCGGCCGGTCGCCGCCGCGGAGGTTGCGCCACAGCGCCGCAAGCGACCAGAACGGCCCCTGCGGCACCGCCACCATGCCCTTGACCCAGGTCGCGAGCGACGCCTCGATTGCCGCGCCCTCGGCGCAGCGCGGGCAGAACACCCCGGCGACGGTGCGCCGCACCGGCCGGAACGGCCGCCCTTCGACGGCGTGGAACACCACCACGCGCGGCTGCGCCGACAACGTGCCGCACACCCGACAGGCGGAGAAACCTGACTTCGGCGGCTCGGCGCGCGGCGACGGCTCCGGGCGCGGCGGCGGCTGATACTGCGGCTTCGAGGCGGTCTTCTCGGGACGGGCGTGATAGCGGCGGCGGCGCTCGGGGTCGCGCAGCACGCGGTAGGCTTCGTTGAGCAGGCGGAACTGGGCCTCCGCCTCGGGCGCGGCGTTGGCGTCGGGGTGCAGGCGCTTGGCGCGGGCGCGGAAGGCGATCTTGATCGCCTCGGCATCGGCGTCCGCCGAGACGCCCAGCACCGCGTAATACCCCTTGGGATCGGCGAAGGTCACGCTACACCACCACGCCCGCGCGGTCGTCGCCCGGCCGCGTCGCCTCGGGAACCACGAACTCGGGCGTCACGCGGAAGCTGAGGCTCCCGGCGTAGCCGATCCCGGTCATCGCGGTGGCGAAGATCCCCTGCATCTCGCGCGGCATCGGCTCGGGCAGCGCCGCATGGGTGCGCACCACCAGATCGAGGCTGCGACCGGCGCGACTGACCAGGCCGTCGAGCTGCATCGGTCCGAGATGCGAGAGGGTGAAGTCGAGCAGGAAGCGGGTGTCGTCGCCGCGGCGGCGGCTGCGCGTCTCCTCGTCGTCCGGCTCCGGCGCGCGCCGCACCAGCATCTGGATGCGCTCCACCTGCCCGCCCGCGAACATCGGCAGCGGATAGACCCGCCATTCGGTGGCGGGGCGGCGCGTCGACGCTCCCGCCTCGCCGAGGTCGTCGGCGAGGCGCTGCGCGATCCGCCCCGTGCGCGCCTCGTCGCGGCTGCGCTGCGGCAGTTCGGAGAGACGCAGCCAGGACTGTACGTCGCCGCCGCGCACCGCCGCCATCGCCGCGGCGAGGTTGGCGACGAGTTGCGGCCCCGGCTGCGGCAGTTGCGCGATCACCCGCGCCGCCGCCTCGGCGTCGACCGCGGCGAGATTGCGCACCAGCGCGTCGAGGGTGGTGAGCGGGCTCGCGCCGACGAACGCGGGCGGCGGCGGCGCGCCCGCTTCGGGCGACACCCGGGCCAGCACCTCGGCGGCGACCTGGGTACCGACCGGCAGCGAGGCGCGCAGATCGAGGGCGACGAACCCGGCGTCGGTCTTGAGGGTCGGCTGGCCGAGGACCGAGCGCCCGATCACCATCCCCGTGAGAGTGCCAAGCGCGGGGGCGGCGGGGGCGGCGGGGGCGGCGGGCGGAGCCGACGCCTCGCCCGGCTGCGGCGCGGCGGCGGCGAACGGCGGGCGGAGCGTCGGCGCATGAGCCGCGGCGGGCGGCATTCCCGGGAGCGGTGCGAACGGCTGCCCCGCCTGCGGAGCGGGCGCGAACGGCATAGCTTGCGGCGGTGCGGAAAGGCCCGGAGCCGCAGAGGGCGGCGCGGGCGCTCCCACGGCGGGCGCCCCCGGCGGCTGGGCGATGCGGCCGACGGCGGCATACGCGGCGACGGCCTGCCCCGGCTGCGGCGGCGCGGCGGCGGGCATCGCCGGAGCCGCGGGCGCGGCGCTCCCCGGCGGCGACGCGACGGCGGGGCGGCCGAGTTCGGGCAGCGTCACCTGCGTGATGCGCAGGGTCAGGCGAGTACCGGGCGCGAGCAGATCCGAGCCGCCGGGCGCATCGGGAATCACGTCGCCGCGCAGCACCAGCGCGCCCACCGGTCGGCCGACGCCGACGGTGCTGGCCGGCAACGCTGCGGCGAGGGGCCCGGCGGTCACCGGCGCGGACGCGCCGTCGCGGGCGAACACCGCGGCATCCGGCGCGGCGAGCGGCGGGCGGCCGTCGACGGCGGCGAGGCGCAGGTTGACCGTGTCGCCGCCCGGGCTCGGCATCACCTTGAGCGCGAGGCTCGCGCCCACCGGCAGGGGCAGCGGCAGACGCGCCGCCACCGTCACCGGCTCGCCGTCCACCGTCACCTGAAGCTGCGCGGGCTGGCTGCCCTCGGGCGCGGCGACGACGCGCGCCTCGACCGCCGCGCCGCGCGGCATCAGAATCAATTCCGCCGGGGCCTGGGACACGGTGACGACCGGCGTCGTCCCGGTCGCGGGAGCGGCCGGGAGCGGGACGGAAGGCGGCGGCGTGACGCTGCTGCTGCTCACGCGACGGTCCTTTTCTCAGTTCGCGAGCAGGCGCTCCGCGATCGCCTCGACGTCCATCGCCGCCTCCGCGTTGGGGTGGCGGGTGAGGATCGGGGTCTGGTTGCGGATCGCCTCGCGCACCCGGGTATCGCGGCGGATCACCCCCGCGAGCGGCGGCGAAATCTTGAGGAAGCCCTGACACGCCTTCAGCAGGGTGTTGTAGGTGCGCTCGCCCTCGCGCATCGAGTTGGCGGCGTTGACGACGATGCGGATGTCCACCCCCGCCGCCTCCACCGCCGAGATCTTGATGAAGGCATAGGCGTCGGTGAGCGCGGTCGGCTCGTCGGTGGTGACCACGAGAATGGTCCCGGCGCAGCGCGCGAGGCTGCGGATCGATTTCTCCACGCCCGCGCCGAGGTCGAGGATGGTCTTGTCGTAGCCGTCGGCGGTGAGGCGCAGGTCCTCGGTGAGCGTCTGCAGGCGGGAGAGCGGGATGTTGGCGAGCGAGCCCGAGCCCGAGCGCCCGGCGACGACGTCGAACCCGCCGTCCTCGAAGCGCATCGTCGCCTGATTGAGGGTGAGCTTGCCCGCCATCACCGAGCCGAGGTCGTGGCGCGGCATCAGGCCGAGCTGGATGTCGACGTTGGCGAGGCCGAGGTCGCCGTCGAACAGCAGCGCGCGCTGGCCGCGCCGGGCGAGCGCATGGGCCAGGGTGATGGCGAACCAGGTCTTGCCCACCCCGCCCTTGCCCGAGGCGACGGCGATGATGTTGTGACTGCGGGCGTTGCCCGCCCGGGCGAGGATCGGTTCGGGGGTCACTTTGGTCGTCATCATGCGGAAACCTCGTTCTCGTCGGCCCACGGCGGCGGCGGCAACTCGGCGGCATCGTCGGGCGGGAGGATCAAACGCGCAAGCGAAATCGGGGAGATCGGGCAGAGGCCGTCGGCGACGTGGGGATTGATGGTGACGTCGCAGAACTTCATCCGCCCCGCCTCGGCGGCGGCGAAGATGCCGCCCAGACGTCGGGTCATGTCGAGACGGGTGGCGAGGATCCGGGTGGCGCCGACGTCGGCGAAGGCGCGGGCGATGTCCCAGCACTCCACCGGGTCGCCGCCCGCCCCCATCACCAGGATCGGCTCCATCTCGGCGCATTCGCACAGGGACTTGAGATACGCCATGTCGGGGATCGAAAACGGATTGAGACCGGGGCTGTCGATCAGCACCAGATCCGACGGCGGACCGTCCTTGAGGAGACGGGCCAGCGACACCGCGCCGCGCGCGCGCTCCAGTTCGATCTGCAGGATGGTGGTGAACGCCTTCAACTGATCCATCGCGCCCGCGCGCACCGCGTCGGCCGAGACCACCCGCACCTTCTTGCCGTTCAGGTGCGCCCGCGCGGCGAGCTTGGCGACGGTGAGCGACTTGCCCGACCCCGGCGGCCCCACCAGGATCAGCGGCTTGCGCGCCGTCTTGTCGGGCAGCGGCGCGAAGCCGAAGTTGGCGTCGAGGGCGGCGGCGCAGGCCATCACCGGGCCTTCATCGTCGAGGCTGCGCGCGGTCACCAGCAGCTTGTCGATCAGCCGGTCGGGCACGCCGTGATAGTCGAGCGCCTCCTTGAGCCGCGCCAGCGGGCGGGTCAGTTCGCCCGGTTCGCGCAGCGCCTCCTCGATCGCGTCGTCCTCGTGCGGCGGATCCTCGATCGCGGCGGTGATGCGCACGCCCTGGCCGCCCACGCCGCGCTGGGTGGAGACGATGATCGCGTCCTCGCCCAGTTCGGCGCGCACCATCTCCATGGCTTCGGCCATGCCCGGCGCGGTGTAGGTCTTGAGGCGCATGGCGGCTCAGGCGCTCCTTTGCGGTCAGATCTGCCCGAGGGTGCGGATCTTCGCCTTCGGGTGGATCTCGTTCTGACTCATGATAACCGTTACCGGGCGGAAGCGCTCGACAATCGAGCGCACGAACGGCCGTACCGAGGGACTGGTGAGCAGCACCGGCGTCTCCCCCTGGCGGGCGAAACCCTCGAACGCCTGCCGCACCCGGGTGATGAATTCCTGGAGCTGCGACGGCGGCATCGCGAGCTGGCGGTCGTCGCCCTGGCCGATGATGGTGTCGGCGAACGCCTGCTCCCACGCGGGCGAAAGCGTCACCAGCGGCACCACGCCCGAGGCGTCGGCATAGGCGTCGCAGAGCTGGCGGGCAAGGCGCGAGCGCACGTGCTCGGTGATCAGGGTGATGTTGCGGGTGTGGGCGCAGGCCTCGGACACGCCTTCGAGAATCGTCGGCAGATCGCGGATCGAAACCCGCTCGGTGAGGAGGTTCTGCAGCACCCTCTGCATTCCGGAAACGGTGATCTGCGTCGGGATCACCTCGGCGACGAGCTTCTGATGATCCTTGTCGAGCTCGTCGAGGAGTTTCTGCGTCTCGGTGTAGGAGAGAAGGTCGGCCATCGCCTCGCGCACCACCTCGGTGAGGTGGGTGGTGATCACCGTCGGCGGGTCGACCACGGTGTAGCCGCGGAACATCGCCTCCTCGCGGTGGCCCACGTCCACCCACTTGGCGGGCAGGCCGAAGGTCGGCTCCAGGGTCTTCTCGCCCGGCACCGTGATCTCGTCGCCGCGCGGATCCATCACCAGCAGCATGTTGGGGCGCAAATCGCCGTGGCCCGCCTCCACCTCCTTGACGTGGATGACGTACTGGTTGGCGGCGAGCTGCATGTTGTCCTGGATGCGCACCGACGGCATCACGAAGCCCATCTCGGTGGCGAGCGCCCGGCGCAGCGCGCGGATCTGGTCGGTGAGGCGGTAGTTGCCGTTCTCGTTGATCAGCGTCAGCAGGCCGTAGCCGAGTTCCAGGCGGATGTTGTCGATCTTGAGCGCCGAGGAGATCGGCTCCTCGGGGGCCTGCGCCGGGGTGCGTTCCGCCTTCGCCACCTCCGCCGCCGCGGCTTCCTCGACCAGCCTCTGGTTGCGGCCGATGTAGTACGCGCCCGCACCGGACGCCACGCCGATCAGGAGGAACGGGAACATCGGCGTGCCCGGCAGCAGCGCCAGCGCCACCGCGAGACCGGAGGACAGCCCGAGCGCCTTCGGCATGTTGCCCATCTGCTGGAACAACGCCTTGTCGGTGCTCTCGGTGAGGCCGCCCTTGGAGACCATGATGCCCGCGGCGACCGAGACGATCAGCGCCGGAATCTGCGACACCAGACCGTCGCCGACGGTGAGGCGGGTGTAGGTGTCGGCGGCCTTGGCGAAGGTCAGGTCGTTCTGCGCCATGCCGATGATCATGCCGGCGATGACGTTGATGCCGGTGATCAGCAGGCCCGCGATCGCGTCGCCGCGCACGAACTTCGAGGCGCCGTCCATGGCGCCGAAGAAGCTGCTCTCCTCGGTCAGCTCCGAGCGCCGCTTGCGCGCCTCGGCCTCGTCGATCAGCCCGGCGGAGAGATCGGCGTCGATCGCCATCTGCTTGCCCGGCAGGGCGTCGAGGGTGAATCGTGCCGAAACCTCGGCGATGCGGCCCGAACCCTTGGTGATGACGACGAAGTTCACGATCACCAGGATGATGAAGACGATCACGCCGATGACGAAGTTGCCGCCCATGATGAAGCCGCCGAACGCCTCGATCACCTTGCCCGCGGCGTCGGTGCCGAGGTGCCCCTCGGAAAGAATCAGGCGCGTCGAAGCGAGGTTGAGCGACAGCCGCATCAGCGTGCCGATCAGCAGCACCAGCGGGAACGACGAGAACTCCACCGGCTTCTCGATGAAGATCGCCACCATCAGCACCAGCACCGAGAAGGTGATCGAGATCGCCAGGGAAATGTCGAGCAGCCAGGAGGGCAGCGGCAGGATCAGCACGACCAGGATCAGCACCACGCCGAGCGCGAAGCCGAGGTCGCCGCGCTTCGACGCAAGCCCGAGGCGGTGCATCATCTGCGCGCCGAACGCACCGAGGCGCGGCCCGCCGCCGCTCTCGGCGGCCTGAGGCGCGGGCGCGGGCGCGGGCAGACCGCTGTCGTCGCGCTCCGCCACCTAGAGCCCCTGCGCTTCGCCCTCGCCCGGCGCGGGGACGGCGTGGCCCTCCTCGACGTACTGGCGGAGCTTGTTGCGGAGGGTGCGGATCGAGATGCCGAGGATGTTGGCGGCGTGGGTGCGGTTGCCGACGGTGTGTTTCAGGGTGTCGATGATCAGGTCGCGCTCGACGTCGGCGACGGTGCGGCCGACCAGCGAGCCGGTGCCGCCTTCCGCCGCCGGGGCGTCGCCGTCGGCGTCGAGCAGCATGATCGCGTCGGTGCCGATTTCGTCGCCGGTGGCGAGCAGCACCGCGCGGTGCAGGGTGTTTTCGAGCTCGCGCACGTTGCCGGGCCAGGAATGGCGCAGCAGCGCCTCCTTCGCCTCCTGCGTGAGCGGCCGCTCGGGCACGCCGTTGGCCTCGGCGTACTTCTTGACGAAGTGCCGGGCGAGCAGCGGAATGTCGGCCTTGCGGTCGCGCAACGCGGGCAGCGCGAGGTTGAGCACGTTGAGGCGGAAGAACAGATCCTCGCGGAAGCGCCCGGCCTTGACCTCGGCCTTGAGGTCGCGGTTCGAGGTGGCGACGATGCGGGTGTCGATCTTCACCGGCTTGGTGCCGCCGAGCCGGTCGATCTCCTTTTCCTGGATCGCGCGCAGCAGCTTCGCCTGCAGGCGGATGTCCATCTCGGAGATTTCGTCGAGCAGCAGGGTGCCGCCGGAAGCCTCCTCGAAACGGCCGATGCGGCGCGCCACCGCCCCGGTGAACGCCCCCTTCTCGTAGCCGAACAGCTCGGATTCCAGCAGGTTCTCGGGAATCGCGGCGCAGTTGACGGCGACGAAGCGCTGGCTCGCGCGGCGGCTCTTCTGGTGCAGGAAGCGGGCGATCACCTCCTTGCCGGTGCCGCTTTCGCCGGTGATCAGGATCGACGCCTCCGACGGCGCGACCTGGGCGGCGAGCTTCACCAGCCGCTCCATCCGCGGGTCGGCGTAGAGCAGCGCGTGGCTTTCCTCGGCGATCGCCTCCAGCACCGCGGCGATCAGCTCGGCGTCGGGCGGCAGCGGAATGTATTCCTTCGCCCCCGCCTGGATCGCGCGCACAGCGGCCTTGGCGTCGGTTTCGGTACCGCAGGCGACCACCGGCACGCCGATGCGCTCCGCCTCCAGCGCCTGCATGAAGCCGACGATGTCGAGCCGCACGTCGATCATCACCACGTCGGCGCCCTTGCCGGCGCGCAGCACGTCGAGCCCGGCGGCGGGATCGTCGGCGTGCAGCACCGACGCGCCGCGCGCCACCGCGATGCGGCTGGCGGCGCCGATCTGATTGCTGAGCGATCCGATGATCAACAGACGCATGGTAACGGTTGTCCTCAGTCGAAATAACGGATGCGCCGGGCGGGCGGCATCAGCGAGTTGAGCAGCATTTCCAGGCGGCGCGGATTCTCCTGCCGCCCGATCGAGCCCGCCGCGACGACGTTGAGCTGGCCGACCAGGGTTTCCTCGGCGGAGTTGCGCTCGAGCTTGGAGGCGAGCGGATTGAGCATCATGTGCGCGAGTACCGCGCCGTAGAAGGTGGTGAGCAGCGCCACCGCCATCGCCGGGCCGATCGCGGCCGGGTCGTCGAGGCGGCCGAGCATCTGCACCAGGCCGATCAGGGTACCGATCAGCCCCATCGCCGGGGCGATCTCGGCGGCGCGGCGCAGCACGCTCGCCGATTTGCGGTGGCGGCCGAGCATCGCGCCCAATTCGCGGCGCATCAGTTCCTCGGCTTCCTCCACCTTCATGCCGTCCACCAGCATCGACAGCCCCTTGGCGAGCAGCGGATCGGCGATCTCGCCGTTCGAGATCGGCGCCTGGAGCGACAGCAGGCCCGCCTTGCGCGCGCCGTCGGCGAGGCGCAGAAGGTCGAGCGCCACCGCCGAGGGATCGCGGCGCTGATAGGACACCGTGCGCAGCACCGCCGCGAAGGTGGCGCCGACGTCGGCCAGGGTGAAGCTCGCAAGGGTGAGCAGCGCGGTGCCGCCGAGCACGATCAGGATCGACGGAACGTCGACGAACGCGAGCGGCGCGCCGCCCAGCATCAGCGCCGCGACCACCAGCGCGAGCGCCCCGCCCAACCCCAGCAGGGTCGCGGGATCGAAGACGTTGGTCGCCTTCCTCTGCGCGTCGGTCGCCATCGGCCGCTCCACGTCGAGCCCGTCGCGCATCTCAGGTGCGCTCGCTCTTGATGATTTCGGTCATCGTCACGCCCAGGCGGTTTTCCACCACCACCACCTCGCCGCGCGCCACCAGGCGGTCGTTGACGTAGATGTCGATCGCCTCGCCGACCTTGCGGTCGAGTTCGACCACCGCGCCGCGCCCGAGCTTGAGCAGCTGGCTCACCTGCATCGACGATTTGCCGAGCACCGCGGAGACGCGCACCGGGATGTCGTACACCGCCTCGAGGTCGGAGGCCGAGCGCGGCTTGTCCATGTCGGCGAATTCATTGGGGCCGTCCGGATCGTATTCCGCGGCCGGAGCCGATCCGGCGGACAGTTCGTTGAGTTCGAGATCGTCGTTGTCGGGCATCCCACTACACTCCTTGGACCGGCGGGGCGGCGTCGTCGCTCATGTCCGGCACGGCCCGGGAATTGCGCGCGACGATATCCTCGATTCGTTGAAAAAGCGATGCGACGTCGCGCTCCGCGCCGCCGTTGTTCCATTCCAGGCGGCAATCGGCCGGACCGATCGCCTCGTCCTCCATCACCACCACCGATCCCTCGAAGCCGCGATCGCGCGCGAGCATCTCGATGCGGCGGCGGATCGCCTCGGTGTGCATCGGCGAGACTCTCAGGATCAGGCGCGGCTCGTTGAGGATGTGGGGCACGCAGTCCTCCACCAGCGCGGAAATCTCGGCCGCGCCGTTCTCGGCGGCGAAGCGCGGCAGCAGCTTCCGCACCACCGCCATCGCCAGCGCCGCCGCCATGCGGTGGGTCTCGTCGTTGGCGTCGCTCTGCGCGGCGCGCATCTCGCCGATCTCGTCGGCGATCCGCGCGAGCGCCTGCGCCTCGAAGTGCATCGCCGAATCCTCGGCGTCCTTCAGCCCCTGGGCGTGGCCGAGCATGCGCGCTTCCTCGCGCGCGGCCTCCAGGTCCTCCTCGGTGAACAGGGGCGGCGGCGCGACCGGCTCGGGGTCGGTTTCCTCGACCTGACCGTCGATCACCGCGTCGGGGACGCGCTCGGGCTCCTTCGGCGGATGTTCGAAGTCGTAGGCGAACAGAAAGCGCCGCACCAGCGCCTCCGCCGCCACCTCCTCCTCGGGGGTGGTGTCGAAGGCGCGAAACGCCTCTTCCTGCTTCGAAAACCGCGTCGCCATCGGCGTCCCTTCACGCAACTCAGTAGATCAGTTCGTCTTCCTCGCGGCCCTCGGAGATCACGATCTGACCCGAGTTGGCGAGTTCCTTGGCGAGGGTGACGATCATGCTCTGCGCCTCGTCCACCTCGCGCAAGCGCACCGGCCCCATCGCCTCCATGTCCTCGCGCAGCATCTTGCCCGCGCGCTCGGACATGTTCTTGAAGAACATTTCCTTGATCGGGTCCGACGCGCCCTTGAGGGCGAGCGCGAGCTTGTCCTTCTCGACATGGCGCAGCAGCGTCTGCACGCCCTGCGCGTCGAGGCGCACGAGGTCCTCGAAGGTGAACATCAGCGACTTGATGCGCTCGGCGGACTCGCGGTTGCGCTCCTCCAGGGCCGACATGAAGCGGCTCTCGGAATTGCGGTCGAGGTTGTTGAAGATGTCGGCGATCAGCTCGTGGCTGTCGCGGCGGTTGGTGCGCGCGAGGTTGCTCATGAATTCGGTCCGGAGAGTCTTTTCGACGCCATCGAGCACCTCCTTCTGCACCGATTCCATGCGCAGCATCCGCATGATCACTTCCATCGAGAAGTTTTCGGGCAGCAGCGCGAGGACGCGCGCGGCATGGTCGACCTTGATCTTCGACAGCACCACCGCGACGGTCTGCGGATACTCGTTCTTGAAGTAGTTGGCGAGCACCTGCTCGTTGACGTTGCCGAGCTTGTCCCACATCGTGCGGCCGGCGGGACCGCGGATCTCGTCCATGATCGTGGCGACGCGATCCTTCGGCAACGCCTTCATCAGCAGGCGCTCGGTGCTTTCGTAGGTGCCCACCAGCGAGCCGGTGGCGGAGATCGCGTCGGCGAACTCGATGAACAGGCGCTCCACCAGCCCGGCGTTGACCGTGCCGAGGGCCGCCATCACCTGCGAGATCTCCTTGATCTCTTCGTCGTCCATCAGCGCGAAAAGCTTGGCGGAGTGCTCCTCGCCGAGCGACAGCAGGAACAGCGCCGCCTTCTGAGGGCCGGTCAGGCTGCGATAGTCTTCCTTTGCACGCGCCACGTGACTGCGTCTCCGTAATGGGCGGCCGGGGCCGAGGTCAGGTTTCCTGATACATCCAGTTGCGGACGATGCTCAAGGCTTCCTCCGGATGCTTCTGAACGATCTCGCCGATCTTCCGGAGCGAGGACGCCCGCACCCGGCCTTCGACCTTGTCGATGTCGATGAGTTCCTCGGTTTCGAGGTCCTCGTCGTCGGAGGGCACCATCGCCCCCGCGGGCGCGGCGAGCTGCGGCGTCGTCGCCTCGGTGAGGAGCTGCCGGCTCGCCTGTTCGGAAGGCGTCGGCAGGCTCTCGAAGGCGCGGGTGACGAGCGGCCGCACGATCAGCAGGATCACCAGGATCGCCACCACCGCGACGCCGAGGCCCTCGGCCATGCGCATGATCTCGGCCTTGGTGAAGCCCAGGAACAGCGTCTCGTCCGCCGGCCCGAGAGCGTCGTCGAGGGTCTGGAAGCGCATGTTGATGACGTCCACCTGGTCGCCGCGCTGCGCGTCGTAGCCCACCGCCGAGCGCACCAGGGTGGCGATCTTGTCCATCTCCTCGGGGCTGCGGTCCTGATAGGTTTTGGTGCCGTCGGCGGCGGCCACCTGCACGCCGTCCACCAGAACCGCGATCGAGAGGCGCTTGATCACGCCGTTCTCGCGCACCGAGTTCGCGACCTTCTTGGTGATCTCGTAGTTGGTGGTCTCGACCGTGCGCTGGTTCGAGCTGGTGGCGCGGCCCTGGTTGTTGTTGAGGTTCGGGTCGGGCATGTTCTGCTGCACCGTCACCGAGTCGTTCTGCTGCTCATCGGTACGCGCCGCCTCGTTCTCGGTCACCGTCGAGCGCACCACCTGACCGTCGGGATCGTAGGTCTCGGCGTTGGTGACGACGCGGTCGAAATCCATCTCCACGCTCACCTGCGCGCGCACCTTGCCCGGGCCGATGGTGCGAGCGAGCAGATCCTCGACGTTCTGGGAGAGGCGGCGCTCCTGCGCCTGACGCATCTCCTCCTGGGTCGAGATCATCACCTGCTTGTCGTCCTCGAAGCCGCGCGCGAGAAGCTGGCCCTTGTCGTCGACGATCGAGATCCGCGAGGGCTTGAGCTTCGGCACCGCCGAGGCGACGAGATACTGGATCGCGCTGATCTGCTCCTTCGACAACCGCCCGCCCTGCACCCGCAGGATCACCGAGGCGGAAGGCTCCTGGGTCTCGCGCGAGAACATCTCGCGCTTCGGCAGCACCAGATGGACGCGCGCCTGCTTGACCGTACCCACCGACATGATGGTGCGGGCGAGCTCGCCCTCGAGCGCGCGCACGAGGTTGACGTTCTGCATGAAGTTGGTGGCGCCGAGCGCGTCCATCTTGTCGAACAGCTCGTAGCCGTTGACGATGCCCGAGTTGTGCGCGACCTCGGCGGTTTCGAGCCGCATCTTCAGCATCTGGTCGCCGGGCACGTAGATGTCCCGCCCGTCGGCGCGGAGCTGATAGGGAATCTGCCTGGCGTCCAACTGCTGGGTGATCGCCCGCGCGGCGCCGGTGTCGAGGTCGCTGTAGAGCAACTCCATCTTCGGCGACCCCATCCGCATCGTGAAGTAGATGATGAAGCCGAGAAGGCCGACGGACACCGCCGCCATCGCCATCAGGCGGGCGGGGCCAAGGCTGCGCAGGGACTGGATGAAGGCGTTCACGGTCGGACCATCCTCGACGAATGCTGCGGTCGGACGCGGGTCTCCCCGACGTTCCCGCAGAGCCTAGCCGCGGCGACTTAAAAAGATGGTTAACAGGGCGGCAAATTTTGCCGGGGCTGGAAATCAGGCGACGGCGTGGCGGCGAGCATGGTTGATCGCGGCGATCTCGTCGAGGGCGACCTGCTCCTTGCGGGCGCGGTCGTAGGCGGCGCGCCGGTCGCGCTGGCGCTGCAGGATCTCGGCGGTCTTGAATTCGTTGAACGCCGCGGCCACCGCGTCCTGCTGCTGCGCGATCGCCGCCTCGATCCTGCGGCGGGCCTCGGCGAAGCGGGCGCGGTCCTGTACCACCGACTCGGCGAAGCGGCCGTAGGCCATCGCCGAGATCCCGGTCGGGTCGGCGGAGGCGAGCTCCTGCTCGCGCCGCACGCCCGCCTCCAACGCCTGCTGGCGGCGGGTGAGCTCGGCCTCGTGGGCGAGCAGTTCGCCGAGCGCGCGGCGCGCCTCGTCGACGGCGAACTTCTTGAGGCGGATCAGGGCGTGGATGTCTCCGGCCATGGCTTACTTCGCAAGAATCTGTTCGAGGGCGGCATAGCCGGTGTCGAGGTCGGTGTTCTCGCTCTTCGCCTGGGCGAGGAACTGTTCGAGCGGCGCGTTGTAGCGAATCGCCTCGTCGACCTCCGGGTTGCTGCCCTGGCGATAGGCGCCGAGGCGGATCAGTTCGGCCATGTCGTCGTAGGTCGCCATCAGGCGGCGGGCGCGGCCGACCAGGGCGTTCTGCTCCGGGGTGTTGCAGCCGGGCATGGTGCGCGACACGCTCCTCAGCACGTTGATCGCCGGGTAGCGGTTGCGCTCGGCGATCGCGCGGTCGAGCACCACGTGGCCGTCGAGGATGCCGCGCACCGCGTCGGCGATCGGTTCGTTCATGTCGTCGCCTTCCACCAGCACCGTGAACAGGCCGGTGATGCTGCCCGCTCCCACGCCCGGCCCGGCGCGCTCCAACAGGCGCGGCAGCTCGGCGAACACCGACGGCGTGTAGCCCTTCGACGCGGGCGGCTCGCCCGCCGACAGGCTGATCTCGCGTTGCGCCATCGCGAAGCGGGTGACGCTGTCCATCAGGATCAGCACGTCCTCGCCCAAATCGCGCAGGTATTCGGCGATGGTCATCGCGGTATAGGCGGCCTGGCGGCGCATCAGCGGGCTTTCGTCGGAGGTGGCGCAGACGACGATGCTGCGCGCCATGCCCTCCGGCCCGAGGTCGTCCTCGATGAACTCGCGCGCCTCGCGGCCGCGCTCGCCGATCAGCCCGAGCACGGTGGCGGAGAGCCGGGTGTGGCGCGCCATCATCGCCATCAGCGACGACTTGCCGACGCCCGACCCGGCGAAGATGCCCATGCGCTGCCCGCGGCAGACGGTGAGGAAGGTGTTGAGGGCACGCACTCCGAGATCCACCTTGCCCGCCACCCGGCCGCGCGCGTGCGCCGAGGGCGGCGCGGCGCGCACCGGATAGGCGACGTTGCCCTTGATCAGCGGCCCCTTGCCGTCGACCGCCTCGCCGAACGCGTTGACGACCCGGCCGAGCCACGACGGATGCGGATAGATCACCGGCTGGGTTTCGGCGATCTCGGCGCGGCAGCCGAGGCCGACTCCGTCGAGCGAGGTGAACGCCATCAATAGCGCCGATCCGGCGCGGAAGCCCACCACCTCGCACGAAACCCTGCGCCCGCCGCGCGCGATCAGGTCGCAGCGGTCGCCCACCGAGAGCGCCCCGTGCGCGCCGCCGATCTCCACCAGCATCCCCGAAACCGCGGTGACGCGGCCGAACACCTCGTAATCCGGCAGGCGTTCGATTTCGTGGAGAATGTTCTGGATCAAAACGGTCATCGCGCACCCCGGGAAAGCTCGTGACGCGAGCATAGCCGTTGGCCCGTTAATGGCGGGTAAACCGGGAAAAAGTTGCCTACCCCGACGCGATTCGCTATCGTCGTTAACGATTGTTAATTCCGGGAGGCCGGAACATGCGCGTTCTGCTGGTTGAAGACGACACCGCACAGGCGCAGGCGATCGAGTTGATGCTGCGCACCGAGGCGATGGTGGTGGACACCACCGGTCTCGGCGAAGACGGCCTCGAAATCGGCCGCCTCTACGAATACGACATCATCATCCTCGACCTCGGCCTGCCCGACATGGACGGCCTCGACGTGTTGCGGCAACTGCGCGCGACTCGGGTGGAAACCCCGGTGCTGATCCTCTCCGGCCTCGACGACACCGACCGCAAGATCAAAAGCCTCGGCCTCGGCGCCGACGACTACCTCACCAAACCGTTCGAGAAGGGCGAGCTGGTGGCGCGGATCCACGCCATCATCCGCCGCTCCAAGGGGCACGCCGCCTCGACCATCCGCACCGGGCGGATGACGGTGAACCTCGACACCCACTCGGTGGCGATCGACGATCAGCCGGTCCACTTGACCGGCAAGGAATACGGCATTCTCGAGCTGCTGGCGCTGCGCAAGGGCACCACCCTCACCAAGGAGCAGTTCCTCAACCACCTCTACGGCGGACTGGACGAGCCGGAGCTCAAGATCATCGACGTGTTCATCTGCAAGCTCCGCAAGAAGCTCTCGACCCTGAGCGACGGCGAGAACTACATCGAAACCGTGTGGGGCCGCGGCTACGTGCTCCGCGACCCGGGCTGACCGGGCGAAACGAGCCCGACGAAAAAGCCCCCGTCTTCGGGGGCTTTCGTGCATTCGCCGGCTTCAAATCGGGATCACACCTTGGCGGGGGTGCCCGTGAGTTCGTACATGCCGCGCTGGCCGACCACCGGCTTGAACTTGTCGGAAATGCCGAGCACCGTCTCCGCGCCGCCGAGGAACAGGCAGCCGTCGGGCGCGAGCAGCTTCGCGATGTCGGCCAGAACCTTGCCCTTGGTTTCCTGGTCGAAATAGATCAGCACGTTGCGGCAGAAGACGACGTCGAAGGTGCCGAGCGGCGAGCGGATGTCGGTGAGGAGGTTGAGCGGGCGATACTGCACCATCGCACGCAGGCGCGCGTCGATCTGCCACATCTCGTCCTTCTTCTGGAAATATTTCACCAGAAGCTGGATCGGCATGCCGCGCTGCACCTCGAACTGCGAATAGAGCCCCGCCTTGGCCTTTTCGAGAATCTCGGTGGAGAGATCGGTGGCGACGATGTCGATGCGCCAGCCCGCGAGCCGGGCCTCCATCTCCTTGAGGATGATCGCCAGCGAATAGGGCTCCTGCCCCGACGAGCACGCCGCGCACCAGATGCGGATCTGCTTCTTGTCCTTGCGCGCGGCGAGGAGCTGCGGGATCACCTGCTCGCGAAACTGGTCGAACGGCTTGCCGTCGCGGAAAAAGAACGACTCGTTGGTGGTCATCGCCTCGGTCACGTCCTTGACCAGGGCGGGGTCCATGCGCCGCACCGCCGCGACGAGGTCGTCGAGGCCCTTCATCCCACGCCGACGCGCCACCGGCATCAGGCGACTCTCGAGCAGATACGACTTGTCCCGCGAGAGGACGAGCCCGGACCGCTCCTTGAGCAGTTTCGCCACGAAATCGAAGTCTTCGGGTTTCATGCCTAAAGCCTCGCCGCCACTTTCCTGATGAAGGCGCCGATGTCCTGCACCGGCAGGATCGCCGTGCACAGTCCGGCCTGCGCCACCGCACCCGGCATCCCCCAGACCACCGAGGTCTCTTCGTCCTGGGCGATCACGCTGCCGCCCGCCTCGACCAGAACGCCGCCCCCCTTCGCGCCGTCCGAACCCATGCCGGTGAGAATCACCGCCAGCGCCCGCCGTCCGTAGACCTTCGCCACCGAGCGCAGCATCGGGTCCACCGCGGGCTTGCAGAAATTCTCCGGCGGCGCGTCGAGAATCCGGAGCACCGTCTCCGTTCCCTTGCTCTCCACCGTCATGTGGAAGCCGCCGGGCGCGACGTAGACGTTGCCGCCCTTGAGCGTTTCGCCGTCCTGCCCTTCCTTCGCCGGCCAGCCGGTGACGCGGGTGATGTGCTCCGCGAGGATGGTGGTGAAGGTGGCGGGCATGTGCTGGGTGATGATGATCGGCTGCTTGAGCCCTCCGCCCTGGCGCAGGTCGCCCAGCACCTTGAACAGCGCCTGCGGTCCGCCGGTGGAACTGCCGATGGCGATGAGGTCCGGCGGCTCGATCTTGTTCTGGCGCAGCTTGGGCGGCGCCGCGGGCGTGAGCAGCGAGGGCCTGGCCGCCCCCGGTGCGGCGCCGGGGCGCTGGAACGGCACCCGCGCGGGCTGCCCCGGCCGAGCGGGCTGCGCCGCCTGACGGCGGCCGCTGCGGCGCAGCGAATCGCCGAGCGCCTTGACCTTGTCGAGCAACTCGCGCTTGAAGTCGAGCCCGCCGGTCATCTCGCGGGTGGCGGTCGGCTTCGGAATGTAGTCGATCGCGCCGAGTTCGAGGGCGCGCAGGCTGATGTCGGCGTTGTGCAGCGTCAGGGTCGACGCCATGATCACCTTGAGGTCCGGCCGCTTCTTCAGCATCAGCGGCAGGGCGGTCATGCCGTCCATCACCGGCATTTCGATGTCGAGCAGCACGACTTCGATGTCGTAGCGGTCGAGCGCCTTCACCGCCGCCTCGCCGTTCGGCACCGAGGTGACCACCGAAACGTCGGCCGCGTCTTCCAGCATGCGCGTGATCAGGCCGCGGACCACCGCCGAATCGTCGACGACCATCACTCGGATCGGATCCGACGACACCGCACTCCGCATACCGCTCACAGACGAACCGCTATCGGACAAAACCCGCTCTCCACTCACGTTGAACCGGACCCGGTCAGGCGATCGGCAGAAGGCCGACTTGCTCGAACTTGGCCTGGATGATCTCGCCGTCGAACGGCTTCATGATGTATTCGCTGGCACCCGCGGCGATCGCCTGCTGGATGTGCTGGATGTCGTTCTCGGTGGTGCAGAACACCACCACCGGCTTGTCGCCGCCCGACAGCTTGCGCAGCTCCACCAGGAACTCGATGCCGTTCATCACCGGCATGTTCCAGTCGAGCAGCACCGCCTCCGGAAGCTGCGCCTTGCAATAGTCGAGCGCCTTCTGCCCGTCCTCCGCCTCGGCCGTCTGGAAGCCGAGTTCCTGCAGGATCTTGCGCGCGACCATACGGATCACTTTGGAATCGTCGACAATCAGGCAGGTCTTCATTGGATGCTTCCCGACCACTGGAACGTTGGACGTTGGAGGGTTAAAGGAACCGGCAACGCGCGCATGATGTTAGCACAGGCTACCTCGAAAGTTGTGGGAAATCCCGCGTGCCGCCGCACCGCAAAGGGTGCGGCGGCACGTGGGATCAGGCTTCGGTCAGCGCGGAGGTGCGGCCGATCAACCCCTTCAGAACCTGCATCACCGCCTCGCGGTCGAACTTGACGACGTAGTCGTCGAAGCCCGCGTCGCGGCCCTCCTCGAAGTCGCGATCGGTGGCGTGGGAAGACAGCGCGATCATCGGCGTCGTCGCCCAGCGGGCATCCTCGCGCACCGCGCGGGCGAAGTTGAAGCCGTCCATGCCGGGCATCTCGATATCCGAGATGATCGCATCGAAGACCTCGCCCTTCTCCCGGAGCGCCAGCGCCTTGTCGGCGGAGTCGACCGCGGTCACGTTGTAGCCGTTCACCGAGAGGAGCGGCGACAGCAGGTTGCGGAAGAACGCGCTGTCGTCGACGAACAGCACCCGCGACGCGCCCGCATTGTCGGCGGCGAAGGCGGCCTTGTCCTCGCGGCCGAACCAGTCGCCGAAGGCACGGGTGAGGTAGTGCCCGGTGTCGATCACCTCGGTGGCCTTGCCGTTGATCACCGCGGTGCCGATCAGGCCGGGCTGATCGACCTGCAGCTCCATCTTGAGGTGATCTTCGACGATATCGACGATCTCCTCGACCAGCAGGCCCATCGAGCGGTCGCGATCGGTGAACACCAGCACCGGCTGGCGTCCGTCGGAGGTGATGCGGAAGTCCTCGGTGACGCCGACCAGCGGCATCAGTTGGCCGCGGTACTGCACCACCGGCTTGCCGTAGGAGTACTCGATGGTCGAGGTTTCGATCTCTTCGAGACGCGCCACCAGCGCGAGCGGCACCGCCTTGAGATCGTCGGCGCGGCTGCGGAAGATCAGCAGCGACACGCGGTCGTCGCCGAGGGCCGAGGCGGCGCGCGCCTCTTCCTTGGCGTGGTCGGCGGCCATCGCCACCTCGCCGGTGGCCGAGGCGATGCCGTTGGGATCGAGGATCATGATCACCGAGCCGTCGCCGAGGATGGTGTTGCCGGAGAACATCGAGATGTGGCGCAGGATCGGCGCCACCGGCTTGACCACGATTTCCTCGGTGTCGAACACCCGGTCGACGATGATGCCGAAGGTATAGGTGCCGACCTGCGACACGACGATGAAGATCTCCTCTTCCTCGGCGCGGACCTCGCCGCCGAGGCGCAGGAGATCCGAGAGATTGACGAGCGGCAGCAGGCGGTCGCGCAGGCGCAGCACCGGCGCCTGGTTGATGGTTTCGAGCTGATGCTCGGAGTTGGCGGTGACGCGCACCAGCTCGACCACCGAGATCTGCGGGATCGCGAAGCGCTCCTTGGCGCATTCGACGATCAGTGCCGAGACGATCGCGAGGGTGAGCGGAATCTTGATCACGAAGGTGGTGCCGCGGCCCTGCACGGTCTTGAGCTCGATGGTGCCGCCGATCTTCTCGATGTTGGTGCGCACCACGTCCATGCCGACGCCGCGGCCCGACACCGAGGTGACCTGCGCGGCGGTCGAGAACCCGGCGCGGAAGATGAACTGGCTGACCTGCTGATCGGTCATGCCGTCGATCTCGGCCTCGCTGGCAAGGCCGTTCTCCAGCGCCTTCTGACGGATCCGCGCGACGTTGAGGCCGCGGCCGTCGTCGGCGATCTCGATGATGATGTGGCCGCCCTCGTGATAGGCGTTGAGGGTGATCACGCCGACCTCGGGCTTGCCCGCGGCCAGCCGCTCGCCCGGCATCTCGAGGCCGTGGTCGGCGGAGTTGCGCACCATGTGCGTGAGCGGGTCCTTGATCAACTCCAGCACCTGACGGTCGAGTTCGGTCTCGGCGCCGTACATCTGGAGGTCGATCTTCTTATGGGTTTCGAGCGCGAGATCGCGGACGATACGCGGCAGCTTGGCCCAGGCGTTGCCGATCGGCTGCATGCGCGTCTTCATCACCCCTTCCTGAAGGTCGGTGGTGATATGCGAGAGGCGCTGCAACGGTGCGGCGAATTCCGAATCGTCGCGTCCGCGCACCATCTGCAGAAGCTGGTTGCGGGTCAGCACCAGCTCGGAGACCAGGGTCATCAGGTTTTCGAGCAGGTCGACGTTGACGCGAATCGACTGGTTGGCGACCGAGCTCTCCTTCGGCGCCTCGCTCTGGGCGATCGGCGCGGGCGGCGGCGCGACGGTGGCGGGCGGCGACGGCGGCGCGGCGACCGGCTCGGCGGGCTGCTCGGTCGCGCGCTCGGCGGCCATCGCGGCCGCGATCTCGGCCTCGGTGGCGGCGCGCGCGCCCTGCGCCTGCGCGGCCTCGACCTCGGCGAGGAGATCGGCGGCGACCGGGAACCCCTGCTCGCTCAACACCGGCCCGCTGGCAGCGGCGGGCGTGGCGGCGGCGGGCGCGGCCGGAGCGGCGGTCGGCGCCTCGCCGCCCGAGGCGACGAGATTGAGGCGGTCGATCAGGTCCTTGTCGTCGCCCGGCGGTTCGGTCTCGTTGGCCTCGATGTAGGCGAGACTTTCCTTGATGCGGTCGATCGACTGCAGGATCAGCGTCACCGACGACGGCGACACCGTGAGTTCGCCGCCGCGGAACATGCCGAGCACGTTTTCCGCCGCGTGCGCCAGGGACTCGAGTCGCGGCAGTCCGAGGAAGCCGCAGGTGCCCTTGATGGTGTGGACCAGGCGGAAGATGTTGGAGAGAATCGCCGTGTCGTTAGGATTGCGCTCGAGATTGACGAGCTCGACGTCGAGCGTCGCCAGGCTCTCGGACGTCTCGGTCAGGAACTCGCTCAGCAGATCATCCATGTCTTCCTCTCAAGGCCGCACATAACCGTCCCGCGGGGCCTTGCCGGAGGCGTGTTCCGCCCGTTCCGAACGCCGGAGTCCCGCGCCGTCAGTATGCCGTTACGGACACCCAATGAAAAGGCAATTGTCGGAACCTATTCCTTCGCAGGTTCCACGGCGACGCCGCACGCCTCCGCCGCCTGCCAGATCCGCACCGCGCAGCCGAGGCGGAGCGCCCGCGCCCGCAGCAGCGCCCCGGCCACCGCGTGCGGGTCGGCCGCGCCGGTTTCGAGGGCGGCGCGCGCGGCGTCGGAGATCTGCGCGCGACGGCCGGCGACGTGGAGCTGCGGCAGGCCGCCCTTGGTCTCCACCGCGATGCGCCCGCCGAAGGGCAGCGCGTCGGCGCCGATCAGCGTCAGGGTGAGCGCCAGCCGCCAGCCCTCCGGCCCGTCGCCGAGGTCCTCGGGGAAGGCGCCGAGTTCGTAGACCCGCTGCGCGTCGCCGAGGCGGCCGAGGTAGGCGCGCGCCACGTCCGCCGCGGCGCCGGATTTGAGCGCGCGGCCGGTCGGCAGGCCGAACACCGCGCGGAAGAAATCGAGCCGCGCCCCGAGGGTCGCCGCGCTCTGCCGCAGCAGGCCGCGCACCTCGGCGGCGAGTTCGGGGTCGGGCGCGCCTTCGAGCAGTTCGAGGCCGTTGGCGATCGCCCCCGCCGCCCCGGCGAGGTCGTGGCACATCCGCACCGCCGCCGCCGCGCCGAGATCCTCCTGACCGTCCATGCCCCCGTTCCTCCTTCGCGAGTCCCCTTCCCGCGACTCTAGCCGGTCCGGCCCGGTCTCCGCAATGTCTTGGGACATCGGGTGGATCGTGCTATGTAATGGCTCCCGCCGCTCGCGATGCCGCCCGGCGCGTTTGACCCCGATTCCGGAAAAGACGACGAACCCGCCGATGACCCTGCCCGTCGCTTCGCCGCGCATGGCGTTCGTCGCCGCCGAAACGCCGAAAGCGCAGTTCGCCTGCCAGCGCCTCGCCAACCGCTACGGCGCGGTGACGCTCGGCGACGCCGACGTGATCGTCGCGCTCGGCGGCGACGGCTTCATGCTCGAGTGCCTGCACCGCTTCATCGACCACCCCGCGCCGATCTACGGCATGAACCGCGGTACCGTCGGCTTCCTCCTCAACGACTACGACGAGACCGACCTCCCCGAACGCATCGGCCGGGCGGTGATGGTCAAGCTCAGCCCGCTGCGGATGGAGGCGATCACCGCCCAGGGCGAGATCGTCCGCGCGCTCGCCATCAACGAGGTCTCGATGCTGCGCGAAACCCGCCAGACCGCGCGGTTGCAGATCCGCATCGACGGCATGGTGCGCCTCGAGGAACTGGTGTGCGACGGCGTGCTCGTCTGCACCCCCGCGGGCTCGACCGCCTACAACCTCTCCGCCCACGGCCCGATCCTGCCGATCGAGGCGAACGTGCTCGCGCTCACGCCGATCAGCGCGTTCCGCCCACGGCGCTGGCGCGGCGCGATTCTGCCCCACTCCTCGCGCGTCACCTTCGACGTTCTGGAGCACGACAAGCGCCCGGTCTCGGCGGTCGCCGACTACACCGAGGTGCGCAGCATCGTCCAGGTCACCGTCCACGAGGATGCGGAAGCCAAGCTTCGGATGCTGTTCGACCGCGAGCACCACCTCGAGGAACGCATTCTCAAGGAACAGTTCACTCCGTGAGCCCCCCGCCCCTCGTCCTGCGCTGGACCGCCACCGTCGCCCTCGGGGCGTGCGGCGGCTGGGCGTTCGACCGGCTTAATCTGCCGCTCGCCTGGATGCTCGGCGCGATCGCCGCCACCACCGCCGCGGCGTTGCTGCGCGCCCCCGTCAAGGCGCCGCAGAAACTGGCGCCGGTGATGTTCTCGGTGGTCGGCGTGCTGCTCGGTTCCGGCTTCCCGGCCGACATTCTCGACCGCGCCGGACGATGGAGTCTCTCGCTCGCCGCGCTCGCCCCCTACGTGGTGCTGATCACCGTGGCGGTCGCCGCCTATTTCCGCCGCGTCACCACCTTCGACCACCCCACCCGATTCTTTTCCGCCTGTCCCGGCGGTCTCAACGAAATGATGCTGATGGGCAGCGCCAAGGGCGGCGACGAAGCGGCGATCGCGCTCGTCCACGGCATGCGCATTCTCACCGTCGTCTACATCCTGCCGTTCGCGTTCCAGTATCTCGGCGGCGCCGACACCGCCGCCGTTCGCGCCGCGTCGCGCACCGCCGCGCTTCCGAGCTTGCCCGGATGGGCGATCATGGCCGCCTGCGCCGGGCTCGGCGTGTGCCTCGGCAAGTGGCTTCGGCTTCCCGCGGGGGTGCTGATCGGGCCGATGCTGCTCTCCGCCGCCGCCCACCTCTCCGGCCTGCCGAACGCCCGGCCGCCCGACGCCCTCGTCCACGCCGCCCAGGTGATGATCGGCTCGGGCATCGGCTGCCGCTTCGTCGGCATCGCCCCGCGGGTATTCGGCCGCGCCGTGCTCGTGTCGCTCGGCTCCACCGCCCTGATGCTCGCGATCGGCGGCGCGTTCGCCCTCGTCCTCGGCCCCGCGTCCGGCGCGGGCATCGCCGCCTTGATCCTCGCCTACTCCCCCGGCGGCATCACCGAGATGAGCCTCGTCGCCCTCGCCCTCGATATCGATCCGCTGTTCGTCTCCACGCACCACCTCGGACGAATCATCCTCGTCCTCTCCCTCTCGCCGCTGCTGTTCCGCCTCCTGCCCCGGCCCCGGGCGGCGGAGTGAAACCGGGGCGCCGCCCCGGCCCCCGCTCTACCACCGGAACGAGGGGACGGCGGCGACCGGTTGCGGCGCGAAGCGGGCGGCGAGGCGGGCGAGGGCCTCCGGGGTAGGCGCCTGCCCCCACGCGATTCCCAGTTCCTCGGCGTGGATGCCGCCGCAGATCAGGAGTTCGTCGATGCCCGCGGCGACGCAGCCGGTGACGTCGGTGGGGAAGGCGTCGCCGACGCCGAGAACGCGCGCCTTCGGCGGGCTGCCGATCAGCGCGAGGGCGTCGTCGTAGATGCCCGCCTCGGGCTTGCCGGTGGAGATCACCGTGCCGCCGAGCTCGGCGTAGAGGTCGGCGATGTTGCCCGCGCAGACCACAACCTTGCCTTCGCGGATCACGCGGCGGTCGGGATTGGCGCAGATCATCGGCGGCAGGTGGGGGAACGCGGCGACGATCGGGCGATAGAGTTCGAGGGCGTCGCCGAAGTCGGCCGGACCGCAGACGACGATGAAATCGGCCTTGGCGGGATCGTCGACGCAGACGTAACCCAGACCCTCGTAGACGTGGCGGTCGCGGTCGTTGCCGATGAAGGCGAGGTTGCGGCCGAGATCGGCGTAGCCCGGCGCGGCGCGGTCCTTGAGATTGCGCCACACCACTTCGCCCGACGAGATGATTTCGTCATAGGCACCGCGCGGAATGCCGAGCCCCTCCATCATCTCGACGAGATGGGAGGCGCGCCGCGGCGCGTTGGAGAGCAGCACGGTGCGCTTGCCCGCGGCCTTGAGCTTTTCCAGGCAGTCGCGCGCACCGGGATAGGCGGTGACGCCGTCGTGGAGCACGCCCCAGAGATCGAGGACGAAGGCGTCGTAACGGTCGGCGATCTCGGCGACGCCTGAGAGGATCGGGATCATGGGGTTCCTTTCGCATCGGCGCCCACCGCCTCGGCGACGTGGACGAAGCCGTCCGCGCGCAGGCATTGGGCGAGTTCGGCTGCGACCCTGGCGCCGACGCCGGGGCCGTCGTAGACCATCGCGCTGTAGAGCTGCACCAGCGACGCGCCGGCGCGGATCTTGATATAGGCGTCGCGGCCGGTGAACACCCCGCCGACGCCGACCAGCGGCACCCGCCCGCCGGTGAGGGCGTAAACCGCCTTCAGCACCGCCGTCGACGGCTTGAACAGCGGCGCGCCCGACATGCCGCCCTGCTGGCTCTTGTGCGGGCTCCTGAGCCCTTCCCGCGACCACGTGGTGTTGGTGACGATCAGTCCGTCGACGCCGGTCTCGCCCTCGGCCACGTCGAGGTCTTCGCCGAGCGCCACCGCGGCGATGTCGGCGAGGTCGGCGGGGGTGAGATCGGGCGCGATCTTGAGCAGCAGCGGCGGACGCCGCCCGCCCGCCGCCGCGACCTCGGCCAGCGCCGCGCGCACGCCGGCGAGAATTTCCACCAGCGGCGCGCGCGACTGAAGGGCGCGCAGGCCGGGGGTGTTGGGCGAAGAGACGTTGACGGCGAGATAATCGGCATAGGGCGCGAGCGCCTTCGCGCCGATCACGTAGTCGTCGACGGCGCGTTCGGTGTCCTTGTTCTTGCCGAGGTTGACGCCGACCACGCCGCCGCGGTCGCCGCGCTTCGCCAGGCGTTCGGCCATCGCCGCGACACCTTTGTTGTTGAAGCCCATGCGGTTGATCACCGCGCGATCCTCGACGAGGCGGAACAGCCGGGGCTTGTCGTTGCCCGGCTGCGGGCGGGGCGTGACCGAGCCGACCTCGACGCAGCCGAAGCCCTGGCCGAGCATCGCGTCCACCACCTCGGCGTCCTTGTCGAAGCCGGCGGCAAGGCCGATCGGGTTGGGGAAGTCGATGCCGAACACCCGGGTCTGCAACACCGTGTCGTCGCTCCGCGGCGGCTTCGGCACCAGGCCGCACCGCAGCGCCGCGATCGCGAAGCGGTGCCCGCACTCCGGGTCGAAGCGCATCACCACGGGCTTGATCAGCGGATAAAGGTCCATGCCTCGGTCTCCGAAGGTTGCGGGCAACGCGCCAGAAAGGCGAAGTCGCGGCCGTCGACGGGGCGCACCGCAGCCACGTCGGCGAGACGGAAATCGGCATACAGGTGCGGGAACAGGTCGCCGCCGCGCGAGGGCTCCCACTTCAGCGCGTCGCCGAACGGCGCCGCCGCCGCCGCCAGCAACACCAGCGGCCCGGCGTCGGCGTAATGGCGCGCCGCGGTGGCGGCGACCTGCGCGGCGCGGGAGAAATGAACGAAACCGTCGGCGCGATCCGCCGCCGAACCGGAAAAGCGGCCGGTCTCGCGGAACGTCGCCCAATCGGCAGCGGGGGAAAGGCGGAAAATCCAGGGCTCCATGGCCGCGACACTACCCACTTTCGCGCCCGCCCTCAAGCTGCGATGGCGGAACCCTGCGGTAACGATTCTGCAATGCAGAACGGGAATCGCAAAACGCCAAAACGCGCGCCGAAAACCCGCAGACTTCCTGCGGCTTCTCTCAGAAACCAAGCTTCGCAATGGGTTATTCCGAACCCCTGGGGATCGCGCGAACTGGCACGACGGTTGCGACCGTAACGTCAAGAGCAAGACAAGTTCATCATCCCTCGGGAGAGTTCGTCATGGTCACGGTTCGCAATCCCGACTTCGGTCGATCCTACGCCTTCAACCTCTCGCTGGTCCTGGTCGAGGCCCTCGGCAAGGCGGGTCTGACGGTAGTCAGCACGCAGCCCACGCCCGCGATGCTGGAAGCCGGGGCGCGAGCCGGGAACGTCGGCGCGGCGGAAGCCTGCCGCATCTACACGGCGATGATCGGCGCCGACATCTAGGCGCCGACCGGAGGGCCGCAAATTCCCCGGCCGAGTGCGTAGAGTAGTCGCGTGCGTAGAGTGGTCGAGTTCGCAGTGTAGTCGTGTGCGTAGAGTAGTTGCGTGTGTTTAGTAGTTGAGTGCGTAGAGTAGTTGCGTGCGTTGAGTTTACAGTCCCTGCGTTAGTCTCCGAATGGACCCTGGAGACCCGCCGGTGCCCGCCACCGGGGCCGTTCCCCCGGTGGCGGTTTTTTTGGACAGGCTCCGCCGCAGCGGTCTATCTTCTCGAAGACGCACGGTTCTCGAGGAAGGACGGCTCCAATGGACACCCTGACCTATTCGCGCGGCGCCTGGTTCGTGGGCAACCCGCCGCTGATCGGGCCGCACGCCCACTCGGTGTGGCTGGGGTCCGCCGTGTTCGACGGCGCGCGCGCGTTCGACGGCTGCGCGCCCGACCTCCTCCCCCACTGCGAACGCGCGGTGCGCTCGGCGCGGGTGATGGGGCTCGACCCGGTGCTCACCGGCCCCGAGATCGCCGAACTCGCGTGGGACGGCATCGGCCGCTTCCCGCGCGGCACCCATCTCTACATCTGTCCGTGTTTCTACGCCGACGGCGGCTTCCTCATCGCCGACCCCGAAACCACCCAGTTTGCCCTGACGATTTCGGTCTCGCCGCTGCACGAGCCCAAGGGCTTTTCGGCGATGGTGTCGTCGTTCCGCCGCCCCGCGGCCGATCAGGCGCCCACGGGGGCCAAGGCCGCCTGCCTCTATCCCAACGTCGCGCGGGCCTACCGCGAGGCGCTGCAGAACGGTTTCGACATCGGCGTCAGCCTCGACCCGGACGGCAACGTCGCCGAGTTCTCGTTCACCAACCTCTTCTGCGCCAAGGGCGGGACGGTGTTCACCCCCGCCCCCAACGGCACCTTCCTCAACGGCCTCACCCGCCAGCGGGTGATCCAGCTCCTGCGCGACGACGGGTTCACCGTCGAGGAGGCCACCCTCACCCCGGCGGAGGTGAAGGCCGCCGACGAGGTCTTCGCCACCGGCAACTACCAGAAGGTCGCCTGGTGCCGCAAGGTCGACGACGTCGACTTCGCCGAAGGTCCGGTCTACCGCCGCGCCCGCGAACTCTACATGGCTTTCGCCCGCTCGGAGGGCTGTCGCTAGGCGCTTCCGGGAAGGCCGGCCGCCCGCGCGGGCGGCCGGTCCGTTCGCCGCGCAAGCCTACCCCAGCGCGGCGACTACCGCCCGTCCGGCTGCGGCGGTATCGGCGCTGCCGCCGAGATCGGCGGTGCGGGTGGCGGGATCGGCGATCGCGGTTTCGATCGCGGTCACGATCGCCCGCGCGGCTTCCGCCTCGCCGAGGAAATCCAGCATCATCGCCGCCGACCAGATCTGTCCGACCGGATTGGCCACCCCCTTGCCCGCGATGTCGGGGGCGGAACCGTGAACCGGCTCGAACAGCGACGGCATCGTCCGGCCCGGGTTGATGTTGGCCGAGGGGGCGATGCCGATGGTGCCGGTGCAGGCGGGCCCGAGGTCGGAGAGAATGTCGCCGAAGAGATTGGAGGCGACGACGACGTCGAAGCGGTCGGGATGGAGGACGAAGTTCGCGGTGAGGATGTCGATGTGGTACTTGTCCCACGTCACGTCCGGATAGGCCTTCGCCATCTCGACGACGCGCTCGTCCCAGTAGGGCATGGTGATGGCGATGCCGTTGGACTTGGTGGCCGAGGTGAGGTGCTTCCTCGGGCGCTTCTGCGCGAGGTCGAAGGCGAACTTCAGGATCCGGTCGACGCCGACGCGGCTCATCACGGTCTCCTGGATCACCACCTCGCGCTCGGTGCCGGGATACATCCGGCCGCCGACCGAGGAGTACTCGCCCTCGGTGTTCTCGCGCACCACCATGAAGTCGATCGAACCCGGCTCGCGCCCGGCGAGCGGACATTTCACCCCCGGCATCAGCCGCACCGGGCGGAGGTTGACGTACTGGTCGTACTCGCGGCGGAACTGCAGCAGCGACCCCCACAGCGAAACGTGGTCGGGCACCACGTCGGGCCAACCGACCGCGCCGAAGAAGATCGCGTCGGCGGCGCCGATCCGCGCCTTCCAGTCCTCGGGCATCATCCGGCCGTGCTTGGCGTAGTAGTCGCAGCTCGCGAACTCGTGGTCCTGAAGGTCGAGGGCGAAGCCGAAGCGTTTCGCGGCGGCTTCGAGCACGCGCACGCCTTCGGGCATCACCTCCTTGCCGATGCCGTCGCCGGGAATGACGGCGATGGTGTAGCGGCGGTCAGTCATCGGGGGTCTCCTCGCGGATAGGGAAAAATCCGGCGCCACTATAGCCGATCCCCGCGCCGACGCCCATGCATCGGACGATGCGAAGACCGCATCGCGCGCGTCTTGACAATCCCCGCCCGCGCCCCAAAACAGAAACCATGCCCGCACGCCTCTTCGCCCTCCTCGCCGTCTGCCTCGCGCTCGCCGCCTGTTCGACCGAGCGCACCACCACCACCTCGCGCACCGCGACCGAGCAGCTTCTGCTCTCCGCCGCCGCCGACCGCGCCGCCGCCGAAGTGGCGCGCGACGTGCCTCCCGGACGGAAGACCTTCGTCGTCGCCGACAACTTCGAGGCGCCGCAGGACGGCAAGTACGCCATCGGCGCGATCCGCGCGGCGATCCTCGCGCGCGGCGCGGCGCTGGTGGACGACCGCGCCCGGGCCGAGCAGATCGTCGAGATCCGCTCGGGCGCGCTCGGCATCGACAATTCCGATACCATCATCGGCATCCGCGAGAGCGAACTGCCGATCCCGCTGACCCAGAGCGGGATTCCGATTCCGACGATCGCGCTGTTCCAGAAGGTCCGCCAACTCGGCATCGCCAAGTTCGCCCTGGCGGTCTACGACGCCGAAACCGGCCTCTCCCCGACCGGCGACGCGCCCGAGCCGCAGTTCGGCTACGCACGCAAGAACGACTACACCGCCGCATTCGTGATCTCGTGGGAGGGCAACGACATCTACGAACCCGGCAGCGCGCCGGTGCGGACCCTCTCCCTCACCCCCGACGACCGACCCGAAGCCGATCCCGAGTATCCGGGCGGCTGACCTTGCCGCCGCGCCGCGGACGGCTTATCAAGGGGCACCCTCGTTTCGGAGCTTCCGCCGATGCCGTCTCCGGCCAAACCGTCCCCCGCCCAGTTCGCCGCCGCGATGCGTCGCCTCGAAGCCGCGATCGCCGCCGACCCCGGCAACGCCCGAGCCCGCCACACCCTCGCGCTGATGCTGCTGGAGCGGGACCGCCGCGCCGAAGCGCGCGCCCACCTCGAAGCGGCCCTGGCGGCGCGCTTCGCCCCGGCGGCGTTCGCCCTCGGGCGGATGGCGATGGAGGACGGCGACCTCACCCGCGCCGAAAACCTTCTGCGGGCATCCGGGAGCGCCCCCGCCCTCGCCGTCGATTCCGCCTTCGTGCTCGCCGAAGTGTTGACGCGCCAGGGCCGCAGGCCCGAGGCGGCCGCTACGCTCGATTGGGTGATCGCGCAGAACCCGCCCTCGCCCGCGCCCTACGTCAATCTCTGCGACCTGCTGATCGACGCCAATGCCGACGCGGCGCTGGCGGTTGCCGAAGCCGGGCTCGCGCGGTTCGCGAAGGTGCCGCGGCTTCTCGATCTGTACGGCCGCGCCCTCGCGCTGCTCGGCCGCCACGACGAAGCCGTGGCGGCGTTCCGCCGCATTCCCGGACGGATGCCGCTGGCGGTGCTCGGGCGCCTCCTCGACGCGCTGCGACAGTCGGCGCGCTGGGACGAGGAAGACGCGGTTCTCGCGGAACTCCGCGCCCGGCTCGCGCGGGGCGAGCGCCCGGAGGGCGCGTTCGCCTTCCCCGCCCAGGCGTTCGGCTTCGACGGGAGCGAGCTGCGGCGGATCTCGGAACTGGTGATGGCGCCGTTCGCCGAAGTGACGCCGCTGCCGCCGCGCCCCGAGCCGCGGCGCGAAGGCCCGCTGGTGGTGGGTTATCTGTCGCCCGATTTCCGCGATCACGCGATCGCGCACGTCTTCACCGACACCTTCGCCGCCCACGATCCCGCACGGGTGCGCGCGGTGGCGTTTTCCGTCGGCCCCGACGACGGCAGCGCCGCGCGCGCGGCGTTCGTCGACGCGGCGCGGCCGTTCGTCGATCTGAGCGGCCTTTCCGACCGTGCCGCCGCCGAACGCATCCGCGCCGAGGGCACCGACATCCTCGTCGACCTCGCGCTCTACACCCGGTTCCAACGCCCGGGGATCGCCGCATATCGTCCCGCGCCGGTGCAGGCGGCCTGGCTCGGCCTCCCCGCCACCACCGGCGCGCCGTGGTTCCGGTATCTGCTGGTCGACGACATCGTCGCGCCCCCCGCGCATGCGGACCGCTTCAGCGAAACCCTGATCCGCCTGCCGCACGGCTACCATCCGGCCCGCCGCCGCGCGCCGCTGCCGCCCGCGCCGCCACGCGCCGAACTCGGTCTGCCCGCGGACGCGGTGGTGTTCGCCTGCTTCAACGCCCGTCTCAAGATCGACGGCGACACCTTCGCCGCCTGGATGGAGATCCTCGCCGCGGTGCCGGGATCGGTGCTGTGGCTGCGCCGCGCCCCCGATGCGGTGACGGCGCGCTACCGCGACCGCGCCGCGGCGCTCGGCGTCGATCCCGCGCGCCTCGCGTTCGCGGGCCGGGTGCCGAACCTGGAGGACCATTTCGCCCGGGTCCGGCAGGCGGACCTGATGCTCGACTGCCTGATCTACGGCGCGCACACCACCTGCCTCGACGCCCTGCGCGCCGGGGTGCCGATGCTGACGGTGATGGGGAACTGCTTCGCCGCCCGCGTCGGCGCGAGCCTGCTGACCCGCGCGGGCCTGCCGGAACTGGTGATGCCCGACCGCGCCGCGTTCGTGGCCGAGGCGATCCGGCTGGGCAACGACCCGGCCGCGCGCGCCGGGTTGCGCGAAAAGCTCGCGCGCGCCGTTCCCGCCTCCAAGATCTTCGACCCGGAGGCTCAGGCCCGCGCCCTCGAAGACGCCTACGCGGCGATGTGGGCGAACCGCCGCGCATAGAAAAACCGCCGCCCCTCGCGGGGCGGCGGCGGACGGTAGCGCGCGCGGATCAGAACTTCAGCGCCTCGACCCGCACCACGTTGGGCACGCGGCGGAGTTCCTCGAGCACGTCGGGCTTGAGCGGCCCGTCGATCTGCACCAGCGCCACCGCATCCTCGCCCACGGCGTTGCGGCCGAGGTGGAAGGTGGCGATGTTGACCCCGGCCATGCCGAGCGCCGACCCGAGCTTGCCGATCAGGCCGGGTTTGTCCTTGTTGGTGAAGAACACCATGTGCGCGCCGAACTCGGCTTCGACCGGAATGCCGTTGACCTCGACCAAGCGCGGCTTGCCCGCGAACAGGGTGCCGGAAACCGAACGGGTCTGGGTTTCGGTGGTGACGGTGAGCTTCACCAGGGTCTGATACTCGGCGCAGGTTTCGTGCTTGGTCTCGGAGAGCGCGATGTTGCGTTCCTTCGCCACCGCCGGAGCGGAAACCATGTTGACGGAATCGAGCATCGGCTGCAGCAGCCCGGCGAGCGCGATCGCGGTGAGCGGCTTGGTGTTGAGGTCCGCCACCGTGCCCTCGTAGGCGACGTTGACCGCCTTGATGCCGGTGCGGGTGATCTGCCCGGCGAAGCTGCCGAGGTATTCCACCAGCTTCATGTAGGGCTTGAGCTTCGGCGCGTCCTCGGCGGACACCGAGGGCATGTTGAGCGCGTTGGTGACCGAGCCGGTGAGCAGGAAGTCCGAGATCTGCTCCGCCACCTGCACCGCGACGTTGACCTGCGCCTCCTTGGTGGAGGCGCCGAGGTGCGGCGTGCAGATCACCTTCGGGTGGCCGAACAGCACGTTCTCCTTCGCCGGTTCGGACTCGAAGACGTCGAGCGCGGCGCCCGCGACGCGGCCGTCGTCGAGCGCGACCTTGAGCGACGCCTCGTCGACCAGACCGCCGCGCGCGCAGTTGATGATGCGCACGCCCTTCTTCATCTTGCCGAACGACTTTTCGGAAATGATGCCGCGGGTGGCGTCGGTGAGCGGGGTGTGCAGGGTGATGAAGTCGGCGCGGGCGAACAGCTCGTTGAGTTCGACCTTCTCGCAGCCGAGGGCGCGGGCGCGTTCCGGCGAGAGAAACGGATCGTAGGCCACCACCCGCATCTTCAGGCCGATCGCGCGTTCGGCGACGTAGCCGCCGATGTTGCCGCAACCGATCACGCCGAGGGTCTTGCCGAACAGCTCGACGCCCATGAACTTCGACTTCTCCCACTTGCCCGCGTGGGTGGAGGCCGAGGCCTGCGGAATGTCGCGGGCGAGCGCCATCATCATCGCGAGCGCGTGCTCGGCGGTGGTGACGGAGTTGCCGAACGGCGTGTTCATCACCACCACGCCCTTGGCGGTGGCGGCGGGAACGTCGACGTTGTCGACGCCGATGCCGGCGCGACCGATCACCTTGAGGTTCACCGCCGCGGCGATGATGTCGGCGGTGACCTTGGTGTTGGAGCGGATCGCGAGACCGGCGTAGTCGCCGATGCACGCCTTCAGCTCGTCGGGCGACAACCCGGGTTTGTAATCGACCTCGACGCCCCGCGCCTTGAAGATCTCTTCGGCGAGCGGGCTCATCTTGTCGGAAATCAGGACTTTCAGCATTTCAGGCTTCCTCGTGGAGGGAATGGCGGAGGGGCGGCCCGGACGCGTCCGGGCCGCCCGCGAGCGTCAGGCGAAGTCCTTGGCGACTTCGGCCAGGGCCCATTCGATCCACGGCAGCAGGGCCTCGATGTCCGCGGCCTCGACCGTTGCGCCCGCCCAGATCCGCAGGCCCGCGGGCGCGTCGCGATACGCCCCGAGGTCGTAGGCGACCCCTTCCTTCTCCAGCAGGGCGACGATCGCCTTCTGCGCCTTCTGCCGTCCCTCGGCGTCGAGCCGCACGAACCAGGGCGCGACGATCTTCAGGCACACCGAGGTGCAGGAGCGGATTTCCGGCCGTGCGGCGAGGAATTCCACGGCGTCGCAGCCCGCGACCCATGCCTCGATCTTCGCGAGGTTGCCGCGACAGCGGGCGATCAGGGCCTTGAGGCCGCCGACGCTCTCCGACCACTTGAGGCCGTCGAGCGCGTCTTCCACCACCAGCATCGACGGGGTGTTGATGGTCTCGCCCTCGAAGATGCCGCCGATCAGCTTGCCGCCCTTGGTCATGCGGAAGATCTTCGGCATCGGCCACGCCGGAACGTGGCTTTCGAGCCGCTCCACCGCACGCGGCGAGAGGATCAGCACGCCGTGCGCGCCTTCGCCGCCCAGCACCTTCTGCCAGGAGTAGGTGACGACGTCGAGCTTGTCCCACGGCAGGTCCATGGCGAACGCCGCCGAGGTGGCGTCGCAGATCGTCAGGCCCTCGCGGTCGGCGGGGATCCAGTCGCCGTTCGGCACGCACACGCCCGAGGTGGTGCCGTTCCAGGTGAACACCACGTCGCGGCGGAAATCGACCTGGGCGAGGTCCGGCAGTTCGCCGTAACCCGCCTCCATCACCCGCGCGTCCTTCAGCTTGAGCTGCTTGACGATGTCGGTGGCCCAGCCGGAGCCGAAGCTCTCCCACGCCAGCACGTCGACGCCGCGGGCGCCGAGGAGGCTCCACAGCGCCATTTCCACCGCGCCGGTATCCGACGCGGGAACGATGCCGAGACGGTAGTCGGCGGGAACGCCGAGCAGCGCCTTCGAGCGGTCGATCACCTCCTTGAGGCGCGACTTGCCGATCTTGGCGCGGTGCGAGCGGCCGAGCGGCGCGCCCTCCAGCGCTTCGAGCGAAAAGCCGGGGCGCTTGGCGCAGGGACCGGAGGAAAAGTTGGGGTTGGCCGGCCGGAGGCTCGGCTTCGCAATCGCGTTCATCAATGACTCCCTTCCATTGCAGAAGGGCTTACGACCCGTTGGGAGGTCGCGGCCCACATGCCTTATACGCGCTCGACGGAAATCCCGCAATCGCGAGCGCGGATTCCGCGCCGGAGTGTTGACTTCCGCTCCGCCGGATCGCAGATCGTCTCGTGTCTTCAAACGGTTCCGGCAAAAATTCGGACCAAATTCAACCCTTGAGAGAAAGGCCGCCCCGGCTCCTCGGGCGGAGATTTCTGATGTTGCATCGATTGCGCGTCGCCACGCGGTTATGGATTCCCGCGCTGGCGCTGGTCCTCGCCATGGCGGCGGTTTCGGCGATTTCCCTCACCACCCTCTGGCATTCGGTCTATGCGGCCCGCGTCGAGCAGGTGCGGGCGGTGGTCGAGGGCGCGGCCAGCACGGTGGCGCACTACGCCGCGCAGGCCGAGGCGGGCGAGCTTTCCGAGACCGAGGCCAAGGCGCGCGCGCGGGCGTTCCTGCGCGGCCTGCGCTTCGGCGACGGCGAATACCTGTTCGCCTACGATTACGCCGGAGTATCGGTCGCCCACGGCGTCCGCCCCGAGCTCGAAGGTAAGGACCTTTCCGGCCTCCGCGACGCAAACGGCAAGTACATGATCCGCGAACTGATCGATGCGGCGAAGGCGGGCGGCGGCGCGGTGCGCTACGGCTGGAAGCGTTCGGAAACCGCGCCGGTGGCGGAGCGGGTGGCCTGGGCCGCGGCGATTCCCGCCTGGCAGTGGACGATCGGCGCGGGCGTCGAGATCGAGACGATCCGCGACGACTTCATCGTTCTCGTCGAGACCCACGGCGCGGCGCTGGTGCTGGTGATCCTGCTCGCCGGGCTGCTGACGGTGGCGGTGGTGCGGTCGGTGGTGCGGCCGCTCGGCGTCACCGTCGCCGAGATCGGCCGCGTCGCCGCGGGCGATCTCGATACGCCGATCTCCGGCACCGAACGGGGCGACGAACTCGGCGAGATCGCGCGCGCTCTCGCCACCTTCCGCGACACCGCGCGGGAGCGCGCCGCCAGCCTCGCCCGCGAGCGCGAAGCCGAGACGGCGCGGCTTGCCCGCGGTGAGCGCGTCGCCGCGCTGTGCGCCGGGTTCGAGACCGCGATCGCCGGAGTCGCGCGGTCGCTGGGCGATTCGGTCGCGCGGATGGACGCCGCCGCCCATACCCTCGCCCGTGCCACCGAGACCACCGACGCGCGGGTGGTGGACGCCGCCGCGGCGGCCGAGCAGGCCGCCGCCAACGTCCACTCGGTCGCCGCCGCCACCGAGGAGCTGTTCGCGTCGGTGGAAGAGATCAACCGTCAGGCCCACGCCTCGGGCGAGATCGCCCACGCCGCGCGCGACCGCGCCGCCGCCGCCGAAGCGACGATGACCGCCCTCGGCAGCGCCGCCGAAAGCATCGGCGCGGTGCTCGACATGATCACCGACATCGCCAGCCAGACCAACCTGCTGGCCTTGAACGCCACGATCGAGGCGGCGCGCGCCGGCGAGGCGGGCAAGGGCTTCGCGGTGGTGGCGGGTGAGGTCAAGAGCCTCGCCAACCAGACCGCCAAGGCGACCGAGGACATCGGCCGCCAGATCGCGGCGATCCAGGCGCAATCGGGCGACGCCGCCCGCACCATCGCCGAGGTTGCGACGGTGATCGGCCGCCTCGACGAAGCCGCCACCGGCATCGGCGGCGCGGTCGACCAACAGCGCGCCGCCACCGCCGAAATCGCCGAAAACATCCACGCCGCCGCGCGCGTCACCGACGCGATGAACGCGGACGTCGGCGCGGTGCGCAACCAGTCCGCCGAAGTCGGCGCAGCGAGCCGCGCGATCGAGGATGCCGCGACCCAGGTCGGCGGCGACGCCACCGCCCTCAACGCGGTGGTCGACCGGTTCCTCGCCGACCTCCGCTCGGCCTGAGCGGTTCGGCGGAAACGCGCCGGTTCCCTGCCGGGAGCCGGCGCGCCCTTGCCGACGCTTGCGGCAAGACGAGGGCAAGTCCGACACAAATACGCCACAGTTGAGAGGCGAATTTTAGGCGGGCGGATTTCGCGTTTTCGCGAGTCAAAAACCGTCCGCATCTCGACCGCTTTACATAAATCATGAAAAATCAACATTTTGATATGCCGCACAGGCATAATCCGATGAGTAGAAACCGCGAAATATCGCGGCCGATTCTCAACAAATATTGATTGTATATTTCTACACCGTATCGGAGAGTCCCTAGTCGGGACGGGGCCGCAAGCGCGCCGCCGGCGCACCCCGGGGGAAGGGGAAGCGCCCCGACCACGACACACACATGCCCGCGCGAGGCTTCGCGGGGCTCCTGGGGAGACGTCCGATGGCCCTCTTCTTCACGTGCGTGCTGCTCTTGATCGCGGGGTATTACGTGTACGGCAGTTTCGTCGACCGCATCTTCGGCCCCGACCCGGGCCGACCGGTGCCGGCGACGACGATGGCCGACGGCGTCGACTACGTGCCGATGTCGACCTCCAAGATCTGGCTGATCCAACTGCTCAACATCGCCGGGCTCGGCCCGATCTTCGGCCCGATCCTCGGCGCCCTCTACGGACCTTCCGCCCTGCTGTGGATCGTCATCGGCTGCATCTTCGCGGGCGCGGTGCACGATTACTTCTCGGGCATGCTTTCGGTCCGCAACAAGGGCGACAGCGTGCCCAACATCGTCGGCCGCGAGCTCGGCGAGGGCTTCCGCCAGTTCATGAACTACTTCTCGATCGTCCTGCTGCTGCTGGTCGGCGTGGTGTTCGTGCTCGGGCCGGGCAAACTGCTCGGGCAGCTCACCGGCTGGCCGGTCAACTATTGGGTGGCGGCGATCTTCGCCTACTACTTCCTCGCCACCATCCTGCCGATCGACAAGATCATCGGCCGCCTCTATCCGCTGTTCGGCGCGCTGCTGCTGTTCATGTCGATCAGCCTCACGGTGATGATCATCCTCTCGCCGGAACACAAGGTCCTGCCGCAGGGCCTGTCGCTCGACAACGTCCACCCGAAGAACCTGCCGATCTGGCCGCTGATGTTCATCACCATCGCCTGCGGCGCGATCTCGGGCTTCCACGCCACCCAGTCGCCGCTGATGGCGCGCTGCGTCACCAGCGAGAAGAACGGCCGCTTCGTGTTCTACGGCGCGATGATCGGCGAGGGCGTGATCGCCCTGATCTGGGCCACCCTCGGCCTGTCGTTCTATCAGGACTCCGCCGCCCTCGGCGCGGCGATCGCCAAGGGCTCGCCCTCGGGCGTCGTCAACGAGGTGGCGCAGGCGCTGCTCGGCGGCGGCATCGGCTCTGCGCTCGCGGTGCTCGGCGTGGTGATCCTGCCGATCACCTCGGGCGACACCGCCTTCCGCGCCGCGCGGCTGATCATCGCCGAATACATCAAGATGCCGCAAACCGCGGCGGCGAAACGCCTGACGATCGCGGTACCGCTGTTCGCGATCGGCTTCATCGTCTCGCTCGGCGACTTCAACGTGATCTGGCGCTACTTCGGCTGGGCCAACCAGACCGTGGCGATGGTGATGCTGTGGGCGGCCGCCGCCTACCTCATCAAACGCGGCAAGCTGCACTGGATCTGCACCGTCCCCGCCACCTTCATGACCGCGGTGACGTTCGCCTACATCTCCGCCGAAAAGATCGGCTTCAACCTGCCCTACACCTGGGCCAACGCCATCGGCATCGGCGCCGCCGCGATCGCCCTCGCGTGGTTCTTCGCCGCCTTCGGCAAGAAGGTCGGCAGCGTCCCCGCAGAATAGCCGGGACTCCGAACCACCCACGCCTCGCGCCGCCGCGGTTCGCCGCGGCGGCGTCGCATTTGTGGCCGGATTTGCGGCGACGAACGCGAGAGTTGAACGGATTTTCCCATCGCTCGACTCGATTTCCGCCACGCCCGCGTGCAGACAAACACCCCAGATACAACCGCCAAACCCCGGAAAAACCGCCGAATTTCGCGCCAAACCCACAAGAATCCCGGGGATGGCAAGCCGCGACACCGGCTCGGAACACCACGAAATTCTGATTGAATCTTGCCTCATGAACGGCGAAAGTGCGACGAATCCTGAATGGAATTCGGGCATTCCAAAGCGGCATAATCGCGCCCTCACGGGGAAGAGGGGGATGCCCGGCCGATGGAAACATTCACCCGCTTCGAGGCTTCGCGGGGCTCCTGGGGAGACGTCTGATGGCACTCTTCTTCACATGCGTGCTGCTCTTGATCGCCGGATATTACGTGTACGGCAGTTTCGTCGACCGCATCTTCGGCCCCGACGCCGGGCGCGCGGTGCCCTCGGCGACGATGGCCGACGGCGTCGACTACGTGCCGATGCCGACCTACAAGATCTGGCTGATCCAACTGCTCAACATCGCCGGACTCGGCCCGATCTTCGGTCCGATCCTCGGTGCCCTCTACGGACCTTCCGCCTTGCTGTGGATCGTCATCGGCTGCATCTTCGGCGGCGCGGTGCACGATTACTTCGCAGGCATGCTTTCGGTTCGCAACAAGGGCGACAGCGTGCCCAACATCGTCGGCCGCGAGCTCGGCGAGGGCTTCCGCCAGTTCATGAACTACTTCTCGATCGTCCTGCTGCTGCTGGTCGGCGTGGTGTTCGTGCTCGGGCCGGGCAAACTGCTCGGGCAGCTCACCGGCTGGCCGGTCAACTATTGGGTGGCGGCGATCTTCGCCTACTACTTCCTCGCCACCATCCTGCCGATCGACAAGATCATCGGCCGCTTCTATCCGCTGTTCGGCGCGCTGCTGCTGTTCATGTCGATCAGCCTCACGGTGATGATCATCCTCTCGCCGGACCATGAACTGCTGCCGCGCGGCCTGCACCTCGACAACGTCCACCCGAAGGACCTGCCGATCTGGCCGCTGATGTTCATCACCATCGCCTGCGGCGCGATCTCGGGCTTCCACGCCACCCAGTCGCCGCTGATGGCGCGCTGCGTCACCAGCGAGAAGAACGGCCGCTTCGTGTTCTACGGCGCGATGATCGGCGAGGGCGTGATCGCCCTGATCTGGGCCACCCTCGGCCTGTCGTTCTATCAGGACTCCGCCGCCCTCGGCGCGGCGATCGCCAAGGGCTCGCCCTCGGGCGTCGTCAACGAGGTGGCGCAGGCGCTGCTCGGCGGCGGCATCGGCTCTGCGCTCGCGGTGCTCGGCGTGGTGATCCTGCCGATCACCTCGGGCGACACCGCCTTCCGCGCCGCGCGGCTGATCATCGCCGAATACATCAAGATGCCGCAAACCGCGGCGGCGAAACGCCTGACGATCGCGGTACCGCTGTTCGCGATCGGCTTCATCGTCTCGCTCGGCGACTTCAACGTGATCTGGCGCTACTTCGGCTGGGCCAACCAGACCGTGGCGATGGTGATGCTGTGGGCGGCCGCCGCCTACCTCATCAAACGCGGCAAGCTGCACTGGATCTGCACCGTCCCCGCCACCTTCATGACCGCGGTGACGTTCGCCTACATCTCCGCCGAAAAGATCGGCTTCAACCTGCCCTACACCTGGGCCAACGCCATCGGCATCGGCGCCGCCGCGATCGCCCTCGCGTGGTTCTTCGCCGCCTTCGGCAAGAAGGTCGGCAGCGTCCCCGCAGAATAGCCGGGACTCCGAACCACCCACGCCTCGCGCCGCCGCGGTTCGCCGCGGCGGCGTCTTTCATTCGGCGTCGAGATCGGCGAACAGCGCTTGGGCCTCTTCCGCCAGCGCCCGCGACGCCGCGTCGCCCGCCTTGCCGAGATGGCGCGCCATCCGCAGGATCAGGGCGTAGGCCTCGGGCGCCTGGGCGATCGCCTGCGCGTCGAAGCGCGGCAATCCGGACACCACGGTTTCGCCCAACGCCATGCAGCCGCAACCGGAGCCGGAGAGCACCTCCCAGCCCTTGCCGTCGGCGGCGGGTTGCGCCTGCCACGGCGCGCCGAGCAGACGATCGTAGAATTCGTGATAGAGGGGCAGCGGCTTCGGCATCGGCGTCTCCTGCGCCACACCGGGCGCGTCATACCGGGGATCGGCTTCGGCCTTGATAGCCGAAAATCGTGCCTCGGCGCGAGTCCGCCCGTCACTGCGCGAGGGCGCGCCCGAGCCCGGCCGCGCACAGCGCCACCTCGACGCCCGCGGCGACGTCGAGCAGGCGGCGATCGCCCCCGGTCGCGCCGACCAGCGAGAGCCCGACCGGCAGATTCCCCGGGGTCTGGATTGGCAGGGTGGCGGCGGGCAGGTCGAGAAGATTGGCGACGGTGGTGTTGCGGAGCGCGCGGAGATTGGCGCGGGTGTAGGCGTCGTCGTCGGCGAGATCGGCAATCTTCGGCGCGACGCAGGCGACGGTCGGCATCACCACCGCGTCGAACGGCGCGAATGCCGCCTGGGTCTCGCGGATCCGCGCGGCGCGGAGTTCGAGAAGGTCGACATAGTCGGCGGCGGACATCGCCCTGCCGCGCTCGATCCGCACCCGCACCCGCGGATCGTAACGGTCGGCGGCGGCTTCGAGACGCCTGCGGTGCCAGGCATAGGATTCGGCGGCGACGAGACCGCCGCCCGCCAGCAGATCGGGCAGCTTCGCCCACTCGGCGAACGGCACCTCGACCAGTCGCACGCCCGCGGCCGACAGGGCGGCGAGCGCGCGGTCGAAGGCATGGGCGACCTCGGAATCGAGGTCGTCGAGCACGTAGGTCTGCGGCACCGCGAAGCGCAGTCCGGCAATCCCGGCGGTTTCGAGATGCGGTTGATCGCCGCCCGCGAGGAAGGCGTCGAGCAGCGCGCAGTCGGTGATGCCGTGGGCGATCGGACCGACGGTGTCGAGGCTCTTGGACAACGGCACGGTGCCGCGGGTATCGGTCCGCGCGGCGCTCGGCTTGAACCCGGCCAGCCCGCAGAACGCCGCCGGAATCCGCACCGAGCCGCCGGTATCGGTGCCGATCGCCGCCGCCGCCATGCCGAGCGCCACCGAGACCGCCGCCCCCGACGACGAACCGCCGGGAATGCGGTCTTTGTCCCACGGGTTGGCCGGGGTACCGAAGTGGGGGTTGAGACCGAGCCCAGAAAACGCGAACTCGGTCATATTGGTGTGGCCGACGATCACCGCGCCCGCCGCCCGCAGGCGCGCGATCGCCGGGGCGTCGTGCTCGGCGGGCGCGCCGTCGGCGAGCACGGTGGAGCCCGCGCGCGTCACCTGCCCGGCGACGTCGAACAGATCCTTGACCGAAACCGGAATGCCCGCGAGCGGCCCGATCCGTACTCCGGCGGCGTGGCGACGATCCACCGCTTCCGCCTCGGCGCGCGCGGCGTGGGCGAAGACGTTGGTGAACACCGTCGCCCCGGCGGGGGACAGGGCGCGATCGAGCGCCGCACCGACGAGCGAAACCGCCCCCCGCTCGGCGACGTGATGGCGCAACTGGAAGAACGGACGCAGGTCGACGAACATCGGAGCCTCCTTCGAGAGCGGCGTCAGGCGATCACCGGCAGGATGTCGAGATCGTAGGCGTGGGAGAGCTTACGGCCCTTCACCGGGTCCTCGAGCTCGATCTCGAAGCGGGTCGAGGGGCGGATGCCGCCGATCGCGGCGACGGTGCCGCAGAACATCGCGGTGCCGTCGGCGAACGGCGCGAACTCCCGCTCCCAGCCCTCGATCAGGGTGCGCGGCGGCAGCAGGCCCGCGACCGCGCCCTCCTGATAGAGCACGCGCTCGCCGCCGATCGTCGCCCAACTGCGCAGGATCAGCTCGTCCCAGTGTCCGGCAACCGCCTCGAAGCTCCAGAGCTCCGCGCCGATCGGCTTCGGGCACATCTGCTTGGACACCGCCACCGAATAGCTCTCGACCCGGCGATCGGTATGGTCGGAGCCGATGCCGACCCAAAGGCGGCCGCCGAGGTTGAGCACCACCGCCTCCGCCTCGCCCGAGCTCTCGCCCCCGAGCACCTGCACCCTGGGCGCGGCGGTCAGCGCGGCGGCGGACGCGCGGTAGTAGAGCGGCACCGAAGACGGCGGCGCGACGCCGAGGGCGGCAAGCTCCTCGACGTGGTGCATCACCGCGGCGCGGTCGCGTCCGGCCCACCCGGCGATCACCAGGGTGCGGATTTCGGCCTGCGGCGCGGCGCCGTCGCGGGTGGTGAAAGGCGTCATCGTCGGAACTCCGTTGATCAGTTCATCGCATTGGGCAGGTAGAGGGCGATCGACGGGAAGGCAAGGAGCAGCCCCGCCATCAGCAGCATGATCGCGGCGTAGGGAATCGCTCCCATGATCACGTCGGAGAACCGGCCGCGGCCGCGCACTCCTTGCACGACGTAGAGGTTGAGCCCCACCGGCGGCGTGATCAGCGCCATTTCGACCAGCAGGATCAGCATGATGCCGAACCAGATCGGATCGTAGCCGAGTCCCGTCACCACCGGCGCGATCACCGGGATGGTGATCACCATCAGCGACAGGGTCTCGATGAAGAAGCCGAGGACGATGTAGAGCAGCACGATCAGCAGCATCGTCGCCAGCGGGCCGAGGCCGCTCTCGGCGACGAGCCGGGACAGCGCCGCGGTCGCCCCCACCGAAGACAGCACGAAGTTGAGGAAATACGCGGAAACGATGATCGCGAGGATCATCGCGGTGGTGCGCATCGTCCCGAGGATCGCCTGATTGAGCATGTCGAGGGAGAGGGTGCGGGTGGCCCGGGCGATGCCGAGCGCCACCATCACCCCGAGCGCGGCGGCCTCGGTGGGCGTCGCCCAGCCGGTATAGATCGAGCCGACGATCACCCCGAACAGGCCGAACATCGGCACCAGCTGCAGCAGCCCCTTCGCCCGCGCCGCCCACGAATGGCGGCGCACCGGGCCGCCCCAGGCGGGCCGGATCGCGCACAGGATCGCGGTGCCCGCGATGAACATCAGCGCCAGCAGGGTGCCGGGCAGAATCCCGGCGACGAACAGACGCGGGATCGAAGTTTCGGTCATGAAGCCGTAGACGATCAGGTTGATCGACGGTGGAATCATGATGCCCAGGGTGCCCCCGGCGGCGATCGAGCCCGCGAACAGGCGCTCGTCGTAGCCGAGGCGGCGGGCCTGCGGCATCGCCACGGTGCCGACGGTGGCGGCGGTGGCGACCGACGAGCCCGAGGTGGCGGAGAAGAACGTCGCGGTGCCGATGTTGGCGTGCAGCAGCCCGCCCGGCAGCCACGAAAGCCAGGCTTCCAGCGCGCCGTAGGTCATGCGCGCGATGCCGGAGCGCACCAGCACCTCGCCGAGGAGAATGAACAGCGGGATCGAAATCAGCAGAAAGCTGTCGGAGGCGGACCACAGCACCTCGCCCAGGGCGCGGTGCAGGGGGAAGCGGGAATAGGTCTCGGACAGGAACAGGCCCAGCCCCATGAGCGACGCCGCAATCGGAATCGACAGCAGCATCAGGACGATGAGGACGACGAATGCAACGCCGATCATTTGCCGACCTCCTCGGCGCTCGGCGCCTCTTCCTCGATCTGTTCGTCGATCGTCGCGCCGCCCGCGAGGCGGGTGACCGCGGCGAAATCCCCCGCCGCCGCGGCAAGGCCGACGCGGCCGAGCAGCAGCGCGGTGGCGAACGCGAACCACAGCCAGCCGAGCACCCACAGCAGCTGCGGAATCCACATAGGCGTATGAAGCGGCGTGTTGGAGACGGTGCCCCGGTCGAGGGTTTCCGCCAGCACGCCGAACGCCGCCTGCGCCGCCATCACCGCGAATGCGGCGAACGCCGCCATCGCCACCAGATCGAGGACGATCCGGCCCTTCGGCGCGAGGCGCACGTAGGCGGCGTCGATGCGGATGTGCGCCTTGTGGAACACCGCATAGGCGAAGCTCCAGCTCGCCGAGATGCCGAGCACGTAGCCCGAATATTCGAACGACAAGCCGAGCGACTGACCGACGGTGCGCCGCATCACGATCTCGATGCAGATCAGCGCCACCATCACCAGCAACAGCACGCCGCCGAGCCATGCGAACAGGCGCGAAAGACGTTCCACCCAGCGGATCACCGCATCGTAGACTGCGAGCATCGCTTTCGTCCCCCAACCGGAGGCCGGGACCGGACGCGCCCGGCCCCGGCGCTCGGGATCACTTCTTGGCGGTCAGGCCGACGACCTTGCCGACGGTGTCGTTCCACTTCGCCACGTAGGCGGCGTCGGTGCGGCTCGCCCAGCTCGGCAGAACCTTTTCGGTCAGGAGCTTGCGCGCCATCGCGACGTCGGCGTCCGACACCGGGGCGAGCGCCATCGACCCGGGCTTGCCGTGCTTGCAGGCGGGCTCGCCCCGGCCGGTGAGGCAGGCGATGCCCTGCTGGGTGTCCTCCTCGGCGGCGGCCCACACCGGCGCCTCGAACTTCTCGGCGACGGTCTTGGCGACGAAGTCCCGGGTCTCCTGATCGAGGCTCTTCCACTTCTTCAGCGACACCGCGGTGACGACGTCGTCCCAGCCGCCCATCGGCATCGGGTAGAGCACCTTCGAGACCTCGTGCCAGCCGGAGGAGTAGCCCGACAGCGACCCGGTCACCGCGCAGTCGATGACGCCGCGCTGCAGCGCGCCCGGAACCTCGGAGAACGCCATCGTCACCGCCTCGGCTCCGGCAGCGGCGAGGAATTCGGCGGCGGACCCGCCGGAAGAGCGCACCTTCAGACCCTTGATGTCGGACAGACCCTTGATGTCCTTGTTGCAGAACAGCATCTGCGCCGGATACGGCACCACCGCGAGAACGTGGGCGTCGAAGCGCTTGCCGAACGCCTCGTCGAGCACCGGCTTGTAGGCCATCGCCACCGCCTTGGCGGTCTGGGGATCGCGCGCCAGCATCGGAATGTCGAGGCCCTCGACCTCGGGGGCGTCGGCGACGGTGTAGTCGGCCACGGTCGCGCCGATGTCGAAGACGTTCTTGGCGAGGATGCGGTAGACCTCGGCGCCCTTGAGGCCCATCTGGTCGAAGGTCGAAACCTCGACCTTGATCTTGCCGCCGGAGGCCTCGGGCAGGGTCTTGCCCCAGAACGGCTGCTCGAACTGCTTGAACAGCACCAGGCCGCTCCAGCTTCCGACGTAGGTCAGGCTCGCGCCCTTCATCTCCGCCTGCGCGGCGCCCGCGCCCGTCACCGCGGCGATCGCCGTGGTCGCCAGCAAAGTTTTCCACACACCCATCTTGGCCTCCTTTGAGTTTTTGTCTCGTCTCCTGGACTCAACGCGCCGGAACGCCCGTGATCTCGGCGTTGCGGATGTCGGTTATCAGCATGTGGCCCGGGTCGTGGGCGATCGCAAACGGCAGCTTCGCGGTCTCCAGAACCGCCTGCGGCGTCACGCCGCACGCCCAGAACACCGGCACCTCGCCCGCCGCGATCGGCACCGCGTCGCCGTAATCGGGGCGGCTCACGTCGCGGATGCCGATCGCCGCTGGGTCGCCGAAGTGGACCGGCGCGCCGTGGGCGAGCGGCATGCGATCGGACAGGCAGATCGCGCGGATCGCGTCCGCGGGGGTGAACGGCCGCATGCTCACCACCAGCGGCCCCGCGAACCGGCCGCGCGGCGCGGTGGGAATGCCGGTCTTGAACATCGGCACGTTGCAGCCGCAATCGATGTGCCGCACCGGCAGCCCGGCGTCGACCAGCGCGTGCTCGAAGCTGAACGAGCAGCCGAGCGCGAAGGTGACGAGATCGTCGCGCCACACCGCCCTGAGATCGGCGACGCGGTCGACCGCGACGCCGTCGCGGAAGATCCTGTAGCCGCAGACGTCGGTGCGGACGTCGAGCCCCTGCGCCACCGCCGGCAGCGCCGGATCGCCCGGCTCGGATACCCCGAGCAGCGGGCAGGGCTTGGGATTGGCCTTGCAGAATTCGAGAAAGTCGGCGGCGAACTCCTTGGGCAGGATCGCCAGATTGGCCTGCACGTAGCCGTCGGCCATGCCCGCGGTGGGAGCATCGAGCGCACCCTGGCGGATCAGGGCGCGGACCTCGTCGGCGCGCATCGTGCGCAGGCGGGACATTCCGAGAGAATTCATCTGGAGCGCCTCCTGTCGTTCCCGGGACCATGTCAGGGTGACAAAAGAGACTGATCGCGTCCAAGTGCGATTCTTGATGAATTCCGATCAGAGATGCCTATGGATTAATCGCTGTGCGGTGCGTGCTCAATTGCTGTGCGACACGCGAGATCGGAGACCGCGCGGGCGAGCGCGGTGTCGCTGGCATGCGGAAACGACGCGGTGAAGGTGAGCGGCGGCAGATCAGCGGCGACGCGCAGCGCCCGCAGGTCGCCGGCGTCGAGTTCGCGCTGCACCACCTGAGGCGGCAGCGCGCACACGCCGATGCCGTCCGCCGCCATCCGCACGATCGTGGCGATCGAGCTGCTGTTGTGGATGCGCGGGCGGAGCCCGGCCTCGCGGAACAGGGTTTCGAGATCCATATGCGGCCGCGAGCTGCGCGGGAAGGTGATCACCGGGATGCGCGCGAGTTCGTCGAGCGCCAGCACCCGGTCGGGCAACTTGAGCCCGGGGCTCGCCAGCCAGACCAGCGGATAGGTGCCGAGCGGCAGGTTCTCGATGTCGGGATTGGCGACCGGCCCCATCAGGAAGGCGATATCGATCTCGCGCGCGACCAGCCGCCGCAGCAGGTTCACGGTGATGTCGATGTCGAGTTCGAGCGACAGCGCCGGGTAGCTCTGCGCGAGGCGTTCGATCAACTGCGGCAGCCAGGTGTGGACGATGGTTTCGACGACGCCGAGCACGATCGTGCCCTGAATCGCCGCCGGATCGCCGATCTTCGTCTCCATCTCGGCCTTGAGCGCGAGGATGCGCTCGGCGTAGGGGATCAGGTCGCGGCCCTTGGGGGTGAGCGCCACCGCCCGCGCGCTGCGCTCGAACAGGCGCACGCCGAGTTCGTCCTCGAGCCCGCGGATGCGCGCCGAGACCGACGGCTGCGTGGTGTTGAGGCGATCCGCGGCGAGGCGGAAGCCGCCCAGCCGGGCGATCCAGAGAAAGGTTTCGAGGGCGCGGAAATCCATGGTCGGCTCGCTGCGATGTGCCCCTCGAATGTAGCGACTTGACCGCCCGAGCGGAATAGGCGGCCGCACGGATATCCCTATACGGCGTAACAGTATAGCATTTTCCAGTTGACCCGAATCTCCCGGGACGCTACCACCGCCTCAAGTCGGTGTTCCGGCCGGAGCGATCCGGACGGAGTGAAAAGGGAATCCGGTGCGGCGCACGCGCGCCAATGCCGGAGCTGCCTCCGCAACTGTAAGCGGCGAGCGCGCGGTCACCAGGCCACTGGGGAAAACCCGGGAAGGCGACCGCCCACGCGACGACCCGCGAGCCAGGAGACCTGCCGGCGACGTCGCGCATTGCCGCGGGCGGAGGCCCGTGGAGACGGGTCCTGCATGGACCGTTGCGGTGACGGACAGCGCCGCAGCGACGGGGGAGACCGGCGATTGCGGCTTTACGGCCACCGGCGCGCAAGCGCCCGCAATCGGGGGAATCCCAACCATGCATCTTCGCCGCGCCGCGGTGTTTCTCAGCCTCGCCGCCCTCGTCCCCGCCGCCGCCCGCGCGGACGAATCCCTCGGCACCATGACCGTCTCCGCCAACCGCACCGAAACCGCGGTGGCGGCCTCGGGCAGCTCGGTCACGGTGATCACCGCCGAGGAGATCGAAAAGAAACAGGCGGTCACCGCCCTCGACGTGATTCAGGACGTGCCGGGCGTGACCCTCTACCGCCGCGGCGGCGTCGGCAAATCGTCGTCGATCTCGATCCGCGGCATTTCGAGCAAGGGCGTGCTGGTTCTGGTGGACGGCATGAACGTCGCCGATCCTTCGGCCTCGCCGACCGTCTACGACCTCACCAACCTGATGGCGAGCGACATCGAGCGGGTCGAAGTCCTGCGCGGCAACCAAAGCACCCTGTACGGCTCCTCGGCGATCGGCGGCGTGATCTCGATCACCACCAAGAGCGGCAAAGGCTCGGGCAAGGTGCTGACCGGCGAGGCGGGCGCGGAATGGGGCAGCTTCGCCACCGCCAAGTCCTTCGTCAACGCCCGCGGCGAAAGCGGCAACGTCTATTACAGCGGTGCGGTTTCGGGCTTCACCAGCCAGGGCACCGACATCGCCCGCGAAGGCCCCGACGAGGCCGACGGCTATAAGAACGGTTCGGTGAACCTCCGCGTCGGCTCCGACCTTCTCACCGACGTCGGCATCGTCGACCGCCTGAACGTCGAGACCAATCTCCGCTACCTCAAAGCACACAGCGAGTACGACGACTGGGGCGGCTCGTCGACCACCGACGCGGATCTGAAAAACCGCAACGTCGAGCAGGGCGGTCAGGTCAAAGTCAATCTCGACCTGTGGGACGGCCTCCTCGCCAACAGCTTCACCGTCTCCCAGGCACGCACCCGGCGCGACGAATACCGTGACGAGGCGCGCGACGCCTTCTACGACGGCGAGATCACCCGTTACGAATACCAGGGCACGCTGAAGCCGGTCGAGCACCATACCTTCGTCTTCGGCGCCGACCATCAGCGCGAGCACGCCGACTTCTCAACCTCGTGGGGCAGCAGCCTCACCGACAGCGTCGGCAACGACGGCGCGTTCTTCAACTACATCGTCGAACCGGTCGACAACCTGACCCTGACCGCCGGCGTCCGCGTCGACGACAACGACACCTTCGGCGACCACACCACCTGGCGCACCACCGCGAGCTACCGCATCCCCGCCACCGGCACCCGCTTCCACGCCGGATACGGCACCGGCTTCCGCGCCCCCAACCTCACCGAACTTCATACGGCCACCTACGGCAACCCCGACCTCAAACCGGAAAAGAGCCGGGGATACGACGTCGGATTCGAACAGTCGCTGTTCGACGACCGCCTCACCTTCGGCTCCACCTTCTTCAACACCCGCCTGAACGACGCGATCAGCAGCGACCCGGTGACGTGGCAGAACGTCAACATCGCCTCGGCGCGCAGCTTCGGCTTCGAGAACAGCGTCAGCGCCGAGATCACCGACGAAATCTCCCTGACCGTCAACCACACCTACCTTCAGGCGCGCGACAACACCTCCGGCGAGGTTCTCAACACCCAGCCGCACCACAGCGCCAACCTGCGCGCCACCTACGCGCCGGAAGCGGTTCCGGGGCTGTCGACGTGGACGGCCGTCCGCTCCGCCTCCTGGAGCTACGACGCCTACGCGGCCAAGCCCTATCTCGGCGGCTATGCGGTCTGGGACCTGGGGGCTTCGTATCCGATCACCGACTGGGCGACGGTTTACGGTCGCCTCGAGAACCTCGCCGACAAACAGTACGACACCAAGGGCGGCTACGCCGAACCCGGCCGCGCCGGGTACGTCGGGCTGCGCGCGAAATTCTAGGCTCCACGGCTGGGGCGTCGCGGACGCTCCCCCAATGCGGACCCGGAGGAGGAGACTCCTCCGGGCTTTTCTATGCCAGCCGCACCGCAGCGGCGACGAAGGCGTCGACCTCGTCCGCCGTGGTGGCGAACGAACACACCAGCCGCGCCACGCCCGGCGCCCAGCGGTCGTGATAGAACGCGTACCCCTCCGCCAGCAGCCGCGCCGACAGCGCCTGCGGGAACTTGCAGAACAGGATGTTGGCCGCCGCCGGGGCGACGATCCCGACCCCCGGCACCCGCGCCAGTCCGGCCTCCAACCGTGCCGCCATGGCGTTGGCGTGGCGGGCGTTGCGGAGCCAGAGGTCGTCTTCGAGATAGGCTTCGATCTGCGCCGCGGCGAACCGCATCTTCGAGGCGAGGTGACCGGCCCGCTTGCGCCGCAGCGCCGCCTCCCGGGCGAGGCGGTCGTCGAACAGCACCAGGGCGTCGGCGTTGATCGTGCCGTTCTTGATGGTGCCGAAGCTGAGCGCCGCCACGCCCGCCTTCCAGGTGAGGTCGGCGGGCGTGCAGCCGAGCGCCGCCACCGCGTTGGCGAAGCGCGCGCCGTCCATGTGCAGCGCCACGCCGGCGGCGGCGCACGCCCGGCCGATCTCCGCCACTTCGTCCACGGAATAGAGCGCGCCGGTTTCGGTGATCTGAGTGATCGAGACGCACGCGGGCCGCACCACGTGGAGATCCGCCTCGCCCGCCAGCGCCGCCCGCACCGCCGCGGCGGCGAGCTTGGCGTCCGCGCCGTCGAGCGGCAGCAGCTTCGCGCCGTGGGTGAAGAACTCGGGCGCGCCGCATTCGTCGGTGTTGATATGCGCCTCGCGGTGGCACACCACGCCGCCCCACGGCGGGGTCAGCACCGCGAGCGCCAGCGCGTTGGCGGCGGTGCCGGAGGGCACCAGGAACACGTCGACGGGGCGCTCGAAAACCTCGGCTAGCCTCGCGTTCGCGCGTGCGGCGAAGTCGTCGTTGCCGTAGGGTTTGGCGGTGCCGGCGTTGCAGGCGGCGATCGCCGCCACCACCTCGGGCGACGCGCCCGCGATGTTGTCGCTGGTGAAACTCACGGTCCACGGGGGAGTCACGGGGGAAGCTCCTGTGTCGGCTGGCGGGGACCCACCAGTGTTACGCCGCGCCGCGCCGCTTGCCAACCCGCGCCCGAACTCCGGAGGCTTCCATGCCCGAACACATTCTTGTCGAAACCCGCGGCCGCGTCGGCCTGATCCGCCTCGCCCGGCCGAAGCAGCTCAACGCCCTCAACGACGCGCTGGCGCACGAGCTGATCGCCGCGCTCGAAGCCTTCGACGCCGACGCCGCGATCGGCGCAATGGTGATCACCGGCTCGGAAAAGGCGTTCGCGGCGGGGGCCGACATCGCCGAGATGCAGCCGAAATCCTTCACCGACATGCTCACCGAGGACGACTTCGGCGTCTGGGACCGGATGAGCGGCATCCGCAAGCCGGTGATCGCCGCGGTGCGCGGCTACGCCCTGGGCGGCGGCTGCGAACTGGCGATGATGTGCGACTTCGTCGTCGCCGGAAACGACGCGAAGTTCGGTCAGCCGGAGATCGCGCTCGGCGTGCTGCCGGGGCTCGGCGGCACGCAGCGCCTCGCGCGGCTGGTCGGCCGGGGGCTGGCGATGGACATGGTGCTCACCGGCCGCACCATCGACGCCGCCGAGGCCAAGGCGGCGGGCCTCGTCGCCCGCGTCGTCCCCGCCGAGGAGACCCTCGCCGCCGCCCTCGCCGCCGCGGAAACCGTTGCGGGCCATAACCTGCCTGCGGTACTCCTGGCGAAGGAGGCGGTGCGCCGCGCCGAGGAAACCACCCTCGCCGAAGGGCTGCGCTTCGAGCGCCGCGCGTTCCAGGCCGCGTTCGCCACCGAGGGCCAGAAGGAGGGCATGGCGGCGTTCCTCGAAAAGCGCCCGCCCCACTTCACCGGCCGTTGAGCCCCCGAGGAGCATCGACCATGAACGGTACCGACGATCTCGTCCGCCTGCGGCCGCTGGAGCGCGACGACCTGCCCTTCGTCCACCAGATGGACAACAACGCCAGCGTGATGCGCTATTGGTTCGAGGAACCCTACGAGGCGTTCGTCGAGCTCTGCGACCTCTACGACAAGCACATCCACGATCAGACCGAGCGCCGGTTCATCATCGAGCACGCGGGATCGCGGGTCGGCCTAGTGGAGCTGGTGGAGATCGACTACGTCCACCGCCGCGCCGAATTCCAGATCATCATCGACCCGGCGCACCAGGGCCACGGCTACGCCAGCGCCGCGGCGCTGCTGGCGATGGACTACGCGTTCTCGGTTCTCAACCTTTACAAGCTCTATCTGATCGTCGACAAAGAGAACCACCGCGCCATCGGCATCTACGCGAAGCTCGGCTTCGACGTCGAGGGCGAGTTGATCCACGAATTCTTCGTCAACGGCGAATACCGCAACGCCATCCGCATGTGCATCTTTCAGCACCAGTACCTCGCCAAGCACAAGACCGGCCCCGCCGTTCCCCCCAACTTCGGCCAGGAGTGAGGGTGCCCCGCTCCCGCCCGCGATGAAAGACCCGCGATGACCGACGACATTCTCTTCCATGCCGCCGACGGCGTCGGCACGATCGTCCTCAACCGCCCGCAGGTGCTGAACGCGCTGACCCCCGAGATGATCGCGGCGATGCATCGCACCCTCGACGTCTGGGCCGCCGACCCCGACGTCCGGGTGGTGCTGCTCAAGGGCGAGGGCAAGGCGTTCTGCGCGGGCGGCGACATCCGCGCGGTGCGGCAGGCGAGCCTGGAGGAGCGCCACGACGACAACCGCCGCTTCTTCGCCACCGAATACGACCTCGACTTCGCCACCAGCGTCTTTCCCAAGCCCTACATCTCGCTGATCGACGGCATCTGCATGGGCGGCGGCATGGGCCTGGCGATGCACGGGGCCTACCGCGTCGTCACCGAGCGGGCGACCCTGGCGATGCCGGAGACGATGATCGGCTTCTTCCCCGACGTCGGCGGCACCCACACGATGGCGCGCCTGCCGGGCGGCATCGGGCTGTATCTCGGCCTCACCGGCGCGCGGGTGGATGCGGCGGACGCGCTCTATTGCGGGCTCGCCACCCACTTCCTCCCCGCCGAGGAACTCGGCGCGTTCGAGGCGGCGCTGCGGCGCGATCCGGCGGGCCTGCTCACCCTGTTCGCGGCGCTGCCGAAGGCGACCGGCGAAAGCGCCCTCGCCCGCCATCGCGGCGAGATCGACGCCGCGTTCGCCGACGCCGACCTGCCCGCGATCTTCGCCCGCCTCGCCGAGATGCCGGGCGACTGGGCGGCGAAGACCCTCGCCACCCTGCGCGCGGTCTCGCCCGACGCCCTGCGCCTCACCGCGCGGCTGATCGCGGCGGCGAAGGGCAAGAACCTGCGCGCCTGCCTCGACGCCGAACTCGACGCGGCAATCGCCACCATCCGCACGCCGGATTTCCTCGAAGGCGTGCGGTCGATGCTGGTGGACAAGGACCGCAAACCCGCCTGGACCTCCCGACCGATCGAAGGATGACATGAGCCTCGCAACCGTCCGCGCGTTCTTCGCCGAGCGCGCCCCCGACATCGAAGTGATCGAACATCGCGACAGCACCGCCACCGTCGCCCTCGCGGCGGCGGCGTTCGGCGTCGAACCCGGGCAGATCGCCAAGACCCTGTCGCTCAAGGTCGGCGACGCGGTGCTGCTGGTGGTGGCGCGCGGCGACGCCCGCCTCGACAACCGGAAGGCCAAGGCGGCGTTCGGCGGCAAGGCGCGGATGCTCTCGGCCGAGGAGGTAGTGGCGTTCACCGGCCATCCGGTCGGCGGCGTCTGCCCGTTCGGCCTCGCGCAACCGCTGCCGGTCTACTGCGACGTCTCGCTGCGGGCGTTCGACGTGGTCCTGCCCGCGGCGGGTTCCACCAACTCGGCGCTGCGGATCACCCCGGAGCGCCTCGCCGAACTCACCGCCGCCGCGTGGGTGGACGTCTGCCAGGACCTTACGCAAACCTGAGGATCATCCCGCTCTCCGGCAGCGCGGGCACGCGCGCCAGCGACACGCTCAGATCCTGCGGCGGCGCGGAAAAGCGCGCGTCGCGGCACAGCACCCGCACCGCCTCGACGGTGAGCGCGACGGTCAGGTCCTCGCCCGGGCAGCGGTGCGTCACCGCCGCGTCGCCGCCGCCCTGCGCGACCAGGGCGAAGGCGTCGCCTTCCCAGCCGCGGAAACGCTCGGGACGGAACGCCTCGGGCTCGGGCCAAAGCTCCGGATGGTGGTTGGTGCCGTAGAGATCGAGGATCGTCAGATCGCCGCGGCGGAAGCGATGGCCCCGCCATGCGAACTCCTGCCGCGCCCGCCCGGCGATCGCGGGGAAGAACGGATAGAACCGCCGCACCTCCTGCACGAACGGCAGCAGATCGTCCTCCCCGCCTCCGGCGAACGCCTCGCGCCAGTCCGGGCGGCGCACCAGCGCGTGCGCGGCGAAGACGACGTAGCGGCCGATCGCCACCGTCGGACGCAGCACGTTGAGCAGCTCCACCGCCGCCACCGCCTCCGGCAGCGGCTCGCCGCGGCCGTCGCGATATCCGGCGATCAGCGCCAGCGCGCCGCCCTCGGTCTCGGGCAGGCGGCCGTCGCGATAGGCCGCCACCAGCCCGCGCGCCCACGCCTCGGTGCGGCGGCGCAGCCACAGCGCGCGCCAGTTCGCGGGGCCGACGCTCCCGGCGGCATCGATCATCGCGCCGAGTTCCCGCGTCCGCGCCGCCAGCGTCGGCGCATCGGCGGCGATGCCGGAGAGGTCGAGCGCGACGCGGGCCAGCACCTCGCGCACCGCGCGATGCAGCACCACCTCGCCGCCCTTCCAGCGCAGCATGGCGGCGCGCAACGCCGCGCCGAACGCGAGGACGGCGTGTTCCACCGCCGCACCGCCGAGAATCTTCGCGAACAGCATCTTGCGCTCGCGGTGCGCCGCGGCGTCGAGGCTCTGCACGCTGCGGTCGTCCTGCAGCAGGCGCCGGACCGAGCCGGGAATCGCGCCGCGGCGGGTGAAGGCGAGATCGTCGGCGTAGAACATTTCGGCCGCGGCGCGGCCGCGCGCGCACACCACCGGGCGCAGCAGAAACCGCGTGCGGAAAGCGTCGGCGCCGAGGCGCTCGCAATGCCGGGAGATGAAGGCGTAGCCCTCGCGCACGAACCCCAGGGTGGCGTCGAAGCCGGCGGCGGGCAGAGCGGTGTCGGCGGTCATGGCGGAATCCATCCGGAATTCTCGCGTACTCCTACGCAACGCATTCGGCCGCCGTGCGTTCCCCCTGCACCGAGTCAGCGTTTGTTCCGGAGATTCTTCCCATGCATGCCCCACCCGGCCCCCTCGTCGCCGTCGCCGACGGTCTATGGATCGTCGACATGCCGCTCCGCGTGATGGGCGCGGACGTCGGCACGCGGATGAGCGTGATCCGTCTCAAGGACGGACGCCTGTTGCTGTATTCCCCGGTGGCGATGATCGAGGCGTTGCGCCACGACCTCGCCCGGATCGGCGAGGTGGCGGCGATCGTCTGCCCCAACGCCTGGCATCACCTGTTCGCCGCCCAGGCGCGCGAGGCCTTCCCCGCCGCCAAGCTCTACGGCCCCGCCGAGCTCGCGCCGAAGCGCCGCGACCTGCGGTTCGACGGCTACCTCACCAACGTTCCGCCCCCCGCCTGGGAGGACGCGGCGCTGCCGAGCCGGGTGCAGGGCAGCTCGCTGCACGAGACCGCGCTGTTCCACCCGCCGAGCGGCACGCTTCTGGTCGCCGACCTGCTGCAGAACCTGCGCGCGCCGAGAGGCGGAATGACCGGCCTCTACCTCTGGCTCGGCGGCCTCGGAGCGGAGCCCGGGGTGCACCGCTTCGTGCGCTGGAGCTTCCGCAACCGCGCCGAGGCGGGCCAGGGCATCCGCCGGATTCTCAAGTGGGATTTCCGCCGCATCGTGCCCTGCCACGGCGGCATCGTGGAGGCCGACGCCAAGGCGATCTTCACCCACGCCTACGCCTGGCTGGAACTCTAGGGCAACCTGGCCGGGGCGCCCGCCGCGCCGAAAAGGGCGGCGGGTGCTGGAGGCGGACCGGCGAACTACAGCAGCGCGTCGCGGTAGGCCCCGGGGGTGACGCCCATGCGGCGGAAGAAGCTGCGGGTGAGGTGCGCCTGATCGGCGAACCCGGCGGCGGCCGCCACCTCGGCGAGCGGCTCGCCCGCGCGGATGCGCCGCACCGCCTCGCGGAAGCGCGCCTGCCGCTGATAGGCGTGCGGCGTGATGCCGGTGGCGCGCACGAAGGCGCGATAGAGGCGGAAGGGCGGCAGTCCGGCGGCGGCGGCGACGTCGCCGAGATGGACGCGCTCGGCGATGCGGGCGTCGAGAAAGGCGCGCGCCCGCCGCACCGCCGCGGGTTCCCGCCCGGCGGGCGCGAGGCGCGCCGGTTCGCGGGTGTGGCGGGCGAGCAGCCAGGCGGCGAAATCGAGATAGCGCTGGTCGCGCGCGAGCGGACGGGCGTCCGCCTCGGACAGCCGGTGCACGTCGAGAAACAGACGGTTGAGCGCGGGATCGCGGATCACCGGTCCGGCAAGGACGAGGGCGCCGTCGCGGCCGTCGGAGACGCGCGCGCGCAGGCGGCCGATATCGAGGTAGATGGTGCGCTGCGACCACCCGGCGGCATCCACCGGCACCCCGGCGTGGAGTTCGTCGGCGTCGATCGCGTAAAGCTCGCCCGCGCGCACGACGCGGCGGCCGTCCTTCATGCGGATGTCGATCGCGCCCGCGGTGATCAGGGCGAGGCATGCGGTGTCGTGGCTGTGAAGGTCGTAGGCGTAGTCGGAAAACCGCGCGCGCAACAACTCCGCGTCGAGATCGTCGGCGCGCCAGAGGGCGGTTTCGGCGGCGGAAGCGGAAGCCATCGCATCGAGATACGCGCCGCCGCCTTCCGGCGCAAGGCGGCTCACGGATGCATCCGCGCGCCCTTGGTGATCTTGTCCACCAACTTCCGGTCCTCGCGCACCGCGACGCCGACGATCCTCGCATCCTCCGGCCCGTAGCCCGCGAACACCGCGCGGTTGGCGGCGTCGTGCCCGGTGGCGAACATTTCCTCGGTATAGGCGGCGGCGCGCACGCCGCGCTCCAGCGCCCGGCGGTGAATCCGGCCGATCGTCTCCGCATCGGCGGCGAGCACCACCACCGGCTGCACGCACAGCGCCGCGAACCGGTTGCCCGCCTTGTCGACGTAGGGCTCGCCGACGATCTCCGGCGCCGCGCCGACGATGCCGCTCATCAGGAACGCGGCGACGTTGAGCTTCCGCCACACCGCGAGGTCGTCGCGCACGACGATGGCGATCTTGGTCTCGAACATGATCCTCTCCCACAAAGCCGGACCGGATCCTGTCACCCCCTCCCCGCCCCGTCTTGAACGCGGTTGCAGACGCGAAGCCGGAACGCGGAGCGCAACCGATCGACGCCTGTTTCGTTATCGGTGGAAACCGCAGGAGGAACCGATGGCCCAGATGACCCTGGAACAGATCGCCGACAAGATGCGCGACATCGACGTGGCGATGCTCGTCACCCGCACCGGCGAGGGACAGCTCGCGGCGCGGCCGATGAGCCACAGCGGCGAGGTCGAGGAGAACGGCGTCTGCTACTTCTTCACCACCGAGGACACCGGCACCGTCGCCGACATCGCCCACGACGCGCGGGTCGGCCTCACCTTCCAGGGGCGCGGCGGCATCGTCGGCCAGCGGCCGTTCCTGGTGGCGGTGGAAGGCGTCGCCGAGGTGATTCGCGATCGCGGCGCGTTCGAGGCGCACTGGCGCCAGGCGCTGACGCGGTGGTTCGCCCGCGACCTCGACACCGAGGGACTGGTGCTGCTGCAGATCCGCGCCAACCGCATCCACTATTGGGACGGCGACGAAGCCGAAGGCGAGATCTCGTTCATCTGAGAAGCCGCAGTGCCCCGGTGAGCGACCGCACCGCCTTCTCCGGTCCCGCGATCGCGACGCCGTCGATCGCCTCGTCGGCGAGATCGCGCTCGGGAAAGGCCCGGGCGTAGTCGGCATAGACGTGCAGCCCCCGCGCGAACGCCGGAAACGGCACCACCGCGAGCGCGGCGTCGTGGGCGGCGGCCTTCAGGGTCAGGGCGCGGAGGGTCTCGGGATCGGCAGCGAGAATCGGCACCGGACGGTTGGCGGAAACGTCGACGTCGCGCCCGGCGCGGTCGGTCAGGCGCGCGCCGCCGAGCCCGGGCATGCGCGCGCCGAGGCCGATCGCCACCGCGGCGACGGTGTTGGCGAGCAGGCCGGGCGGCAGATCGGGGTTGACGACCACGGCGAGACGGATCGGTTCGGACATCGGGCTTTCCTCGACGACGTTGAGATGGGCGGCAGGATACGGCGAGGAAGCGGGAAAGAGTTGCCGGATTTCCCGATCTTCAGGGATAATCGGGGAAATTCTTCCCAGTTTCGTCCAAGAGCGGAAAATCCATGCCGATCGACCTCGCCGATGCCCGCATCCTCGCCGCGTTGCAGGAGAACGGCCGCCTCACCAACCAGGAACTCGCCGAAACCGTCGGCCTCTCCGCCTCGCCATGCTGGCGGCGGGTGCGGCAGCTGGAGGAGGCCGGGGTGATCGAGGGCTACCGCGCCCGCGTCGACCGCCGCAAGGTCGGCCTCGGCGTGCTGGCGTTCGTGCGGGTGAAGATCGACGGCCATTCCGAGGCCGAGGCGCGCAAGTTCGAGGACGACATCCAGCGCCTCGACGAGGTGGTGGCGTGCTACAGCCTCGCCGGATCGGCGGATTTTCTGCTTCAGGTCGCCGCCGCCGATCTCGACGCCTACGCCGACTTCGCGATGAACGTGATCCGCCGCCTGCCGCGCATCAAGGAGATGGAAACCGCGATCGTGCTCAAGGAGGTGAAGCCCCTCGCGGGCTGGCCGGTGAAGGTTTGAGGGAACCGGATCGCGGACGCGGGACTTCTCCCCCAAACCAGGGAGACCGACGATGCCCGAACCGAACTTTCCCGGCTGGCTGCATGCGCTCGCGATCGCCTCGCTCGTCCTCGGCTTCGTCTGCGCGGCGGTGGTGGCGGTCGATCAGGCCCGCCGCCCGCCGCACATGTGGATCATGGCTCTGGTGTGGCCGCTGACGGCGCTGTTCGGCAGCGTGCTGTGGCTCGCCGCCTATTTCGCCTGGGGACGCGGCGCGCCCCCCGGCCCCGAACCCCGCCACCCGCCGAAGCCGCCGTTCCCGGCGGCAGTGCTGAAGGGCGCGAGCCATTGCGGCGCAGGGTGCACCCTCGGCGACATCGTCGCCGAATGGCTCGCCTTAGCGGTGCCCGCGGTGGCGGTGGGATTCGGCTGGGGCACACTGTTCGCCGAGAAGATGTACGCGGTGTGGGCGCTCGACTTCCTGCTCGCGTTCCTGTTCGGCATCGCCTTCCAGTACTTCACCATCGCGCCGATGCGCGGCCTCTCCCCCGGGGAAGGTCTCGCCGCCGCGCTCAAGGCGGACGTGGCGTCGATCAGCGCCTGGCAGGTGGGCATGTACGGAATGATGGCGATCGTCCAGCTCGCGTGGTTCGCGCCGCTCTACGGCGGCACCGCGCCGGTCGCCAGTCCGGAATTCTGGTTCGCGATGCAGCTCGCGATGCTGGCGGGCTTCGTCACCAGCTATCCGGTCAACTGGTGGCTGATCCGCATCGGGGTGAAGGAGGAGATGTAGACTTCGTCCGGCGCCGGGCGGCATAGTGGGGATCCCGCCGATCTTTCCGAGTGTCCTCGATGTTCCGCCTGTTCCTCGCCCTGGTTCTGCTCTGCGCGCCCGCCGCGGCGCGCGCCGAACTCCTCGATCCCGCGCCGCGCGTCGCGGTGATGTCGGCGTTCGCGCCGGAATGGCATGCGCTGCTCGCCGCCGCCGAAGCCCCGAAGACCTACGTGGTCAACGGCAAAAGCTTCGTCACCGCCCGCCTCGGCGGCAAGGACGTGGTGCTGCTGATGAGCGGCATCAGCATGGTCAACGCGGCGATGAGCGCGCAGATGGCGCTCGACCGCTTCCGCGTCACCGCGATCGCGTTCTCCGGCATCGCCGGCGGCGTCGATCCGGCGCGCAACGTCGGCGACGTGGTGGTGGCGGCGCAATGGGCGGAATACCTCGAAAGCGTGTTCGCGCGCGAGACCCCGGAGGGCTTCGCGACGCCGCCGTTCCTGCCCAGGCCGCACGCCAATTTCGGCATGATCCACCCGATCGATTCCGAGGTCGGCCGCGACGCCGCTCCGGAGATGCGCTTCTGGTTCCCCGCCGACGCCGCGCTGCTGGAGGTCGCCCGCCGCGCCGCCGCGCGGGTGTCGTTGAGCGACTGCGCCGCGGGCGCGTGCCTCGCCGCCAAGCCGCGGGTGGTGGTGGGCGGCAACGGCGTCTCCGGCTCGGCGTTCGTCGACAACGCCCGCTTCCGCGACTACGTCCACGCTGCCTTCGCCGCCGAGGTGGTGGACATGGAGAGCGCCGCCGTCGCCCACGTCGCCTATGCCAACGGCGTGCCGTTCATCGCGTTCCGCAGTCTGTCCGACCTCGCGGGCGGCGGCGCGCACGCCAACGAGATGGACACCTTCATGGCGCTCGCCGCCGAAAACTCGGTCAAGGTGGTGCGCGCCTTCCTCGCCGAGCTCAACCCCTGAAGGAGTCCTCCTCCAGGAACGCCAGTTCCTCGGGCGTGCTGTCGCGCCCGAGCACGGCGTTGCGATGGGGAAACCGGCCGAAGCGCATGACGATGTCGTGGTGGTGGCGCGCCCAGTGGAGGAACTCCGGATCGCCGAGGGCGGCGAACAGGTCGAGCGACCGTGCCTGCGCCCGCCGGTCCTCGGCGTGTTCGAACGGCAGGTAGAAGAACGCCCGCAGATCCGCCGCCACCTCGCGGTCGAACCCCCGCTCCACCGCCCGCTCCGCCACCGCCAGGGCCTTGGCGTCCGCCGCCCAGGTGCGCGGATCGCGGCGAAAGACGTTGCGCGGAATCTGATCCAGCAGGATGACGAGCCCGAGCGCGCCCTCGGGCGTCTCCGCCCAGGCGTCGAACGCGCCCGCCGCCGCCCGCTCCCACGCCGCGCCGAAGCGGGTCCGGCACGCCGCGTCGAACGCCTCGTCCTTGGCGAACCATTTCTCCCGTCCGGCCTCGCGCCAGAACCGCACCACCTCGTCCGCCGTCATGCGTCCTCCTTGAGCGCCGCCGCGTGATGGGCGAGATGCTCGTCGATGAAACTCGCGATGAAATAGTAGCTGTGGTCGTAGCCCGGGTGACGGCGCAGGTCGAGCGGGTGCCCGGCGGCGGCGCACGCCCGCTCCAGCAGGTCGGGGCGAAGCTGGACGTCCAGGAACTCGTCCGCGCCGCCCTGATCGACGCGAATCGGCAGGCGCTCGGCCGCGCCCGCGATCAGTTCGCAGGCATCCCAGGCCGCCCAGGCGTCGCGGTCGGGGCCGAGATAGGCGGAGAACGCCGTCTCGCCCCAGGGCACCCGGGACGGCGCGACGATCGGCGAGAACGCCGAAACCGAGCGGTAACGCCCGGGGTTGCGGAGCGCCGCCACCAGCGCGCCGTGACCGCCCATCGAATGCCCGGAGATGCCGCGTGCCGTGCCGACGGGGAAATGCGCCTCGATCAGCGCCGGAAGTTCGGCGGTGACGTAGGCATGCATCCGGTAGTGCGCCGCCCAGGGCTCCCGCGTCGCGTCGAGGTAGAACCCCGCGCCCTGGCCGAGGTCGTAGGCCGGATCGTCCGCCACCCCTGCCCCGCGCGGGCTGGTGTCGGGCGCGACCAGAGCGAGGCCGAGCCGGGCGGCGGTGCGCTGCGCACCCGCCTTGGCGATGAAGTTCTGCTCGGTGCAGGTGAGGCCCGAGAGCCAGTAGAGCGTCGGCACCGGCGCACGCTCCACCTGCGGCGGCAGAAACACCGCGAACCGCATGTCGCAGCCGAGAACCGGCGAAGCGTGCCGCCAGACCTCCTGGCGGCCGCCGAAGCAGGCGTGGGATTCCAGTCGTTCCAAGGGATTTCGCCTCCGCCTCAGAAGTGGATCACGGTGCGGATCGACTTGCCTTCGTGCAACAGATCGAAGGCCTCGTTGATGCGCGCAAGCGGCAGTTCGTGGGTGATGAACGGGTCGATGTCGATCTCGCCCCGCATCGCCTGCGCCACCATCCCGGGGAGCTCGCTGCGGCCCTTCACCCCGCCGAACGCCGAACCGCGCCAGACCCGCCCGGTGACGAGCTGGAACGGCCGGGTGCGGATCTCCTGCCCGGCTCCGGCGACGCCGATGATCACGCTCTCGCCCCAGCCCTTATGGCAGCATTCGAGCGCCGCGCGCATCACCTCGACGTTGCCGATGCACTCGAACGAATAGTCGACGCCGCCGTCGGTCATCTCGACGATCACCTCCTGAATCGGTCGGTCGTGGTCCTTCGGGTTGACGCAATCGGTCGCCCCCATCCGCCGCGCCAGGGCGAACTTGTCGGGATTGAGGTCGATGGCGATGATCCGTCCGGCCTTGGCCATCACCGCGCCCTGCACCGCCGCAAGGCCGATCGCGCCGAGCCCGAACACCGCCACCGTCGCGCCCGGCTCGACCTTGGCGGTATTCTTGACCGCACCGATGCCGGTGGTGACGCCGCAACCGAGCAGACACATCTTTTCGAGCGGCGCGGCGGGATCGATCTTCGCCAGCGAGATCTCCGCGACGACGGTGTATTCGCTGAAGGTGCTGGTGCCCATGTAATGGTAGACCGGCTCGCCGTTGTAGGAGAACCGGGTGGTGCCGTCGGGCATCAGCCCCTTGCCCTGGGTCGCGCGCACCGCCTGGCAGAGGTTGGTCTTGCCCGAGCGGCAGAACTTGCACTCGCCGCACTCGGCGGTATAGAGCGGGATCACATGGTCGCCGGGCGCGACCGAGGTGACCCCCTCGCCCACCTCCACCACCACGCCGCCGCCCTCGTGGCCGAGCACGGCGGGAAACACGCCTTCCGGGTCGTCGCCGGAGAGGGTGAAGGCGTCGGTATGGCAGACCCCGGTATGGAGAATCTTCACCAGAACCTCGCCCGCCCGCGGCGGCGCGACGTCGATCTCGACGATTTCGAGGGGCTGGCCCGGGGCGAACGCCACGGCGGCGCGTGATTTCATCGTCTGCTCCTTAGATTGCGATTGCCTCTCACCAAATGGGGGCGAAGGCGGCGCGATCCACCGGGAGCGGACGAATCGCATCTCGACAGCAGATCAATAACTAGATATATATCTTGTTATGGATTAATCGTAGGAACGATCATGGTCGAAGACGTCGTACGCTCGCTTGGACTGCTCAGCCTCGGCACGCGAATGAAGCGGATCGGCGAGCGCCTCCAGGCCGACACCCAACGAATCATCGAGGACGAGGGCCTAGACCTCGCCGCCGCGCAGCATCCCTTTCTCGCCGCTCTCGACCGCCTCGGGCCGATCGGCCTCGGCGAACTCGCCGAGGCGGTCGGCGTCGCCCAGCCGGGCGCGACCCGCACGGTCAAGGCACTCGCCACCCTAGACTTGGTGACCGTCGACGACGTGCCCGGCGACCGCCGCCGCCGCGTCGTCCGCCTGAGCGCCGCGGGCGTTACGCTGGTGGAAACTGCAAAACGCCGGGTCTGGCCACGCGTCGAACGGGCGGTCGCCGATCTCTGCGCGGGTCTCGACGGTCCGCTGCTGGAGCAACTCGCGCGGATCGAGGACGACCTCGCCGTGCTCCCCCTCGACCGCAGGGAGGACCACCGATGAGTCTCGACAATCCGATCTGGGCCGCGCTCGCCACCCGCCACGCGCACCTTGCGGAAGGCGATCGCCGCGCCCGCCGCTACCCCGCGGGGATTTCGCCGTTCGCGGCGATTCCCGAAACCACGCCGGAAACCCTCGCCGCGCTCGCCGCGCTGGCGAAGCCGGGAGAGACGCTGATGCTGATCCAGGCCGACGCGATCGCGGTGCCGCCGGGGCTGGAGCTCGCGCTCGCCGGCGACTGCGTGCAGATGGTCGCCGACGCACCGCTCCCGGAGATCGACGACCCGCGCATCGCCCCTCTCGGCACCCTCGACGTCGCCGACATGCTGGCGCTCGCCACCCTTTCGAAACCCGGGCCGTTCTCGTTGCGGGCGCTGGAGTTGGGCCGGTTCTGGGGGATTCGCATCGACGGACGCCTCGCGGCGATGGCGGGCGAACGGCTGAGGCAACCGGGCTTCGCCGAAGTTTCCGGCGTCTGCGTGCATCCGGATTTCCGCCGCCGGGGGCTCGGCGCGCTGATGTCGCGCGCCGTCGCGGGGCGGATCGCCGCGGCGGGCGAAACCGCGTATCTCCACGTCTACGCCGACAACGCCGCGGCGATCGACCTGTATGCCGCGATCGGCTTCCGCCTGCGACGGACGATGCGCGTCGCCGCGCTCGCGCGACCGGCGTAGGTCACGCCCGCCAGAACGGTTTCGCCGCCTCCTCCGCCGCCTCGGCACGGCTGCGGCCGATATCGCGAAGCGCGCGGTCGTCGAGTTCGGCGAGATCCCGGCGCTGTTCCGCGCGCCGTTCCCAGGTGCCGAGCGTCTCGACGTACCGCATCATCACCTCGGTCCACACCGCCTCGAGAGACCCGTGCCGGAACGCCGTCGCCGGTGCCTTCGCCATGATCGAACCCTTTCAAAGAAGAATTGAACCTCCAATATCCAGGATGATTGACGTCTTCCAAGAGTCAATGCTAACATTGACACCATGCAATCGTGGCTTCCCGATCTCGCCGGACGACCCGGCCCGAAATACCGCGCGATCGTGTCCGCGCTCGCCGCAGACGTCGCCTCCGGCGCGCTGCCCGCGGGCGCGCGCCTGCCGCCGCAGCGCGAACTCGCGTGGGAGCTCAAGGTCACGGTCGGCACCGTGGCGCGCGCGTATGCGGAGGCGGAACGCGACGGTCTGGTTTCGGGCGAGGTCGGGCGCGGCACCTTCGTGCGGCCGCGCCCGCCCGACCTCACGCCCGGCGGCGCGATCGCGGCACGGGTGGAAACCGAGGCACTGATCGACATGGCGCACACCCGGCCGTCGCTCGGCCCGGTGGCGCACCTGTTCGCCCCCGCCTTCGCGCGGCTGGCGCGCGGCGATCTCGCCCGCAGCCTCGATTACGAGTTCCTCGGCTGCTCCGCCGCCGAGCGCGAAATCCTGTGTTCCTGGATCGCCCTCGAAGGCGTGGCGGCGGATCCCTCCGCCCTCACCGTCACCGTCGGCGGACAGCATGCGCTGCTGGCCGCGATCGGCGCGCTGACGCGGCCGGGCGAGGCGGTGTTCGCCGAGGCCCTCACCTATCCGGGAATGAAGCTCGCCGCCGCGGCGATCGACCGGCGCGTCGAAAGCCTGCCGATCGACGCGCACGGGTTGATTCCCGAGGCGGTCGAGCGGGCGCTGGCGGCGCGGCCGGGGGCGACGATCTACGGCATGACCACCCACCACAACCCCACCACCGCGACGATGCCGATGGCGCGGCGCGAGGAAATTGCGGCGATCCTGCGCCGCCACGGCGGGTGGTTCGTCGAGGACGGCATCTATTCCTTCCTGCCCGCCTCGCCGACCCGACTCCGCCGCCGCTCCGGAGCCTCGCGCCCGACCGGGTGATCTACGTCAGCTCGCTGTCGAAGGCGCTCGCACCGGGGTTCCGCACCGGGTTCGCGGTGTCGCCCCCCGCGCTGACCGCGCATGTGGCCGCCGCCGCCCGCGCCGCCGCGACGATGCCGTCCGCGGCCCTGGCGGGCGTCGCCGCCGACCTGATCGCCAGCGGCGCGGCCCATGCGGCGCGCGCCGCCCAGCGGACGGAAACCCTGGCGCGCCTCGGCATCGCGCGGGAATACCTGCCCAACGCCGCGTTCACCGCGGCGGTGACGCCGCACCTGTGGATCGCCCTGCCCGAACCCTGGCGCGCCGATCCGTTCGCCGCCGAGGCATACCGCCGCGGCGTCGCGGTCTCGCCCGCATCGGCATTCGCCACCACCCGGATCGCCCCGGAAGCGGTACGGGTCAGCCTCTCCGCCCCGCACGACCACGCGCAGCTCCGCCGCGGCCTCGCGATCGTCCGCGACCTGCTGCGCGATCCTCCCCTCGGGGGAGTGACGATCTAGGCGCCACCCTGAACCGTCGAGCCGGACTTGTCGTTCTCGGTGACGACCAGGGGCGGAAACGCGGCGTAGGCGGCGATCTCCGGATAGGCGGCGCTCATCGCCACGTCGATGCCGACATTCTCGATCTCCATGTCGACGATCGGCAGGGTGACGCTCTCGCGCCGCAGCGGAAAGCAGCGGGCGATCAGCTTCGCCGCGCCCTGCGGGCTGACAGTGTAGGCGGGCGTGCCGAGGCAGGCGGCGAGCCGCAACCCGCGCGGCGGCACGGTCATCGCCTGAAACGCCGGAATCGCGCCGCGCAGCCGCGCCTCGTCGAAGATCAGCCCGACCGGCGACACCCCCGGCATCTCCGCCACCGACAGGATCGAATCGAAGTTCCATCCCCACACCGCCAGATCCCACCCCGGCGGCAGCGCCGCGAGGATCGCGTCCGCGCGGTCGGAAAAGTCGCGGCGGAAGATCGCGTCGTCCTCGGCGACCGTCAGCGCCTCGTCGCCCGCCGCCGCCTGCTGCCAGAGGCCGAGGTGGGAGAGCGCGAGGCCGCGCGCACCGAGGCCGTAGCGGAGATCGGCGGCGAACAGCGCCGGATCCGCGCGCACCGACTCCGGCAAAGCGCGGCCGTCGACCGCGTCGACGAAGGCGTAATCGAGGTGGCCGTTGCGCTCTTCGAACGCCAGCCGCCGCGCCACCGACCGGCGCAGGCTGATCACCCGCACCCGCATCGTCAAACCCCCAGGAGCCGCGCCCAGCGCTCGGGCTCGAAGCCGAACTCCGGAGCGCCGCCGGTTTCGAGAACCGGCCGCTTGATCAGCGAGGGAGACTCCAGCATCAGCGCGATCGCCCGGTCGCGGTCGAGGCCGGTCTTGGCGGCGTCGGGCAGCTTGCGGAAGGTGGTGCCCGCGCGGTTGAGCACCGCCTCCCATCCCGCCGCGTCGCACCAGCGTTCGAGTGCGGCGCGGGGCGCGCCGAGCTTCTTGTAGTCGTGGAAATCGTAGGCGACGTCGCGCGCGTCGAGCCACGCGAACGTCTTTTTCATGGTGTCGCAGTTGCGGATGCCGAACACGGTGACGGTCATGGAGCCTCCCCGGCAATGGCGCGGTCGTGCGGCCGCGACAGCAGCGCCAGCGCCGCCGCCGCGCCGATCAGACAGCAGAGCATATCCCATTGGGTATCCCATTCGTCGCCCTGGGTACCGAGAAACGCGTCGGCTCCCTGCCCCGCGGCGACCGCCACCGCGAATTCGAGGAGTTCGTAGGCGGCGGACAGGGCAAGGCAGCAGGCGAGCACGAGCCCGACCAGCCACGCCCCGCGACGCACGCCGACGATCCGCACCAGCACCTCGCGGAACACGATCGCCGGAACGAACCCCTGCACCAAATGGCCGAAGCGATCGTAGGGATTGCGGGCAAGCCCGAGCCAATCCTGCACCGCGAAGCCGACCGGTACGCGCGCGTAGGTGTAGGCGCCGCCCAACATCAGCACCAGGCCGTGCATGCCGATCAGCCCGAGCGCCAGCCGGGTGAGCGAAAAATGCCGCCGCAGCCCCCACAGCACCGCGAACGCCACCGGCGCGGGCGCGACTTCGAGGGCCCAGGTGGCGCGGTCGTACGGCGCCCAACCGGAAGCCACGAGCCCGACCGCCCACACCAGGGCGAGCCCGATCAGCGGCCGCGTCGCGGGAGCGCGTTCCACGCCGGTCTCCTCAGTCGCGGCAGACGATGCGGACCTTCGCCGCCGCCGCGACCGCGGCGGCGCGGGCCGCGTCGACGGTTTCGGCACGCGCCAGCGTCACGCCCATGCGACGGTGCGGGCGGGTCGTCGGCTTGTTGAAGATACGGAGGTCGAGATCGACGCCCTCGGCTTCCGGCGTCAGCGCCGCCGCCAGTCCTTCCACCGCGAAATCGGCGGACTCGCGCTCCGCCAGGATCACCGCCGAGGCCGACGGGCCGTAGGAGACGATGCGCGGGATCGGCAGGCCGAGCACGGCGCGGGCGTGGAGGTCGAACTCGGTGAGGTTCTGGGAAATCAGCGTCACCATTCCGGTGTCGTGCGGGCGCGGCGACAGCTCGGAGAAGATCACCGTCTCGCCGACGACGAAGAACTCGACGCCGAAGATGCCGTAGCCGCCGAGGTTGTCGACCACCGCCTTCGCCATCGCCTGCGCATCCGCCACCGCCCGGGCCGACATCGCGGCGGGCTGCCAGCTTTCCTGATAGTCGCCGCGCTCCTGGCGGTGCCCGATCGGGTCGCAGAACGTCACGCCCGCGCGGGTGCGCACCGTCAGCAGGGTGATCTCGTAATCGAAGGGAACGAACTGCTCGACGATCACCCGCTGCCGGTCGCCGCGCATCCCCGCCACCGCGGCGTCCCACGCGGCATCCACCGCCGCCGCTTCGCGCACCACGCTCTGGCCCTTGCCGGACGACGACATCACCGGCTTGACCACGCACGGCACGCCCACCGCCTCCACCGCCCGGCGCATCTCCTCGCGGGTCTCGGCGTAGAGGTATTTCGAGGTCGGCAGGCCGAGCTCGGTCGCCGCCACCTCGCGGATGCGATCGCGGTTCATCGTCATGATCGTCGCCCGCGCCGAGGGGACGACGGCGTAGCCCTCGTCCTCGAACTCCTTCAGCACCTCGGTGCGGATCGCCTCGATCTCGGGGACGATCAGGTCTGGCCGGTGGCGTTCGATCGCCGCCGCAAGCGCCGCGGCATCGAGCATCGGGAACACTTCGGCGTCGTCGGCCACCTGCATCGCCGGGGCTCCGGCATAGCTGTCGCACGCCACCACGTGCGCCCCCAGGCGCTTGGCGGAAATCGCGAACTCGCGGCCGAGCTCGCCCGAACCCAGCAGCAGAATCTTGGCGATGGCGGTCATGCGGAATCCCCCTCGTGCGGTCGTGTGCGCCTCGGCCCCGTTTACCATCGAAATCGCCGCAAGTCACGGCCGCGCGGCGGAACATCGCCCGCCGACGGGCGTTCCCCAGACGAGCCGCAACCGAGGGAGGCGCGCATGCGCGTGATGATTCTGGTGAAGGCGACCGCCGACAGCGAGGCGGGCGGACTGCCCGACCCCGCGCTGATGGAGGCGATGGGTCTCTACAACGAGGAACTGATGAACGCGGGCGTGCTGCTGGCGGGCGAAGGGTTGAAACCGACCCGGGAGGGTCGGCGGGTACGCTTCGACGGCGACCGGAGGGAGATCGCCGACGGCCCGTTCGCCCCCGCGACCGAGCAGGTGGCGGGGTTCTGGCTGTGGCAGGTGCGCGACCTCGCCGAGGCGGTGGACTGGCTGAAGCGCTGCCCCAATCCGATGCCCGGTCCGAGCGAGGTGGAAATCCGCCCGCTGTTCGAGGCGGAAGACTTCGTCACCACGATGCCGGAAAGCGTCGCGGTGCTGGAGCAGGACATCCGCGACCGCCTCGCGGACCGTTAGGCGCCTAGGCTCGCGCCGGAACCGGCGCGGCCGCCACCGCGCACGCGATGCCGCCGAGAATCGCGGCGATGCCGAAGGCGTGGTAGGGGTGCAGGCTCTCGTGCAGGAACGCCACCGCCAGCACCGATCCGAACACCGGGATCAGGTGGATGAACAACCCGGCGCGCGCGGCGCCGACCCGGGCGACGCCGATGTTGTAGAGGAGATAGGCGAGCACCGAGGGAAACACCCCGAGGTACGCGAGCGCGGCGAGGCTTTCGCCGCTCCACGCCGGCGCGAGGCCGAAACCGCGCTCGATCAGGCAGAGCGGCCCGAGCACGCACAGGCCCACCAGCGCCTGCACCGCCATCAGGCCGACGCGGTCGACCTCGGGCGGGATGCCGCGCAGCCACAGGGTGTAGAACGCCCAGCAGATCATCGCCGCGAACACCAGCAGGTCGCCCGGCGAAACGTCGAGGGCGGCGAGCCGCGCCCAGTCGCCGCGCAGCACGATCGCGAGCACGCCCGAGAACGACAGCGCCAGTCCGAACACCTGCCGCGGCAGCAGCGGCTGGCCGAAGAACAGCGCGCCGAACAGCAGGATCAGAATCGGGATGAAGGAATTGAGCAGCAGGCCGTTGGCGGCGGCGGTCCACTGCAGGCCGACGTAGACCAGCGAGGTGAACGCCACCACCCCGGCGAGCGAGATCCGCAGCACCCGCCAGCGGTGCGCCCAGTAGAGCGGCGCGTCGCGGCGCAGCGGCCGCCAGGCGAACGGCAGGATGCAGGCGAGCGCGACCACCCAGCGCCAGAACGACAGCGACAGCGGCGGCACCTCGCCGCGCATCGCCCGGCCGACGATGAAGTTCCCCGCCCAGAACAGCGGCGGCGGCACCAGCAGCAACAGGCCGACCGTCTGCGCACTCAACGCCTCACGCTTCACCGTCCGATCTCCTTCGGATCGCGTCTCCGCGCCACTCCCGGCCGGGGCGGATCCACGCAAGCCGTTCGGCTTCCGGACGCACACGACGCCGCCCGCATTGGATTTACATCTTGCACTGAATTCGCACCACCGACTTCATGCCGTCTTCTCCGACGTCGGCGACCGAGCCGCGCCCGTCGGAAACCGCCTCCCGGAAGGGGATCTTCTTGGTATTGAGGAATTCCCGAACCGTGCTGGTCTTGATCGCGAAGTTGATGTTCTGCGGGATCGAGCCGGTCTGCTTCGCCATGAGCAGGGCGTTGAGGGTCGCATCGACCACCCCGACGATATTGCCCGACAGATCGAACAGCGGGCCGCCGCTGTTTCCGGGCTGGATCGGCGCGGTGATCTGGATGAAACGGGTGTCGTCGCCGATACCTGCGAGCGCGGTGACGTTGCCGGTGGTGAGCTGCGGCGAGGAGGTGAGGATGCCGACGTAGGGGAAGCCGACCGCCACCACCTGATCGCCGGGGCGTACGTAGCTGCCCTTGCGGAAGCGCACGGGGACGATGTCCGGCAGATTCGCCTTGATCACCGCGAGATCATTGAGTTCGTCGGTGGCGATGAGTTTGGCGGGCACCACCTCGGCCTCGCGCTGAACGTAGAGCTTGCGGCACTCGCCCGCGACGTGGTGGTTGGTGAGGAAATAGCCGCCGGAGGACAGCGCGAAGCCGGTGCCGGAGGCGTCGCCGCCGCCTTCGGACGAGCGCTTGGAGTCGGCGCGCTTGATCTTCTGGTAGCTGACCGTGCCGCCGATCGAGCTGCAATAGGCTTCCGATGCCTCGACGACGCTGCCGTCGGCCCGCACGCAACGGAAGACCGGAGCGGCGGACGCGAGCTGGACCTTCTCTCCATGCGCATCGACGCCGAGCGCCGCGAGGCGGGCGTCGAACGCGCCCCAGATCTTCGCCAGTCCGATGCGGACCGCCTCGGGCGGCGGATGGCTCGGCCACATGGTCCCGGCGGGGGCAGACAGGCGTCGCATCCGTGCCGACAAGGTGACGAGCGTGCCGCCCTCCTCGGCCGGCTCGGTGGTGGCCGCAAAGTAAATCCGATATTCCTCGGGCGCGAGGTAGACCAGCATGCTGGTCACCGGCCCCACCGCCCGCATCGCCACGTCGCGGGTACGCGGCATTTCCACGTCGTGGACCTGATCCCACTCGGCCGCGCTCAGGGGCGTCGGGCCGATCGCGCTGGCGCCCACGAACCCTTCCTTCTCGTTGATTTCCTCGACCGTCATGCCGAGCCCGGTCAACACGCCGATCATGCCGTCAAGGGCCTGGACCCTGGTGGCGTCGTAGCGCCGGGTACCTTCCTGGCGAAGAATCTCGCGGTTCTGGCTCATCCAGGTTTCGTCGAGCGCGCTCGAGAACGTGTTGACGTCTCGCGCCGTCACGCAGCCGCACAGCAACACGAGCACCCCGAAGCCGAGGGCTTTGCCCGCAGCCGTACACATCTCGCGAACCGACATGATCCCCCCATTTTATCTCGGCTTGCACCCGTCGGCGTCCGCGGGACAGCCCCCCTTGTCGATCGATGATAAAAACGAATCCCTGTTCCGGCAATACGACCAAAGGTTAACATCCAAACCCATGGACACGCAAAACGTCGCCGGATTGCGTCCGCCGCCGCCCCGCCCGATCTCAGGGGAAAGCCCGGGAACCGATATGACCACTTTCGAACGCCTGAAGACCGCCGCCGCCGAGGACTGGAGCGACTACGTCGATCACGAGTTCGTGCGGCGGATGGGCGACGGCACCCTGCCCGAGGCGGCCTTCCGCGCCTATCTCGCGCAGGACTACCTGTTCCTGATCCAGTTCGCGCGGGCGAACGCGCTCGCCGCCTACAAGGGCCGCAGCCTCGCCGACATCCGCGCCGCCGCCGACGCCCTCGGCGCGATTCTCGGCGAGATGGACCTGCACGTGCGGCTGTGCGCGCGCTGGGGGCTTTCGCCCGCCGACCTCGAAGCCGCGCCCGAGCACGTCGCCACCGTCGCCTACACCCGATTCGTGCTCGATTGCGGCGCGGCGGGCGATCTTCTCGACCTCGCCGCCGCGCTCGCGCCGTGCGTGATCGGATACGCCGAGATCGGCCGCGCCCTCGCCCCGGCGCTCACCCCCGACCACCCCTACCGCGAGTGGATCGCCGAATACGCCGCCGACGGCTATCAGGCGGCGGCCCGCGCGGCCGCGGCGCAGCTCGACCGACTCGCCGACCGGTCGCTCAGCCCGGCGCGCTTCCCCGAGCTTGCCGCGATCTTCGCCGCCGCGACGCGACTCGAAAGCGCGTTCTGGCAGATGGGCCTCGACCTCGCCGACCGCGCCGACTGACCTACGGCGCGGGTGGCGCTCGGCACGGACATGTGTCACTCTGCCCTCTTGCCAATCCAGAGTCTCCTCGGAGGAGGAGAATGCGATCAGGTCCGTCCGCGCCCGCGGACGGTCGCGCCACCGCTCAAGCCGAAAGACCCGACATGACCCACAGCCCGAACCCCAGCTGGTTTCCCGAGTGGAAGCTGACCACCGCCGATCGCGTCGCGCCGGACGAACGCCTGCCCTGGCCGCAGACCGTGATCGCCGGTTTCCAGCATGTCGTCGCGATGTTCGGCTCGACCGTGCTCGCGCCGATCATCATGGGGTTCGACCCCAACGTGGCGGTGCTGTTCTCGGGCATCGGCACGCTGCTCTTCTTCCTCATCGTCGGCGGACGGGTGCCCTCCTACCTCGGCTCGTCGTTCTCGTTCATCGCGGTGGTGATCGCCGCCTCGGCCTACTCCGGCAGCGGGCCGAACGCCAACATTCCGGTGGCGCTCGGCGGCATCATCGCGGCGGGCGCGCTCTATCTCCTGATCGGCCTGGTGGTGATGAAGGCGGGCTACCGCTGGATCGAAACCCTGATGCCCCCGGTGGTGACCGGCGGCATCGTCGCGGCGATCGGCCTCAACCTCGCGCCGATCGCGGTCAAGGGGATCAGCGGCAGCGGCTTCGACAGCACCGCGGGCATCGTCACCATCATCGCCGTCGGCCTCGCGGCGGTCTACGCACCCGGGATGTTCCGTCGGATCCCGGTGCTGATCGGCGGGTTCGCCGGATATCTCGTCTACGCCGTCGGCGCGAACCTGCTCGGCTACGGCAAGCCGATCGACTTTTCCGCGCTCGCCGCCGCGCCGTGGTTCGGCGCACCGACCTTCGCCGCGCCGGTCTTCGACCTCGGCGCGATGGCGCTGATCGCTCCGGTGGCGGTCATCCTGGTGGCGGAAAACCTGGGCCACATCAAGGCGATCGGCGCGATGACCGGGCGCAATCTGGACCCCTACGTCGGACGCGCCTTCGTCGGCGACGGCGTCGCGACGATCCTCTCGGGCTTCTCGGGCGGCACCGGCGTGACCACCTACGCCGAGAACATGGGGGTGATGGCGGTGACGCGGATCTATTCGACGCTGGTGTTCGTCGTCGCCGCGCTGTTCGCCATCCTGCTCGGGTTCTCGCCCAAGTTCGGCGCGCTGATCCTCACCATTCCCGGCCCGGTGATCGGCGGCCTGTCGATCGTGATCTTCGGCCTGATCACCGCCACCGCCGGGCGCATCTGGGTGGAGAACAAGGTCGACTTCTCCGAAACCAAGAACCTCATCACCACCGCCGCGGCGGTGATCGCCGGCGCGGGCGACCTTACCCTGCACCTCGGCGGCTTCACCCTCGGCGGCATCGGCACCGCCACCTTCGGCGCGATCGCGCTCTACGCACTGCTGAACCGCAAGGGCGACGCCGCGGAAATCGAAGCCCCCCACCCGGCGGAATGACTCCCGCCGACGTGCCGAATCGTCCGCCCCCGGGCTCCGGCCCGGGGGCGCTTTGCTTTCCGCGACCCGCTCACGACCGCCGGGAGAATCGGCCTCCCCGGGGTCGCATCCTTAAGTAGAATAACGTGAAATGCCTTTCTCTATAACCGTTTGACTTCCATTTGCGGGAATGGCATGCCGGAGTCGGAGGCCGGGCGACGGAGCTCCGGCCGATCTTGCGATCGAGAGCGAAATGGCAAAAGACTACAAGGCGATCGTTCAGGATGCGCGGTCCTATTATGCGCAGCTGGGCAAGGAAATCCCCGAACCTTTGGAAAAGTTCTACGCATTGTCGAAAACCGCGGTGGCGGACGGCGTCCTCGACCGCAAGACCAAGGAGCTGATCGCGCTCGCGATCGGCGTCACCCGTCGCTGCGACGGCTGCATCGGCGCACACGCCTGGGCGTTGCGCGACGCCGGCGCCACCCGCGCCGAAGTAGCCGAGGCTCTTGCCGTGGTGATCGCGATGAACGGCGGCCCGGGGCTGGTCTATTCCGCCGACGCCTTGCGCGCCTACGACCAGTTCGGAAGCTGAGCCGAACCGCGGAGGGCGCGCCGCGCCCTCCGCTCCCGCCGATTCGCACTGGCGGTTTACCCGCGCATGCGCCAAGATCGGCCGGTGCTTTCATGACAGCCGAGCTCCGCGATGACCCATGTCTCGCCTGCGGCCGCGCGCCGAAGCGTCCGCCTGCCGCGGGTGTGGTGGGCCGGGTGGTTCCTGGTGCTCCTCGCCGCCTTACCGCCGCGCCCGGCGGCGGCGCAGGTGTTCTGGGAAGACGACGGCCCGCGCGTCCTGGTGCTGGCCTCCTACCACCACGGCAACCCCTGGACCGACTCGATCGTGGAGGAAATCCGCCAGGTCTTTCAGGCGGAACGGCCGACCGCGAAGCTCCACATCGAATACATGGACGCGATGCGCAACGACCCGCGCGAGGTGTTTCCCTCGATCGAGGCGCTGTTCCGCTCCAAGTATCGCGGCAAGCGCCCGGCGACGATCGTCACCATCGGCGACGAAGCGCTCAACTTCCTGCTCGCGCGGCGCGACCGCCTGTTTCCGATGGTGCCGATCGTGTTCTCCGCGGTCAGCGCCACCCGCAAGCTGCCGATCAAGGACCCGGCCGGAATCGTCGGCGTCGCCGAGACCGTGGACATCAAGCGCACGATTCAGATCGCCCTGGCGCTGCATCCGCGCGCCACCCGGGTGGTGGGCGTGAGCGACCTCTCGTCGGTGGCGCGCTACGACTTCGAACGCTTCTGGCGGACCTTTCCGCTGTTCGAGGATCACGTGCGCTTCGACGAGTTCGTCGGCTATTCGGCCGACGAACTGAGGGCGGAGCTCGCGCGCCTGCCGCCCCAGACCATCGTCATCGACGTCGCGTTCCGCCGCGACCGGCTGGGGCGGGTGTTCTCGCCCGCCGAGGTGGTGCGCCTGCTCGGCGACGAGGGCCGGTTTCCGGTCTACTCGCTGTGGGACTATTCGGTCGGACAGGGCGTGGTGGGCGGCTACGTCAGCAGCGGCAAGGCCCAGGGCGAAGCGGCCGCCCGGCTGGCGTTCCGGGTGCTCGACGGGGCCCCGATCGACGCCGAAGCGGCGACGCGCGACGAACTTACGGTGCCGATGTTCGACTACGCGCAGCTGCAGCGTTTCGGCATCCCGATGGGACTGCTGCCGCCCGGCAGCGTCGTCGTCAATCAGCCGGAAACCCTCTACTGGAAATACCGCTACTACTTCTGGAGCGTCACTCTGGTGATCGGCACGCTACTCACCCTGGTGATGGTGCTGACCAGCAACGTGCTGCAGAAACGCCGGGCCCTGCGGGAACTGCAGGCGAGCCGCCAGCGCTACCGCGCGATCGTCGAGGACCAGACCGAGTTCCTCGTGCGCTTCGACAAGCTCTTCCGCATCACCTACGCCAACAGCGCGGTGTGCGCGTTTCTGCGGATGTCGCGCGAAAAGGTGCTGAGCATGGCGGTGGACCAGTTCGTGCCCGCCGAGCGGCTCGCCATGCTGCGCCCCGAGGTCGCCGCCCGCACCCCCGACGAACCGCTGTTCGCGGGCGAAGACCGGGTCCGCTCCGCCGATGGCGCCTGCCGCTGGATCAAGTGGACCGGCCGGGCGATCTTCGGCCCCGGCGGCAGCGTGGAGGAATACCAGGTGGTGGCCTCCGACGTGACCTCGGAGAAGCAGATCTACCAGGCGCTGGAAAAATCCCACGAGGCCTACCGCGAACTCGCCGCCCGCGGGCAGAAGCTCCTCGAGAACGAGCGCTCGCGCATCTCCATGGAGATCCACGACGAGCTCGGCCAGAATCTCACCGCCCTCAACATCGGCCTGTCGATGCTCGGGCGGAACGCGGGCGGACCGGACGAGGGCGAGCGCATCCGCGAGATGCGCGACCTGACCGAGCGCACCATCGGGTCGGTGCAGCGGATCTCCCACGAACTGCGCCCCCCGCAGCTCGACGAACTCGGCCTGCTCGCGGCGATGCAATACCACGCGCGCCGCTTCCTCGGCACCGCGGGCCTCGCCTACCGCTTCGAGCAGCACGGCGGCGCGCCCGACATCCGCCTCGACACCGACCGCGCCACGGCGCTGTTCCGCGTCTTTCAGGAAGCGCTGACCAACGTCGTGCGCCACGCCCGGGCGACCCGGGTGCTGATCCGCGTCACCGCCGAGGCCGACGCCGTCGGGCTCGAAATCAGCGACGACGGGATCGGTATCGACGACCACGCCAAACGCTCGCAGAATTCCCTCGGGATCATGGGCATGCGCGAACGCATCCGCGCCCACAGCGGGCGCCTGACGGTATCCGGCCGCGCCGGCCAGGGCACCACCGTGACGGTGCGCCTGCCGGTCCCGGCCGAGGAGACGGAAACATGAGGATCCTTCTGGTCGACGATCACGCGGTGGTGCGCAAGGGCGTGATCGACATTCTTTCGACGATGACGCCGCCGCCCACGTTCACCGAGGCGGAAACCTCGCGTGCCGCGCTCGCCCGGATCGCCGAGGCGCCGGACGGCTTCGATCTCGCGATTCTCGATCTCCACCTGCCGGACGAAAGCGGCTTCTCCACCCTCGACAAGCTGCGCGCGCTCGCACCCGCGCTGCCGGTGCTGGTGCTGAGCATGTACGACGCCGCCGAATACGCGGTGCGCGCCCTCAAGGCGGGCGCGCTCGGATACGTTTCCAAGGGGTCCGTGCCCGAGGATCTGCGCCGCGCGATCGAGACCATCGTCCGCGGCAAGAGCTTCGTCAGCGAGCACCTCGTCGGCGAAATGCTCGCGCGACTCGGCGAAGGGCGCGAAAGCGCGCCCGCGGTCGGGCTCTCCGAGCGGGAAGCGACGGTGCTGCGCCTGCTCGCCCTCGGCCAGCGCATCACCGTGATCGGCCAGGAACTCGGCCTGAGCCCGAAAACCGTGGTGACCTACCGCGCGCGCGTGCTCGCCAAGCTCGGCCTCAAGACCAATGCCGATCTGGTGCGCTACGCCTACAAGAACGGCGTGCTGCCGGAATAGCCGCGCGACCCCGGCGGGCGGCGCGCACCGCTCATGCGCGCGACGATATTTCTCCACCGCCCGTAAGTGTAGGCATGTTCGAGGCTTCGGGTAGGCCGGCGAGACGCACGCCTACAGACGGAGACCTACGAGAACCCCCCAAGATTTCGCGGTTTCCACGCAAACGTATCTGCACACAAATGCGTGACGATGAACTTTGTAATTTCAATTGCGAGCGATAATCAGAGATTAAACAAACCAATACAAAAAATACATTCCTACTATATTATCGTTTATCTTGAATGTAGGGCAAATCCTACGAGATGAAAGGGAAATCCTACAAAGTTATTGTTGAATTGCCTGTTTTCCGGCCGCATGCTGACGCCATAAAAACAAGTTTCGGACGGGTCGGTCGAAACCGTCGCAAGCCAGGGAGGCGTAGGAATGCGTTTGCACACAATGGGGATGGTTTTCGGTGTCGCGCTCGGTGCGTGCGCCTTGGTCGGACCGGCATATGCCGCGTTCCCCGAAAAGCCGATTCAGATCGTGGTGCCGTTCAAACCCGGCGGCGGCAGCGATCTCGCGGCACGGATCTTCGCCAAGCACCTCGAAAAATACCTGCCGGTCAAGGTGATCATCACCAACATCGACGGCGCCCGCGGCCGCATGGGCGAACTCGAGGTCAAGCGCGCCCGCCCGGACGGCTACGAACTCCTCTGGCAGCACCAGAACCTTCACATGGCGATCGCCACCGGCCGTTCGAATTACGACTACAGCGCCTACAAGCCGGTGGCCGACACGGTCCGCTCCGACAACGCGCTGATCGTCGGCAAGGCCAGCCCCTACAAGACCGCCGGAGATCTCAACGCCGCCGCCAAGGCCGCGCCGGGAACCATCCGCTGGGGCGCGGCGATCAACGGCATCAGCCACTTCGCGTTCCTCGAGTACCTCGACGCCACCGGCATGAGCGAGGAAACCTTCCACACCATCGGCATGAGCGGCGACAAGGACCGCATCATCGCGATGATGCAGGGCAATCTCGACGCCGCGATCGTCGCCCTGAGCTCGGTGCGGCCCTACCTCGAATCCGGCGACCTGCGCCTGCTCGGCATCATGTCGGACGCGCGCGTCAGCGCCTATCCCGACCTGCCGACCCTCAAGGAGCAGGGCATCGATGCGGTGTTCTACTTCGACTACATGACCTTCGCGCCGAAGGACACGCCGGACGACCGCGTCAAGATCCTCCGCGACGCGTGGATCAAGACCGCCCAGGACCCGGCTGCGAAGAAAGAGCTGGAAGACGGCTGGATGATCCCGATCCTGCTCGCCGGCCCGGCCTTCGACGAATATCTCGCGAAGCAGCTCAAGCAGTTCACCGGCCTCGCGAACAAGTACGGCCTCGCCAAGGAATCCGGGCAGTAAGTCCCTCCGGAAACCGCGCGTAACGGGCCGGGGCGGCGCGTCCGCCCCGGCCCGGCGCAGACAAACCCGAGAGCGCGTCAATTCCATCCGCCGCACCGGCCCCGGTGCCCGGCCGCGCTCCTTCTTTGCCTTGCACCTTCGGCGGATGCCTTCCGCGGCCGCGCCGAAAGAGAGGATGCCATGAAGACCGCGAACCGGATTTCCGCGATCCTGATCGTCGCGCTGTGCCTCGTCGCCCTCCGGCAGGCGACGCTGATCGAGGACATGACCGTCCACCTCACCAGCAACCGCCTGTTCCCCTACATGACCATCGGGCTGGTGCTGGCCCTCACCGTCGGCCTGCTGCTCGCCACCTTCCTGCCCGTGCCCGCGGCGCCCTTCCCCGCCGGCTACTGGCGGCGCGCGGTGAGTTCCAAGCGCCTCCTCACTCTCGGCGCGTTCGTGCTCTACCTCGCGATGCTGCAGGTGGTGGGATTCCTCGCCGCCAGCGCCCTGTTCATCGTCGGCACCACCGCGATGCTGAGCCCGCGGGTGCGCCACGACCTGCCGATCGCCGCGGCGATCGCCGCGGGCGTGGTCGGCGCCTGCTACCTCATCTTCGTGCTGTGGCTGCAGTTCTACCTGCCCTGATCGCCCGGGAGATACCACCATGTGGGACCAGTACGTCACCTCTTTCGGCCTGATCGCGACGCCGGAGATCATCCTGTCGATCGCCGCGGGCGTTCTCGGCGGCCTGTTCGTCGGCGCGATGCCCGGCCTCACCAGCACCATGGCGATCGCGCTGATGGTGCCGGTCACCTTCGCGATGGAGCCCGCGCACGGCCTGTCGCTGCTGATGGGCGTGTATTGCGGCGGCATTTCCGGCGGCTTCGTCGCCTCGTGCCTGCTCAACATCCCCGGCACTCCGTCGTCCGCCGCCACCTGCCTCGACGGCTATCCGATGTCGAAGAACGGCCAGGCGCCGCGCGCCCTCGCGCTCGCGGGCTATTCGTCGATCCTCGGCGGCTGCCTGAGCGGCCTGTGCCTGGTGGTGATCGCGCCGACGCTCGCCGATTTCGCGCTGCGCTTCGGCCCGTGGGAATACTTCGCGCTGGTGATCTTCACCTTCAGTTGCGTGTCCTCGCTCTCCAGCGGCTCCACCTTGAAGTCGTTCATCGCCGCGGGCCTCGGCCTGCTGCTGGCGCTGGTCGGCACCGACCCGACCAACGGCGTGACGCGCTTCACCTTCGGCATCGAGGACCTGGAATCCGGGTTCGACGTGATGCCCGCGCTGATCGGCGTGTTCGCGGTCCCGCAGCTCCTCGAGGACATCGACGAGATCGGTATTGAGGCGCACCTGATCGAAGCGCGCATCAAGGCCTCCGACTATCTGGCGGCGGCGAAGGAGATCTGGCACCGCAAGATCGACCTGCTGCGCTCCACCCTGATCGGCATCGTCGTCGGCATCCTCCCGGGCGTCGGGCCGGGGCTGTCCAACGTCGTCGCCTACGCCCAGGCGCGCACCGCCTCGAAAACCCCGGAGAAGTTCGGCGAAGGCGTGCTCGCCGAGGCGATCATCGCCCCCGAGAGCGCCAACAACGCGTCGATGGGCGGCGCGATGATCCCGCTCCTCACCCTCGGCATCCCCGGCGACGCCTCGACCCTGATGATGCTCGGCGCGTTCATGCTCCACAACATCCAGCCCGGACCGCTGCTGTTCCGCGACAACGGCGACATCGTCTACGCGATCTTCATCGCCTACTTCATCGCCTTCGCGTTCCTGCTGGTGTTCCTGCACTTCTGCCTGCGCCCGATCATCAAGGCGATCGTGATCCCGGCGCAGTTCATGATCCCGGTGCTGCTGGTGCTCTGCACCATCGGCTGCTTCTCCCTCAACAACCGGATGTTCGACGTCTACTGCTTCCTCGCCTTCGGCCTGTTCGGCTACGTCCTGAAGCAGTTCAAGTATCCGCTGCTGCCGGTGATCCTCGGCCTGATCCTCGGCCACATGGCGGAACAGCAGCTGCGCCTGTCGCTCACCCTGAGCTCGGGCAGCCTCGCGCCGTTCTTCACCCGGCCGATCTCGCTGGTACTGCTGGCGATCTCGCTGATCTCGCTGCTGCTGCCCTTCTACGTCGAACGCCGCCACCGCAACCGCAAACTCGCCGCCGCCGTCGTCCCCGGCGAGCACTGACCGCGTTCGCAGACCCGGAAAAGGAAGTCACGTCATGTCCGTACATTTTCTCGACAATTCGGTGTTCCAGGATTCCGTCAGCACGCCGCGGATGCGCGCGGTGTTCGACGAGATGGCGGTGTTCCAGAGCTGGCTCGACGTCGAGCGCGCGATCGCGCTGGTCTCGGGCGAACTCGGCATCATCCCGCAGTCGGCGGCCGAACGCATCGCCGCCCACGCGACGATCGACGGCATCGATCTCGAAGCGGTGAAGGCGCACGGCAAGGTCACCTCGCACAGCCTGCTCGGCCTGCTGAAGGAATTCCGCCGCGTCATCGCCCACGACGACGCCCGCTACGTCCACTGGGGCGCCACCACCCAGGACATCGTCGACACCGGCATGATGCTGGTGCTGCGCAACGCCTACGCGATCATCGAGGAGCAGCTCGCAGAGACCCTGCGCCACGCCCGCCCGCTGCTCGCGACCTATCGCGACACGGTGATGGTCGGCCGCACCCACGGCGGCCACGCCCTGCCGATCACCTTCGGCATGAAGGCGGCGATCTGGCTCGACGAGCTCGGCCGTCAGCTCGAACGCTGGCGCGCGGCGCGCGAGCGGATTCTCGTGGTCGGCATCGTCGGCGCGGTCGGCACGATGGCGTCGTGGGGCGACCAGGGCTTCGCGCTGCAGCACCGCGCGGCGGAAATTCTCGGCCTCGGCACGCCGATCGCGCCGTGGGCCTCGGCGCGCGACCGCATCGCCGAGGTGGCGACGCTGTGCGCGCTTACCTCCGGCACCGCCAGCCGCATCGCCAAGGAAATCTACAACCTGTCCAAGACCGAGGTGCGCGAGATCGAGGAGCCGTTCACCAAGGGCAAGGTCGGCAGCAGCACGATGCCGCACAAGCGCAACCCGGTGCACACCGAGTGGTCGATCGTGCTCGACCGTCTGATCCGCGCCGACGCCGGGGTGGCGCTCGAGGCGATGGGCGTCGAGAACGAACGCGACGCCTCGCACTGGAAGGCCGAGTGGGTGATCATGCCGGAGCTGTTCCCGATGCTCTCGGGCTCCCTCGCCCACCTCGACGCCACCCTCTCCGGTCTCTGGGTCCACCCCGAGCGGATGGCCGCCAACACCCATATGCTCAAGGGCCTGCTGCTCTCCGAGCGGGCGATGTTCGTCCTCGCCGAATCGATGCCGCTGCCCGAGGCGCACGAGACCGTCTATCAGGCGTCGGTGCGCGCGTTCGACAACGACACCGCGCTGGTCGACGAACTGATGGCGGAGGACGGCGTGGCCGACAAGTGCGACCGCGCCCGCATCGAGGAAGCCCTCGATCCGGCGAGTTACACCGGCGTCGCGGGCGAGATCGCCGACCGCGTCGGCGCCCGCATCGATGCGCTGGTGAAGTGACATGAACCGCCCGCCGCGCACCCTGACCGAGCGCCTCGCCGCCTTCACCGCGGCGCTCGCGTGGGATGACCTGCCCGAGGACGTGCGCGTCCTCGCGGTGCGGGGATTCCGCGACTGGCTCGGCAACGCCGCGGCGGGCGCGGCCACGCCGTTCGGCCGCGCCGCCCTTGCGGCGGCGCGGTCGGGCGGCGGCGCGACCCTCGTCGGCCCGCGCGCTGCCACCGATCCGCTCGGCGCCGCGCTGGTCAATGGCGGCGCGTCGCACGCCCTCGAATTCGACGACAGCCACAAAAGCACCTTCTATCACCCGGGCTCCCCCGCGTGCGCGGCGGCGTTCGCCGCGGCCGAGGCCGGAGCCCGCCGCGGCGCCGACCTGTTCGCCGGAATCGTCGCCGGATACGAGGCGGGCATCCGCCTCGCCGCGGCGCTCGGGCCGGAGCACTACCGCATCTGGCACACCACCGGCACCGCCGGCGTGTTCGCCGCGGCGGCGGCCGCCGCACGCACGCTCGGCCTCACCGCGGTGCAGACCGTAGCGGCCTTCGGCCTCGCCGGAACCCAGGCGGCGGGCCTGTGGGAAGTGCTGCCGGATGCCCCGGCGGCGAAGAACCTCCACGCCGGCAAGGCGGCGCAGGGCGGCCTGCTCGCGGCGCTGCTGGCGCGCGAGGGCGTTCCCGGCCCGGCAACGATCCTCGAAGGCGGACGCGGCCTGTTCGCGGCGACGGTGCCGTCGGGGCTCGACGCCGAGGCCGCCGCCGCCGACCTCGGCGCGGTCTGGCGGATCCGCGAGATCACCTTCAAGGCCTATCCGATCTGCGGTCACGCGATGACCCCGGTGGAAGCGGCGCTGCAACTCCGCCCCGAGATCGGCGGAGGCGTGGAGGAGATCGTCGTCCATTCCAACGCGATCTCGCTGCGGGTCGCGGGCAACCCCGACCCGCACGACGGCTACGCCGCGAAATTTTCGATCCCCTACTGCGTCGCCGCGGCGCTGGCGCGCGGGCGCGTCACCCAGGCGGAGTTCGAACCCGCGGTCCTGAGCGACCCGCACGTGCGCGGCCTGATGCGGCGCGTCACCCTGGTGGCCGATCCCGAGTTCGACCGCATCGCGCGGACGATCCGCCCGGCGCGGGTGGAGATCCGCCTCGCCGACGGCCGCGAGATCGACGCGATTTCCGAAACCCGGCGCGGCGATCCGGAACAGCCGCTTTCGGCCGCCGACCTGTCGGCGAAGTTCCGCACCCTCGCGGCGCTCGCCTGGGGTGCGAAAGCGGCGGAGCGGGTGGACGGCGAAATCGCCGCGCTGCCGGACTGCGGATCGGTCCCGGCATGGGCGGCGCGAGTGCTCTCGGCATGACTGGAGGAGACGAGCGATGAAGCGAGACGCGATTGCGATCAAGGACGGCGACAACGTCGCCACCGCCCTGCGCGACCTCAAGGCGGGAGAAACCGCCCTGGTCGGCATCGGCGACGCGGCGGCGACGGTGACGATGGCCGGTGCGGTGGAGTTCGGGCACAAGCTCGCGCTCGTCGCCATCCGCCGCGGCGAGGACATCCTGAAATACGGCGAGGTGATCGGCCGCGCCACCGAGGACATTCCGCGCGGCGCGCACGTCCACGTCCACAACATCGAGAGCCTGCGCGGCCGCGGCGATCTGGCGTGAGGCCCGGCGTTTTTTCAGCAAGAGGAGAGTCCGCGATGATGGAATTCGAGGGATACCGCCGCCCCGACGGCCAGGTCGGCACCCGCAACTACGTCGGCGTGTTTTCCACGGTGGTGTGCGCCAACGAGGTGGCGGAGGACATCGCCCGCCAGGTCGACGGCGCGGTGAGCTTCACCCACCACCAGGGCTGCTGCCAGACGCCGCTCGACCTCAAGCGGGTCAACGAGGTGCTGATCGGCCTCGGCAGCAACCCCAACCTCGCGTCGGTGGTGCTGGTCAGCCTCGGCTGCGAGAGCACCGCGGTCGCCGAGGTGGCGGCGGGCATCCGCAAATCCGGCAAGCGGGTCGAGACGATCGCGATCCAGGAACACGGCGGCGCCGCGCGCACCCGCGCCGAGGGCACCCTGATCGTCCAGGATCTCGTCGCCGAGGCCTCGACGATCAAGCGCGAGATGTTCCCGATCTCCGAGCTGGTTCTGGGGATGAAGTGCGGCAGCTCCGACACCACCCAGGGTCTGTCCGCGACCCCGGCGATCGGCGTCGCCTCGGATCTCGTCGTCGCCGCGGGGGGCACCACCGTGCTCGGCGAGGTCACCGAGTTCATCGGCGCCGAGCATATCGTCGCCCGCCACGCCGAAACCCCGGAAGTCGGCCGACAGATCCTCGACCTCGTCGAGCGCATGGAGAACCGCGCCAAGGCGGTGGGCTGCGACATGCGCGGCGGCCAGCCGACCGGCGGCAACATCAAGGGCGGCCTTTCGACGATCGAGGAGAAATCCCTCGGCGCGATCGCCAAGGCTGGCACCGCGCCGATCCGCGCGGTCTACGAATACGGCGTGCGGCCGACGGTCAAGGGCTTGGTGGTGATGGACTCGCCCGGTCGCGAGCCGGAGATCCTCACCGGCCTCGCCGCCGCGGGCTGCAACGTCATCGCTTTCGCCACCGGGCGCGGCGCGCCGCAGGGCTTCCCGTTCGTGCCGGTAATCAAGCTGACCGGCAACGCGCTCACCTGGGAACGGATGCGCGACCACATGGACATGTCGGTGTCGGGCATCATCGACGGCACCGAGAGCATTCCCCAGGCCGGGGAGCGCCTGCTCGCGCGCATCGTCGAGGTCGCCTCGGGGGCGCGAACCCGCGCCGAGATCACCGGCTACACCCGGGCGATGGACATCTACGTCACCGGCCCGGTGATCTGAGGAGGATGCGAACCATGACTCCCCGTTACGTCCAGCTCCTCAAGGACGTCGTCCTGCCTCCGGTCGCCCTGGTGCGCCAGACCTTCCCGGTGATGGAGGCGGGCGACGTCGCCGCCGCGGTGCACGAGGCGATGACGAAGGAACCCTGCACCGCCGCGATCCGCCCCGGCATGCGGATCGCGCTCACCGTCGGCAGCCGCGGCCTCGCGAGTCTGCCCGAACTCGTCGCCGCGATCGTCGCGGAGATCCGCGCCCGCGGCGGCGAACCGTTCGTGGTGCCGGCGATGGGCAGCCACGGCGGCGCCACCGCCGAAGGCCAGGTCAAGATGCTCGCCCACCTCGGCGTCACCGAGGCGAGCGCCGGATGCCCGATCCGGTCGAGCATGGAGACCGTCAACATCGGCACCCTCGACAACGGCATGGAGGTTCATGTCGACAAGCTCGCCTACGAGGCGGACGGCATCGTCGTGTTCAACCGCGTCAAGCCGCACACCGAGTTTCGCGGCGACAACGAAAGCGGCCTGATCAAGATGCTGGCGATCGGCCTCGGCAAGCAGTCGGGCGCCGACAACTGCCACGCCTGGGGCTCGGGCTATCTCGCCCGTTCGATCGTCGACATGGGGCAGATGAAGCTCGACCGCTGCAAGATCCTGTTCGGCGTCGCGACCCTGGAGAACGCCTACGATCGCCTCGCGCGCGTCGTGGTGCTGCCCGCCGAGGGAATGATCGAACGCGAGCGCCCGCTGCTCGCCGAGGCGATGCGCAACATGCCGCGGCTGCCGCTCGGGCCACTCGACGGTCTGCAGGCCTCCGGGCCGCTCGACGTGCTGGTGCTCGATCAGGTGGGCAAGGAGTTCTCCGGCAGCGGCATGGACCCCAACATCACCGGCCGCGTCTCCACCCCGGCGATCAGCGGCGGTCCCGACGTCTCGCGCATCGCCGTGCTCGACGTTTCCGACCACAGCGAGGGCAACGCGGTGGGAATCGGCATGGCCGACGTGATCACCCAGCGGCTGTTCGACAAGTTCGACCGCGAGCCCACCTACATCAACTGCATCACCCTCGGCACCCTCACCATGGCGGGGCTGCCGATGACGATGCCGAACGACGAATCGGCGATCCGCGCGGCGGTGAAGAGCTGCGCCTCGCACACCCCGGACGCGATCACCCTGATCCGCGCGCCCAACAGCCTGCATCTGCAATACCTCTACGTCTCCGACACTCTGCTGCCGAGCCTGCGCGAGCGCCCCGGCATCGAGATTCTCGGCGCGCCGAAGCCGATGGCGTTCGACGCGCAGGGCAATCTCCTCGACCCCTGGCCGGAACGCCACTGACGGCGTTCCCCCCACCCCATCCGGTCGTACGCATTCCCCAAGGCGTCCGACCCGGCGGTCGCGCGCCGTCTCCCCACACTTGCGCGCGACCGCACAAGGCCATGCGCGGACGTCCCCCACCCAGCACCGCGCATGGCCTCCACCCGCTCACCCATGGCATGACGGCGGAGGCGATAATGGCTTGGTTCAACAATCTCAGGATCGGCGGCAAGGTGCTGGCGGCGTTCACCCTGATCTGCGCCCTGGTGGCGCTGCTGGGCGGCGCGGCGGTTTACGAGATCGTGCGCATCGAGACCGCCACTCGCGACGCCACCGACCTGTGGGCGCCGCGCCTCGACGTGATGCGGCGGATGCAGGCGCAGATGGCGACGCAGCGGGTCGCCGAGTTCTCCTACGTCTTCGCCGAGATGCGCAAGGAGCGCGAAGCCGCCGACGTCGCCGTGACCGCCGCGCGCCAGGCGGTGCACGGCACCCTCGCCGAAGTCGAACAGAGCTTCGCCTCGGGCGAGGGACGGAACGGCTTCGACCAGTTGATGCTCAACCAGGACGCCTATCAGGAGGGGATGGAGCGGGTGTTCTACATGATGCAGCACGGCCAGGAGGAAGACGCGCGCACCCTGATGAACAACGACATGCGCGACCTCTTCAACGTGATTTCGGTGAGCATCGACAAGATGCTGGAGATCGCCACCGCCGGGGTGGCGGCGGCCGGGGCGGAAGCCGGGAGCGTCGCCCGCGAGGCGCGGGTGGCGGTGTTCGCCCTCCTCGGCGTGGTGTTCGCGCTGTCGGCGGCGGCGGGGTTGATGCTCAAGCGCGGCGTCGGCGGCCCGATCCTGGCGATGACCGGGGCGATGGCACGCCTCGCCGAGGGCGACACCGCGGTGGAGGTGCCTGCGACCGACCGCCGCGACGAGGTCGGCGCGATGGCGGGCGCGGTCCAGGTGTTCAAGGACAACGCGATCCGCGCCGATGCGCTCGCCGCCGAACAGACCGCCGCGCACGCCGCGCAGACCGCGCGGGCGGAGGAAATCGAGCGCCTCGCCCACGAGTTCGACGCGCGGATCTCGCAGGTGCTCGATATCGTCGCCGGAGCATGCGGCGAAATGGACGGCACAGCCCAGTCGCTTTCGGCCAGCGCCGAGCAGACGACGCGGCAGTCAAACGCGGTCGCCGCCGCCACCGAGCAGGCATCCGATTCGGTGCAGACGGTCGCCGCCGCCGCCGAGCAACTCTCCCACTCGATCGACGAGATCGCGCGCCAAGTGTCGCAGGCACACGAAGTCTCGCAGACCGCCACCGCCGAGGCGGAGCGTACCGACGCCACGGTCAAGGGCTTGGCGGAAAGCTCGTCGAAGATCGGCACGGTGGTCAATCTGATCACCGACATCGCCAGCCAGACCAACCTTCTCGCCTTGAACGCCACGATCGAGGCGGCGCGCGCCGGCGAAATGGGCAAGGGCTTCGCGGTGGTCGCCGGGGAGGTGAAGAACCTCGCCAACCAGACCGCCACCGCCACCGACGAGATCGGCCGCCAGATCGGCTCGGTGCAGGAGGCGACCCAAGAAGTGGTGTCGGCGATCTCGGGCATCGTCGAGCGCATCGGCGAGGTCAGCCGGATTTCCGCGGCGATCGCCTCGGCGGTCGAGCAGCAGTCCGCCGCCGCCGCCGAGATCGCCCGCAACGTGCAGCACGCCGCGGCGGGCACCCAGGAGATCTCCCTCAACATCGCGGGCGTCAGCCAGACCGCGAGCGAAACCGGCACCGCCTCGCGGCAGGTGCTCGCCGCCTCGCAGGCGCTGGCGAAGGAGGCGGTGGCGCTGCGCGGCGTGGTCGAGCATTTCCTCGCCGGCGTGCGCGCGGTCTGATCCGCAGTCGCCGCCGCGATTGCGGCGGACGCGCCGGGGGAGAACTGCGCCACGCGCCGCGCCAAAGGCACCCCCGGCCGCGACGCGGCCGCGAGATCGAGGATCGGCGCGCAGGTGTCGAGGATCACGCGCGCGATTTCGACGTCGGCGCCCACCCACCGGGCGCAATTCGCCGCCCGAGCGCCGCACGAACCGGGCACCGCCACGGTCTCCTCGGTTCCACACCCCCACTTTATTAGATTTGTTAATGCTAATAATTAGATAAATTCGCTACGCCCAATTCTATTTCCGGTCATACTAATTTTTGAGCGATAGATTGCAATGCTCAAAATATGGGCGATTCCGTACCGCCCGGTGGCGAGCGACTGGTCTGCGAGGAGCCGATCGAAGCGGCGACCCGGCGGACATTTGATCGAAGTCATTTCCACGATCGGCATCAGGAGAAATCGTCATGCGCGTCACGTGGCTGAGTAAGGGTCTTCTCATCGGTCTGACGCTCGCGGCGGCGTCGGCGTTCGCGGCGGATTATCCGTCGAAGGACATTCACATCATCGTTCCGTTCAAGCCCGGTGGCGGCGTCGACACCACCGCGCGGATTCTCGCCGAATACGGCAACAAGTCGATGAGCGGCGGCAAGCTCACGATCGAGAACCGCGCGGGCGGCGACGGCGTGGTCGGCCAGACCTTCGCCGCCAAGGCCAAGCCCGACGGCTACACCGTGCTCGCCGCGACGAGTTCGTTCGTCACCAACCCGATGCTCAAGAAGACCGAGTTCCAGGCCGAGGACTTCCGGCCGGTGGCGATGTTCAACATGGACCCGGAGATCATCGCGGTGGGCGCGAACTCCCCGTTCAAGACCATCGCCGACCTCGTCGCCGAGGCCCGGAAGCGCCCCATCGCCACCGCGATCGCGGGTATCGGCACCTCGCACCACATGGCCGGCCTCGCCATCGAGGACGCCTCGGGCATCCAGTTCAACTACATTCCCACCAAGGACTTCGGCAGCCAGCTTCAGGCGGTGATGGGCGGCCACGTGGAAATGGCGCTGTGGCCCCTCGGCGAGGCGAAGAAGCACGCCGACGCCGGGTCGATCCGCATCCTCGCGGTCGCCGACACCAAGCGCCTGCCCGCGTTCCCCGACGCGCCGACCTGGACCGAGGCCGGCCTCAACGTGAAGATGTGGACCACCTTCCGCGGCTGGGCGGTGCCCAAGGGCACGCCCGACGCGGCGGTCGCCTATCTGTCCGACCTCCTCGGCAAGATCAGCCGCGACCCCGGCTACAAGGCGCAGATGGAGGAATACGGCTATCCGGTGGTCTACGCGGACGCCCAGGCGTTCGGCGAAATCGTCGCCGACTACGCCGCGCTGAGCCGCCAGGTCATCACCAAGCACGGCCTGATTGAGAAGTGAGCCCCGGGCGGGAGGGCCACCCGCCCTCCCGCCCCCCTTTCAGACCGGGAGGAAAGCGATGAAAGCGTTCGCGATCGTCGACCTGTGGTGCGGGTTGGGCTTCGCCGCTCTGGGCGGCTGGGCGATGGTGACGGCGCTCGGTTTCGACGCCAGTTCCTCCGCCTATCCCGCGATTCTCGCCGCACTGTTGCTCGGCCTTTCGCTGACGCTGGTGGTGCAGGCGTTGCGCGCCGCCGCGCCGAAACGCGCCGATGCCGAGGGCACGCACGTCCTGATACAGGGCCCGGGCCTCGAAATCGCCGCGTGGAGCGCATGGGCGGCGGGGCTCGCCCTCGGCGCGGGCTACCTGATCGCCAGCTTCGTCGCGATGGCGGTGCTGATCATGCGTCACGCCGCGTCGCCGCAGCCGCGCCGCCATCTCGCCCAGGCGGCCGCGGTCGCCGCCGGAGCCTTTGCGATGTTCGACCTCGTCTTCCACGTTCCCCTGCCGGAACTCGAAGCGATCCGCGACCTCTTCGGCCTGTAACCGGCGAAACGGAGGACTCCCATGGAAGAAATCGCCCTCGGTTTCGCCACCCTGATGCACCCGGCGGTGCTCGGCTTCCTGCTGATCGGCATCGTCGCCGGGCTGGTGGTCGGCGCGATCCCCGGTCTCAACGACAACATCGCGTTCGCGATCTTCATTCCCCTGTCGTTCTCGCTCTCGCCCACCTACGCGCTGGCATTGATGGTGGGCCTCTACTGCGCGTGCGCGGTCGGCGGTTCGATCCCCGCGATCATGGTCAAGGTGCCGGGGACCGCCTCGTCGGTGCTCACCGCCATCGACGGCCACGCCATGGCGCGCAGCGGCAAGGCCGGACAGGCGCTCGGCATCGCCATCACCTCGTCGGTATTCGGCGGATTTTCGAGCGCGCTGGTGCTGCTGTTCTTCGCGCCGCCGATGGCGGCGTTCGCGCTGCGGTTCGGCTACGTCGAGAACTTCGCTCTCGGCGTGCTCGGCATGGCGAGCGTGATCGGCCTGCTCGGCGGCAGCATCGTCAAGGGATTGATTTCGGCGGTGCTCGGTCTCCTGGTGGCGACCGTCGGCCTCAGCCTGCAGACCGGCTATCCACGCTTCACCTACGGCGTCGACAACCTCTACGAAGGGGTGCCGTTCGTGCCGCTGCTGGTCGGTCTGTTCGGCGTCACCGCCGTGCTGGAGCTCTCGGAAGAGCTGATCCGCGACCGTCGCAACGGCACGGCGGCGCGAGACATGCCGCGCATCACCGATTCCTTCGTCACCCCTTGGCCGATGATCCGCCGCCTGTTGCCGAGCTGGGTGCAGAGCGCGTTGATCGGCAACGTCATCGGCATCATCCCCGGCGCGGGCATGCTGATGGCGATCTACATGGGCTACGAGCGGATCTCGCGCCGCTACAAACGGCTCTACGCCGGCAAGCCCGGCGAGCCCGCCTGGGGCGAGGGCGCGCCCGAGGGCATCGCCGCGCCCGAAGCCGCCAACAACGCGGTGGTGGCGAGCTCGATGGTGCCGCTGCTGTCGCTCGGCATTCCCGGCAACTCGGTCTCGGCGCTGTTCATCGGCGCGCTGATGATCCAGGGGATGGCTCCGGGGCCGCTGCTGTTCATCGACCATCCCGACGTCGCCTGGATGATCATCGTCGCCTTCCTCGTCGCCAACCTGGTGATGTGGCCGGTCTCGCTGGCGCTGGTGCGGACGATCTCCGGACTGGTGTTCCGACTGCCCAAGCACGTGCTGGTGCCGACGATTTCGCTGCTCTGCCTTACCGGCGCATATTCGGACGAAAATACCGTGTTCAGCATCGTCGTCGCGCTGATCTCGGGGATCGTCGGCTACGCCACCCGCCGCCTCGGAATCCCCCACGCGCCGTTGATCCTCGCCCTGGTGCTCGGCCGCACCATCGAGGACAACCTCGGCAACGCGCTGCGGATCTCCGGCGGCGACTGGTCGATCTTCCTCGATCCGATCGGCCATCCGATCAGCGCGGCGCTGATCCTCGGCGCGGCGGCGTTCATGGTCGGGCCCGCGATCACCGGCGGCCGCAAACGTTTCCAGAACCGCCGCCGCCGCGCCGAGGCCGAGGTGCAGAACGGTTGAGACGTCCTCAGAGACGCTTTTCGAAAAACGCGTCGGGATAGGGGTCGTCGTTGAAGCGGTCGATCTCGGTCCAGCCGCTGCGCCGGTAGAGGGCGAGAGCCTCGGGCAGCGCGCTGTTGGTGTCGAGGCGGAGGACTGCGATCCCGAGGCCGCGCGCGGCATCCTCGACCGCCGCCATCATCCGCCGCGCGAGACCGAGGCCGCGGGCGGCGGGCGCGACCCACAGCCGCTTCACCTCGGCGACCGGACCGCCGCCGCCCTTGAGGCCGACGCAGCCGAGGGGCTGGCCGTCGGACCGCGCCACCAGGAACACCCCGCGCGGCCGCACCATGTCGTCGGCCTGCGGATCGCGGGACAGCGACACGTCGAAGCCCCGGGAAAAGCGGCGGCCGAGTTCGGCGTAATATTCGCCGAGGCACCACAGCGCCGCCTCCGAACGCGGGTCCGCCTCGTCGAGGACGATCCGGTCGCGGCCGAGCGCGGTGGCGATCAAGTCCATCGCCGCCAGCAACGCGGCAGGATCGGCGGCGCGGCCGAGAATCGCCTCGGCCTGAGCGTCGGAGAGCGTCTCGTAAGCCCGGAATTCGCGCAGGCCCGCCGCGGTGAGGTGCACGACGCGGCGGCGGGCGTCCTCCGGATGGGACTGCGTCTCCGCCAGCCCCTCCTCCTCCAGCCCGCGCAGCAGGCGGCTCATCAACCCGGAGTCGAGACCCAGATACGCCCGGATCGCCGCCACGTCGCCGCACCCCTGGCCGATCGCGTTGAGCACCCGGGCCGCGCCGAGCGGCCGCCCGCGCCCGAGGAACGAGGTATCGAGCGCCCCCACCTCGGAGGTGACGGCACGGTTGAAGCGGCGGACGCGGGCGATCGGGTTGTCCATCATGATTTCTGACTTTAGTCAGATAAGTTGGCGTCCGTCAAGCATCGCCGATCCCGCGCGCCTTGTTTCGATCGGCTTCCCGCCCCATATCCAAGGTTGATTTGGCCGTTTCGGCCAAGCGACCTGGAATTCCGAGTCCCGTCGAGATTTCCTGAATCCGCGCGCCGCTTTCGGCGCCGCATGTCGCGTTTACCAGAACCGGACCCCCAGGGGCGCATCGTTCCGGCGGCTGCCAGAGCCGCCCGCGCGCCCGGGTTCCCGCATCCGGTTCCAACCCGGAAGGACATCGCTCATGATTCTCGCCGCACACCGATCACGCCGCACCGCCCACGCCTTCGCCATCGGCCAGCCGGTCCGTCTCAAGGGTGGGTTCGCGCGCCTCGCCAACTCCAACGGCGTCTACCGCGTCACGCGCACCTTGCCGCTCACCGGCGGATCGCCGCAGTACCGCATCCGCAGCGAAGACGACGCCCACGAGCGGGTGACGACCCAGGACAACCTCGAAGCGGTGCATCTCTCCGGAACGCACAGCGACCTCGCCGAGGCGGTCTTCCGCTCCTAACCAAGATGCTTCTGATCGGCGCACACCGCATGACGCCACCGGATCGGCCCGCTAATCTTCCGGCGTCAGCTTCATCTGTTCGAGCCTGCGCCGGGCGAGATCGGCGTTGGCGGCATCGTGCGCCCGCTCCGCCTTCGGACGACCGAACCGCGCGCGGTTCTCCTCCGCCTGCCGATCCTTCTCCGCGCGGAGCTTGCGCTTCCGCGCCTGCCGCAGGTTGACGATTTCGCTCATCCCGGTTCCGTCCCTCGGTTCACGCGCGCGGCGTGCCGTGCGCCCGGATGCTGGCACGGTATTCGGTGGGCGTCCGGCCGACACGCTTCTTGAAGACTTTAAGGAAATAGTTCACGTCGCGGAAGCCGCAACGCTGCGCGACCTCGGCGAGCGGCAGGTCGTAGGCTTCGAGCAGCCATTGAGCGGTGCCGACGCGGCGGGCGGCGACGAACTCGGAAAACGTCACGCCGCCCTGATCGCGGAACACCCGGGACAGATAGTTGGGGCTGACGCCGAACTGCCGTGCGACGCGCTCGCGGGTGATCCCCGCGCCGAGGTTCTCCTCGAGATAGAGACACGCGGCGCGGTGCAGCGCCGCCGACCGGCGCTCGTCGGCGGAGACCGCCTGCGCGACCAGCGTGCGCGCGTATTCCACCACCGCCGCGACCTGCGGCCGCAGAAACGGCGCGTCGACGGCGTCGCGGCACCCCGCGAGCGCCGCCGCCATGTGATAGAGCGGGCTGTTGCCGGACAACGGGCCGCTGCGCTTCTCCACCGGACCGAACGCGCCGTTTCCCGCATCCCAGAACAGCAGACTGAGGCCGAAATGCTTGGAGCCGATCAGCAGGCTGAGCAGCCGCACGTCGGCGTCCCACACCGGCCGGTTCCAGCAGTTCGCGCCAACGAACAATGCGTCTCCCGCTTCCAGGTCGCAGATCGCCGTGCCGCCGGCGGCGTCGCAGAGTTCGTTGCGATAGACGCCGTCGAGCACCAGTTCGAGCCGCGGGAACTGCACCTGAAGCCCCCCCGGCGGCGGCGGCCGGGTGTCCCGCGCGAACGCCACGCGGCGCGGCAGCGGCTCGCCGCCGCTCCAGGCGCCGCGTTCGAAGTCCGCGAGCGAGGTCATCGGGATCGGCGGCATCGCTCGGTCCTTCAGCCCTCTCCGGACGTGCCGCCGCCGATCACGTCGGCGAGCGACGGCGGCAGGCAATCCGGCCAACGCGCACGCACCAGCGCCCGCACCGCGTCGGCGGTGTCCTGCTCCAGCGCCGCCTCGGCCACCGCGCGGCAGGCGTCGGCGTCGAGGGTGCGGATGAACGCCTTCAACTCGGGAATGCCGGAGCGCGTCGCCGACAGGCTGGTGACGCCGAGACCGATCAGGATCGGCGCGGCGAGCACCTCCGAAGCGAGGCCGCCGCACACCCCCACCGGGCGGCCGTGGCGGCGCGCGCCCGCGACGGTCTGGGCGATCATCCGCAGCACCGCGGGATGGAACGCGTCGACCTCGGCGGCGAGCGCCGGGTTGCCGCGATCCATGGCGAGAACGTACTGGGTGAGGTCGTTGGTGCCGATCGAGAAGAAATCCGCCTCGGCGGCGAGACGGTCGGCGAGCGCCACCGCCGACGGAACCTCGATCATGATCCCGAGCGGAACCTCGGCGGCGATGCCGAGGGCCGCCTTTTCCTCCAGGAAGATCGCCCGCGCCCAGCGCAGGTCGGCGGGATCGGCGACCATCGGCAGCATGATCCGGCACTGCCCGAGCGGCGCCATCCGCAGGATCGCGCGGAACTGCTGGCGCAGCATCTCGGGATGGCGGCGCGACATCCGGATGCCGCGCACGCCGAGGATCGGGTTCTCCTCGGCCGCATGCGGCAGATACGGAATCGGCTTGTCTCCGCCGATGTCGAGCGTGCGCACGGTCAGCGGCCGCCCGTGCATCGCGTCCGCCATCGCCTGATATTCGGCGAGCTGCTCCGCCTCGGTCGGCGCGGTGCGGCGGTCGAGGAAAACGAACTCGGTGCGCACCAGCCCGGACCCTTCCGCGCCGAACGCGGCACCGCGCGCCGCGTCGCCGACCGAGCCGACGTTGGCGTAGACCGGCAGACGGGTGCCGTCGGCCATCACGCAATCCTCGTGGGCGGCGGCGCGGTTGGCGTCGCGCCGGGCCTCGCGCCGGGTGGCGGCGGCGCGGATTTCCCGCCGTACCGGGGTTGACGACGACGCGGCCGGTCTCGGCATCGAGCACCAGCGCCGCGCCCTCGGGAATGCGCAGCGCGTCCGCGCCGACCGCCACCAGCATCGGCACCCCGCTCGACGCAGCAAGGATCGCGACGTGCGAGGTCCGCCCGCCCTTCGCCACCACGAACCCGGCGGGCAGGCGCTCGCCAAACGCGAGGAACTGCGACGGCAGGAGTTCGTCGGCGACGACGATCGCATCCTCGGCGACCGCGACGTCGTCGAGCGGCTCGCCCGCAAGCGCCGCCAGCACCCGCTGTTCGAGGTCGACGAGATCGTCGGCACGCTCGGCGAGGCGGGCGTTGTCGAGACCGCGCAGAATCGTCGTCTGCACCTCGATGGCGCGCCCCCAGGCGTTGCCCGCGCTCTTGCCCGCGGCGATCCATTTGCCCGCGGCGTCGAGCAGCTCCGGATCCTCGAGCAGCGCGGCATGGGCCGCCGCAACCTCGCGCTGCGGCGCGGTGGCGGAGGTTTCCGCCTGCGTCTTCAAGTGGCGGCGCACCGCCTCCACCGCCGCCAGCAGCGCGGCGGTCTCGGTGGCCGGGTCCGCACCGGTTTCGGGCGGCGCGGCGCGGCGGGAGCCGATCCGCACCACAGCGCCGATGGCGATGCCGGGCGAACCGACGATGCCGTCGAGCACCACCCGTTCGTCGGGTCCGAAGGGTTCGGCCGGAGCCGTCGGTTCGGGTTCGGCCGGAAGTTCGGTCTCGCTGCCGAGCGGCACCACCGGATCGCCCAGACCCGAGGCGATCGCTTCGGCGACCGCCGCCGCCGCCGCGTCGGCGTCGACGCCGTCGGCCGACACCGTCAGGCGATCGCCGTAGCGGCAGCCGAGCGTCAGCAGCGACACCGGGCTCTTAGCATTGGCGCGCCGACCACCGAGCACCACCTGCACCGCCGAGGCGAAACCTTTGGCGGTCTCCGCCAGCAGCGCCGCCGGGCGGGCGTGGAAGCCGAGCGTCATCTCCAGCACGACCTCGCGTTCGGCGGTGGTCTTCGGCGGCTCGACCGGCGCACCGACCGCCGCCACCGTCATCAGCGCGTCGCCCACCGCCACCGCTCCCCCGCTCGCGCGGCTCTCGACGTGGAAGGCGTCGCTGGTGATCACCACCGGCGTGGTGACGAGACCGCAGAGCGCGGCGAGGCGCGCGCGGTCGAAGCGCAGCAGCGGCGCGCCCGCGGCGACGGTCTCGCCCTCCGCGACCAGAACCTCGAACCCTTCGCCGCGCAGCGCCACCGCCTCGAGCCCGACGTGAACCAATACCTCGGCGCCGCCGTCGGCGCGCAGCTTCACCGCATGGCCGCGGCTGTGGACCGAGACGACGACGCCCGCGCACGGCGCGAACACCTCGCCGGTCTCCGGCTCGATCGCGACGCCGTCGCCGATCATGCCGAGCGCGAACATCGGGTCGGCGACTTGGTCGAGGGGCACCACCCGCCCGGCGAGCGGCGCAAGCAACACGAGATCCTGGGCAGCCATATCTCACCTCCGGATGAAGGGACGGGAAACCTCGTTCATGGGGCGGACTCGCGCCAGACGGCGGCGACCTCCGCCAGGACTGCGGCGGGCAGCACGCCGCCGCAGAACCGCGACAGCGCCGCCTCGACTCCCTCCGCCGCGAGCGCGGCGCGCATCTCCACCGCCTGCGGGTCGCCGTCGTTGCGGTAGTGGAGCGCCGCCGCCACGCCCCGCACCAGGTTGGCGTGGGGCAGGCCGTATTCGAGCGTGCCGAGCAGCGGCCGGATCAGGCGGTCGGAGCCGCCGAGCTTGCGCAACGGCTCGCGCCCCACCCGGGCGACGTCGTCCACGATGTAGGGGTTGGCGAAGCGCGCGAGGATCTTGTCGATGTAGGCGGCGTGGGCGTCGGGCGCGAACCCGTAGCGACGGATCAGAACCGCGCCGCTCTCCGTCATCGCCCCTTCGACCACCGCGCGCACCGCGGGCGCGGCGATCGCCTCGCGGATCGTCGCCAACCCGGCGCGGAAGCCGAGATAGGCGGCGATCGCGTGGCCGGTGTTGAGGGTGAAGAGCTTGCGTTCGACGAACGCCATGAGATCGTCGGTAAGAACCATTCCCGGCACCTCCCGCGTCCAGCCCCTGAGCTGGGTGCGGTCGACGATCCACTCGGAGAACGCCTCGACGGTAACCGCGAGAGGATCGTCCGGATCGGGCGCGGCGGGCGGCACGATGCGGTCGACGGCGCTGTCTGCGAACCCGACGTTCGCCTCCGCCCACGCCGCGACGTCTTCCGGCAGGTTCGCGAACACCGCCGTCTTGAGTTGTGTGGTGGCGCGGACGGCGTTCTCGCAGGCGATCACGTTGAGCGGCGCGTCGACGCCGTCGCGGAAGCGGAGCGCGATCGCGCGCGCGAGGGTCGGCGCGATTTTCGGCAGCACCGCCACCCCCACCGCGGTGGTCACGAGGTCGGCGGCGGCGATCCGCGCGACCACCTCCTCGCCGAGCGACGAGACCGCGTCGACGCCGCGCACCAGGTCCCGCCGCGCGGTCTCGCCGACGACGTCGACGCGATACTGCCGCCGCTCCGCGATGGTGGCGACGAGATCGACGGCGACGTCGGCGAAGGTGACGCGCCAACCCGCGTCGGCGAGACTCTTGCCGATGAATCCCCGGCCGATGTTTCCCGCTCCGAAATGGACGGCATGCATGGCTCTCTCCCGGATCGTGGGGATGGATGGGACCCCCGCCGCGCGGGGATCCCGGGCCGGAGTCAGCGCGCGGCCGGACCGGAGGCGAGCTCCAGGATGCGCAGGATGTCGGCGGCGCTGGCGGTGTGCGACAGGTGCTCCATCACCTTGGGCTTCTCCAGCACCCCGGCGAGCGCCGAGATGATCGTCAGGTGCTCGTCGCCCTTGGACGCGAGCCCGATCACCAAATGCGCGACGTTCTCGCGGTCGCCGCCGAACCACACCCCCTCGGGGTATTGGCAGACGACGATGCCGGTGCGGATCACCTCGCCGCGCGCCTAGTTGGTGCCGTGCGGCATCGCGAGGCCCTGGCCGAGGTAGGTCGAGACCACCTGCTCGCGCGCCAGCATCTCGTCGACGTAGGCGGGCCGGATGCATCCGGCGTCGAGCAGCTTCTGCCCGGCGAAGCGGATCGCCTCCTCCTTCGAACTCGCCTTGAGGCCGAGGAAGATATCGTTTTCGCTCAGCGCGAACCCGGCGGAGGACTTGACTTCGGCAGGGGCGGCGGGCGGCGGCGTGCCGGCCGCCTTCGCCATCTCGACGACCCGGTCGTAGCTCTCCGGATCGAGGAAATTGTCGATCGAGACGTGGATCGCCCCGGGCGCCATCTTGCGGGCGCGGTCGGTGAGCGTCGCCTGGGTGACGACGACGTCGACGTCGGGCGGCAGGCTGTCGATCGCGGCGTTGGTCGCGCGCACGCCGCCAAGCCCGGCGGCGGCGAGGCGGCGCTGCAGGATGTTGGCGCCCATCGCGCTCGACCCCATGCCCGCGTCGCAGGCGACCACGACGCGGCGGATCTGGGCGGCGGGAACGGCGGCGCCCTTGGATTCCGCCTTCATCTCGCGCATCCGCCGGGTGGCGGCGTCGAGGTCTTCCTCACGGTCGGTCGTCTTGACGCGCTCGCTCTTGAGCAGCACCGACGCCACCACGAAGGTGACGGCGCAGGCCAGCACCACCGCCGCGATCACGCCGACGAAGGCGTCGCCCGGCGTCATCAGCAGCACCGCGAAGATCGAACCCGGCGAGGCGGGGGCGCGCAGGCCGCCGTTGAGGAGCGAAAGGGTGAGGACGCCGGTCATGCCGCCCGCGATCATCGCTACGATCAGGCGCGGCTTCATCAGCACGTAGGGGAAGTAGATCTCGTGGATGCCGCCGAGGAAGTGGATGATCATCGCCGCCGGAGCCGATTCCTTCGCCATGCCGCGGCCGAAGAAGAAGTAGGCGAGCAGCAGGCCGAGGCCCGGGCCGGGATTGGCCTCGATCAGGAACACCAGGGACTTGCCCTGGGCGAGGGCCTCCTGGGTGCCGAGCGGGGTGAACACGCCGTGGTTGATGGTGTTGTTGAGGAACAGCACCTTGGCCGGTTCGACTAGCAGCGAGACGAGCGGGATCCATCCGGCCTTCACCAGGGAATCCACGCCCGCGCCGAGCCAGGAGGAGAGCGCCGCGACCACCGGGCCGACCACCAGATAGGCGAGGATCGCCACCAGCATGCCGATGATGCCGGCGGAGAAATTGGCGACCAGCATCTCGAACCCGGCGCGGACCTTGCCTTCCACCGCCTTGTCGAAGCGGGCGATCGCCCAGCCGCCCACCGGGCCGATGAGCATCGCGCCGAGGAACATCGGAATCGATGCGCCGATCACCACGCCCATGGTCGAGATCGCGCCGACCACCGCGCCGCGGTCGCCGCCGACGAGCTTGCCGCCGGTGTAGCCGATCAGAAGCGGCAGCAGGTAGGTGATCATCGGGCCGACGAGCTTCGCCATGTGCTCGTTCGGGGTCCAGCCGGTGGGAATGAAAAGCGAGGTGATCAGCCCCCACGCCACGAAGGCGCTGATGTTGGGCATCACCATGTTGCTGAGGAAGCGGCCGACCTGCTGGACGCGAACTCTCGCGCCCGTGAGACCCGCACGCCCGTCCATCTCGTTCGTCGCCATTGCGCTGCACTCCCTGGTGCGTTTTCCGGGGCCCGACCGGATCGTCGAGGGTGCCTCCTCGGAGAAACGCGTCACCAGGGAACCGGCGCGGCGGCGATGATGCCCAAATCGGCGTGGGATCGCCCGCACATGGCGCGGTTACGACGGATTTGCAGTTCCGAAGCGTCCTCCCGACCCCTGTCCCGGCAGTTTCTGTTTCGCCCGCTGTGGGCATAACTTCTTTGGAAACGGGGTATTGGAGGTTAATTTAGTCACTCGGATACAAACCCTAAAGTGGAAATCCGGAAACCCGACTGGAAAATTGTAACCTTTCCGCGCCGCAAAAACGGCGAGGGCCGCGGGCGAATGCCCGCGGCCCTGCGCTCCCGCCGGGAGAAGAAGGGTTATTCGACGGTGACGCTTTTCGCGAGATTGCGCGGCTGGTCGACGTCCGTCCCCTTCGCCACCGCGGTGTGGTAGGCGAGCAACTGCATCGGCACCGAATAGAGGATCGGCGCGACGAACGGATCGGTCTTCGGCAGCTCGACGGTCCAGCGCGCCTTGCCTTCGAGGCGCTTCAGCCCCTCCGCGTCGGAGAACAGGATGAGGCGGCCGGACCGCGCCGCGACCTCCTGAACGTTCGACTGCATCTTCTCGAACAGCTCGTCCGAGGGCGCGAGGGCGATCACCGGCATGCCGTCGTCGATCAGCGAGATCGGGCCGTGCTTCATCTCGCCCGCGGCGTAGCCTTCGGCATGGATGTAGCTGATTTCCTTGAGCTTGAGCGCACCTTCGAGGGCGATCGGATAGCCGGTGCCGCGACCGAGGTAGAGCGCGTGGGCGCACTCCGCGACCTGTCCGGCGAGCGACTGCAGACGGTCGTCGTGCTGGAGCACCGCCACCGTCTGCGCCGGAACCTCGCGCAGCGCGGCGGTGAGCTCGGCCTCGCGCGCCGCGGTGATGGTGCCGCGTGCGCGCGCGAACGCGATGGTGAGGCAGGCCATCACCATCAGCTGGGTGGTGAACGCCTTGGTGGAGGCGACGCCGATCTCCGGCCCGGCGAGGGTGTAGAGCACGAGGTCGGACTCGCGGGCGATGGTGCTCTCGGGCACGTTGACGATCGAGATGATGTGCTGCCCGGCGCGCTTGGCATGGCGCAGCGCCTCGAGGGTGTCGAGGGTTTCGCCCGACTGCGACACGAACATCGCCACCCCGCCCGGAGTGAACGGCGTGTCGCGGTAGCGGAACTCCGAGCCGACGTCGATCTCGACCGGCACCCGCGCGACCTTCTCGAACCAGTACTTCGCCACCATCCCGGCGTAATACGCGGTGCCGCAGGCGACGATCGTGAGCTTCGTCACCTTGGCCGGGTCGAACGGCAGCTCGGGCAGCGTCACCGCGCCGCTCGCGGCGGAGATGAAGGCGTTGATGGTGTCGCCCAGGACCTGCGGCTGCTCGAAGATCTCCTTGAGCATGAAGTGGCGGTGCCCGGCCTTGCCGATCAGCGCGGCGGAAACGTTGCTGGTGTGGATCTTGCGCTCGACCACCGCGTCGCCGGCGTCGCGGATCACCGCGCCGGTGCGGGTGATCACCACCCAGTCGCCGTCTTCGAGGTACGACAGGCGGTTGGTGAACGGCGCCATCGCGAAGGCGTCCGACGCGAGATACATCGCGCCTTCGCCGTAGCCGACCGCGAGCGGCGTGCCGCGCCGCGTGCCGATCATCAGGTCTTCCTCGCCCGCGAACAGCAGCGCGAGCGCGAACGCGCCCTCGAGGCGGCGGAACGCGCGGCGGCTCGCCTCGACCGGATCGAGCCCCTGTTCGAGCAGGTCGGTGACGAGATGGGCGACCACCTCGGTGTCGGTATCGGTGGTGAAGACGTGCCCCTTCGCCTGCAACTCGGCGACGAGGGTCTGATAGTTCTCGATGATGCCGTTGTGCACCACCGCGACGCGCTTGGTCGCGTGCGGATGGGCGTTGTTCTCGCTCGGGCCGCCGTGGGTGGCCCAACGGGTGTGGCCGATGCCGATGCGGCCGGAGAGCGGCGCCTCGGCGAGGCGGCGCTCGAGGTTGACGATCTTCCCTTCCGCGCGACGGCGGTCGATCTGCCCGTCGACCAGGGTCGCCACGCCGGCGCTGTCGTACCCGCGGTACTCCAGGCGCTTCAACCCTTCAAGCAGCAGCGACGCGACATCGTCGCGCCCGACGATTCCGATAATTCCGCACATTGGCACAGTTCCCTGATGTCGGAGGACCCCGAGGATCGCGATGCGGAAAAGCCCGCGCGCGGACCCTCCCGGAAAACAAGCAGGCGCACCCTAGCACGCACCCCGGGCGGTTCACAAATCACTAAACATTGCGCGGTGTTGCAGATCGATTCCGGGGCGCGGCCGCAAGTGCCTCGGCGCGCGCGAACACCGCCTCGGGAGCCTCGATCGCCTCGGCGGTGGAGACCCGCAGAAGACGGCAGCGGGCGAACCGCTCGGCGCCGCGGACCTCGATGTCGGCGGCGATGATCGCCACGTCGGCGCGGGCGACGTCCTTCGGCGTCAGCACGTCCTCCACGCCGAGGGCGCCCTGGGTCTCGATCTTGATCGCGTGATCGCGCGCGCGGGCGATGTTGGCGAGCCGCGCCGCGGCCATGTAGGTCAGCGCCACGCCGGTGGGGCAGGCGGTCACCGCGACAATCCTCATCCGAGCTTCCGATCCGGTTCCAGACCCAGCCTCCGTTGCGTCGGGCAAGGCTAGTGTCTTCGCGCCGGAGCGTCAATCGGCCCCCGAGCCGCGCGCGCCCGGCCCACTTCAGCACTTCGGCTGGTTGACCGCGAGGCCGCCGAGAGAAGTCTCCTTGTATTTCCTGCGCATGTCCGCGCCGGTCTGCCGCATCGTGTCGATCACCGCGTCCAGCGACACGACGTGACTGCCGTCGCCCGACAGCGCCAGACGCGCGGCGTTGATCGCGGTCGACGCGGCGATCGCGTTGCGCTCGATGCAGGGCACCTGGACCAGACCCGCGACCGGGTCGCAGGTGAGGCCGAGATGATGTTCCATGCCGATCTCGGCGGCGTTCTCCACCTGCGCGTTGCTGCCGCCCAGCGCGGCGGCGAGCCCCGCCGCCGCCATCGAGCACGCGACGCCGACCTCGCCCTGGCATCCGACCTCGGCCCCGGAGATCGAGGCGTTCTCCTTGTAGAGCGAGCCGACCGCCCCGGCGGCGAGGAGGAAATCGAACACCTGCGTCTCGCCCGCATCGGGCACGAACCGCGTCAGGTAGTGGAGCACGGCCGGAATGATCCCCGCCGCGCCGTTGGTCGGGGCCGTCACCACCCGGCCGCCGGAGGCGTTCTCCTCGCCCACCGCCATCGCGTAGGCGTGGACCCACTCCAGCGCCTCCAGCGGATCGCGGAGGTTCCGGCCCCGGTCGTCCTCCAACTTCCGGCGGAGTTGCGCGGCGCGGCGCGGCGTCGCCAGAACCCCAGGCAACGCGCCCTCGCGCGACAGGCCGCGCCGCACGCACGCCTGCATCGCCGCCCAGATCCGCCGCAGGCCGGCCTCGACCTCGGGCGGCGGCAGGAGAGCGGCCTCGTTGGCGCGCGCGATGGCGGCGATCGACAGGCCGTGCCGCACCCCGAGCGCGAGCAGATCCTTCGCCGACGCATAGGGGAACGGCAGGCTCGCCGGAGGCGCGGCGGGCGGACGGGCGAATTCCGCCGCGGTGACGACGAAGCCGCCGCCCACCGAATAGAACTCCTCGGCGGCGAGCACCGCCCCCTCCGCCCCGAAGGCGCTCAGGCGCAACCCGTTGGGGTGCAGCGGCAAACTCTTGCGCTTCTGGAAGACGATGTCGCTCTTGGGCGCGAACCGCACCGTCCGGCGGCCGAGGAGATCCAGGCTGCCGGTCGCGGCGACCGCCGCGAGGCGCTCGGGAACCGTGTCGACGCACACGTCTTCCGGCGTTTCCCCGGCGAGACCGAGACTCACCGCCCGGTCGGTGCCGTGACCGACGCCGGTTAGGGCGAGCGAGCCGAACAGCTCCACCCGCACCGCGACGACGCGGTCCAGCAGCCCGGAGTCGGCGAGGCCGAGCGCGAAGCGGCGGGCCGCCTTCATCGGCCCGACGGTGTGCGAGCTGGACGGCCCGATGCCGATCTTGAAGAGATCGAAGACGCTCACCACCATCGGTCGTCCCTCCTCGCTGCGCGCGATGTGCGGGCGTTACGCGCCCACGTCCACCGTCCTTGTACGACGGGCATCGGCGAACGCCAAGACCGCCGCGGCGGTCGCCAGCGCGATCCGTCGATGCCGAGCCCCGGGCCGCCCCGTTGCCCTCGGCCGGGCGAGGCCTTAGGTCTACGGGCGAAGCCGCCCGCACGCCCGGTCGAAGAGGGAGGTCGCGATGCCGGACTACGAACTCGCCTACTGGTCGGTGCCGTTCCGCGGCCAATTCGTGCGCGCGGTTCTGGCGTTCGCCGGACGGACCTGGAGCGAAAGCGGCGACGCCGCGATCTCGGAAATGATGGACGCGCCGGTCGCACGCATGCCGATCCCGTTCATGGGGCCGCCCGTGCTGATCGACCGGCGCGCCGGATTCGCGATCGCCGAAACTCCCGCCATCGTCCTGTATCTGGGAGAGACGCTGAACCTTCTGCCCGCCTCCCCGGCCCTGCGCGCGATGACGATGAAGGTCGTCGCCGACGCCAACGACGTGATCGACGAGATCACCCTCGACGGCGGACGCGAGATGTGGACCGAAGACCGCTGGCGCGCGTTCGTCCCGCGCCTGAAGCGATGGATGTCGCTGTGGGAGGACACCGGCCGCCGCCACGGCCTGACGGAAGCGTCCGGCTTCCTGCTCGGCGGCGACGCGCCGGGCATCGCCGACGTCGTGACCGCCACCCTCTGGTCGACGATGGCCGAACGCTTCCCCGCGATCGGAACGATGCTTTCGGAAACCGCGCCGACGACCGCCGCGCTGGTGCGCCGCATCGCCGCACTGCCGCCGCTCGCCGACCTCGCCGCCCGGGCGCGGCGGGACTACGGCGACGCCTACTGCGGCGGCCGGATCGAAGCCTCGCTGCGCGCCGTCCTCGACGCCTGAACCCCGTCCGCCCGGACCGCCGAACCCTCGAAGAGTTTCATTCGTCCGACTTCGCGCGGCGCACGCGCGTCAGCGTCTTGTGGAGCAGGTCGATCAGGTCGCCCTTCTTCTCGGGACGCCGGGTGAGGATGCCGAGTTCGCGGGTCAGCGTATGATCCCCGAATGGCAGAACCCGCATGTCCTGCAGGCGCGCGCGGGGAACGTAGAGGGCCGGAACGATTCCCGCGCCGAGCCCGGCCCCGGCCATCAGCACGATCGCCTCGAACGTATCGAGTTCCATTTCCGGCACGAGAGTCAGCCCCTTCTTGGCCAGAACCGAATCGATCTCGCGCTCGCCCGGAAGGATCGGGACGAACCGCAGATACGGCGCCGAACTCAGGACCTCGCCGTCGGTAAGGCCGGGCGTACCCGGAGGGGCGATCACGTAGAACCGCTCCACCGCGTAGGACTTCCACAAAAGATCGCGATCCGCCGCGGGCGGGCCCACCACCAGCGCCGCGTCGAGGCGGCCCGCCCGGACCTCCTGCGTCAGCTCGGTGGTCAGGCGCCCGCTCGCGACCAGACGCAGAGACAGTCGCGGATGGCTGACCTTGAGCGCATGCAGCGCCTCGGGCAACCCGGCGGACAGCGCGCTGCGCACGACGCCGATGGTCAACGTGCCGCTGACCTGGGCGCGGCCGTAACGCTCGACGAACAGCGCGTGCGAATCGAGGATCGCCCGCGCGGTTTCGACATAGGCCCGCCCGGCGCGCGTCATCCGCGGCGGCCGGGTGCTGCGGTCGAACAGCGCGACGTGCAGCTGGTGTTCGAGATCGACCATCTGCTGGCTGACCGCCGACTGGGTCAGGTTCACCGCCTGCGCCGCACGCGAGAACGACCCGAAATCCGCCACCGCGACAAAGGTCTGCAGCTTCCTGAGATCCATCCCCACCCCTGGATTTCATAAGATCCCCTTATGTAACTCATAAGATAAATTCGCTGTCCAGAATTTTAAATCCTTTCATACTAATTTTTGGGCGGAACAAGAAAGCGTCTAAATTTTAAGCATTCCGGCGCGACCCCGCGGGAAGCGACCGGTATTCACGGAGCGAATTCCATGTCGATGATCGCGGAACACATGAGCGCCATCAAACAGTCGGCCGCATCTGTCGTGTCGGCCCGGGCGGTGGACCTGCGCCAGCAGGGCAAGGACGTCATCAGCCTGTCGGCGGGCGAGCCCGACTTCGCGACGCCGCAGCACGTCCAGCTGGCCGGCATCCGCGCGATCGTCGAGGGCAAGACCAAATATCCGCCGATCCCCGGCATCATGCCGCTGCGCGAAGCGATCTGCCGCAAGCTCAAGCGCGAGAACGACCTCGACTACGCCCCCACCGAGGTGATCGCCGGCAACGGCGCCAAGCAGGTGATCTTCAACGCCCTCGCGGTGACCCTCGACCCCGGCGACGAGGTGATCGTGCCCGCGCCGTACTTCGGCTGCTACGTCGAGGAAACCGCCCTCTGCAAGGGCGTCGCCGTGGTCGTCGAGACCACCGCGGAGGACGGCTTCCGCCTCGACCCGGCCCGCCTGGAAGCGGCGATCACCCCGCGCACCAAGTGGCTGATCCTCAACAACCCGAACAATCCCTCGGGCGCGGTGCTCGGCATCGAACGCCTGAAGGAGATCGCCGAGGTTCTGCGGCGGCACCCGCAGGTCTGGGTTCTGTCGGACGACATCTACGAGCATCTGATCTACGACGGCGTGGTCTTCCATTCGATCCTCGAAGTCGCCCCCGACCTCAAGGATCGCACCCTGGTGGTGAACGGCTTCTCGAAGACCTTCTGCATGACCGGCTGGCGCCTCGGATACGGCGCGGGCCCCCTCGCCCTGATCAAGAACATGACGAAGTACCAGTCCCAGTCGACCTCGGGCGCGTGCCAGGTGTCGCAGTGGGCGGGCGTCGCCGGTCTCGACGGCGACATGGGGTTCGCCGCGAAGCAGCGCGCGATCTTCCAGGACCGCCGCGACCTGGTGGTGGGGCTGCTGGGCGCGGTTCCCGGCCTCGGCGTCGTGCGCCCGGAAGGCGCGTTCTACGTCTACCTCTCCTGCCGCGAACTGATCGGCAAGCTCACGCCCAAGGGCGACAGGCTCGAGCGCGACGCGGACGTCGCCAACTACCTCCTCGACGAGGGCGTCGCGGTGATCCCCGGCGAGGCGTTCGGGCTGTCGCCGTTCTTCCGCATCTCCTTCGCGACCGACACCAAGACTCTCGAAGAAGCCTGCCGCCGCATCGCCGCGGCGTGCGCGAAACTCGCCTGAGGAGAGGACACGATGCTTCGCGAAGTTTCCCCCCAGGCATTCGCCGACCTCGTCCACCCGATGGACGCGCCGCTGTTCAAGGGGCTCACCACGACCCCCGAGATGCGGGCGATCTTCCAGGCCGACGGCCTCGTGCAGGCGTGGCTCGACGTCGAGGCCGCGCTCGCCGAGGCGCAGGCGGACGTCGGCATGATCCCGCAGGAGGCGGCGCAGGCGATCCGCGAAAAGGCCGATGTCCGCCTCATCGACATCGCGCGGGTCCAGGCGCACGGCAAGGAAACCGCGCACACGCTCCTCGGCGTGCTGCGCGAGTACCGCGCCAATCTCGGCGACCCGCACCAGACCTGGCTGCACTACGGCGCGACGACCCAGGACATCCTCGACAGCGCGACGATGCTGACCGTCGCGCGCGCCCACGCCGAGATCGAGCGCCAGCTCGACGCGCTGATCGCGCTCCTGCTCGGGATGATGCGCCGCCACCGCGACACCCTGATGGTCGCGCGCTCGCACGGCAACCACGCGCTGCCCTTCACCTTCGGCCTCAAGGTCGCGGGCTGGCTCGACGAGATGGACCGCAACCGCGACCGCTGGACCGGGCTGAAGACCCGTTGCCTGGTCGGCAACCTCTCGGGCGCGATCGGCACCTTCGCCGCGTGGGAGGACAAGGGGCTGGAGATCCAGGCGCGCGCCTGCCGCATCCTCGGCCTCGGCGCGCCGCGCACCTGGTGGCACGCGCAGCGCGACCGCCTCGCCGAACTTCTCGCCGGGCTCTCGCTGATCGCCGGAACCTCGGCGCGGATCGCGCAGGAAATCTACGTCTCCTGCATGACCGAGATCGGCGAACTCGCCGAGGCCTATACCCACGGCACGGTCGGCTCCAGCACCATGCCGCACAAGCTCAACCCGATCGGCAGCGAATGGGTGCGGTCGCTCGCGGCCCTGGTCCAGGGCAACGCCGCGGTGATGGCGCGGCTGATGACCCCGCTCAACGAACGCGACGGCAGCGTCTGGCGCGCCGAATGGGTGACGGTGCCGGAAACCTTCTGCCTTGCGGGGGCGATGCTCGCGCAGTTGACCAAGGTGCTCTCGGGACTGATCGTCAACGAAACCCGGATGCGCGCCAACCTCGATATGCTGAAAGGCGTCCTGCTCTCGGAGCGGGTGATGTTCGTGCTCGCGCGCACGATGCCGCTCGGCGACGCCCACGAGGTGATTCACGACATCTCGCTCAAGGCGCTCGAGGAGGGACGGCCGATGCTCGACCTGCTCCTCGCCGATCCGCGCGTCGCCTCGGTCTGCGACCGTGCGGAACTCGAAGCGGCGCTGAAGCCGGAGAACTACACCGGCCTCTCCGGCGAAATCGTCGACGCGCTCGCCCGGGAGATCGGCGCGTGACCGCCGCCGCACCCTGGCTCGCGCCGCTTGCGGACTGGGCCGCGTCGCTCGACGGCGCGACCCTGCCGCCCGCGGTCTGCCTGCGGGTGCGGGATGCGGCGCTCGACTGGTGGGGCGCCCTCGCCGCGGGCGCCGCGCATCCTCTCGCGGCGCGCTATCGCGACGCGCTGTGCGGCGACGGCATCGGCGACGCTTCGGTCGCCGGCGACGCGCGCCTCCGCCCCGCGGTCGCGGCGGCGGCGGCCAACGCCGCCCTGTCGCACCTCGCGGAGGTCGACGACGGCCACCGCCTCGCGATCATGCATCCGGGCGTCACGGTGATGCCGGTGGTCTTCGCCCTCGGCGAGACTCTCGACCTGCGCGCCGCCGACCTGTGCGCGGGGATCGTCGCCGGATACGAAGTCGGACTGCGCGTCGGCGCGCTCCTCGGCAAGGCGCATTACGCAGTCTGCCACGTCACCGCCACCGCCGGGTGCTTCGCCGCCGCCGCCGCCGCCGCGCGCCTGCTCCGGCTGTCGGCGGCACAGACCCTGCGCGCCTTCGGTCACGCCGGAACCCAGGCCGCCGGACTCTGGCAGTTTCTCGACGACGGCGCGGAAACCGCGAAGGCGTTCCACGCCGCGACCGCGGTCCGCAACGGCTTCACCGCCGCGCGACTGGCAGAATCGGGAATCCCGGGCGCAACCCGGATTCTCGAAGGGCCGCGGGGATTGCTCGCCGCATTTCACCTCGCTGCGGCTCCGGCGATCCTCGCGGCTCCGGTCGCGCCGCCGTTCCAGATCCAGACGGTGACGATCAAGGGCTGGCCGACCTGCGGCCAGATGCACAGCTGCCTCGACGCGGTGCGCGACCTGCTGACGGCGACCCCGGTCGATCCCTCGGCCATCGTCGCCGTGCGGGTGCGCGGCCCCAGGGCCCAGCTCGACGTCGCCGGCCGGCGCGAGCCCCGCACCTTCGAGGAGGCGAAATTCTCGACCGCCTTCTGCGTCGCGTTCCTGATCGCCGAAGGCCGCCTCGATTTCGCGAATTTCTCCGCCGCCGCCCTCGGGCGCGACGACGTCCGCGCCCTCGCCGCCCGGGTTTCGGTGGCCGAGGATCCGGCGATGACCGCGCGTTTCCCGGCGGACCGCCCCGCCGCGGTCGAAATCGAAACCGCCGACGGCCGCGTGCTGCGCGCCGAACGCACCTTCCGCCGCGGCGATCCCGAAGCGCCGTGGACGTTTCCCGAACTGGTCGAACGCTTCGACGCGATCGCCGCGACGCTGCCCGGCGGAGACCGCGCGGAGATCGTCGCGTGGAGCGAACGGCTGGCCGACGGCACGGCGCGCCAGGGTGCGGCGCTCCACCGCCTGTTCGAGACAATGCGCCCGCACAAGGGAGAAACACCGTGATTCGCAACGCCATCATCATCGACGCGGGCGACAACATCGCCACCGTCCTCCGCGATATCGCGGCGGGCGGCGAAGTGGTCGCCGGATCGGGCGAGGAGACCGTGGTTCTCGCCGCGGCCGAGGCCATCCCGTTCGGCCACAAGGTTGCGGTCCGTGCGATCGCCAAAGGCGACGAGATCCTCAAATACGGCGCCGTGATCGGCGCAGCCACCGCCGACATCGCCCGGGGCGCGCATGTCCACGTCCACAACGTCGTCAGCCTGCGCGGCCGCGGCGACCTCGAAATCCACAAGGAGGGTTGACGATGAGCTTTCTCGGATACCGGCGCACCGACGGACGGGTGGGAACCCGCAACTACGTGGGCGTTCTCGCCACCGTCGCCTGCGCGAACGAGGTCGCCCTCGGCATCGCCAACCAGGTGCGCGGCACCATGGCGTTCACCCATCAGCAGGGCTGCTGCCAGACGCCGCCCGATCTCGCGCGCGTCACCCGCACCCTCGCCGGGCTCGGCTGCAACCCCAATCTCGCGGCGGTGATCCTCGTCAGCCTCGGATGCGAGGGCACCGACGTCGCCTCGGTGGCGGCGGCGATCGCGGCGACCGGCAAGCCGGTCGAGGTGCTGGCGATCCAGGAAAGCGGCGGCCTCGCCAAGACCCTCGCGAAGGGCACGCTGCTCGCGCAAAAGCTGGTGATGGACGCCTCGCGTATCGAACGCGTGGAATGCCCGGAGTCCGACCTCGTTCTCGGCCTCAAGTGCGGCAGTTCGGACACCACCTCCGGACTCGCGCCGAACCCGGCCCTCGGCCTCGCGGTCGAGCGCCTGACCGCGGCGGGCGGCACCGCGGTGATGGGCGAAGTCACCGAATTCATCGGCGCGGAACACATCCTCGCCGCCCAAGCCAAGGACGAAGCGACCGGACGCCGCATCCTCGACCTCGTCGAACGCATGGAAAACCGCGCCAAGGCGATCGGCGTCGACATGCGCGGCGGCCAGCCCACCCCCGGCAACATCAAGGGCGGCCTCACCACGATCGAGGAGAAGTCGCTCGGCGCGATCGCCAAGGCGGGCCGGGCGATCGTTCAGGACGTCTACGAGTACGGCGAACGCCCGAGCGTCAAGGGACTGGTGGTGATGGACTCGCCCGGCCGCGAGCCGGAACTGCTGACCGGCATGGCGGCGGCGGGATGCAACGTCATCGTCTTCACCACCGGCCGCGGCGCGCCGCAGGGCTTCCCGTTCGTGCCGGTCCTCAAGGTCACCGGAAACCGCAACACCTGGGAGACTCTGGTCGACCACATGGACCTCTCGGTGCACGAGGTGATCGACGGCAGCGAGAGCATGCCGACCGCCGCCGGACGCCTGTACGACGCGATCCTCGGGGTCGCGGGCGGGGTCACGACCAAGGCGGAAGTCTCGGGATATTTCAAAGCCATGGACATTTACGTCACCGGCCCGGTGATCTGAGGAGAAACGCGATGAACGGGACCAAACGCATCCGTGCCGACGTCGCACGCACCGCCGCGATCGACATCCTGGTCCAACGCGGCGTCCCGGCCGTGGATGCCGGGAAGGTGGCCGACGCCCTCGTCGCCGCGGATCTGCGCGGCATCGACACCCACGGCCTCGCCTGTCTCAAGGACTACGCCGAGGCGCTCGCCGAGGGCCGCATCAAGGCGAAGCCGGAATTCGCCATCGAGCACCGCTTCCCCTGGGCCGCCACCCTCGACGCGGACAACGGCCTCGGGCCGCTCGCCGCGACCGAGGGCATGGAGATCACGATCGCCGCCGCCGAGGTTTTCGGCATCGCCGCCACCGGCATCCGCCGCAGCAATCACTTCGGCGCGGCGGGCGTCTATGCGGAAATGGCGGCGCGGCAGGGGTGCATCGGCCTCGTCGCGGCGAACGCCTCAGCGGTTGCCGCTCCGTTCGGGGCGAATGCCCCATTTCTCGGCACCAACCCGCTCGCGATCGCAATTCCGGCGGGCGAGCACCCGCCGCTCGTCCTCGACATGGCGACCAGCGAAGGCTCGCGGAAGAAAGTCCGCAAGGCGCTCCAGGAAGGACGAGAGATCCCTGCCGGCTGGGCGCTCGGCCCCGACGGCCGCCCCACCACCGACCCGGCGCAAGCCCTTGAAGGCGTGATGCTTCCGTTCGGCGGCATCAAAGGCTCGGGGCTGAGCCTGATCGTCGACATGCTGGCGGGGGCGGCGACCGGCGCGGAATTCGGCGGGCGGGTTCTCAGCGTGATGACGAACCGGGAGCGGGAATCCGGAAACGGCCACTTCATGCTGGCGTTCAAATGTTCCGCGTTTCTCGACGAGGCACGCTTCTTGAAGAACATGGCCGAGGAGATCGCCCGGTTGCGCGCCCTGCCGCGCGCGAACGGCGTGGACGCGATCCGTTACCCCGGCGAACGCGCCGCACGCGAACGGGCCGACCGGCTTGCCAACGGCATTCCGATGTCCGCCGCCCTGCTCGACACGCTTGCCGAACTCGGCGCGCGCCGGATTCGCGTCGACTCGCCGTCTTGACGGGTGAAATTCCCGCCCCCGCGACGCCGGGGCGAAATCGCATGAGGAGAAGAGGAATGTTCAAGGTCGGAACCGCCGTCGCGGGCAAAGGCGAAGCCGCGCGCGGCGTCATCCATGTCGGCGAGCTTGCGCTCGGCGCGAGCGTCGATATTCCCGTCCTGGTGATCCGGGGCATGAAGGACGGGCCGACGTTCTGGATCAACGGCGCGGTCCACGGCGACGAGATCAACGGCTTCATGGCGGTCAAGACCCTCGCCGCGAGCCTCGACGCCGCCCGCCTGCGCGGCACCGTGGTCGCGACGCCGCTGTCGAATCCGCTGGCGGTGCAGTGGCGCAACAAGATCAACCCCTACGATTTTCTCGACATGGATCAGCAGTTCCCGGGAGACCCGGCGGGGCAATACACCCAGCGCGCGGCGCACGCGCTGTTTTCGGAGGTCAAGACCAACGCCGACTGCCTCGTCAACTTCCACACCGTCGCGACCCAGTTCGCCGCGCAGCCCTACACGGTGTTCAAGATCGCGCCGTCGCTGAAGCCCGAAGTGCGCGAACGGATCGAGACCATGGCGCTCGCCTTCGGCGCGCACGCCAACTGCCGCGTCGATCTCGCGACCGCGACCGGCGAAGTCCCCGGCGGCGTCGCCGGCGGGCTCGACATCCAATGCGCGCTTCAGGGCATTCCCGCGTTCATGGCGGAGATCGGCTCGGGCGGAAAGTTCGAGGCGGACAACATCGCCTTCGCCGCCAAGGGCCTGCGCAACATCATGTCGAAACTCGGCATGATCGACGACCCCTACGTCGCCCCTTCGGGTCAGCTTCTCGTGACCCGGCGCGCCTTCCTCTACTGCACCCGGGCGGGTTTCCTCAGCATGGAAGCGGCGCCCGGCGACGTTCTCGCCGCCGGCGCCCGGATCGCGCGGATCGAAGACCTGTGGGACGAACGCGAAGCCGTGACCGTCGCCGGATCGTCCTACGTGCTGATGTCGCGCGTCAACCCGGTGGTCCACACCGGCGACCGGGTCGCGTTCCTCGGGCTCGACTGGCAGCAGATCAACTGAACCGAACCACACCACCTTGGGAGATCAGAAGATGGGGATCTTGCGTAAACACGGAGCGGCGGGAGCGGTCTTCGCCGCCCTTCTCGCCGGCATCGTCGGTGTATCGCCAACGTTCGCCGCCGAGCCCGCCGGAAAGCCGAAGATGGTGACGATCTCGACGTTCGACGTCGGCTCGTCGGGCTACGCCGAAATGTCCGCGGTGAACGACGCGGTCTTCAAGACGTTCGACGTCAAGGTCCGCAACGTGCCGATCGGCAACAGCGTCGCCCAGCTCACCGCGACCCGCTCGGGCACCACGCAGCTCTGGCAGAGCTGCTCGGCCCACTATCCCGCGTTCGAGGGCATTCAGGACTACGGCACCGCCCAGTGGGGGCCGCAGTCGCTGCGCATCGTCTACATGTCGAACCGCGTCGCCAACTTCTCGCCCGCCGCGACGAAATCGAGCGGCGTGACCAAGCTCGCCGACATCAAGGGCAAGCGCCTCGCGTGGATCATCGGCGACGCCGCCATCAACATGCAGACCGAGGCCTACCTCGCGTTCGCCGGCCTGACCCTCAAGGACGTGCGGCTCGTCGAGTTCCCCGGCTACACCGCGAGCCTGCGCGGCATGATCTCGGGCCAGGTCGACGTGGCCCTCGCCGCCTCGTCCTCGACCGGCACCTACGAGGTCGAAGCGTCTCCGGTCGGGCTCGTCTGGCTGCCGGTTCCGCACGCCGACGCCGAAGGCTGGGCGCGGATTCAGGACACCGCACCGTTCGTCGCCCCGGTCAACGTCACCTCCGGCGCGGGAATCGCCAAGGGCGAAACCCTCGAAGGCGGCACCTATCCCTGCCCGGTGATCATGGCCTACGCCAAGCAGAGCGCCGATCTCGTCTACTGGTACACCAAGATGGTGGTGGAATCCTGGGAGTCCTACAGAGACACCACCGCATCCGGCGCCTATTGGCAGATCGACCGGGCGCTCAAGGGGCGTCAGGTCGAACCCTGGCACGAAGGCGCGGTCCGCTACTTCAAGGAAATCGGCAAATGGACGCCCGAGCTCGAAGCGCGCCAGCAGTACCTGCTGAAGCGTGACTCGGTGCTCGCGGCCGGTTGGGAAGCCGCCAAGACGAGCTTCGCCGCCACCGGGAAGGACGCGAAGGAATTCCCCGCCTACTGGTCCGAGCAGCGCACCGCGGCGCTCAAGGCCGCGGGTCTGCCCCTGTTCTGACCAACCGCCGCGCCGGATGCGCAATGCGCGTCCGGCGCCTTCCCTCGCGAGGCAATGATGAAAAGATCGCTTGGCCCCTTCTGGACCGGTCTCAGCACGGTCGTCGGCGTCGCCTTCGTCGCGCTCTCCTGCTATCAGATGTTCGCGCTGGCGCCGAACGGTTTCGTGCTCCAGGAGAACAGCTATTACTATGCCCTGGTGGGCCTCGCCCTCGCGCAGGTCTATATCCACCGCAAGCCCTACGCGTCCGCGCCGGACCGCGTCGCCTGGTACGACGTCGCCCTCGCCGCTCTGTCGCTCGCCCTCTGTCTGTTCTTCTCCTGGAACGGCTACAACATCACCATCGGCGGATGGATGTTCGCGCCGCCGAACGATCTCGTTTCTGGCGCCGCGATCGTCCTGCCGTTCCTCGTGCTCGAGGCGCTGCGTCGCTGCGCGGGCAAGGCGCTTCTCGCGATCTGCGCCTTCTTCATGGTCTATCCGGCCTTCGCCGACCATATGCCGTCGTTTCTCGAAGGGCAGAGCCTGCCGCTCGCGACCGTCTTCACGTTCCACTCCCTCAGCCCGCAAAGCCTGATCGGCATTCCGATGCAGGTGGTCGGCTCCCTGCTGATCGGCTACATCGTCTTCGGCATCGTGCTGGCGGAAACCGGCGGCGGTAAGTTCTTCCTCGACCTATCGTTCAGCGCCCTCGGCCGCTACCGCGGCGGTGCGGGCAAGGTTGCGGTGATCGCCAGCGCCCTGTTCGGCAGCATCAGCGGCAGCGCGGTTTCGAACGTCATCACCATCGGCGGCGTCACCATCCCGGCGATGAAGCGTTCGGGCATTCCCGCGCGATCCGCGGGCGCGATCGAGGCCTGCGCCTCCACCGGCGGCGTGCTGATGCCGCCGATCATGGGCGCGGCGGCCTTCCTCATGGCGCAGTTTCTCGAGGTGCCCTACCTCGAGGTCGCGATCGCGGCGGTCATCCCGTCGCTGCTCTACTATTTCGGTTTGCTGATTCAGCTCGACTCCCTTGCCGCGCGGCAGAACATCAAGGGCCTCGATCCTTCCGAAATCCCGAGCGCGCGCCGGGTGTTCGCCGCCGGGTGGCCGTTCGCCGCGGTGTTCGCGGTGCTGGGCTTGTTCCTCTTCCTCCGCCGCGAGGAACAGGCGCCCTACTTCGCCGTCCTGTTCGTCTTCGCCTGCCTCGCTCTCCGCAAGAGCACCCGCCTCGGCCTCTCGTCCTACCTCGACCTGCTTGCCAAGACCGCCGGATCGATCGCCGACCTCGCGGTGACGATCGGCGCGGTCGGCTTCATCATCGGGTCGATGAGCCTCACCGGCATCGGCGCGTCGATCTCGGGCGAACTCGTCAGCCTGGCCGGCGGCAACGTCTATCTGATGCTGATCATGGGCGCCTTCGCGAGCTTCATCCTCGGCATGGGGATGACCACCTCGGCGTGTTACATCTTCCTCGCCATCGTTCTGGCGCCCGGGCTGGTCGCCCAGGGCTTCAACCAGATGTGCGTGCACATGTTCATCCTCTACTGGGCGATGACCTCGAACATCACGCCCCCGGTGGGAATGGCCTGCTTCCCCGCCGCGTCGATCGCCGAGGCGCCGTTCATGCAGGTCGGCAAGAACGCGATGACGTTCGGCTTCGTGCTCTACCTCATTCCGTTCGTCTTCGTGGTGCAGCCCGCGATGCTGTTCCAAAGCACCAGCGCGGTCGAATGCGCGTACTACATCTGCACCGCCTTCCTCGGCGTCTTCGTCGCGGCGAGCGCGATCGGCCGATACATGGCGGGGATCGGCCATCTGCCGCTCGCGGTCTGCGCCCTGCTCGTGCCGCTCGGCCTCGTGCTCACCGGGCCGTTCTCGCCCGAGATCACCATCGCGGCGGTCGCCGCCACCGGCGCACTGCTGTTTTTCCAGAAACGCCGCAACGCCCTGACCTCCTCGCCGACCGCCGCCCACTGAGCGACGACGTCACCGCTTAGACGAAGAAGAAGCCCCCGCGCTCGCACGCGGGGGCTTCTTCACGCCCGGATACCTTCCCGATCTTCCTCGCCCACACCTCGACGGCATGCGGGCAAGGCGCTTCCGACCCTCTCCCGTTGCACGGGAGGCCCCACAAACCTCCCCCGGTCCATCGACCATCCTGTTTCGGCGTCGCGAGAGAAGATGAGTGAGCGTCCAGCCTGGGCGCTAACCCCTTATTCTCTCACTCCCACTCGATTGTATAAACATCGCATAACTTATTGAAGTTGCTAACAAATACTTTCTGACAACGAGAAAATTCCGACGCTGAGGTCGTCAAAAAGTTACGCTTTTGATTTTAAAGGGAAAATTGCCGAAAAAATATTTTGTGCGTTTTCGGTATCTATCGAGGTCGATCGCCTCTTAGACCCGGTTTTGGCACCTTCACGCCGCTCAAGCACGGGCAAAAAAGTACCGTCACTTCCCTATACCAGGCTTTCGTCACCCAAGCGAGGGTCACGTTCCGCGTGGTCGGGACGCTCGTTCTAGGCACCCGTAGCGCAATCTCACGGCAACCACCCTGCCTCTTGAATGTCAGAAAAATATGCCATATTTTCTGACGCGTGAAAGCGACTATTATATCTGTTCCCGATCGGATCATGAAGCGCGCCCGCGCTACCGGGCGCGGCGGCGTTTTCACGCCCAGCGATTTCCTAGACATGGCGGCCCGTGCGGCGGTCGATCAAGCCCTTTCCAGGCTAGTCAAGAGCGGCAAGCTACGCCGTCTTGCCCGCGGCCTTTACGATTTCCCGAAGGTTCATCCAAAGCTCGGCCTGCTTTCGCCGACGCCAGATGATGTCGCACAGGCATTGGCGCGTGAGACCGGATCGCAGGTTCAGATCTCAGGCGCTCGCGCCGCAAACGCTCTCGGCCTCACCACTCAGGTGCCGGCAAAGAGCACCTATCTGACGGATGGTCCATCGCGACGAGTTGTGCTGGGAAAGCGAGTTGTCGATCTTCGACACGCCTCGCCCAAGCACCTGATCGCACCCGGTAGTGCAGCCGGTACCGTCGTTCAGGCTCTTCGCCATGTCGGCCACGTGCGCGCTGCCGACGTCGCGCAAGTCGCCGCGCGCCGGCTTTCGGCCACCGACAAGAAGACGCTGGCTTTGACCGCCGTTCAAGCGCCTGCCTGGATGCGGCCGACTCTCGTCACGATCGCCAACGCGAGTTTGGCCGATGTCGATGGATAAGGTGGCCCTCCCTCCCGCCGAAGATCGCGCCGCCCCCTTTGGGCAGGCCAGCGCCGGCCATCGAGACCGTGGCGGCGGCCGTCCACATACAGGCATAAGCTATGGGCGCTAGTTATCCGACCAGAATCATTCTGGCCTTTCGGAGCGGTGGCGTGTGCGCGTTTCCGAAGTGCGGCAAGCACCTCACCTATGACGCCAAGGTAGGCGCTGACACTTATGTCGGCGAAGCAGCCCATATCGCCGGGGAGAAGCCGGGGGCTGCAAGGTACGACGCGACAATGACGGACGAACAGCGCGATAGCGTCCATAATCTCATCTACCTCTGCACCGACGACCACACCATCATCGACAAGGTCGAAGCCGATTGGCCGACCTCCGTACTTCAGGAACTGAAGGCGAAGCACGAAAAGCAGGTCCGCCAAGCAATGGAGGAGGCTTTTGCCGATGTGGCTTTCCCCGAACTTCAAAACGCCGTCTCCTGGGTCGCCAACCAAGCTCCCGCGGCCAATGGGTCGTTCGATCTCACCGCGCCTGACGAGAAAATCAAAAAGAATGCTCTCTCGAACGGGTCGCGACATATCATTGCAGCCGGCCTTACCTCGCGCGCGACCGTAGCCGACTATGTCGAAGCCGAAGCGCAGCTCGATTCCGACTTCCCGGAACGGCTCAAAGCCGGCTTCCTCGAGGAATATTATGCCCGTCGGAAGGAGGGCCATAAGGGCGACGAACTGTTCGAGTTAATGTGCGCCTTCGCCCAGCGCGGCCTGCGCCGTCAGGCCGATAAAACGGCCGGGATCGCCGTGCTGATCTATCTGTTCGAAATCTGCGATGTGTTCGAGAAATGATCCTTCCGACTAAACACATCCCTCAGAATGAAGCGCTGATCGGGGTCGGCGCGACGCTTCTCGCTCAGCTGAGCGGCCCCATGACTGTGTCCGGTCTGTGGGAGCGTCTGCGTAGCGAGCCGAACGTGGGCACGTTCGAGCGCTTCGTTCTAGCCTCCAATCTTCTATTTCTCATTGGCGCCATCGATATCAAAGACGGCCTGATCGTCAGGACAGCGTCATGATTCGAGCGGTGCGCGCAAATAAGCGAGGCTTCCACACCGCTACGTTCGCAGCCGGCGTCAATCTGGTGCTCGCCGATCGTTCTTCGGCGGCGGGCGACAAGGACACGACCAACGCACTCGGCAAATCGACACTAATTGAAATCATCGACTTCTGCTTGGCGAGCAACACCTCGCCGGGAAAAGGCCTTCGCATTGAGGCCCTGCAGGGATGGGCCTTTACCCTCGAACTGACTGTTGGAGGCAACGACGTCGCCGTCACTCGGTCGCCCGACGCGCCGGGATTCTTCGCCATCGAGGGGCCGACCGTCGGTTGGCCGGTACAGCCCTCTCCCAACAAGGAGGGCATGCCGGGGCTCGACACCAAGAAGTGGAGAGCGGTTCTCGCCTGGACTCTTTTCGGGATCAGCGAACTCGCATCGGAGTCCAGCTACAAGCCGTCTGCTCGCTCGCTGCTCTCATATTTCGTCCGAAATCAGTCGGCCGCCTACAACATCCCGTTCAAACATTTCGACAATCAGAAGACCTGGGACATCCAGGTGCACAATGCGTTCCTGCTCGGCCTTAACTGGGAAAAGGCTGCCACTTGGCAGCAGCTAAAGGACCAAAAGAATGCGCTCGACGCACTGAAGCAGGCGATCAAGACCGGCGCGGTCGATGGAGAACTCGCCTCCCTCGGGGAACTCGAAGCCGAACGTCTTCGCCTCACCACCCAACTCGATCGCGAACGCGAGGCCTTGTCGAATTTCCGCGTTCTGCCTCAGTACCGTGAAATTGAAGCGCAGGCGAACATCCTCACCAGCGAGATCCATGGCTTGGTGAATGCCAATATCATCGATAAGCGGCGCCTGGAACGCTATCGAGAGTCCTTTGTGAGCGAGGACGCGCCAACCGCCGACCGGCTCGAAGCTCTATATGACGAAGCGGGCATCGCTTTGCCGGGCGCCGTGAGGAAAACGCTCGCGGACGCGCGTGCATTCAATGAAAAGATCGTAGCCAATCGTCGCGAATTCATCGCTGGCGAAATTGCCGCGCTGGAGGCAGCGGTAGTCGAGCGAGACACTCAGATCGTTACGCTGACAGATCGGCGCGCCGGATATCTGGCCGCACTTGCCGGACAGGGTGCGCTCGAGGAACTGACTCAGTTGCAGGAGTTCCATGCAACAACCCGCCTCAAGGTTGACGAGCTTACAAACCGGATCACTCAGCTTCGCCAGATGACCACCAAAGCGGACACGATCAAGGTCGAGACCGTCGCGCTCAAACGAGCTACGACGCTCGACTATGAGGAGCGGCGCGCGCTGTGGTCTCAAGCGCTAAGTCTGTTCTCGGAATTTTCCGAGAGCCTCTACAAGGCTGCTGGTCGCCTGGTGATCGACATTGACGATACCGGCTACAAGTTCGACGTCGAGATTGCTGGCAGCCCTAGCGAGGGCATCAGCAAGATGAAAATCTTCTGCTACGATCTTATGCTTATATCCTTTGCCCGACAACGCGGCTTGGGCATCGACTTCCTTATCCACGACAGTACGATCTTTGACGGCGTCGATCCGCGGCAGCGAGCCCACGCACTCGAATTGGCCGCCGCCATGGCGGAGAAATACGGCTTCCAATACATCTGCGCACTCAACACCGACATGGTTCCGATCGGCGACTTTTCGCCGGACTTCGACTTCGAGCCATTGGTTCGACTTCGCTTGACTGACACCGATCCGACGGGCAGCCTGCTCGGTTTCCGGTACTGATATCAGCAATCGGTTGTGGTGCTGGTCGGCCGCGACGTCTCGCGCCGATCTGCCGCCGGCCGGGAGGAAGGCGTCAGCCATGCGCGACCTCCCCCCATCCGCCGCGGATCGGCGGATCGGCGCAACTCCCGGAAACGCACAGTCGACAGGCAAGCTTTTCCCTTCCCGCCCCGCCTCCCCGCCCTGAGTGCGCGACTCTCCCTGCGAGTCGGCATCCATTCGCCCTTGTGCCGTTATCTATCATTTGCTATCATATGACTTCAAATGAAGGTACGTTATGGCTGCTCTCGAAGAAAACTGGCTCTCCCTGGAAGAAACCGCCACCTACATCGGTGTCGGCAAAACCGTGCTCTATGGAATGGCGCGAGAGGGCACTATTCCCGCCCGCAAGGTCGGCAAGAAGTGGACCTTCGAGAAGGCCGGCCTCGACGCCTGGATGCGCGGGCATCGGCCCGTGCAATCGTTCTTTACCGACATCGAGTTCAAAATTGAGGGCAATGACGAGCTGCGCGATCCGCAGCGCGAGGGATATCTGCGCACCTACGAGTTTTTTCGAGCCGGGAAGAACAAAGCCATCCTGCAGATCCCGGTTGGCTGTGGCAAAACGGGCCTCGCATCGTTGCTGCCACTCGGTCTTGCCGAAGGCCGCGTCCTCGTCATCGCTCCGAATCTGACGATCAAGCAGGGTCTCTATGAGGCCATGGACGTCACCAATCGCCAGAAATGCTTTTGGCGGAAGGCGGCCGTGCTCACCGCCGACCAGATGATCTCCGGTCCGCTGGCGACCACGCTCGACACCGGCAACATCACCGTCGCCACTCGGTCGCATGTCGTCATCACCAACGTGCAGCAACTCGCCACGGATCTCGACAAGTGGCTGAACCAGTTCCCAGACAACTTCTTCGACATGATCGTCGTCGACGAGGCGCATCACAGCGCGGCCGCGAGCTGGCAGCGGGTGATTGAGCGGTTCAACCAGGCGAAAGTGATCCTGCTCACCGCAACACCGTTTCGCAGCGACCGGCAGGAACTCGACGGCGAGCTAGTGTATCGCTACCCGTTCCGGAACGCGACCCTGAAGGGCTACATCAAGCGCCTGAAGTCGACCTACGTCGCCCCCTCGACAATCGAGCTAGGTTTCGCCGACGAGCGCGGCCGCGCCTACACGCTTGATGAGGTGATGAAGCTCAAGGAAGAGGAGTGGTTCAGCCGCGGGGTCGCGCTGGCGTCGCTGTGCAATCGGCACATCGTCGACACCAGCCTTGAGCGGCTGGAGCAGCTCCGCCAAACCGGGACGCAGCATCAGCTCATCGCCGTCGCGTGCTCGATCAATCACGCCCGCCAAATCAGTTCGCTCTATAGGGAGCGTGGGTTCACGGCCGAGGTCATTCACAGCAAGCAGCGGGAGGACGAGCAAGCCGCCATCCTCGCGGCTCTGCGCAACGGAACCCTCGACTGCATTGTCCAGGTCCAGATGCTCGGCGAGGGGTTTGACCACCCGAAGCTCAGCGTTGCAGCGATCTTCCGGCCGTTCCGATCGCTCGGACCATACCTTCAGTTCGTAGGCCGCATCATGCGGGTCGTGGTGCAGAATAGCCCCGGTCACCCCGACAACCTCGGGCATATCGTGACGCATCTCGGCATGAACCTCGATGCCCGATTCCAGGAGTTCAAAGACTTCGAGAACGACGACAAGGCGTTCTGGGACAAGGTCATTGGTGGCGAGGAACCGGAGCCGCCGCAGGGGGTGCTGGACGGCATGACACGATTGCGCGCCGGCGACCTGGTGGTCGTTCACGACGAGATCGTCGACTCCCTTTGGGAGGAGGATTTCACCAGCCACGAAGACCAGCAGATCGTCGACGACCTGCGTGAACGGTTCAAGCTCCTCGGTCTTGACGACAGCAAGGTCGAGGAGATGGTCCGGGCGGCCCAAAAAAGCTCCGTGCGCAAGCTCACGCCGACCGCACCCTTTGCGGTACAGCCGCAACGCGAGTGGGAAGAGGCGCGCAAGCGACTCAACGAAGAAGCCAAGCGCCTCGCGACGGTGGTGCTAAATCACGTCGAGCTAACGGTGGCGGGCACCGAGCTGATCTACAAATACCGATCACTTAAATTGAGCGGGCGGTCGAACTTCATTGCCGCCCTGACCATGGTGAATCACGAAATCAACAAGCGCCTGGGAAAGGACCGTCAGGCCGCCTCGATAGAGGAATTCCGGTCGGTCTTGGACAATCTCGAAGACCTTGTCCAGACACTGGCCAGGAGGGTCCGAAAGGCAAAGGCGGACTATGACGAAGAAAACTCCTAAAGGGAAAACGCCATCACTCATCGGCGGCGCCAGCGGGCGCCCCGTCCGCGTTGACGTTCGGCGCCGCTCTGAATGCTATCGGTGCAATGACGAGATCCCGGCCGGAACATCCTGCATCGCAATACCCAAGCTTGGGGGCGCCTTCACGACCGAGCGCCGCGTATGCGTCACCTGCTACGAAGCGATCTTGAAGCAGACGGCCGACGACTTGGACGAACTGCGTCAGCTCTAGGAGGAACAGAGATGGGAGATGGCTATAATCTCCAGCAGCTCAAGGCGCACATCCTTCCCCTGAGCAATGCGGGAAGCTGGGACGTCGCCGTCAAGGAATGGAGCCTGGTCGGCATCCATGAAGCTGATGAGCCAGAGGCATGTCCGTGTGGACACTTCCCCATCATAGAAATGTGCTCCATCCACAATCGTGTCACCGGCCACTCGACAGAGGTAGGCAACATCTGCGTGAAGCGGTTTCTCGGGTTACGATCCGACCTGATCTTCACCGCCATCAAACGAATTCGGAAAGACCCAGACAAGAGCCTGAACGCCGACGCGATCGCTTTTTTCCATGAGCGACGCGTGCTCAATGAGTGGGAATACAATTTCTGCCAGAACACGATGCGCCTTCGAAGTCTGACCTCGGCCCAACTCGGCAAGCGTCGTGACATCAACCGCAAAGTTCTCGCAGCCATCGAAAAGCGCGGATTTCAGGGGCCGCAGTAGCGAGCGAGTGACGGCAAATGAAGAGCCGCGTGCAGTCGCCAAGGTTTTACCAACTATCGCAGTCATTCGACCGATTTTCTCTCTCTCGCGGTCTTCGGTCGCGCCATCATTCATGTAGGCCCCAGTTTCGATCAGGGTCATTACGTCGATTGTCGGCCTCCGGCGGGACTGTCTCGGAGTGCCGGACCTGACCATCCGATCCTGTCCAGTCAAACCGGACCCGCCAACCGGTGCTCTTCCCGCTGTTGCTCTTATAACCGATGACCTGCTTATGCACCGTGATGCCTGCCAACACCATCGAACCTGATCCAGTGCCAATATTGGCGATAAACACGCTGTCGATCAGACGGTGATCCATCAGATCGCGTTCCAGAATGAGCAATGGGTTTTTGACCGCTTGCTCCCTCCTCCTTCTCTCCGCGAGCTGCTCCCTAAGTTTGTCTCCTTCGGCAAGATAAGCTTCTGCTTCCGGCGCATCCGTTGGCGTGCAGCCTCTCTTCATCGGAAGGCGCCCGTCCTTGTAGGCCGACAGGATCGCCGCGGCCGCATCAGGACCAACCTCGAGAACGAGATCGAGCCAGTTCCTTTCGCGCATGTAGATGTCGGCGCGCCCAGCTTTCGACAGAGCACCTCCTTCAAGGACGAGCTTTCTCGTCTTAATGGGCATGATGCCAGGCAGGCCAGCAAGGAAGTCCGTAAGAGAGCGCATCGCCGATTCCTATTAAATCATTCGTAGGCCGCTAGAGCGGCCGATGTATTATTGCTGTCGATCCAACAAGACCGCGTCAGCCTTCGCCCCCCAGAGTCAGGCTCGTCCAATCCGGAAAACTGCCACGCTGCAGGATGGCTTGCACGACACGGACAACAAGCTGATCGGCGAGATCGAGATCGACCTTGGACTTCGGCGGAAGCACACCCGAGTGGACCGCGTCCGACCGGGCTTTATATAGATGCTTCATCTCATCGAAGATCTTGGTGCGCTCGGCGGCGCCCTCACCCAAGAGCCAGGCAGCGCGACTGCCAATCTTATAGGCGATTTCGGTATTCGACGTTCCAAGATCGTGCATCAGCACGATTTCCGCGGCCATGCCCAAATCGAGAGCGCGGTCGACAGGATGGATTGCCAGCCGAGAGCGCCCGAGCCGGTCGATTGCACGGGTAAGACTATCTCCCTCGGCGAATGCCGCGAGCTGCCCAAATACGGTCTTGATCATCGCCATGTCCGCTGGGAAAGCCACGAGCGGGTGAGCCGCAAACGGACGGCCTGACATCGTGCCACCAGCCGACAGCAAGGCGCGGCGATCCGACAGAATTACCGACATCGGCAACTCGACCCCGCCGCTGGAGCCAAGCAAACAGGCGAGCCGGAAACGGCGGCGGATTGCATCACGCGCCGATGAGGCGGGCTGTGTCATGCTGGTCCCGGCTGGCCCATTTGCGTCATCCGGTTGTTGCTCGAAGGCTGGCGTTACCTTGTAGGACTGGATGAGGAAGCCGGTTCCGGTGGGCATGCTCGGCCACGAATATCGCCAAGGGTAGTCGAAGGCACTGAAGATGTCGGCCGCCGGCGGCACAAGGCGAACACCGTCGCCCAATTCACATGGCTCGTTGATTTCGATGCCAAGCACCGGAGAGACGTCCTCGTAGATCGCGGCATTCCGCGCCACTTCGTCCGTGAACAGTGCAACGATGTCTTCCGGCGCTATTTTTTCGACGAGCCGGTCAATCGCCCATTCACCGAAGCGGCCCCCGACGACAGAGCCACCGCCGTCACCACTGAACACCCAACACGTCGCGAAATCGGAGAACGGCTCCGCACGCGAGAGATATTGATCGACGCGGTGCTTCGCCTCGCCGCGCCAGAGTGAATAGTCGCTGCCGCGGTGAATCTCGGCGAGTTCTCCAGCGATCTCGCGCAGGAAGGCTACCGCGTCGGGTGTAGTGTCCGCTCTGCTCATTCCTCGTCCCACCGATCGCGGTTCACGTCGACGAAGCCGGCCGGGTAGCCCCGAGCCATGACGCCGAAGTTGGGCTCGCCTTCACTATGAACGGCGAGGATATGCTCAGGACCGAGCGGCTGATGTGTGTAGAGGTCGAACGCATGTTTGCCCGGCCGGCAGCCGAGCAACCGGCCATAAGTGGCAACCACTGCCTCAGCCGCCGAATAACCATGACGGGAATGGACGAGCGGCATGGCAATCTCCAGGACACGCGGCCGACCGATCTTCTTCAGCATGTCCTGAAGTGCCGCGTCTCGCTGCCAGAAATAGGCTGACTCGCCGCCCCAGCTCTCGAGGAGCAATTCAACGCCGCTGTCTTCGACGTCGACGGGATGCGAGACCATCCAGAACTTGTTGGAGCGGGAGTCGAGCTGATCGCTTTGGTACGGGCTGTCGGCGAACAAGCGATCTGCGACCTTTTGGCTGAATGCGCCAGCAGCGACTTGCGCCGCGAAACGTGATCGGATGGTGTCGAAGCTGGATGGATAAATGCCGCCCTGTCGAAGAGCGCCGACTTCCGCGTCGGTCAGGCGGGTATAGTGCCAAGCGCGGATCGTGCGGCCTTCCATCAGCCGCATGATATGCTCCTTCACCCACATGAACTCGCCCGCATAAGGATTCTCGGGATAGGGCATGGTGCGATCGGAGGCCTCACGCTCCAGCCATTGGCGGCGCGAGGTGAGCATGTAATCGCGGATGACATCTGTGTGGGCGTCGAGGTCGCCGCGCAACGCGCTGTCGAAGGTTTCGACGTCCCAGACGTCAATGATGGCGACGCTCTCGGTCATGCCTCACTCCCGTTTCTTGCTACGATCCGCGCGCATGACGGGCCGACCAACCCCCAAACCTTTTCGATGATCGATTCCAGCGAAACAGCGTCGAGTTCGAGCGATGCGGCGTAAGCGCGCCATTGCCGCTGCTTCCCTTCGTCGCCAAACATCTCGGCTGAGAGGCCTGGGGGGCATTCCTTCGGAATCGGCGTCCGCCGGCGCTCGAACGTCGCGCGGATGGCCGCATCCAGATCGTCAGCGGAAATGTCGATCGCGCGCGGGATCGCCCACAGGTCGTAATAATCCTTCATGCGTCCGTTGAGGACGCCAAGCGCCACCATGGCCTGGAATTTCTCGGCAATCACCGTGGCGGGCGGATAGGAACGAACCTGCGGAGCGGGAAAATCCAGCAGGGTCGGATAGTCGAGCCGCTGCGTCGCATCGGCCATAGCGTCTCCGAAGCCGATGTCGATTGTGACGGGGACGCGCGTTCTTTCGAGATAGGCAGCGGTCTTGATGCGAATGCCGCCATATTCCATCTCCTCTCGAATGACGGTCGCAGCGAGCGCATCGATGTCGAAGGCGAGTCCATCGTCGCTCGCGATCGCCATGATCTCTCCGAAGTCGGCAATCAGGCCGTCAGGATCAGCGTCCCCGTGTCCGAGAAAGTCCGCATCCCGCGTCACCCGATTGTCGTCGGCCACCCAGACCGTGACCAGCATGCCGCCTTTCAGGACGAAGCGGTCCCGATGCGCTGAGATCGACAGGCGGTAGAGCAGCCGTTCAAGCGCGAACCGCACCAGCAGGATGTCGAAAGCGCGACCTTCTTTCCGGGCGATATTGAGCAGCCGGTCCTTGACCGACTTCGCCATATTCGTCGGTGCTTTAGCCATTGGAAGTGAGCGCCTCGATATAGGGTTGCATCACCTTCCAGGCGCCGCCGGCCTTCGCGGCCTGGGCGATAGCGCTCGGAGTTGCCTTGTGTTGCTGGAGGGCGGCGCGCAGACCTTCTATAGCGACTGATCGATCGACCAGTTTGGGGTTTCGGAACAGGTCGGCAAGAGTCTTCGGGATCGAATAGACCGGGACGTCGATGCCAGCGATCGCATGATGCTCGATGCCCTGGCGCAGATAGGATTCCGTGAAACGGACCATGCGCAGCGGCGGATAAGACTGCACGGGCGCCCAATCGCTCGTCCCGATCGCCATCCAAACCCGCCGTGGCATCTGGTCGGTCAGTCCATGGAAGGCGAGAGCCGATACCAGAGCGACCACGCCTTTGGGGACGCGCATGGCGGCTTCGGCGAGGATCTGGTTCTCTTCGACTTCCGCGCCACGCTTCTGATAAACCCCGCGCGAGATACGCTCGACTTCACCGCTCTCGACGGCGCGCGCGATCGTTTGCGCGCTGATGCCAGCCTCACGCAGTTCATGCGCGTGCATCATACTGCGCGCTTCGAGCAGGCTTCTGAGCTTCGCCTTTTGCGAATCTTGCGCCGAGGGCATGTTACAAATCCTCTAATCGGCCGCGATCTTATCAGAGGTTTTGTCACATGTCATCCCCAATGCGATTTTCTGACGTATTTCAATCAGGTCGATGTGAACGAGCCTGGAGGGGAAAGCCTTCCCCTGCGGCCGAGCCGAGGTCTCGGCCGACCCCTTCTACGGGGTGCCCCCGCAACGCCCCGAGAAGAGTGAGAGTGGGGATCGGAGATCCATGACGGGTTGAGTGTCGAGAGAGAGGCTCCCGGCGCCCGTCATGGAGTTTGGTCTCATGAACATGCAGATTCTCGACGCCCGCCGCGACATGACCGGTGGCTACAAGGTGGATGTCAGCCGCGGCGAGCGGATCGGCCGCGTTTCTTCGGAATGGTTCTCGCGCCCCGATGACGAGCGTTATCTTTCGCTGTCGGAGCTGGCGGATTCGGTTCGCAGGCGATCCGAGCGCAGCCGGACGCGCGTCGTCGAAACCGCGCTCATCCATGTCGAGGCGAGCCGCACCGATCCAGAGCGGTTGTCTCTCATCCTGCCCGGCTCGGACACGCCCGTCGCGCCGACCCATTGGAGCTTTGGCCAGCTCGCTGCCCAAGTCGGCGCTCCCGCCGCCTATCTGCGCCAGCTCCCCGCCGCACTTGCCGGCATCAACCTGCAATACGGTCTGTCCTCGCATCGGGCCGAGCAGATCAAGACCCTCGAAACCGACAACGGCCGGATCGAGCTGCGCGCCGTCACCGGCCCCGACTATGGCCGGATCTACGACCACGAGCTGGTCGAGGCGGTCCAGCGCATCGCCGGCAACGGCACGGGTGACACGCGCTGGAAGGTGCCCGGCGTGCTCGATTGGTCGACCGGCGTCTACAACCCCCGCGTTGACGTCACGAAGGACACGACGACGCTCTATGCGTCCGATCGCGACGTGTTTCTCTTCCTCGTCGACGATCTCAATCCCATCGAGGCCGGTCGGCTCCCCGACGGCTCGCCCGACCTCTATTTCCGCGGCTTCTACTGCTGGAATTCCGAGGTCGGCGCCAAGACGCTCGGCATGGCGAGCTTCTATCTCCGCGCGGTCTGCCAGAATCGGAATTTGTGGGGCGTGGAGGATTTCGAGGAAATCACCATCCGCCACAGCAAGTATGCGGCCTCGCGCTTCGCCCACGAAGCTGCGCCGGCGCTGCTGAACTTCGCGAACTCCTCACCAATGCCCTTCATCAACGGCATCAGGGCGGCCCGCGAACGGATCGTCGCGAAATCGGACGAGGACCGCACCGAATTCCTGCGCAAGCGTGGATTCTCGAAGGCCGAGACCGGCAAGATCATCGAGACCGTCCTGGCCGAGGAAGGCCGCCCGCCGGAATCGATCTTCGATTTCGTCGCGGGCATCACCGCCGTCGCCCGCGAAAAGACCAACCAGGACGCGCGGCTCGAACTGGAGGGCAAGGCGAAGAAGCTGCTCGACCGCGCCGCCTGATCGCCGTGAAGCCGGAAGCACGACTTTCCGTGTCTCCGGCTTTGCGCCTCCGTGCCTTTCCGTTTTCCCGATCCGTGGCGCTGCCCTCCAAGAGTGAGAGGGCGGCGCTTCGCTTCGTGACGAGTTTGGGTTCGAGGGAGAGGCTCTCGGCGCTCGTCGCGGAGTAACGAACATGGCAACCGCCGTTCAGAAGATCACGCTGTCGTCGTCGCGCGACATTCCCTTCAACAAGCTGGTGCTGAGCCAGTCCAACGTCCGGCGCGTGAAGGCCGGCGTCTCGATTGAGGAGCTGGCCGAGTCGATCGCCCGTCGCGGCCTGATCCAGAGCCTCCATGTGCGCCCGGTCGTCGATGGCGAGGGCCAGGAAACCGGTATGTTCGAGGTGCCCGCTGGTGGCCGCCGCTACCGCGCGCTGGAAATGCTCGCCAGGCAGAAGCGCCTCAACAAGACCACTCCCGTCCCCTGCGTCGTCTCGGCCGCCAACGCCGCCATCCTGATCGACGAAGTTTCGCTGGCCGAGAACATCGAGCGCGCGCCGCTCCATCCGCTCGACCAGTATCGCGCCTTCCAGACCATGCGCGACAAGGGCATGACCGAGGAAGACATCGCCGCCGCGTTCTTCGTCGACGTCAATATCGTGAAGCAGCGGCTGCGCCTCGCGTCGGTCTCGCCGGCACTGCTCGACATCTATGCCGAGGACGGCATGGAGCTGAAGCACCTCATGGCCTTCACCGTGTCGCACGACCACGCCCGTCAGGAGCAGGTCTGGGAGCAAATCCGCAATAGCTGGCAGAAGGAGCCGTACCACATCCGCCGCATGCTGACCGAGACGACGGTTCGCGCTTCCGACAAGCGCGCCGTCTTCGTCGGCATCGACGCCTACGAGGCGGCCGGCGGCATCGTGATGCGAGACCTCTTCGAATCCGACGACGGCGGCTGGCTTCAGGATGTCGGGCTTTTGGATCGCCTCGTCTCCGAGAAGCTCACGACCATCGCCGACGAGATCGCGACCCACGGCTGGAAATGGGTCGAGGCCGCCGTCAGCATTCCCTACGGCGTCACCCATGGGCTGCGCGAGATCAAGGGCGTTCCTCTCGACGTCACCGCGGAGGAGCAGGCCACGCGCGACGCGCTGCAGGAGGAACTCGACCGCCTGACCGCCGAATACGAGGACGCCGATGAGCTTCCGGACGAAGTGGATGCCCGCCTGGGCGAGATCGAGGCGGCGATCGACACGCTCGACAACCGCCCGGTCCGTTACGATCCGGCGGAAATCGCCATCGCGGGCGTGTTCGTCAGCATCGATGCCGATGGCTCGCTCTCCGTCGATCGCGGATACGTCCGCCCCGAGGACGAGCGGCCGGTCGAGGTCGCCGATGACGAGGCACCGGAGGACGATGTCGATCCTGAAACCGGCGAAATCCGCACGCCTGCCGTCCAGCGCACCGTCATCACCATCGACGGCCAGCCGGTGCAAACCGAAGAGGAGGACGAGGACGACGGCCTGAAGCCGTTGCCCGAGCGGCTGGTCATCGAACTGACCGCCCATCGCACGCTCGCCCTCCGCGACGCGGTTGCAACCCACCCGCAGGTCGCCCTGACCATGCTGCTGCACAAGCTGGTCAGCGACACGTTTCGCCACACCGCGCCGACCGGCTGCCTCGAAGCCTGGGTCAAGCACCTCTATCTCTCCGGCCAATCCGAAGAGATGAAGGCCAGTCCTTCGGCGCAATCGGAGAATGCGCGTCACGAAAGCTGGGGCGACCACGTTCCCGCCGATGACGACGCCCTCTGGGATTGGCTGGAACAGCTCGATGACGGCACCCGCCTCGATCTGCTGGCGCATTGCGTGAGCTTCGGGATCAACGCTCTGTTCGAGCGCCCGAATCCGCACGCCGCGTCCGGCATCAGCCGTCACGGGCTCGACGTGCGCTTGGCCCAGGCGGATCGGCTCGCCGTTGCCACCGGGCTCGATATGGTCGCCGCAGGCTGGAAGCCGACCGTCGGCAACTACCTCGGACGGGTGACGAAGGGCCGCATTCTCGAAGCCGTGCGCGAGGGCGCCGGCGAACGCGCCGCGCAGCTCATCGGCCACCTGAAAAAGGGCGACATGGCCAAGGAAGCCGAGCGCCTGCTCGCCGACACCGGCTGGCTGCCGGAACCGCTACGGATGTCGGACGACACCGCGGCCATCGACGATCAGCCAGTCATGTCGGAGGGCGGCGACGAAGACCTCCCGGCATTCCTGGCCGAAGACGGAGAGGACGACGAGGCGAACGAGCCCGAAGACGACGAGCACGTCGCAATGATCGCAGCCGAATAGCGCGGTGATGCGGGGCGGTTCCGCCGTCCCGCGCCATCCCTCTCCCAATTCCTCGCCCGGCCATGTGCCGGGCATTCTCGTTTCAGGAGCCTGTCATGGCCGATTATTTCACCCATTTCTCGTGCCTGCTCGACGTAGGCACGCCCGAGAACGCCGCGCGCGCCCTCGATCTCTACAATGCGCTGTCCGAAGAAGGCGCATCAGAGGAACCACCTTCGGATGGATTCCTGCTCTCGATCCAGCCCGAGCATGGCGGCACGAATCTCTGGATGCGCGATGACGTCACTGGCGACCCCGAGCGGCTCATCCAGTTCGTGAAGCGCTGCGCCACCGAATTCGGTCTCACCGGGCGATGGGGTTTCCAATACGCCAACACCTGCTCGCGCCCGCGCCTCGACGGCTTTGGCGGCGGGGCACACGCCCTGGATCTGGCGACCGGCGAGACGATCGGCTGGACCTACACCACTGGCTGGCTCGCCGAGCTGCTCGACGACGGTATGCCCGGCGACTGAACGAAAAGCCCCCACCTCATGGTCGGGCGCTTTTTTCATGTCAGGCCCCTGAGAGGAAGAGGCCGGCCGGGACGAGGCGAGTCCGGGTGGTTCGAGAGAGAGCGCCGCGCGGGCTTGCCCGTTTTCCGCTCTCCCGAGGTTCTCGACATGAACATCATGCTTCCCATCGCCGGCGAGCCCGCTGCGACGCCGCCGCTCGCCTCCAGCGCCAACCCCGCCGCAGCAATCCTGGCGGCCGCCAATCTACTCCTCCCCCATCTAGAACGCGGCGCGCGGATCGATGCCACAACCTTGCGTGCTGCGCTCGAGACGGCATTCGGCGCATCGGACACGTCCGGCGCCTGGACGTGGAAAACGGCCTATGAAGCCTGCGAGGCCGCAACCGTCCTTTTCCTACGCAAATACGGAAAGGCTCTTTTCCGTAAATCCGCATCTCCGGCAGCGCGGCTTTCCACGTTGTCGAAAATCACCGGGCTCCTGCCGACACATACCCGTCGCTCCGAGGAATCGCAGGCGCTTCAGCAATTCTCGACGCCGATCCCTTTGGGTCTCGCCGCGCTCACGGCCGCGTCGGTTGCGCCGACCGACCGCGTGCTGGAACCTTCGGCCGGCACCGGCCTGCTCGCCATCCTGGCATCGACGGCCGGCGGGTCGTTGATCCTCAATGAACTGGCCGAGATCCGCGCCGATCTTCTCGCTTCTCTCTTTCCGGCCTTGACCGTCACGCGCTTCGACGCCGCGCAGATCGACGATCACCTCGATCCCGCAGCGATCCCCAGCGTCGTGCTGATGAACCCGCCGTTCTCAGCGATGGCCAATGTCTCTGGCCGCGTAGCCGACGCCGGGTTTCGCCATATCGCCTCAGCGCTGAACCGCCTTGCGCCCGGCGGCCGGCTCGTGGCGATCACCGGCGCCAATGTCGGTCCGGACCTGCCGGATTGGCGCGATGCGTTCGTCGGCCTGCAAGAGCGCGGTCGTGTCGTCTTCACCGCTGCGATCGCCGGCTCGATCTATGCCAAGCACGGCACCACGTTCCCCACCAGGCTGACCGTCATCGACAAGCTGCCCGCCGACGACCCGGCAACCTTTCCGGCGTCGCCCGGCATGGCGCCCGATGTTGCTACGTTGCTCGGTTGGATCGAGCGCGACATACCGACTCGCTCGCCCGTCAACCTGCCGGCGATCTCCGCACCGGTAGCAGTCGCACCCCCGAAATCCGTGCGCGGCTATACCGCCCGCGCGGCATCCTCGCGCTTGCCCGCATCGGTCGCCGCCGATCCCTCCGGTATCGCGCTCGCCTATGAAACCGTGGACTGGACGCCGGCGGAGAGCGCGCATCTGACCGACGCGATCTATGAAGAATACGGATTGCAGTCGATCCGTATTCCCGGCGCTCAGGCGCATCCGACCAAGCTCGTCCAGTCTGCCGCGATGGCGAGCATCGCGCCGCCGAAGCCGAGCTATCGGCCGACCCTCCCGGCGAACATTCTCCGCCTGCTATCCGATGCCCAGCTTGAGACCGTGATCTACGCCGGCGAGGCGCACGGTGACTATCTCGCCGGTTCGTGGACGGTCGACGAGACCTTCGATGTCGTGAAGGCTGCGCCCGCCGACACGGCCGACACCGTTCGCTTCCGCCGCGGTTTCATGCTCGGCGACGGCACCGGCGCCGGAAAGGGCCGCCAGTCGGCGGGCATCATTCTCGACAATTGGCTCCAGGGCCGGCGCAAGGCGGTCTGGGTCAGCAAGTCCGACAAGCTGATCGAGGACGCACAACGCGATTGGTCCGCGCTCGGCATGGAGCGCCTGCTGGTCACGCCGCTGTCGCGCTTCCCGCAGGGCAAGCCCATCGCGCTCTCGGAAGCCGTCCTATTTGCAACCTACGCCACGCTACGCTCCGACGACCGAGGCGAGAAGGTTTCGCGCGTCCGACAGATCGTCGAATGGTTGGGCTCCGATTTCGACGGAGTGATCATTTTCGACGAGAGCCACGCGATGCAGAACGCCGGCGGCGGCAAGGGAGAACGGGGCGACGTCGCCGCCTCGCAGCAAGGTCGCGCTGGCCTCCGGCTTCAGCACGCCCTGCCGAATGCCCGCGTCGTCTATGTCTCGGCCACCGGCGCGACCACCGTCCATAATCTCGCCTATGCCCAGCGGCTTGGCCTCTGGGGCGGAGACGATTTCCCCTTCGCCACGCGCGCCGAATTCGTCGAGGCCATCGAGGATGGCGGTGTCGCGGCGATGGAGGTGTTGGCGCGCGACCTGCGTTCGCTCGGACTCTACACCGCCCGCTCGCTCTCCTACGACGGTGTGGAATATGAACTGGTCGAACACCAGCTCACCGACGAACAACGCCGCATCTACGACGCCTATGCCGGCGCCTTCGCCATCATCCATAACCACCTCGATGCGGCGATGGAGGCGGCCAACATCACGGGCTCGACCGGGACGTTGAACCGGCAGGCTAAGTCCGCCGCCCGCTCGGCCTTCGAAGCCGCGAAACAACGCTTCTTCGGGCATCTGCTGACGTCGATGAAGACGCCGACCCTGATCGGCTCGATCGAGCACGACCTGGCGGCCGGCCATGCCGCCGTTGTGCAGATCGTGTCGACCGGCGAAGCCCTAATGGAACGTCGCCTGGCCGAGATCCCGACCGAGGAATGGAACGACGTGCGCGTCGACATCACGCCGCGCGAATATGTTCTCGATTATCTCGCCCATTCCTTCCCGGTGCAGCTCCATGAGCCGTTCACCGATGGCGAGGGTAATCTGTCGTCTCGCCCGCTCTATCGCGACGGCCGACCCGTCGAGAGCCGCGAAGCCGTCGCGCGCTGCGACGAGCTGATCGAGCGCCTTGCGTCGCTTCCACCCGTGCCGGGCGCGCTCGACCAGATCGTGCAGCGCTTCGGCACCGATATGGTCGCAGAGGTGACGGGCCGCTCGCGGCGGATTGTCCGCAAGGGCGATCGTCTGGCCGTGGAGAACCGCGCGCCATCGGCCAACCTCGCCGAGACGGCCGCCTTCATGGACGATCTGAAGCGCATCCTCATCTTCTCGGATGCGGGCGGCACCGGCCGCAGCTACCATGCAGAGCTGTCGGCGAGGAACCAGCGGCTGCGCGTGCATTACCTGCTCGAACCGGGCTGGAAAGCCGACGCGGCGATCCAGGGGCTGGGCCGCACCAACCGCACGAACCAGGCGCAGCCGCCCTTGTTCCGCCCAATCGCGACCGACGTGAAAGCGGAAAAGCGCTTCCTCAGCACGATCGCGCGCCGGCTCGATACGCTCGGCGCTATCACGCGCGGGCAGCGCCAGACAGGCGGCCAGGGCCTATTCCGGCCGGAGGACAATCTGGAATCCTGCTACGCCCGCGACGCGCTACGCCAGCTCTATCTCCTGATCGTGCGCGGGAAGATCGAAGGCTGCTCGCTCCATCGCTTCGAAACCGCCACCGGCCTCAAGCTGATGGACGACAACGGCATCAAGGACGAACTGCCGCCGATCACGACATTCCTCAATCGGCTGCTGGCGCTCACGATCGAGCTGCAGAGCATCCTCTTCACCGCCTTCGAACAGCTTCTCGATGCGAAGGTGTCGGGCGCGATCGCCAGCGGCGTCTACGACGTCGGCCTCGAAACCCTGACGGCGGAGAGCTTCGTCGTCACCGATCGCACGACCATCTACACCCACCCGGCATCCGGTGCGCAGACCCGACTGCTGACCATCACCCAGCGGACCCGCAATCGTCCGCTGTCGCTCGACGACGCGCTCGGCTGGCTTGATGATCGTGGCGCAAAGCTGCTGATGAACGAACGATCCGGGCGAGCCGCCGTGCAGATCCCGGCGCCATCGCTCATGCTCGACGACGGCGAGATCGAGCGCCGCGTTCGGCTGATCCGCCCTATGGAGCATCATCATGCTTCGCTGAAGTCGATGGCGGAAAGCCATTGGCGGGAGGCCGATCGCAGCACCTTCGCCGCAGCATGGTCCAGCGAACTCGGCGATGTGCCCACCTTCAGCGAAAGCACCATCCACATCGTCGCGGGATTGCTGCTGCCGGTATGGAAGCGCCTGCCGAACGAGTCGACGCGGGTTTATCGGCTTCAGACCGACGATGGCGAGCGCATCATCGGTCGCCGCGTCTCCCCGGTCTGGGCCGCGAACGCCGCTTCGACCGGCACGACCAACCTGTCGGCCGACGACGCCTATGCGGCTTTGATCGACGGGCGGACGATTCTCGACCTCGCCGAGGGACTTCAGCTCCGTCGCGTGCGCGTCATGGGCGCCAACCGCATCGAACTGTCCGGCTTCACCGAAGCGATGCGGGACCGCCTTCGCGCCTATGGCCTCTTCACCGAGATCATCTCCTGGTCGCTGCGGTTCTTCGTGCCGATCGACAGCACGGGGCCGACCGTGCTCGCCAAGCTGCTCGACACCTATCCGGTGGCGCGCATCGGCGAGCGGGAGGCCGCGTAATGGCCCGCCACGACGCTTCCGATCTCGCATCCCGTCTCGGCCGTCAGGCCGAGGCGGTATGCAAACGCTATCTCGCTGCTGGCCGCCGACAGGGCAACTATTGGCAGGTTGGCGATGTTCGCAACACGCCGGGCAAGTCCATGTTCGTGCGCCTGAAGGACACCGCGAAAGGCCCCGCCGGCAAGTGGACGGACGCTGCGACCGGCGAGCATGGCGATCTGCTCGACGTGATCCGTGAATCGCTCGGCCTCATCGACTTCGCCGACGTTGCCGAGGAGGCCCGCCTGTTCCTCAGCATGCCGCCCGATCCCGAACCGCAACTGAGGCAGCACGCGCGCACGCCAGCACCATCGGGGTCTGCCGAGGCCGCACGGCGGCTCGTCGCCATGTGTCAGCCGATCGGCGGGACGCTCGTAGAGGCGTATTTACATGGACGCGGCATTACGGCTCTGCACGGATGCGGAAGCCTGCGCTTCCATTCCCGGTGCTACTATCGACCCGACGAGCACAGCCCGACCGAGACCTGGCCGGCCATGGTCGCCGCCGTCACCGATCTCGCCGACAGGATCACCGGCGCGCATCGGACCTGGCTCGCGCCCGACGGTTCAGGCAAGGCGCCGATCGACATCCAGCGCAAGGCGATGGGCGACCTTCTTGGGCACACGGTCCGCTTCGGGCTCTCCAGCGACGTGCTGGCGGCCGGCGAAGGGATCGAAAGCGTGCTATCGGCCCGTGAGGTCATGCCCGGCATGTCGGCGGCGGCGGCACTCTCCGCGGCGCACCTCGCTGCCATCCAGTTCCACGATGCACTGCGCCGGCTCTATGTCGTCCGCGACAATGATCGCGCCGGAGACGGTGCGAGGAACACGCTGATCGAACGGGCGAACGGCGTCGGGGTCGAAGCGATTACCCTGTCACCCATGCTCGGGGACTTCAACGAGGATCTCCGCACCTACGGTCGTGACGCGCTGATGGCGCATATCCGGGTGCAGCTCGCCCCGCAGGACGTCGCCCGCTTCATGCTGCTGGCGGCATAGATCGGCGGCTGAACGGCGGCGGCGCGCGGCCGCCATTATGCTCGCACGGATGCACGGTCCCTTGGAGAGGACCGCGCCTCGGCCTTCGAGAGGGCGATCGGCCCACAAGCGGTTCGGACAGGCAATGCCTACGGCCAGCTATTTTCCGGCGGCGGCCGAGGCCGCCTTTCCATCGCGAAACAAAATAGCCGGCCTCCGCCATCCTCCGCCTTGCTCCGGCCCGGCGCGCGCGCCGGGTGCAGGTCCGCTCCGCCCGTGGGCTCCGTCGCCATGAAGGCCGCGACGGTCGCGGTCCAACCAAGGGAGCATCCCATGAGCGAGCACGACGACTACGAACCCCACCACGAATCGTCACCCACCGATCACGTCCTCAACGAACTCCAGCTCCACGGCTACCGCCCCTTCGCCGACGAGCCGGACCAGCGTTTCCTGCCAGACGGCAATCAGGTCGCGGGCGCAATCGCCGACATCTTCGACGCCCTGATCTCGACCCTGGAAGACACCCGCCTCGAACCCGACCTCGACGATCTCCTCTGGTCGACAGTCAACGTCTTCCACCGCGCCACCGAACGGATCGCGCGCGAACTCGACGACAACGAGCAGGCGCAAAAACGCTCGCAGCGGCAGCAGGACGGCAGCGAGGTGAAGTCGGTCGAACTCGAGCGCCAGATCGCCGAGGGCAAGACTCTCATCGAACGGCAGAACGCTTTCGAGCTGATGCGCGACCAGGCCGCCGAGCACTACGAACGCCAGATCGGCAAGCCGTGGCTCCCTCGCACCGGCTCAAAGGTCAACCATCGCAACCTCACCTCGGCGATGATCGACAGCCGCGACTTCCTGATGGCCCGCAAACGCGCCGAACAGGAAGTCCTTCTTCCGCCCGGCCCGAAGATCGTCGTCACCGGCGGACTGGACTTCAATGACCATCGGCTGATCTGGGCCAAACTCGATCAGGTCCACGAAAAGCACCCCGACATGGTGCTGATCCACGGCAAATCCCCGAAGGGCGCCGAAAAGATCGCCTCTCTCTGGGCGAAGAACCGCAATGTCCCGCAGATCGGCTTTGCACCCGACTGGACGAAGCATGGCCGCGCAGCGCCGTTCAAACGTAACGACGCAATGCTCGACATCGTGCCGAAGGGCGTGGTGCACTTCCCCGGCACGGGCATCAACGACAACCTCGCCGACAAGGCGAAGAAGCTCGGCATCCCGGTTTGGAAATTCGGCGGCGCGTGAGCGCCGCCGCTTCACATCACGAGGCACTTTCCGACATAGTGATCATACGATGTATGATCTTGATTCGAGTGTAGAACTATTACTTCAACCCGCCGCAGCGTTGTCCAAAGGCGATGATAACATCTGGCGGCGGCATCATTTCGTCTGGAAGCAACCAGAGACCTGGGTGCCTCAGCTTACTGCTTGGCTGCTTCCTCACTTTCGAAGAGATGGCTTCAGGCGACTAAAGCCCGGCCGCTTTTGCGACCTATGCTGGGACGATTTCGAGTGGCGCGATGTGCTTGGACGCTGCCTGCTCGCCGATATCGATTATCATACCGATCAGCTCGCGGACGTGTTGGATCGTGCAACGCTGCGGACCTACCATGGTTGCCGAACGGATGATGCCGGCAGCTACTTCCGCGAAGGGCTTCTTGTTCACGATCGCGCTCATATGACCGCAAGACTGCGCTCGATCGTTGAGCAGAATCAGGAACTCAACTGGTTTGCTCCGCGATTGGATGCAGCAATTGCCGAGATCGACAACACGCTCGATATTGGCAGGCTCTATGTTGTCGCCGAAGACACGTTCCTCCTCAAACATGCTGCACATTATCTGATCTATGGCAGCGAGTGGATCGCTGCGGTCCTCGGCTCGACCGGGAGAAAAGTCCTCCTGAAATCCGGCGCTCCGACGCTTCTCGTAATCGACCTTCCGCTTCGTGTCGCAACGCCCGGCACGTTGCGGGAACTCTCTGCAAAGCTTCTCGCCGAATGGACACGAAGGGCCTGCAATCAGCCCGATTGGCACGCGCCGATCGACTTCTCGTTTTGTTTACGCACAGATATTCCACCGGACTGGATAGTCGATCATTCTCACCCGGCAGAACTCAACGACCCCCTGGAGCAACGGAGGCTGTACAAGGCTGCGGTCGCGGGCTGCGCATACTGCTCCCCGGCTCCTGAGTGAGGCGAACCACCCCCGCTTCATATCGCTGATCCTTGGTCCGGCCGATGGCCTGACGCCATCAACCCGTAAAGGGTCGGACTACGCATAGCGTGCCGCCGCGCCGGCTTCGCCAGCACGGTGATTGCGGCCATCGGCCGAACACATCGGGCGCCTGTCAGCGGGGGATGGTCCTCCGCCCCAGCAGGAGCCGGATCGATGTCCTTCCCCGACGCACATGCCTTCGCCTTCAGCCTCGCCGCTACCCTGATGGTCGCCATCGTGATCTTCCGCGCCGGCGACGGCACGCTCTCAGTCGTCCCCGCCACCGAATACGATGGCGATGACGCCGAGATCGTCGGCGAAATCGACCCCTTCGCCTCATGACGAGGCGAAGATCGTGTCCGCCGACGCGAAAACCTCTGCGGTTTTCGCTCCCGCCGGCACTCATCTTTTGCTATGCTCTGCGTTGCGCCGCGGTGGTGGTGGAAGGCGCAGCCGTTAGAGCTTTGCTATCGGAGACACCACCATGATTATTCTCGGCATTCTCGTCTGCATGGTAGCAATCGGCTTCCTTTGCTGGTTGCTCTTCACGCTCGCCGTTTTCGCGCTTCCATTCTTTGTCGGTGTGAACGCAGGCATGTGGGCCATGAGTTCCGGCGCAGGCTGGCTTGGCGCCATTCTCGTCGGTGCGCTGGCCGCAGGTTTCACCTTCGGAGCTGGCCAGCTTTTGCTCGGAACCGTTCGCCCGCTCTGGGCGAAGCTGGCGATCGCGCTCATCTTCGTCGCTCCAGCCGTTGTTGCCGGCTATCACGCCACCCACGGCATCGCGAAACACTTCATGCCTTCCGAGGGCTGGCAAATCGCATTCTCCATCATCGGCGCGGTTGCCGTCGGCATCGCGGCATTTCTTCGCATCGTCGGAATGGCAGGCGACGACCAATCCGGCCGAGGCCTTGCTCGGGCTTGATCGCACAGCTCGACACGGCGGATCAGACGAGGCGATTGGCACCGTCCCGTCTCAAAGGGTGTCGGCACAGTGCGGCGGTGGGCTGCATCGTCGAATAGGCCGATGACCGCAGCCATGTGGCGCTCGTAAACACCCGCAGGCCGATCGGCGCAACCCGAACGAACGGGATCGGGTGGGTCGTTTCGGGCGGAGCACAAGCGAGGAAGGCGGACGCCTGCGCCACGGACACGGAGTGAGATCTGCGGAAACCGCGTTGCGGCCGGTTTCAGGCGAGAATGGTCGCCACATCTCCGTCTGCCATCCGTTCAGCGAGCGCTCCAAACGGCCTCTCCAATGGGCTGATCTGGCCGAAGGACGGCTGACGCCTCGACCGCCTATGCCGCAACGGCGCGTCTCGACTTTCTTCCCCTGCCGGCACCCACCCCATGCAGCAAGCTGCATGGGGACCCCGGGATGGCCGTCATTCCTCGCGAGACAACAAAGTCGATCCTGCGCCGTCCTCCGCTTTGCTTCGGTCGCAAGCGATGCGTCGTCGGTCGCCTCCGGCCCACCGATCGCCATCGAGGCCGCATGGTGCGGTCTCGGGAACGGAAAACGGAGAATTACCATGGCGACCATCGGCACCTTCAAGAAGACCGGCTCGAACGAGTTCACCGGCGAAATCGTCACCCTCAGCGTCAAGGCCAAGGGCGTGCGCATCGTCCCCGACACCCGCGCCACCGGCGAAAACGCCCCCAGCCACCGGGTTCTGGTCGGCCGCGCCGAAATCGGCGCCGCCTGGTCCAAGCGCTCCAACGAGGGTCGCGACTATCTGGGCCTCAAGCTCGACGATCCGAGCTTCAACGCCCCGATCTACGCCAACCTCTTCGACGACGAGGAAGGCGACACCTTCTCCCTCATCTGGTCCCGCCCGAACAGTCGGCGGGGCGACTGAGCCCCAACCAAGGCCCCGGCCGGATCGGCCGGGGCCTTCTCGCGCTGGGCCGAATCAACCCTGCCGCTCCGAGGTCGGTGTCATGAGAATGCCGTCGAATCTCCTCGCCAGCAGCACCAAGAGCGACTATTATAGTCGTAGTTCTAGCAAGTGCGTTCGCGTCGGTGGGAGGTGATCATGCATGATCACCGCCCGACAATCGCGGGCCGCGCGCGCGTTGCTGGGTTGGACGCAGGAGACGCTCGCTGACAAGGCCCGGACATCGCTGACAGCGCTCAAGCGCCTCGAGTCCGAAAGCGGATTGGAGGTGTACGAAACGACGCGTGATCAGGTTCGCAGGGCGCTCGAGGCAGCAGGCATCGTTCTGCTTTCTACCGATAAGGGCGAAGGGGTACTGCTGCTTCATGACCGGGACGATCGGCCAGCAAGGCGGTGACTGCGATCCAGCCGCATCCGACACACTCTTGATCGCGCATTGGCACTGCAATGCCAGCGGCAAGTGTTAACGAATGCCTTACGCGCGAATATAGTCGTCTGATGGAATCCGCGATGCAGCCGTTTCTCGACGAACCCCCGATCAGCCAAACGCTCACGGCCTATGACCGTGAGCATATGGTTCTCTATCTGCGCTTGCTCGATTCCTCGCGCGACGGCGCCGATTGGCGCGAAGCCGTCCAGATTCTCTTTGGCCTCGATCCGGCACGCGAACCGCAACGTTGCCGCCAGGTCCATGACACGCACCTCGCCCGGGCGAAGTGGATGACTGAGCAGGGCTATCGCGAGTTGGTTCGCACGGCGCAGTGATCACCGCGATGCCGTTTCGGCATCACCCTTTGCCGGTGCCCTGACTTCCGCCGAACAACCCAACCGGGAATTCTGACTCTCCCACAAGTTCAAGGACTAAGGGAGGATCGCAATGACACCAGATGCTTCCGGCTGGCGCTCATTGATACGCTATACGCATGTTGCGGACATGACTGCGTCCGACGTCGCGTGGGAATGGCTGCGCCGCAACGAATCCTACGACAGGGATTTTCGAGCGCTGGCCGACGGCACAGGAGATCCACGCGCGCTGAGCGAAAAGATCGGGCAGCGGTGGGGGTTGCGATTTCCCGGTGGACCCGATGCAGGCTCCGACCGAAGCGCGGCTGATCTGGCTTCCCCAGGACGATACAAGCGTCGTCGTCCTTGGCGCGCCGCCCGATATTCTGTCCGTAGACGCTGACCAGCAGCCAGCGATCTACGCCGCGACAAGCGTTGACGCTGATGGCGGGACCTATCTGGTTTTCGACCTGGGCAACGGCCAGCGCGTGGAGCTTGTTCATCCCTCCGCGACACGACCTGCCAAACCGCTCGGCGCCTTCATCCCACTCAGCCTGGAAGGCTTCGACCGGCTTGAGTCCGTCGCCCGCCTGCTGGCCGCCCTGCATGGACGCGCCATACCTCCCGATACCCGCCTGACGCGGCAGCAACGCGCGCGATCGTGCCGGATGCTGCAAGCATTCGACGGTCATCGTGCTGGAGCCACGCAGCAGGAGATCGCGCAGGTCGTACTCCGGACCCCGGCCCTTGATCGCGACGAGTGGCAGGCGTCCTCAGCGCGCCATGCCATCAAATCCCTCCTTCGAGACGCTCGCGCCATGATTGCCGGCGGCTATCGCACGCTGCTTCGTCATCGCCGGCAATCGTAGCGAGCTTCTGTCTGGATGATGGTGGGCGAATTTAGGCCCCCCTGAATTCGCCCTGCATCTCGCCGGTCCTGCTTCGCCATCGTGGCCTTCGTCACCCGCCGCTTTCCGGCGGCCACAACGAACCCACGGAGGCCCGATCCATGCGACCCGAACTCGCCGTTTTGCCGCCGCGCTTCCTGCGCACCAAGGAAGCGGCTGAATTCCTCAGCCTCTCCGCCCGCACCCTCGAAAAGCACCGCACCTACGGCACAGGCCCGGCTTACCGGAAGCTTGGTGGCCGCGTCGTTTATGCCATCGACGACCTTCAGGCCTGGGCGGAGCGCGGCGCCGTCACCTCCACGTCCGATCCGCGCGGCAGCGTGCTCCCGGCCAAGCGCCACACGCCTCAGCCGCCGGCCCATGCCGGCCGTTACGCACGCTGACCGGATTTCAGAATGGCGGCGCGACCCCGGTCCCTTTCGGAGCGCGGACAGCTCGACCTGTTTCGAGCGCTCCCCGGCGACTTCGCGCCACGAGACGCGCAGGATCTCATGGCCTATCCGTTTTTTTCCCTCTCGAAATCCCATCGCGTCGCCCCGATCGATTTCGCCGCAGGCAACATCTCGATCCGAGTCGAGGCCGTGCCAGACCACGGCATGGCGACCATCTGGGACGCCGACATCCTCATCTGGGCTGCCAGCCAGATCGTCGAGGCTCGTGACGCCGGCCTTCGCACCTCCCGGCTGATGGCGGCCACCCCCTACGAAATCCTCATGTTCGTCGGACGCGGCACCAGCTTGCGCGACTATCAGCGCCTGAAGGCAGCGCTCGATCGCCTGCAATCGACCACCGTCTCGACATCGATCCGGCAGCCTGCCGAAGGCCGGCGACATCGCTTCTCCTGGATCAACGAATGGCAGGAGCGGACGGATCGCGACGGAAACCCGGCCGGGATCGAACTGATCGTTCCAGACTGGTTCTATCGCGCGGTTCTCGATGACGCGCTCGTGCTGACCATCGACCGGGCTTACTTCGATCTCACCGGCGGACTCGACCGCTGGCTCTATCGCCTGGTCCGCAAACACGGCGGTCGCCAGCGTAACGGCTGGCGGTTCGACTTCCGCCACCTCCATCAGAAGTCTGGCAGCCTGTCGCCATTCAAGCGCTTCGCCTTCGAGCTGCGCGACATCATCCGCCGACAGCCTCTACCCGGCTACACGCTGTTCCTAGAAACGGAGATCGGAGGCCGTGTTCTGCTCGCCTTCGAGCCGTCCCCGGCCTGTGGACCGGCTGTGGATAGCCTCGTGCTATCGGGAACTCGGACTATCGTGCCATCGGGAACCCGAGGCTCGTGCTATCGGGAACCGAAACCGAGTCTAACTCACGGAAATAAAAACCGGAATCGCGCCCTTAACTTAGAGTCTAACCAAGAATCTAACTTCGAAGAGCGCGCGCGCGATGTGCAAAAGCTCATCCGCGACACTGCCCGCAGCCTCAGCACGGCTGCGAAGAAGAGCGTCGGCACGGCTGCAGCGACGGAGCACACCGCCCCGCAATCCGCCCCCGAACTACCACTTTCGCCGCGGTCGGGAGGCGCGCAATGATCATTGCGCTTCTCAACCAGAAGGGCGGCGTCGGTAAGACGACGTTGGCACTGCATCTCGCTGGTGAATGGGCCGGTCGAGGAAAGCGCATCACGCTGCTCGACGCCGACCCGCAGGGCTCCGCGCTCGACTGGTCGCAGCAGCGCAGCCGCAGCGGCCTTCCACGCCTGTTCGGCGTCATCGGTCTGGCGCGCGACACGCTGCACCGCGAGGCGCCCGAACTGGCGCGTGACGTCGATCATGTCGTCATCGATGGACCACCGCGCGTGGCTGGCCTGATGCGTTCGGCGCTGCTCGCCGCCGACCTCGTGCTGATGCCCGTGCAGCCATCGCCGCTCGACGGCTGGGCATCGGCCGAGATGCTGGCGCTCCTCTCGGAGGCGCGTATCTATCGGCCCGAGCTACGCGCCCGGTTCATCCTCAATCGCTGCGCCGCCCGCACTGTCATCGCCCGCGAGACGGCAGCAACGCTCGCCGATCACGATCCGCCCGTGTTGTGCAACACCATCGGCCAGCGCGTCATCTACGCCGACGCGGCGCAGTCCGGCCGGCTCGCTTTCGAGATCGACGACGACGGCCCCGCCGCGCGCGAGATCGCGGCGCTCGTCAGCGAGATCGAAAGGATCGCGCCATGAGCGAGCGACCTGAGCGGCGCGGTTTCGCATTGCGCCCAACCACTCCCGACGCCTGGATCAAGGCCGCCGAGGCCGAACCGGCGCGCGCTGCCGCTGGAGCAGGCTTCACCGCCCGCCTGACCATAGACATCACGCCGGAGCTGCGCGGTCGCATCAAGATCATCGCGTTCCAGCGCGGCGTCACCGTCGCGGACATGCTGCGCGAGCTGCTCGCGCGCGAATTCCCCAAAGCCCCAGGAGACACACCATGACCGGCATCGCGGCCTCCCGCATGCGCGGCGGCCCGTCGCCGGCCGCGCTCCCGCACGACACACTCACCCATGTCGAGCTGACATGGGTCGAGAAGAAGATCGAGAACTGGATTCGCTTCGGCACACACGCGCACGAACAGATCCTCGATCGGCGACGGCGCCTCCTCTCGTTCCGCCCCGGTACGGTCTTCGCCTTCGTGCGTTGGGCCTCGAACGACTTCGGCACGATCATTTCGCGCATCGACATCGTGCGCGCCGTGTCGCGCGGCGAAGCCCACCAAACGCTGCCCTTCGTGCGTCCAGGCGGCGACATCCTGCTGAAGATCGAGAGCTGGCCCAAGGTCGAGCGCGTGCTGCAGGCGATCGACGCCATCGAGCGCATCGGCATCGATCCTGAAGCAGTTTCGCCCGATCACTGGCGACACGTCCACAACCGGCTGACCGCCGGCCATGAGCCGCGTGCCTACACGCTCGACCATCATCGTGCGTTCCTTCTGCGCCGGAGGGCCGAGCCATGAGCCGCGCCGGACTTCTCCTCGCCACCACGCTCGCGGTACTCGGCGTCGGCTATCCCGGCCTCACGCCGATGCCGGTCAAACTGATCTGGAACGCATCGGCCAGCGCGCCGATCGGCTTCTATTCGATCGACTTCGACGGACCGTTCGACGTCACCGATCTCGTCGCCGTCGATGCACCCGAACCGCTCGCGACGTTCCTCGCCGAGCGCGGCTATGTGCCCAAGGGCGTGCCGCTGATGAAGCGCATCCTCGCCGTATCGGGGCAGACCGTTTGCCGATCGAACCTCACCATCACGGTGGACGGCGTCGAGGTCGGCGCGGCCCTCGAACGCGACCGCGCCGGTCGCGATCTTCCCGTCTGGCAGGGCTGTCGCCGTGTCCAGACCGGCGAAGTCTTCCTCATGAACTGGCAGGTCCGCGACAGCCTCGACGGCCGCTACTTCGGCCTGATCTCGACCGACCAGATCATCGGGCGCGCCGTCCCGCTGTGGACCGACGAAGACGACGCCGGCCGCTTCGAATGGCGTGCGCCGACACGCTGACTGTTTCCCCATCGGCGGGAGCGGTGCTCGCCGACGGTTTTCCCAACCTCACCGCCAAGGAGACTGTCATGCCGCAGATTGGCCAATTCACACGCGACGAAGCCGGCTTCATCGGAAACCTCGCGACGCTCTTGCTGCATCAGGACATCATCATCGTCGCGGCAGAATCGTCGGACGCGGAGAACGCACCGGATTATCGCGTTCACCTCTTCGACGGTATGAGCAACGAAACCGGCCCGGAGATCGGCGCGGCCTGGAAACGCATCGGCGAGAAGGCCGGCGAATACGTCGCGCTGCTGATCGACGATCCAACATTCCCGCATCCGATCCGCGCCAACCTCTTCCGCGACGACGATGCCGGCAAGGCTTGGTCGCTGCACTGGTCGCGTCCGCGCGATCGCGCCGAGAAGGATTGAGCGATGCTTGGCTCTCGTCAGCCGATGAGCCGTTCGACTGCGTCCGGGCCGCGCTGTGCTGCCCGGCGCATGGCTCTCCTTCTCCTTTCCGGCCTTACCTTCGCGAACGTGATGCCAGCGATCACGATGGCGCAGGACACGCCCGTCGTTCGACCGTCGACGCGCGATGCCTACGCCGATTACATCGCAGAGGCCTCGCGGCGCTTTGGCGTGCCGGTCGCATGGATCAAGGCGGTGATGCGCGCCGAAAGCGCCGGAGAATCGCGTGCGGTTTCCTCCGCCGGTGCGATGGGCCTGATGCAGATCATGCCCGCGACATGGACCGACCTGCGCGCTCGTCACGGTCTCGGCCGCGATCCCTACGACCCGCGCGACAACATCCTCGCGGGCACGGCGTACCTTCGCGAGCTGTACGATCGCTACGGCTCGCCGGGATTTCTCGCGGCCTACAACGCCGGACCGGGGCGCTATGAATCGTCGCTCGCCGGCCGTCCGCTGCCGGCAGAAACGCGCGCCTACGTCGCCTTGCTCGCGCCGATCATCGACGGCTCCGGCAGCACGAATCCAACGGCTATCGCAGAGATCGACCGATCGGCATGGACACGCGCGCCGCTGTTCATCGCACAGTCCGGCCGCGCCTCAGCCACCGCTTCCGTGTCGGCCGAGCGTCCTGCCGATGACACCGCGGCTGCAACCGGCGCACGCGATGTTTCCGCCATCGTGCCGCAGTCGAACGGGCTGTTCGTCGCGCGCGCCGCTTCGGAGGAGCCGCGATGATGGCAAACTGCGGCAGTCGCAGCATATCGCACCCCAGCGTGTCCAAGAGGGCGCGGAGGTGGGAGGCAGGCACCACAACCGAACGATGGCGAGATAAAAAGCCGCGAGGTGCGGCGTCGGTCGGTTGTGCTGTTTCAATAGGTTATGGCCCGCTTTCGCGATGTGCGGGATTTCCGCGCACCGCGCGGCGACGCCTGTTCTGCCGCGATTTCATGCGCTTGACGCGATGTGCGGGGTCTCGGCCATGAGCGGCGAGGACGATTTCCGCATCCGGCCTGGTCGCATCCGCTCATCCAGCGTGCAGCGGGCCAGACCCTTCATCGCGCAGGCGCTCGCCGCCGCGCAGAAGGCCGGCGCCCGCGTCTCGCGCTCCGGCCGGATCAGCTCGGGCAACCGCTCGACTTTCGGGCGAGGCCGGACGGCGAGCGTGCGCGCCAATCGCCTGCTGACGGGTCGCTCGCGCATCGTCGTCATCAAGACCCGGCTCGTTCGCCATCACGCGCGCACAGCACCGCTTGCCGCCCATCTGAGCTACCTGCGCCGCGAGGGCGTGACCCGCGACGGGGAGAAGGCGCAGCTGTTCGGGCCGGAGGTCGATGACGTCGATGGCCGCGCCTTCGCCGAGCGATGCCAAGACGATCGGCACCATTTCCGCTTCATCGTCTCGCCGGAGGACGCGGTCGACATGGCGGACCTCAAATCCTTCGCCCGCGATCTGATGGGGCAGATGGAAAAGGATCTCGGCACCAAGCTCGATTGGGCCGCCGTCGATCACTGGAACACCGACAACCCGCACGTCCATATCATCCTGCGCGGCCGCGCCGATGATGGGCAGGATCTCGTCATCGCGCGCGATTACATCAAGGAAGGGATGCGTGCCCGCGCGGCCGATCTCGTCACGCAGGAACTGGGGCCGCGCACCGACCTCGACATCCGCCGCAATCTGGAACGCCAGGTCGAGGCGGAGCGCTGGACCCAGCTCGATCGGCAACTTGTTCGCGATGGCCACGAGGGAGGCGTTATCGACATGGCGCTCGATCCAAACACCCGGCCTGACGAATATCACACGCTGAAGGTTGGGCGGCTTCGCAAGCTGGAAGCCCTTGGCCTCGCCGAGCAGGTCGGCCCCGGCCAATGGATGATCGACGGCAGGGCCGAGGCGACGCTGCGCGAGCTCGGCGAGCGCGGTGACATCATCAAGCGGATGCACCGCGCGCTGACGGAACGCGGCATCGAGCGCGGCTCGGCCAGCTATGTGCTGGCGGCAGAGAGTCTCGACACGCCGATCATCGGTCGGCTGGTCGATCGCGGCCTCGACGACGAGCTGAAGGGCACGGCCTATGCCGTGGTCGATGGTGTCGATGGCCGCACCCATCATATCAAGCTGCCCGACCTAGATGCGGCCGGCGACAGCGCGCCCGGCTCGATCGTCGAGCTGCGCAGGTTCGACGACGCTCAAGGGCAGCGGCGCGTGGCGATCGCCATCCGCTCCGATCTCGATATCGACCGCCAGATCACCGCGTCAGGCGCAACCTGGCTCGACCGGCAGAACATCGCCCGCGAGCCGGCTGCGCTGTCCGAGGGCGGCTTCGGCGCTGAAGTTCGACAGGCGTTGGAGCGCCGCGCCGATCACCTGGTCGGACAGGGCTTCGGCGAGCGTCATGGCCAGCGTGTTACCTTCACCCGCAACCTGATCGACACGCTGCGCCGCCGCGAGCTTGAGGCGCTCGGCGACAAGCTCGCCGCCGAGACCGGCCAGCCGTTCAATCGGGCGGCCAGCGGCGAATACGTCGCCGGCTCCTACCGTCAGCGCTTCGCGCTCGCCTCGGGCCGGTTCGCCATGCTCGACGACGGCCTCGGCTTCCAGCTCGTGCCGTGGACGCCCTCCCTTGAAAAGCAGCTCGGCAAACACGTCTCCGGCGTCGCCCGCGATGACGGCGGCATCGACTGGAGCTTCGGCCGTAAGCGCGGCCTCGGCCTCTGATCCCTCGCAGAAAGACCCATCGCTATGTCCGCTACGAAAATTCTCTGGGGCCAGATTCTCACCGTCTTCGCCATCGTGCTGGTCACGACCTGGGGCGCGACCGAATGGGTGGCCTGGCGCCTGGCCTTCCAGCCCGAGCTTGGACAGCCGTGGTTCCGGCTGTTCGATTTTCCCTTCTATCCGCCACCGTCCTTCTTCTGGTGGTGGTATGGCTTCGATGCCTATGCGCCGGCGATCTTTGTCGAGGGCGCCTACATCGCGGCGTCGGGCGGCTTCATCTCGATCGCGGTAGCCATCGGTATGTCGGTCTGGCGCGCGCGCGAGGCCAAGAAGGTCGAGACCTATGGGTCGGCGCGCTGGGCCGAACGGCAGGAGGTGCAGGCCGCCGGTCTGCTCGGCGCCGATGGCGTCGTGCTCGGCCGATATGATCGCGACTATCTCCGCCATGACGGGCCGGAGCATGTGCTGTGCTTCGCGCCGACCCGCAGCGGCAAAGGTGTCGGCCTGGTTGTGCCGTCGCTGCTGACCTGGCCGGGCTCGGCCATCGTCCACGACATCAAGGGCGAGAACTGGACGCTGACGGCCGGCTTCCGCGCCAAGCATGGTCGCGTGCTGCTGTTCGATCCGACCAACACCAAATCGTCAGCCTACAATCCGCTGCTCGAGGTACGCCGTGGCGAATGGGAAGTCCGCGACGTTCAGAACATCGCCGACATCCTGGTCGATCCCGAAGGCTCATTGGAGAAGCGCAACCACTGGGAAAAGACCAGCCATGCGCTGCTGGTCGGCGCGATCCTCCATGTCCTCTATGCGGAAGAGGATAAGACGCTCGCCGGTGTCGCGGCGTTCCTCTCCGATCCGAAGCGGCCGATCGAGTCGACGCTGGCGGCGATGATGAAGACGGCGCATCTCGGCGAGGCGGGACCGCATCCCGTCATCACCAGCGCCGCGCGCGAGCTGCTCAATAAGAGCGATAATGAACGGTCGGGCGTCCTCAGTACCGCCATGTCATTCCTCGGTCTCTATCGCGATCCCGTCGTGGCCGAGGTGACGCGGCGGTGCGACTGGCGCATCACCGACATCGTGGGCGGGAAGCACCCGACGACTCTCTACCTCGTGGTGCCGCCCTCCGACATCAATCGCACCAAACCGCTGATCCGCCTGATCCTCAATCAGGTCGGCCGCCGCCTGACGGAGGATCTGCAGGCGAAGGCCGGTCGCCATCGCCTCTTGCTGATGTTGGACGAGCTCCCGGCGCTCGGCCGTCTCGACTTCTTCGAGTCGGCGCTGGCGTTCATGGCTGGCTATGGGCTGAAAAGCTTCCTCATTGCTCAGTCGCTCAACCAGATCGAAAAGGCATACGGCGCGAACAACTCGATTCTCGACAATTGCCATGTGCGCGTCAGCTTCGCGACCAACGACGAGCGCACCGCCAAGCGCGTGTCCGACGCGCTCGGCACCGCGACCGAGATGAAGGCGATGCGGAACTATGCGGGGCATCGGCTCTCGCCTTGGCTCGGGCATCTGATGGTCTCCCGATCCGAGACGGCCCGCCAGTTGCTCACCCCCGGCGAGATCATGCAGCTCCCGCCGACCGACGAGATCGTCATGGTCGCGGGCACGCCGCCGATCCGGGCAAAGAAGGCGCGCTACTATGAGGATGCCCGCTTCAAGGAACGCATCCTGCCGCCGCCTGCGCTCGCGCAACCGAAACAGGGTCATGCTGACGATTGGACCAGGCTGCCGCTTCCGGCTCGGCCTGTGGTCGCCGCGGCGAAATCCGAGACGGAGACAGGCGACGAAGATCCGACCGAGTCCGAGCGTCGCCAGCAGCCCGAACTGAGCCGCGTGAAGCCTGTCGAGAAGAAGGCGCCGATCGAGAACGAGTTCGAGATAGGCCTTGCCGATGACGCCGAGGATGACGCCGCCCGCAATAGCCGGATGAACCGGCTGATGCAGGGTGTGGCGCGTCAGGTGTCGCTCGATCCCGGTGACGGCATGGAGCTTTAGGTCGCCATGACGAAATCCGCGAAGAAACTGCGCCTGTCCGTCTATCTCGATCCGGCCGTGATGCGCCGACTTACCGAGCATGCGGCGCGACGCGATCACTCGCGATCGCTGATCGCGGAAGCCGCCATCGAATCCTTCCTCTCCCCGGATGCGGCTGAACGACAGGAGGCCGCCATCACCAAGCGCCTCGACCAACTTGATCGCCGCATGACGCGGATGGAACGCGATGTCGGCATCTCCGTCGAGATGCTGGCGTTGTTCGTGCGGTTTTGGGTCGCGACCACCCCGGCCTTGCCGGAGCCTGCCGCGCAGGCTGCACGTGCGAAGGCCGGCGAGCGCTACGATCAATTCGTCACCGCGCTCGGCCGCCGCCTCGCGAAGGGGCCGAAGCTACGGCAGGAGATTTCCGAGGATGTCGCCGCCGACGGTGAGTCATAGTGTGTCGCCGTCAATCCAACCGGATCGGCGTAAGATCATCCTTCGACAAATCGCGCTAGGTTTTCGAGGGTCGAACGAAGCCCGACATCGTGGTCCGCTTTGCTTATTCCGATCGGCACATTCTCGGCGATGATCGAGACATCAGTGCCGCCGGCCGCGGGCGATAGGCTCCACGTCATCCGCATCTCGCCGGCGAAAGCCGGATCATCGGACTGAAACGTCACGATCTGAACGACGCGATGATTCGGGACCAGCTCTGCAAAGCGACCTTCGACGACATCAGTGTCGTCGGAGGTCTTGCCTGCGCTCGGATGATCCCCGCGATAGGTCAGCGCCATCTTGTAGGTGCCACCTGGCCGGGCGTCGAACTCGTAGATCTGGCCGGTCATGCCATCCGGCGGAAGCCACTGCGGCCATGTCTTAGGGTCAACAAACGCACGATAGATCACGTCCGCGCTGGCGGCGATGAATCGCGTCGCTGAGTCGGTTCTCCCATCGCCGATATTCGCCGTCATTGATCGCTCACCTCGCGCTACCCGAAATCCCGCACCGCCGTTCTCCTGTATTTGCACGCTACACTACTACGCCGATGAATCTTTGTTGAATCGGCCCAAAATCAGGCCCTTTTAATCATCCCCGTCCGGGGAAGGACTGTCTCGACCCCGATGGAATCGGGGGTCATGTGGCGGCTTCACATCAACATGCGGAAGGTATCGCGCGCGGCGCGCGGATGCTGCGCACCGCGCTCGGACCTGCGATCGCCCGCTATCTCGACGACGCCAGCATCGTTGAAGTGATGCTCAACCCCGACGGGCGGCTCTGGATCGACCGCCTGTCCGAAGGTCTTTCCGACACAGGTGAGCGTCTGTCGGCGACGGACGGCGAACGCATCGTTCGCCTGGTCGCGCACCATGTCGGCGCCGAAGTCCATCCTGGCGCACCGCGTGTCTCGGCCGAGCTGCCCGAAACGGGAGAGCGGTTCGAGGGCCTGCTGCCGCCAGTTGTCGCAGCGCCGGCCTTCGCGATCCGCAAGCCCGCTGTCGCGGTGTTCACGCTCGACGATTACGTTGTCGCCGGGATCATGTCGAGCGGACAGGCCGAGACACTGCGCCAGGGCGTAGCGTCTCGCGCCAACATTCTCGTCGTCGGCGGCACATCCACCGGCAAGACCACGCTCACCAACGCGCTGCTCGCCGAGGTCGCGAAGACTGCCGATCGCGTCGTCATCATAGAGGATACGCGCGAGCTGCAATGCGCCGCGCCGAATCTCGTGGCGATGCGCACCAAAGACGGCGTCGCCTCGCTCTCCGATCTCGTTCGCTCGTCGCTGCGCCTGCGCCCGGATCGCATTCCGGTCGGTGAGGTGCGCGGAGCCGAAGCGCTGGAACTGCTCAAAGCATGGGGCACCGGCCATCCCGGCGGCGTCGGCACGATCCACGCCGGCAGCGCGATCGGTGCGCTGCGCCGGATGGAGCAGCTCATCCAGGAGGCTGTGGTCACTGTCCCGCGTGCGCTGATCGCGGAGACGATCGACATCGTTGCGGTCCTCTCCGGTCGCGGCTCCGCGCGCCGGCTTTCCGAACTCGCACGCGTCGAGGGCCTCGGCCCCGACGGCGACTATCGCATCGCGCCGGCCGTCATCGAGGGCGACGGCGGCCCGACCCTGCTCACCCCAAGCCCTGAAGGAGAAAGTCTGTGATCGAACGCCTGCACCCGATGCGCCTACATCAAGTGCGTCAACGCCTCGCCATGACCGTGTCCGTCGTCACGCTGTCGGTAGTGATGGCCGCGCCCGCCCACGCCTCCGGCTCGTCGATGCCGTGGGAGCAACCGCTGCAACAGATCCTGCAGTCGATCGAAGGCCCCGTGGCCAAGATCATCGCGGTGATCATCATCATCGTCACCGGCCTGACGCTCGCCTTCGGCGACACGTCCGGCGGCTTCCGGCGGCTGATCCAGATCGTGTTCGGTCTCTCGATCGCCTTCGCTGCGTCGAGCTTCTTCCTGTCGTTCTTCTCGTTCGGCGGCGGGGCGCTGGTCTGATGACGGGCGTTGTCGAACAGGGCGGCGAAGCCCCGGGTTACACGGTCCCCGTTCACCGGGCGCTGACCGAGCCGATCCTGCTCGGCGGCGCGCCGCGCGCCATCGCCATCATGAACGGGACGCTCGCTGGCGCCGTCGGACTGGGGCTGCGCCTCTGGCTGGTCGGCATCGCCATCTGGGCGATCGGCCATGTCGCGGCCGTTTGGGCGGCGAAGCGCGATCCGCTCTTCGTCGACGTGGTGCGCCGCCATCTGCGCGTCCCCGCGCACCTCTCGGTCTGACGGGAAACGCGCTGATGATGAACCTCGCCGAATATCGCAACCGCAACAGCCGGCTCGCCGACTTCCTGCCCTGGGTGGCATTGGTCGGCGCGGGCATCGTCCTCAACAAGGACGGCAGCTTCCAGCGCACCGCCCGGTTTCGCGGCCCCGATCTCGACAGCGCCGTCCCGGCCGAGTTGGTCGCCGTCGCCGGCCGCCTCAACAATGCCTTCCGTCGCCTCGGCTCCGGCTGGGCGATCTTCGTCGAGGCGCAGCGCCATGCCTCGAACCGCTATCCCGACAGCCGCTTTCCCGATCCTGCGTCGGCGCTGGTCGATGCCGAACGCAAGGCCGATTTCAAGGAAGCCGGTGCGCATTTCGAGTCGAGCTATTTCCTGACCTTCACCTATCTGCCGCCGGCCGAAGACGCCGCGCGTGCAGAATCTTGGCTCTACGAGGGGCGGGAAAAGTCGGGCCTCGACCCCAACGAGGTGATGACCGGCTTCGCCGATCGCACCGATCGCATCCTGCGCCTGGTCGAAGCCTTCATGCCGGAATGCCGCTGGCTCGATGACGCGGAGACGCTCACCTATCTCCACGGCTGCGTCTCAACGAAGCGGCATCGGGTCCGCGTCCCCGAAACGCCGATCTATCTCGACGCGCTGCTCGCCGACCAGCCACTCACTGGCGGACTCGAGCCGCGCCTTGGTACGTCGCATCTGCGCATCCTCACAGTCACCGGCTTTCCGACGGCGACGACACCTGGCCTGCTCGACGAGCTGAACCGTCTCGCATTTCCGTATCGCTGGTCGACGCGCGCGATCCTGCTCGACAAGACCGACGCCACCAAGCTGCTAACCAAGATTCGGCGGCAGTGGTTCGCCAAGCGCAAGTCGATCGCCGCGATCCTCAAGGAGGTGATGACCAACGAAGCGTCCGTCCTCGTGGACACCGACGCCGCGAACAAGGCCGCCGACGCCGACATGGCGCTGCAGGAACTCGGCGCCGACTATGCCGGCATGGCCTATGTCACCGCGACGGTGACGGTGTGGGATGATGATCCGCGCATAGCCGACGAGAAGCTGCGGCTGGTCGAGAAGATCATCCAGGGTCGCGACTTCACCGCCATGGCCGAGACCATCAACGCGGTGGACGCCTGGCTCGGCTCGTTGCCCGGCCACGTCTACGCGAACGTCCGCCAGCCTCCGATTTCCACTCTCAATCTCGCCCACATGATCCCGCTGTCAGCGGTGTGGGCGGGGCCGGAACGGGACGAGCATTTTGCAGCGCCCCCTCTGCTCTTCGGCAAGACCGAAGGCTCGACCCCGTTCCGGCTTTCGCTTCACGTCGGCGACGTTGGTCACACGCTGATCGTCGGCCCGACCGGCGCCGGCAAGTCGGTCCTGCTGGCGCTGATGGCGCTGCAGTTCCGACGCTATGCCCGCGCCCAAGTCTTCGCCTTCGACTTCGGCGGCTCGATCCGCGCGGCGGCGCTCGGCATGGGCGGCGATTGGCATGACCTCGGCGGCGATCTCAGCGACGACGCGACCGATAGCGTCAGCCTTCAACCGCTCGCTCGCGTTCACGACGTGCCCGAGCGCGCCTGGGCGGGCGACTGGATCGTATCGATCCTGACCCGCGAGGGCGTAGCGATCACGCCCGAGGTGAAGGAGCATATCTGGACGGCGCTGACCTCGCTGGCATCAGCGCCCGTCGAGGAGCGCACGATCACTGGCTTGGTCGTGCTGCTCCAGTCGAACGATCTCAAGCAAGCGCTCAGGCCGTATTGCGTCGGCGGTCCCTACGGCCGGCTGCTCGATGCTGAGTGCGAGTATCTTGGCTCCGCGTCCGTTCAAGCGTTCGAGACCGAAGGGCTGATCGGCACCGGCGCGGCGCCCGCGGTTCTCTCCTACCTCTTCCATCGGATCGAAGATCGGCTCGACGGTTCGCCGACTCTTCTCATCATCGACGAGGGCTGGCTGGCGCTGGACGATGACGGCTTCGCCGGCCAGCTCCGCGAATGGCTGAAGACGCTGCGCAAGAAGAACGCCAGCGTCATTTTCGCCACGCAATCGCTCAGCGACATCGACGGCTCGGCCATCGCGCCCGCTATCATCGAAAGCTGCCAGACCCGGCTCCTGCTGCCGAACGAGCGCGCGATCGAGCCGCAGATCACGGCGATCTATCGGCGCTTCGGCCTCAACGACCGCCAGATCGAGATCATCGTGCGGGCGATGCCGAAGCGCGACTACTACTGCCAGTCGCGACGCGGCAACCGACTGTTCGAGCTCGGCCTGTCCGATGTCGCGCTCGCGCTCTGCGCCGCGTCGTCGAAGACCGACCAGGCGGCAATTGCCCGCATCGTCGCCGAACACGGCCGCGATGGCTTCCTCGCCGCCTGGCTCGATCACCGTGAAGTCGGTTGGGCCGCCGATCTCATCCCCACGCTCACCAGCAAGGAGACGTCCCAATGAAACTGCGCCATTCTCGCGCAGCGCGTTTTGCTGCCGCGCTGCTGACCGCCCCCGTTGCGCTCGCGCCCATGCTCGCGACGCCCGCGCACGCCATCATCGTATTTGATCCGTCGAACTATGCGCAGAACGTGCTGACGGCGGCGCGCTCGCTCCAGCAGATCACCAACCAGATTACCTCGCTTCAGAACGAAGCGCAGATGCTGATCAACCAGGCCCGCAATCTCGCGAACCTGCCGTACTCCTCGCTGCAACAGCTTCAGCAGTCTGTTCAGCGCACGCAGCAGCTCCTCCAGCAGGCGCAGAACATCGCCTATGACGTCCAGCAGATCGACCGGATGTTCCAGCAGAAATACGGGAACGTCTCGCTGTCGGCCTCCGACCGGCAGCTCGTCACCGATGCCCGCTGGCGCTGGCAGAACACGGTCGGCGGCCTCCAAGATGCAATGCGCGTGCAGGCGGGCGTCGTCGGCAACATCGACACCAACCGCACGCAGATGTCCGCACTGATCGGCCAGAGCCAGGGCGCGACCGGCGCGCTGCAGGCGACGCAGGCCGGCAACCAACTCCTCGCGCTCCAGGCGCAGCAACTCGCGGATCTCACCGCCGTCGTGGCGGCCAACGGTCGAGCGCAAGCCTTGCAATCGGCCGAGCAGGCCGCCGCCGCAGAACAGGGCCGCGAGCAGCGCCGGCGCTTCCTGACGCCAGGCTCGGGCTATCAGCCCGGCAACGCCCGCATGTTCCCGAACAGCGGCAACTGAGGCTGGCACGATGGACGGCAAGACCCTTGCTCGCGTCGGCGCCATCGTCTTCATCGCGGTCGCCATCACGGCGACCGCGATCGAGATGAACCGCAAGGACATTTCGATGGACGTCCTCTCGACGCAGGGCCGTCCGGTCACAGTACCAGATCCTCTCGCCACGGAACTGCTTCGCTGTTCCGAGATCGGCGAGGCTGGCACGCGCGATCCCAATTGCCTGAAGGCATGGGCAGAGAACCGGCGCCGCTTCCTCGGCCGGCCGGCTCCGGTTTCATCAACGTCGCCGGTCGCGCCGACCACGCTGTTTCCAAGTGCGCCCACGTCGGCTGATCCCATCCACAAAGACACTGCGCTAGCGGGCGTGACCGAGCCTGCGATGCAGGCCGAGCCCGCCCGGCCGGAGGTTCGCTGACATGGGCGGCACCGGCGTCATCGACCATTTCCTTGAGGTCTTCACCCGCTACATCGACAGCGGATTCGGGCTTCTCGGCGGCGAAGTCGGTTTCATCGCCACCACCTTGATCGTCATCGACGTCACGCTCGCCGCGCTCTTCTGGTCGTGGGGCGCCGACGACGACATCATGGCGAGGCTGGTCAAGAAGACGCTCTTCGTCGGTGTCTTCGCCTACCTGATCTCCAACTGGAACAATCTCGCCCGCATCGTCTTCGAGAGCTTCGCGGGCCTCGGCCTGAAGGCGTCGGGCACCGGCTTTGCTGTCAGCGATCTCATGCGCCCCGGCAAGGTGGCGCAGACCGGTCTTGATGCCGGCCGCCCGCTGCTCGACTCCATCTCCAGCCTCATGGGCTACTGGTCGTTTTTCGAGAACTTCATCCAGATCGCCTGCATGTTTTTCGCCTGGGCGCTGGTGCTGCTGGCGTTTTTCATCCTCGCGATCCAGCTCTTCGTCACCCTGATCGAGTTCAAGCTGACCACGCTCGCCGGCTTCGTCCTCATTCCCTTCGGCCTGTTCGGCAAATCCGCCTTCATGGCCGAGCGCGTGCTGGGCAACGTCATCTCTTCCGGCATCAAGGTGCTGGTGCTCGCCGTCATCATCGGCATCGGCTCGACGCTGTTCTCCGAGTTCACCTCGGGCTTTGGCGGCAACACGCCATCGATCGACGACGCCATGGCGATCGTGCTCGCCGCGCTGTCGCTGCTCGGTCTCGGCATCTTCGGCCCCGGCATCGCCAACGGTCTCATCTCCGGTGGCCCGCAGCTCGGCGCCGGCGCGGCCGTTGGCACTGGTCTTGCCGCCGGCGGCGTTGTCGCAGCGGGCGCGGGCGCCACCGGCGCCGTCGTGTCAGGCGGCGCTGCCCTTGCTGGCGGCGCTGCCGCCGCCGCGCGTGGCGGCGCAGCCCTCGCCGGCGGAGCCTCCACCTCCTACAGCCTCGGCGCAGCCGGACAGTCGGGTGCATCGGGTGTCGCCTCGGGCCTCGGCAGCGTTGCCAGCACCGGCGCGAAGGCAGCCGTCTCACCGTTGAAGCGCGCAGCCGGTCGTGCCGCCGACAGCCTGAAGCAGAGCTACCAGGCCGGTGGCCAGGCCGCGACGGAGATGGCCAAGGGCGCATCCAGCGCTGCGACGACAACCGCTGCCGAGGCAGCATCTCCGGGAGCCGCGCCCTCTGCCAGCGACGGTCCACCGGCCTGGGCGAAGCGCATGAAGCGCTCGCAGCAAATGTCCCACGGCGTCTCGGCGGCGGCCCACGCCGTGCGCAGTGGCGATAGCCACGGCGGCGGCTCCTCCGTCAACCTTTCCGAAAGCGACTGACCATGTTCAAACGACCATCCACCCATTACGGCAAAGCCCCGCAGCCCGAGACGCCCTATCAGCGCGCCGCTCAGATCTGGGACGATCGTATCGGCTCCGCCCGCGTTCAGGCCCGCAACTGGCGCTTCATGGCGTTCGGCTCGCTGGCGCTCGCGGGCGGGCTTTCGGCCGCGCTGGTCTGGCAATCCGCCAACGGCTCGATCGTGCCCTGGGTGGTGCAAGTCGATCGGCTCGGCCAGGCGCGGGCGGTCGCGCCGGCGACCGCCGACTATCAGCCAAACGATCCGCAGATCGCCTTCTACCTGGCGCGCTTCATCGAGCAGGTCCGCTCGATTCCCGCCGATCCGATCATCGTGCGGCAGAATTGGTTGCGCGCCTATGATTTCACGACACAGGGCGGCGCGCTCGCGCTCAACGACTATGCGCGCGCGAACGATCCCTTCACCAAGGTCGGCAAGCAGCAGATCGCGATCGAGGTGTCCTCGGTCATCCGCGCCTCGCCGTCGAGCTTCCGCATCGCCTGGATCGAGCGCCGCTATCAGGACGGCTCGCTGGCTTCCACCGAGCGCTGGTCCGCCATCCTCACCGCTGTCGTGCAGCCCCCTCGTGACGCCGACACGCTGCGGAAGAATCCCCTCGGAATCTACATCAATGCCATCAACTGGTCGAAGGAGCTTGGACAATGACACCGACCTTCCGCAAAGCCGGGAGGCCGGCTTTCCTCAACCGTGCCGTTCCGGGTTTCCGCAAATCCGGCTTGCCGCTTCTCCTGCTTTGCACGTTGGCGCTCGCTGGCTGTGCCGGACACACGCCGCCGCCCGAGATTTCCTATGACGATGCCGCGCCCGCTGTCATCGCTGCCGATCCGCCGAAGCCCGTGCGGGTCGTGGAGTTGCCGAAGCCGCTCCCGCTGCCCGGCCAGTTGAAGCCGGTCGGCAAGGACGGCAAGGACGGCAAGCCCGAGCCGGAACCGGCCGATCCCGCCGCGCGCGTAAACCAGGCCAACGCCGCCGCGCGCGTCCAACCCGTCCGCAACGGCTTCATCAACTCGATGCAGGTCTATCCTTTCGTCGATGGCGCGCTCTATCAGGTCTACGCGTCACCGGGGCAGATCACCGACATCGCGCTTCAGCCCGGCGAGCAGCTCGTCGGTTCCGGTCCCGTCGCCGCCGGCGACACCGTGCGCTGGATCATCGGCGATACCGAGAGCGGCATCGGCGCGGCCAAGCAGATCCATATCCTCGTGAAGCCCACCCGCGCCGAGCTGATGACGAATCTCGTCATCAACACGGACCGGCGCACCTACCACATGGAGCTGCGCGCAACGCCTTCGACCTACATGGCGTCGGTGTCCTGGCAATATCCGCAGGACCAGCTCATCGCGCTGCGCCGTCAAAACCAACAGGCCGAGGCCGTGCAGCCTATCTCCAGCGGCATCGATCTCGCGCGCGTCAATTTCCGCTACGAGGTGACGGGCAACCGCGCGCCGTGGCGCCCGCTGCGCGCCTTCGATGACGGGAAACAGGTGTTCATCGAATTTCCGCGCGGCATTGGCCAGGGCGAGATGCCGCCGCTGTTCGTGGTCGGGCCGGAGGGCGACACCTCCGAGCTGGTAAACTACCGTGTGCGCGGCAACTACATGATCGTGGATCGCTTGTTCGCCGCCGCCGAATTGCGGTTCGGCGCGGGCAAGAGCCAGAAGCGCGTCCGCATCTCTCGAACGGACGGGAGGCCGGCATCGTGAGCAACGAACGCGATCCCGAAAAGGAAGAAGGTCGGGCGCTGGGTTCGACGCCCCAGCCTCAGCCGGCCGACGATGATGACACCCGGCCGCTGACCGGCGAGCCTGCTGCGACGATGCGGCTGCGCGCCGAACCGCCGCGCGTGACCCGCCTGTCTCGCAAGGTGCTGGCTGGTCTGGGGCTCGCTGCAAGCTTCGGCGTGGGCGGGGCGCTGATCTACGCGCTTCAGATCCGTCATGGCGGCCAAGGCCAGGAGCTGTACTCGACGGACAACCGCTCGACGCCGGATGGCCTGGCCGGCTTGCCGAAGGATTATTCCGGCGTTCCGAAGCTCGGCCCGCCGCTGCCCGGCGATCTTGGCCGACCAATCCTCAATGCGCAGAATGGCGCTCCCGTGCCGGCAATCGGCGTGCCGGCGACAGGCCCCGTGGGGCCAAGTCCGGAGGAACAACGCCGGGCCCAGGAGCTGGAGGCTGCGCGGACCGCACGGCTGTTCGCCTCGACCGAGACGCGGCCCGCCAGTGCTGCGGCCTCGGCACAACCTTCCGCGACCGCCACGCCCCCGGTCGATCTCGCGAGCCTCGGCCTCGCGCCACAACCGGCGACGCCCTCGGCGCAGGACCGCCAGCTCGCATTCCTCAACCAGGCGCCCGACAAGCGCACCGTCTCGCCCGATCGCGTTGCGGCGCCGGCCTCGAAGAACGTCCTGCAGGCGGGCGCTGTGATCGCAGCCGCCCTCATCACCGGCATCCGCTCCGACCTGCCAGGTCAGATCACCGCGCAGGTGACGGAGAACATCTATGATAGCCCGACCGGCAAGATCCTGCTCGTGCCCCAGGGCACGCGCGTCGTCGGGCAGTATGACAGCGGCGTCGGCTTCGGTCAGCGGCGCATACTCCTCGTCTGGAATCGGCTGATCTTCCCCAATGGCCGCTCTATCGTTCTTGAGCGCCAGCCTGGTGCGGACGCCGAGGGCTATGCCGGCCTCGAGGATGGTGTCGACTATCACTGGGGCGAACTCTTCAAGGCCGCTGCGCTTTCCACGCTCCTCAGCGTAGGAGCCGAGGCCGGCACATCCGGACAGGAGAGCGATATTGTCCGTGCGCTCCGCAACGGCGCATCAGACAGCATCAATCAGACCGGCCAGCAGATCGTGCAGCGCCAGCTCAACATCGCTCCGACGCTCACAATCCGGCCGGGGTATCCGGTTCGCGTCATCGTCACGCGCGATCTTGTGCTCGAACCCTATGGAGGCTGAGATGGCCAAGCTGAAATTGGGGCCGATCGTCGACGACAAGCCGGTGAAGGTGACTGTGGAGCTGCCCGCAAGCCTTCACCGCGATCTCGTCGCCTATGCCGAGATCCTCAGCCGCGAAACTGGGCAGCCGTCGGCCGATCCGCTTCGCTTGATCGTCCCGATGCTGGAGCGGTTCATAGCCACGGATCGGGGATTTGCGACAGCGAGGAAGTCCAGAGTATCGCCGAGAGCGCCGGAATGAGCACCGTTCCGGCCGATCGAGACATTGACCGCGCAAGGCTAAGCAGCCGGCGGCAAGCTGGATTGTCATTCCGGGGTGACCATACCGCGCAAAAAGGTAAGACCTCGTTTGCTAGACGCCGGTACACGATCCCCGGAAATTGCGCTGCTGTTCCCGCCTCGCTCATGACAGTGAGGCCTCGGCCGATAGCTACGAGCGACAGCAAGTTGTCTCGACCGACGGAATGAGTGTGGATTTCCGGGTGCCGCCCCAAATCAGCGAGACGCTGAACCAAGTAGTCGTGAATCTCCGGTCCAGGCGCTCCGTCGCTTACGATGAACCGCTCGCCGACGAGGTCGTGCCAGTCAAATTCTCCTTTCCAGCAGAGAGGGTGGTCCGAGGGAAGGACAACAAATACCCGCTCCGACCAGAGCTGCTCGATTTCGCAGTCGGACCACGGCGAGGTCCCTGTGATGAATGCGACGTCAAGTCGGAGCTGTCGGATTGCCGAAACATGATCCGCCGGATTGCCATCGATCAATTCGATCCGAACCTGCGCGTGCCCCTTATCGTAGGCGCGCAGCAAGTCCCAGAGGAATCCAGAGGCCAGTGAAGAAAAGATTCCGATCTTGATGCGACCGTCTTCGGAGCGCCCTATCGTGGCCACGTCCTTCGCGCCTTGCTCGAGTTGCCGAAGCGCTTTGCGCGCGTGGCGCACGAAGCGCTGTCCAGCCAGAGTCAGGAAGACACCACCATTGTGTCGCTGAAACAGCGACGCTCCCAAGTGGTCCTCAAGATCTCGGATGCGGCGGCTGATCGCCGACTCCTGAATCCCGAGGGCCGAGGCGGCCTTACGAAAACTGCTATGCTCAGCCGCTGCGAGGAAATACCGGATCTGACGGAGTTCGATCATCGATCGTCTCAAGTATTCCGTGGAGCCGGTCGAGCTTCCAAAACTACGATCAAGCATCATCGACCGTCCCGACCATGGTCCGCCTCAACCATGAGGCGGATGTAAGACGATTAAAGTTCGATCGACTCTGTGAGCCGGCGGCTGATTCACTGTGCGTCGCAATTTCGTCCTCGGCTGTCGGATCCTTCATTGGTAGATTCCGACCCGATATCTGATGTCGAGTCGGTCTAAGCGTGGGCCTTATGATTTTCGTCCGATAGATCCACGAAGGCACTGGCAGGTTATTTCGTCTTCCTGAATTCGCGTTTTGAGACGATGGCAATGACCGTATCCAAGGACAGCCGGTCCGTGCCCCGACGCCATGATAGCGAGCGCCATCGACGCCCACGGCAGATGGAAATTTGCCCACCCCTCGGGGACGGTGAGCTGAACGACGCGGTCATCACCAACAGCACGAGAGCGACGAAGCGGGCGCCAAGGCCGAGAACCAGAGTCGAGCCTGCGCGGCTAGAGACGAGAACTCCCGTTTGATGGGTTCAAGGCTGGAGTAGTCGTTCAAACACATCTGTGGCGCATCAAGCAGCATCTGCAACGCATTCTCCTCCCCGCCTTTCTTCGAGTTTTTCCTTTTCAATAGGTCGTTAGCTTCTGGCCGTTGCTCCGATAGTCCAGAGATAGCTAGTAATAAGTCACTATCTTTATATCCTAAACAGTGTGCATTTGAACATCGGCATTTTATTTGGAATGGTTGATGTCTCGAAGAACTGCCGAAGCGTTAGCTCGGGTTTCTAGTCAATCATACGCTTGGTGAAGGTTACGTGCTCCAATGCATCACCTAAATCACTCTCCAAAAGCGTTTTCCTTCTCTTCCCCGATCTCGATAAGATTTCTGCTAGCTTGATGAAGCGACTGTGATTTGTTCTGTCTGGAGCGGGCAGCATCGATAGATCAATCACTCGGATCGCATTTTTGGCAATCATCTCCTGGACGGCAGCGTTATCTTCACCGACTGAGCCCATTCGCACGCGGAAGCCACCAATGCGGCGTGAGATAGCAAGTTCCCGGTCGTCGGTGGAATTGAGCACGATGATAGGGCGCGCCAACGGGCCAATCGTTTCGACCTGACGCTTGAAAAGATCGATATCAATATCCGGAGCAGCCAAAACCACCTGGCTTATTCGGCGAAGCACGTCTTCGTGACCTGAGAGCTTGAGTTGGCGAAGTGCCTCGACAACTAACCACGCTCCCATGCTGTGCCCAAACAGCGTGATATTCGCGTTTGAGCGCTGACTTTTAAGATGACCCAGCAATTCCACAAGATCATCCCGTGCGTATGTCGCAGCATCCCTGTCGGCAATGTATCCGGTAACGGCCCCTTCGGATGGCCAACTGAAAAGGATCGGAACTTCTCTCAGCTCTCCGTCCGCAACAATCCCCGCAATCTGAAACAATGACTCCTGAAAGCTGTAGTTGTATCCATGAACATAGATAAGGGTATCGTCCGTTATATTGATATCCTTGCCGGATATCGCCTCTCGCCCCGCGACGGGATATGTCTGCATGGAATTCGCCTGCATTTGTAGTTGAACCTTGCCCGGTTCCTTGTGCGCGGGTGGTATCGCGAGTGTAAAGCGTTCGAACTGCAGTCGCGGTGATCTCTTCGCAGTGTATCCAATGCCGGCGAGATCTCGTTGACGGTCGGTTGCCGTAATGACCGTCACCTTCCGATATGGCTCCGATATTTCATACCCGACAGTCAAAGAGTTCGCATCAGGCCGCGTAGCGCACGCTGATACCCCAACGGCTACGACAGGCCAGACCATCCATCGTATCGCCCCAGCAAAGGATATCCCCATGAGACTATTCATTCGACGGTCGATTGTCGTTGGCTTGGTGCGCAGTTGCTTCCGCATCACAAATGGAATGGCCAGGCGGCGAATTCCCTTGATCCGTTGATTGAACCGCCAGGGTACGGCTCCGAACTACTGAAACAGCGCTCACACTAAGCCAAAACGCTGTTCGCAGGCTCATGGCGACAACGGTTCGCATTTCGTAAGCGTTGCCCGCCAATATCCAGCTACCTAGAGCAAGAAAGACTATGATGGTCGCTACAGCAATTGCCACCGCAGATACAGGCGCCCACCCACGTTTCAGCATTAATCCAGCGCCGGTGACGATATACGCAAAACCGGCGGCAAAATTGAAATACAATACAAAGGGCACAATCTGTGCCGTAGGATCTTCTGTTCCATGTAGCTCAAAAAGAGCACTTCCTCCAGAAACGAGCGTGGCTATTCCGAACAGGACCGCGATTCCAGCAAGTACTTTAATTACTGGAGTTGATGTCCAGACAGACACCATGACCTCTCCTCCTTATTCATTTTGGAAGGTGAGCACTACCGTTCCAATTTGAAGGCTTGTTTGCCGCCTTTCAGGCCGACATACCCGTTTCCGGACCGAACCAGTTTCACGCATCGTTCGGGAAGCAGTGCCCCGGGTTTAAGGCACAGTCCATCCGGGGTCGGCCGCCACTTCGGGGACAGGTCCATGAGTCCGCCCGTCATTTTGCCCGTGCCGTTCTGAAAAAGCACAAGGGTTCCGACGCGGCCATCGTCTGTCGTCATCTTCCATGGACGTCCATCTGTAATCTCATGGGCTGGGGACGGCTCTTCCGCCTTGCTCGCGTTAGTCAAAGCGACTGTTGCCATGACGAGTGCGAGCAATGATATCGGTAATAAGAAGCGCCTTTCTTGTATGCTTCCACGATGATTTCGTTCTGGCTTCTCCATTTATCTGCTCCTAAGGCTGAGAATGTGTAGGAACCCGTGCGCACTACCGATGAGCGCAGGCCGTTTCAGTTGCCTTGACCGCGTTGTAGTGTTCTTCCGGCTCGTATTTGGCCAGCAAGGCCGAGCTGCTTTACCGACAGGCGGCCCGTTGCTTGCGGGATTGCGTAGCTCGCAAACACATTGTTGCGCTCGGCTGGATTTCCGATTTCCAGTTGCCGCAAGAGGTGGATGGCGGTGATCATGTTCGGTCGTGCCGTCAGTCAAAGCCGCGTCCCTCGCCTGCTTCTTCATGCGTCACGCCGTCCCTGATGTGATAGATGCGCTTGAAGGTCGGGATGATCTTCTCGTCATGAGTAACGACGATAATGGCCGTTCCAAATTTGACTGCCATGTCGTTGAGGATGCGGATCACGGTCAGAGCACGCACGCTGTCAAGCGGCGCGGTCGGCTCATCCGCAAGAATAACCGGTGGTCGGTTGACCAGTCCGCGCGCAATCGCGACCCGCTGTTGTTCTCCGCCGGATAGCTGCGATGGCATGGCGGCAGCGCGATGCTCGACATCGAGAGCCTTCAGGAGTTCACGCGCGCGCTGGCGCGATTCATTATTGGGAACGCCCGCCAGCATCGGCAGCAAAGCGACATTGTCGGTGACGTCCAGAAAAGGGATGAGGTAAGGCGCCTGGAAGACGAAGCCGATCTTGTCGCGCCGCAACGCGCGAAGATCGGGAATTTTCCAGCCGTCCTCATAGATCACCTCGTCGCCGAGGGTCATGCGGCCGCCGCTCGGATCGATGACGGCACCCAAGGCTTTGAGCAACGTGCTCTTGCCCGATCCCGACGGACCGATCAGGCCGACCACCTCGCCGGGTGCGACCTGCATATTGACGTCCTTCAGGGCATCGACCGCGGTGTCGCCACTGCCATACCGCTTCCTGATTTTTTCGATGAGGATTCCGCCGCTGCCCATCTCAGCCTCCGATCGCCTCGGCGGGATCGACTTTGAGCGCCATGCGGATGGCGACGACGCTGGCAAGTGCGCATATGACGATGACGGCGATGAGCCCGATCATCGTGTCGACGGAAAGAAGAAGGACGAATTTCGGGAAAAGAGGTGCTGCGAAGGTCGCCGTGATCTTGCCGACAACGAAGCCGATCAATCCAAGTACAACGGCCTGCTGCAGAATCATGGACGCGATGGTGCGATTGCGCGTGCCGATCAGCTTCAGCACGGCAATCTCGCGTATCTTGTCCATCGTGAGCGTGTAGATGATGAAGGCGACGATGGCGGCGCTGACGATGGCCAGGATGGCGAGGAACATGCCGATCTGCTTGGCGGACGTCGCGATGAGTTTCCCAATCAGAATCTCTTCCATCTGGGGTCGCGTATAAACCGTCAGCCGCTTCCACCTTGCTATGTCAGTTGCAATGCGCTCCGGGTCATAGCCAGGTTTGATGCGGACCAGGACTGCGTTCACGTAAGGGTTGCTGTTTTGCGAGGCGATCACTGCATCCAGCAAGCCAGGCACCCAGGGCCGGTTGAACTCTGGATTTTCGCTGGTGCGCCGGCGCTGACGGACTATGGAGTCGTTGTCTTTGAGGAATTGTGCTTCCTGCGCGTCTTTCAGCGGGATGAAGACCATCGGATCGCCACCCGACGATACCGTCCGCCGAGTGAGGCCCACAATTGTATAATGGTTTCGTCGAATAACGATCGTGTCCTCAAGGGAAAACCCCGTAGCGACATCGGCCACCGCCTCATAGTGGCTGCGCGTGATCTGCCGCCCCGCGACAAGAAACGGCGGCCAGCCGGGTGTCGCCATGTCTCCCGGCGCGATGCCCACCACCATGGCACGTACGTCCGAGTTTCCCTTTTGAACCTGCATCGTCAGGTAGGTTACGTTAGCGACCCGCTCGACGCCGGGGATCGCGAGGATCACGCGATAGATGTCATCGTTGATGCTTGAGGATTCCGCATATGGGCCGAGTGTGTTCTGCTGGACGACCCACATATCGGCGCCGCTGTTGTCGAGCAGCACCTTGCCGTCGTCGACCATCCCTCGATAGACGCCAGCCATGGTGAAGGTCACACCGATGAGGAGGCCAAGCCCGACCCCCGTGAAGACGAACTTGCCCCATGAATGCAGAATGTCGCGTCCGGCGAGGCTGATCATTTGAGTAGCTCCGCGGGATTGTCGGCTACACGAATACGGCTCGTACTGGCCAATCTGGATGCGCTGTAAACAACAATCTGATCGCCGACCTTCAGGCCTTTTGTGACCTGTACGATTCCCTCCAGGTCTGCAGCGCCGAGTTGGACGACCGTAAAGCGGATCTTCCCGTCCTCGATTTTCCAGACGCCCAATTTGCCGCCGACATTCTGGATCGCAGCGTTCGGGATTGCCGGCGACGCGGCAAGCTCAGGCAGGGCGACCGATACCTCGGCCAACTCTCCGATCGGAGGCAGCGGCTCGGGAAGCGTGTCGAATTGCACCTTGGCCAGATTTTCTTCGGTCACTGCGTCAGCGAGGACTTCCACGCGCGCGATTCGTCCCGGTACGCCTTTGCCGGCGCGTGAACGCAATGCAATCGAGGCAGGCAGGTCCTGCCGTAGGCCCGTTGCCGCAATTTGATCGAACCGAGCATTGATCCAGAGATTCTTCGGGTCGATCATTTCTATGACTGCCTGGCCGGCAACTATGGTCGTTCCCGGTTCGGCCTTGCGTGCTGCAATCACCCCGTCGACCGGCGCACACAGCACCAGATTTTCCCGCTGCTTGATCATGCCGTCGCGGTCGGCGCGATTGCGTTGGAGATCCTGTTGCGACGCAAGGAGATTCGACCGAGCGGCCAAGAGAACTGCGTCAGCCACTTGGCTGTCCTGTCGCTTGGTTTCCACCGCGACCTGGCTGACGGCGCGGGTCTTCCAGAGTTCTTCATAGCGTTTCGCCTGGGCAAGCGCGAAATCCTTGCGTGCCAGCGCATCGTCCACCTGGGCTTCCGCGGTCTTTATCGATGCTTCTGCCCGGCCGATCGCTGCATCGAGCGCTGCGATGCGAGCATCAAGGTCCACCGGGTCCATTTCCGCCAGAACCTGACCGGCTCGTACCTTATCGCCCACATCAACATGTATCGTGGCGACGCGGCCTGCGAAGGTGGGGCCGATCTTGTAAGAGAAACGAGCTTCAACCGTGCCGATGCCAAATAGTGCGGGCGAGATTGCGCGGGCCTCGACGACGGCGGTTGTGACAGCGACCGGCGCCAGCGGCCCGGAGCGCAGCACCACGTAACCAAACAAGGCGGCAGTCACGGCGCCAACGCCTATGAGCATCAATGTGCGACGCTGCAATGAAGGCAGTTTCACTGGTTTGCCTCCATGCATGCACGATATGATTTGAAGGCATCCGGAGCCGCCTCGCGGATACTATCGACATCCCCGACGATCAGCGCTCTAAACACCAGATGTTGGATAGCGGCTATGAACAGACGGGCAGCGATCTTTTTGTCGATCGCGGTTCGTATTTCGCCGCACTGCTGCGCCTCTTCGATTATGCTGGAGAGACGCTGTTCGTACCGTTGGATAACTGCCTCGATCATCAGTCTGAGTGCGGCACTGTTCGTCCTGCCGAGCGCACCCAGCAACATGCGTGGAATGTTCGGATGATCCGCGAGATAGGCAATATCAGCCACAAACATAGCTTCGAGGGATCGAAGCGGAGATGTGACGGCCGAGAAATGCGGATAAGTCATCTCGCCGCCTCGACAGCGCGTCGATATAGCGCGAACGCTCCTGGGGCGCTGGCGCGGATGCGCTTGACGTCACCGGCGATGAGGGATTGCATGACAAGGCCCTGGATCGTACCGATGAAGAGTGTGACGGCGGCCTTGTCATCCAGCGTGGCAGCCAACTCGCCACGCTCCTTGCCCTCCGCAACGAGCCGTCCGAGGCGCTCGCCATAACGCTGGATCAAGGTGTGCGCCATGCGCTTGGCTACAGTCTGCTCGGCGCGTTGCAGCTCTCCAAACAGCATCCGGGGCACGCCGGGATGCTCCGAGATAAACTCGATATGCGCAATGAATGCAGCCTCCAGCGCGTCAAGCGGAGAGACGGCAGCGGAAGTCGCCTTGTCGATCCGTGCGAGCAAGCGCTCTGATACCCATTCCATGACGGCCTGAAGAATGGCGTCCTTGGAAGGGAAGTGCCTGAACAAGGCGCCTTGGGTCACACCCATTCGCTTGGCGATCGCGCCAGTCGTGATGTCTGTAGGATTTTGCTCCGCCGCCAAGTCGATGACGGTCTCAACCGTCACCTCACGTCGCTCCTCTGCGGAAAGGTAGGCCGGTCGCGAGATCATGGGCACCTCCAAAAAAGATAGTGATCAATTACTATCTATCAACGGCGCAATTTTTTTTCAAGGGGGACCCACGCGAATAGGTTCACCTATGGCGCTCCTGCCGTTGCGTGCAGCCTCGCTACTGAATCATCCGCGTTACACAACCAGCCTATGCGCCGCCGGCAGTATCGGCAGCGAAGATACGCTGCTGCGGCCGGGTGCGGTCGAGGCTTATCATCAGCTCAAATTCCGCTTCGGGTGGCATGTCACGCTCATGGCGCTTTATGCGATGGAGGCAGCGCTACGCGGCTGCGGCTGGCGTTCCCTCGAGCCGGTAGTAAGGGACGATCCGCGCAAAGCGGCCCCTCGGCCGTAGCCGTTCGGCCCCTCATCCACGATGCAGTTGGACCTCGTCCCTACCGCTAGCCGTTTGATCTTCCGTGGCGAACAGCGCAGTGCCTCGATAATCGCCAGCGACTTCCGAGTTCGTGCTTTTCGATTCTCTCCGACGCCAAATCCCGCAATGCACATCGCACCCTGGCGGCCACCTTTCAGGAACACCAACCCGCGGCGCAGATGCAGGCGCCGGGTTGTAGGAGAGGGCCACCGTCCGATTTGCACGCCACAGCCCGATATTTCCGCCTGGTCGATTTGAAGCCTTCATCTTTCTGGACCTATCGCTTTCTATCTCCTCATTCCTAGTCGACAGGAGATCCAATATGAGAGCGACGACGAACACACCCATCAGAAGAACAATCAGGCGGCAGCAATTGCGAGAGATAGTACCGCTAGCTGACAGCACTATCTATGAAATGGAGCAGCGGGGTGAATTTCCGCGACGCTTTGCTTTGACCCCACGATGCGTGGTTTGGGATCTGGGCGAGGTTCAGGCATGGCTCATGGCCCGTCGCTCAAAACCAATTCTCCGTGCGCCCGGCCCTGACGTGAAACAACGTCGAGCGCGTCCGGTCAAAGAGCAGGATCGGGCGCCAAGATCGGCATCGACGGCGGGATAAGCGTTGGCACGTACTTCTTGCCATCGACCCAGGCGTCCAAGATATCCGACCACTCTTGCATCATGTGCCGACGCTGCACCTCATATTCGGCCTTGTTATAGACGCCACGCGACGAGCGCCCGTCCTCATGCGCCAGGCATTTTTCGATCCAGTCGCTGTTGAAGCCGAGTTCGTTCAGCAGAGTCGAACCAGTCCGCCGCAGGTCGTGAACCGTAAACGGCTCCAGTGGCAAACCTTCCGCCTTCGCCCGTTCGACGACTGCGTAGGTTACCCGGTTGAAAGTGGCGCGCGACATCGGAGCATCCGCGTCGTACCGCGACGGCAGAAGGTATTTTGAATTTCCCGCACAGGTCTTCAGGGCGATCATGATGTCGAGCACTTGCCGCGACAGGTAGACGTTATGCGCCTTCGAGCGCTTCATCCGCTCCTTCGGGATGGTCCAGACCGCATTCTCGAAGTCTACCTCGTCCCACACCGCGTCCTGCAACTCGCTCTTGCGCACCATCGTGAGGAGGTAGAGCCGCATTCCCAAACGGATCGTGGGAAGCGTGGCGATGTACTCGAGCTGCTTTAGCATCACTCGAATTTCAGAGGGCGAGAGAGAGCGGTCCTTCGGCACGAACGTGGCAATCGATGCCGGGCCCACTTCGTCAGCCGGGTTGCTGACTTTCTCACCGTGCAGGATCGCGAATCCGTATATTTGCTTCAGAATGTCTCGCACGTGGATAGCCGTCGCCGGAGCGCCGCGTTCAACGATTTTGCCGCAGTGGGCTCTTAGATCGTCAGGCGTGATTTCCGTGAGCAGACGATTGCGCCAGACCGGCAGAAGCTCGCGCTCGAAAATAGAACGTCGCATGGCGCGCGTGCTGTCGGCCATTGGCGCGGCGGTGAGCCACTTCCCTCCGAACTCGCCAAAGCTCTTTGCCTCTTTCAAGCGGCGCTTCTCGCGCTGCTTCTCTATCGCGGGCGACCGACCTTCTCCGATGGCGCGCCTCGCGTCGATGCATTTCTCTCGGGCCCGGGCAAGCGAGATTCCATCGCGTCCGTACCTCCCCAGATAGACGGTCTCCCGACGGCCGTTGAGCCTGTAGTCCAGGCGAAACGAGATCGCACCACTCGGCATGACGCGAACATACATCCCGTCGCGGTCCGCAATTTTGTAGATTTTATCTTTTGGTTTCAATGCCTTAAGGGCGGCGTCCGTCAGCATCCCTACTCTCCTGAAAAGTACCGTCAGCACAATTTTTGGGGCTCGTGGAAGATATTTCCTTTTATCTTCAACGTGTTAAAACGAAAAAAGTACCGTCACGAGCCTCATTGACCGTGACGGTACTTTGAAAAATTCGTCCCCGCAATATCACGGAGGTCCGTCAGGCGGGCCGCCGGAGCGAAACTCTACATGCCGATAGCCACCGAATGTCGATGGCTATTTCTATTTTTGTTTTCAGTAGCTTATGTCGAACTCTAGCGCAATTTCGGCGGCGTTCGGACGGGCCTGAATCATTCCCACTCGATCGTCCCCGGGGGCTTCGAGGTGACGTCGTAGGTGACGCGGTTGATGCCCTTGACCTCGTTGATGATGCGGTTGGCGACGCGGGAGAGGAAGGTCATGTCGAAGGGGTAGAAGTCGGCGGTCATGCCATCGGTCGAGGTGACGGCGCGCAACGCGCAGGCGTAGTCGTAGGAGCGGCCGTCGCCCATCACGCCGACGGTGCGCACCGGCAACAGCACCGCGAACGCCTGCCAGATCGCGTCGTAGAGTCCGGCGTTGCGGATCTCTTCGAGATAGATCGCGTCGGCCTTCTTGAGAATTTCCAGGTTTTCCCGGGTGATCGGCTGGCCGGGAATGCGGATCGCGAGGCCCGGGCCGGGGAACGGGTGCCGCCCCACCATCTCCTCGGGCAGGCCGAGTTCGCGACCGAGCGCGCGCACCTCGTCCTTGAACAGTTCGCGCAGCGGCTCGACCAGCTTCATGTTCATGCGCTCGGGCAGGCCGCCGACGTTGTGGTGCGACTTGATCGTCACCGACGGTCCGCCGGTGAACGACACGGATTCGATGACGTCGGGGTAGAGCGTCCCCTGCGCCAGGAAATCGGCGCCGCCGACCTTCTTCGCCTCTTCCTCGAACACGTCGATGAAGGTCGCGCCGATGGTCTTGCGCTTCTTTTCCGGGTCGGTTTCGCCTTCGAGCTTGCCGAGGAAGAGGTTCGAGGCGTCGCGGGTGACGAGCTTGACGTTGAAGCGCCGCCCGAACACCTCCTCCACCTGCTCGCGTTCGCCCATGCGCAGGAGGCCGTGGTCGACGAACACGCAGGTGAGCTGTTCGCCGATCGCCTCGTGCAGCAGCGCCGCCGCCACCGAGCTGTCGACGCCGCCGGACAGCCCGCAGATCACCCGCCCCTTGCCGACCTGCTTGCGGATCGCGTCGATCGCCTGATCGCGGAACGCCGCCATCGTCCAGTCGCCCGCGCACCCGCAGACGTCATGGACGAAGTTGCCGAGCAACTGCGCGCCGTGCGGCGTGTGCACCACCTCCGGGTGGAACTGCACCGCGTAGAACCGCTTGTCGTCGTTGGCGATCGCCGCGCACGGCGCGCCCTCGGAGGTGCCGACGACGCGGAACCCTTCCGGCAGGCGGGTGACGCGGTCGCCGTGGCTCATCCACACCTGCTCCTTCGCGCCCACCGCCCAGACCCCCTGGAACAGCGCGCACGCGCCCGAAACCTCGACATAGGCGCGGCCGAACTCGCGATGGTCGGAGCCTTCGACGAGGCCGCCCAGCTGCGTCACCATGGTCTGCTGACCGTAGCAGATGCCGAGCACCGGCAGCCCCAGTTCGAACACCTCCTGCGGCGCGCGCGGGCTGTTCGCCTCGGTCACCGAGGCCGGACCGCCGGAGAGGATCACGCCTTTCGGGCCGAATTCGCGAATGCTGGCGGCCGTCACCTTCTGGAACGGGTGGATTTCGCAGTAGACGCCCGCCTCGCGCACCCGGCGCGCGATCAACTGCGTCACCTGCGAGCCGAAATCGACGATCAGAATGCGGTCGGTCATGGGGTCTCTTCTCCCTGTTCGGTCTCGGCCCCGTCGGCGGCGCGCTGCATCGCCGCGACGAAGAACCCGTCGGTGCCGTGACGCCCGGGCGTCAGGCGAAGCGTGTCGTCTCCCGCCAGCGCCGCCGGAGCGCCGGGCCACGCCGCCGCCACCGGCAGCAGCGCGAAATCCGGCCGTGCCGCGAGGAAGGCGGCGATCCGCGCGCCGTTCTCCTCGTCGAACATCGAGCAGGTGGCGTACACCAGCCGTCCGCCGGGGCGCACCAGCCGCGCCGCGCTGGCGAGAATGCGCCCCTGCTTCTCGGCAAGCTCGGCGAGATCCTCGGGCGTGGTGCGCCAGCGCGCGTCGGGATTGCGCCGCCAGGTGCCGGAGCCCGAGCACGGCGCATCCACCAGTACCCGGTCGGCGGTACCCTTGTGGCGCTTGATCCACTTGTCGGTTTCGCCCGTCAGAGCCCGGCGGGTGACGTTGAACGCGCCCGCGCGCTTCAGCCGGTCGGCGCCGCGGTCGAGCCGGGCCTGCGAGACGTCGCACGCGATCAGGCGGCCCTTGTTGGCCATCGCCGCCGCCAGCGCCAGGGTCTTGCCGCCCGCCCCGGCGCAGAAATCCACCACCGTCTCGCCCGGCCGGGCGTCCGTCATCAGAGCCGCGAGTTGCGCGGATTCGTCCTGAACCTCGACCCATCCCTCGGCGAACGCGCCCGAGGCCGCCACGTTCGCCCGTGCGACGCAGCGCAGGCCGAGCGGCGACCACGGCGTCTCCACCGTCTCGATCCCCTCGTCCGCGAGGCGCGCCTTGGCGGCGGTGCGGTCGGTCTTGAGGGTGTTGACGCGCAAGTCGACGCTCGCCTCGGCGCGCGCCGCCTTGATTTCGGCCTCGGCGGCATCGCCCCAGATCGCGGTGAAGCGGTCCCACAGCCATTGCGGCGTTTCCGCCCACGCCCACTCCGGGCGGTCGGCTGCCTTCAACCGCCGCATCGCGCCGATCCACGCCTCCTCGCGCTTGTCGAGCGGCTGCGGCGCATAGGCCTGCCCGTCGAACAGCGCGAGATCGGCCTCGCCCGGAATTTTCTCCGCGACGCACAGCGCCGCCACCAGCCGCCGTCCGCTTTCGGCGCGCACCGCCGCGTCGGTGGGGTTCCGCCCCTCCGCCAGCGCGCAATCCGACGCCAGACGCGCACGCAGGCGCATCGTCTTCCAGAACAGCTCGGTCACCACCCGGCGGTCGCGACCGCCGATGTAACGCCGTGCGCGGAAATATTCGTGCAGTACCCGGTCCGCAGGACGCCCCTCGAGACGCACCGTATCCAATGCCTCGATCACCGCCTGCAACCGCCCACCCGGCGTCATGCCCATCCTCCCGAAACAGCAAGGCCAGGGATTTCACCCCTGGACCCCACCAAGGGCCCCCGGCCCTCGGATCCCTTCACTTGGTTTCCCGAAGGGCGGAGCCTTCGGCCTCGCCCCTCGGGAAACCAAAACGGGGTCGAGGGGCCCGTGGCCCCTCGCGGGGATCGGGGCGGAGCCCCGACCTGGTTGGTTCGCGAACCGGGCATCACACCGACGGCGGCTGGTAGTTGGGAGCTTCGCGGGTGATCGCGACGTCGTGAACGTGGCTTTCCCGGAACCCGGCCGAGGTGATGCGGCGGAACCGGCAGTTCCTGTGCATGTCCTCGATGGTGGCGTTGCCGGTGTAGCCCATCGCCGCCTTGAGACCGCCGACGAGCTGGTGGACGATCGGTCCCACCGGCCCTTTGTAGGGCACGCGGCCTTCGATACCCTCGGGCACCAGCTTGAGGTTGTCCTTGACCTCGGCCTGGAAATAGCGGTCCGCCGAGCCACGCGCCATCGCGCCGAGGGAACCCATGCCGCGGTAGGACTTGTAGGACCGCCCCTGGAACATGAAGACTTCGCCCGGAGCCTCGTCGGTGCCCGCCAGCAGCGAGCCCATCATCACCGTATTGGCCCCGGCTGCGATCGCCTTGGCCATGTCGCCGGAGTTTTTGAGACCGCCGTCGGAGATCAGCGGCACCCCGGCGGCGCGGCAGATTTCCGAGGTTTCCTGCACCGCGGTGAACTGCGGCACGCCGACGCCCGCGACGATCCGGGTGGTGCAGATCGAGCCCGGGCCGATGCCGACCTTGATCGCATCCGCGCCCGCGTCGATCAGCGCCTTCGCGCCCTCGGGCGTGGCGATGTTGCCCGCGATCACCTGGGTGACGCCGCAAAGCTTCTTGATTTCTCGCACAGCTTCGAGCACGCCATGGGAATGGCCGTGCGCGGTGTCGACGACGACGACGTCGGCCCCCGCCGCGATCAGCGCGCGGGCGCGATCCATGCCGTCAGCGCCGACCCCGGTGGCGGCGGCGACGCGCAGGCGGCCGTGCTCGTCCTTGCACGAATTGGGGTAGGTCTGCGCCTTTTCCATGTCCTTGACGGTGATCAGGCCGACGCAGCGGTAGGCCTCGTCCACCACCAGCAGCTTCTCGATGCGGTGCTGGTGCAGCAGACGCTTGGCCTCGGCGCGGTCGACGTCGGCGGCGACGGTGATGAGGTCGTCCTTGGTCATCAGCGCCGAGATCGGCAGCGAGGGATCGGTGGCGAAGCGCACGTCGCGGTTGGTGAGGATCCCGACCAGCTTGCCGCCGTTCTCCACCACCGGAATGCCCGAAATGTGATGGTGATCCATCAGCGCCAGCGCTTCGGCCAGGGTCTGTTCGGGGTGGATCGTCACCGGATTGACGACCATGCCCGATTCGTAGCGCTTGACGCGCCGGACTTCCTCGGCCTGCTCGGCGATCGTGAGATTCTTGTGGATCACGCCCATGCCGCCCGCCTGCGCCATCGCGATCGCCATCGGCGCTTCGGTGACGGTGTCCATGGCGGAGGAAATCAGGGGAATGCCGAGTTCGATGGAGCGGGTCAGCCGCGTTTTGGTGACCGCCTGCGCCGGGAGAACGTGGGACTCCGCCGGCACCAGGAGCACGTCATCAAAGGTGAGAGCCTCGAGAATGTTCACCTTCGCCTCCTTCCGAATTTTCGATGCCGCAATATACACGTTTGCGGCGCGGAAGGAAGGCGGAGCCCATGCAAAAACCGCGCTACTCGTCTGCGTGACGGCGGAAGCCGGTGGCGACGATGTAGGTTTCGGCCGAATCCTTGCGGCTCGCCGGAGGCTTGGCATGGCGGACGTTGGCGAAGTCGCGCTTCATCGTCGCGAGGAAGTCGGCCTCGGCCCCTCCCTGGAACACCTTGGCGACGAACGCACCCCCCGGCGCCAGCACTTCGCACGCGAAGGCGTAGGCCAGTTCCAGCAGCGCGACGATGCGCAAATGGTCGGTAGCCGGGTGGCCGGTGGTGTTGGCGGCCATATCGGACAGGACGATGTCGACCGGGCCGCCGAGCAGCGCCTTGAGGCGGTCGGGGGCGTCGTCGTCGGTGAAGTCGCAGACGAAGTTGGTCGCGCCCGCGACCGGGTCCATCGGCAGCAGGTCGAGACCGACCACCTGACCGCCGCTTTTTTCGGGATCGATGCGCTCGACCGCGATCTGCGTCCAGCCGCCGGGCGCGCAACCGAGGTCGACCACCCGCTGCCCGACCTTCAGGAGGTGGAAGCGATCGTCCAGTTCCTTGAGCTTGAACGCCGCGCGCGAGCGGTAGCCCTGGCGGCGTGCCTCGATCACGTAAGGATCGTTGAGCTGCCGCTGCAGCCAGCGCGTCGACGAGTTCTTGCGGCCGCGTGCGGTCTTCACCCGCGTGTGCAGCATGCGGCCGCCGCTGCGGCCGTCTCCCTTGCGGTCACTCACCCGGAAACTCCAATTCTTAAAGCGTGCATTCGCCGGCCGCGGCCGGGCGCGGCCGGGATCCCTTGCTGCCGGTCGCCGCCACCGCCGCCATGTCTTCCTTGACCATGTGCGGCACCAGGCAGTTCGTCACCCAGCGCGCGAGCTGTTCGCCGACCCCGGGATAGCGGGCGACGAGGTTGAATCGCATCGCCTCGACGTCGAGGGTGAGCGAGGCGTGGACGCGGCGATGCTTGGCGAGCGACGGCGCGCGGATCGACGCGAGGAACGCCTCCTCCTCGGCGAAGTGGAACCGCACGTAACTCTCGAGCGCGGACATCGCCTGCTCGGCGATTTCGTCGCTGCGGCCCTCGTCGAGGGCGGCGGCGAGCAGGCTCGCGAGTTCGAGAAGGCGGCGGTGCTGGGTGTCGATCACCCAGTTGCCGGTGGCGTAGGCTTCCGACCAGGGATACGTGTCCAAGGCATACCTCGCGATTGCGGGCCGGCGTGGCGGAAAGGATCGCTCACCGCGGGATATACCCTTCCGGCCCGGCTCCGGCAATCGGTTTTGTTTCGGCGTTCGCGGCGCGCCACGCGCGCGCCCACACCGCGAGGTGGGCGGAGATTTCCGCGATCGCCCAGCCGCGCCCGTCGTGTTCGGGGAACGCCTTGAGATGCGGCGAGTCCCCCCTGCCCGCGCCGCACAGCCACACCGCCCGCCCGCCCGCGGCCAGACGTTCCGCAAGATCCGGGTCGGTGGTGATGACGAGATCGGAGTCGCCGGGGGGATCCGCGCCCGCCCCGACCGCCGCGACCGCGACTCCCGGCAACGCCCAGACCGGCTCCCATTGCGCCGACAGCCCGTCCGGGCAGACGATCGCGACGCGCGGCCGCGCACCCTCCTGCTTCCAGCGCGTCAAACGGCCGAGGTCGGCGGCCCAGGCGGCTTCCGCCGGGCAGGCGGCCGCCGCCGCGCGCAGGTCGGCTTCCGCGCCCGGAAGCCCGAGCGCCCAGCGCGCGAGGCCGCGCTCGTGCAGAAGTTCGGGGGCGGAGCTGCGGGCCAGCGCGGCGGTGCAATCGGCCTCCGCTTCCGCGGCGCGGCCGAGACCGCGGCGGGCCCGGGCACGGTTCGCGAGCGCGACCGCGCTCTCGGGCGCGAGATCGAGCGCCCGTCCGGCGGCGGTTTCCGCCTCGGCGTGGCGCCCGAGCGCGTTGAGTGCCGCCGCGAGGGCGGCCCAGGTGTCCGCATCGGCCTCGGGGTGCGTCGCCGCGCGTTGCAGCAGCGGCAGCGCCGCCGCCGGGCTTCCGCCCCGCGTCAGCAGTATGCCGAGCCCCCGAAGCGCCGCAAGGTGGTCGGGATCGAGGGCGAGGACGCGACGGAATCCGGCATCCGCCTGGGCGAGGCGGCCGGCGCGGCGGTGCGCTTCCGCCCGCGCGGCGAGCTCGGCGGGCGGCGGCGGAGCGTTCTCGGCAACAACCAGCCGGGGCGTCGGACGGCGGCCGCCGACGGCTTCGAGGAGCGGACGAAAACAGGCTTCGGGGGTGAAAGCCGTGCGCGCCAGAGCCAGCCCGGCATCGACGAGACGACGACGCGCGGCGGTGTCGCCGATCAGGTGCGCCAGGGCGGCGGCGAAACTTTCGGGCGTCTCGGCGACGAGGCAGGCGGACGCGACGATCTCGGCCGCCGCCGCCGCTTCCGGCGTCGCCACCAGCGGCCGTGCGAACCCGAAAGCTTCGACGGTGGTCGCCCCGGCCTGCGGTGCGGCGACCACGTCGACGGCGGCGAAGAACGGCAGCGGACGATCGACCGGGCCGACGAAGCGGAAGTCCGGGCAGGCGCGCGCCGCCGCGCCCGGATCGCCCCCCACCACCACCTCGACGGCACCGCGCGCCGCGGCCAGTTCCGGCCGCCGCCAGACCGCATCGTGGAGCCAGACGAGCGCCGCCGGATCGACCGGCCCGGCCCCGAACGACACGCCGATGCAGCTCACCGCACCGCGCAGCGGCGGCAACGGATCGGCGAGCGCCACCGGCTGCGGCACCCATGCCGCACGCGCCGCGCCGAGCGCGGCGACGGCGTCGCGGTGGCGGCGCTGGTCGTCGAACAGCGTGAGATCGGCGGCGCGCCCGGCCTCGATCGCGCGCGCCGCGGCGTCGGCGGGAATGCCCGCGGCATCGAGGATCAGCGGCACCCCGGCGGGGACGAGATCGGCGACCCAGGCGAACTCGGGCGCGAGCGCCACCACCCGCGCCGGGGCGCGTGCGGCGATCAGGGCGGCGAGGCGGGCCGCGGCGCGGCGCGGTTCGAGCGACGGCGGCAGCGCCTCGCAGCGAATCCGGCGGGTCGCGGCGGCGGCGGCGAGCTGCACCGCAAGGCGGTGGAACTCCCCCACCTCGGGCCCGGCGTAGACCAGGTCGACCGGCCCGCGCTCGACCAGAAAGCCGAGAATCTCCCTCTGGCGCGGCGACGCGCCGGAGCGCCAGAACGCGCGATCGCCGATGAGGAGGGAGCCGGTGGCCGCCACGGTTGACCTCGGGGATGGAGAGTTTCGATGTTGCACCAGACGCGCAATTCTGTCGCGCGACCATTTCAGGATTTCTTAACGCCGGGGGTCGTAAGGTACTCTCGATCCGAAATCGGAAGCGGAGACCCCCGGTGTCGAGAAACCTTGCGGGCCTGATCGCCGTTGCGGCGGCTCTGGCGGGCTGCGGCCAGCACATGGAAGATATCCCGACCGCCGGGATCAAGGGCTTCACGCCGTTCGAGCATGGCTACCACGCCCTGCTGGCGATCGACGTCGCCACCCTGATCGTGACCGACAAGCTGATGGTCGACCACGTCGTCTCGTTCGTCCGCCACGAGGACTGCTCGGCGGTGCGGGCGAGCCAGGGGGAGCCCTACTGCCGTCCGATCCGCGTCGCCTACGTGCCCGCGCCGGAACCGTTCTGCTACCGCACCCTCGCCGACGCCAACTGCTTCACCACGCCCAACCCCTACGGCTCCGACCATCGCATGGGCACCTACCTCCCCGGCATCACCCGAGTCCGCTGAGGGATGACAGCGCCCGGGGTTGTGGCGCATAGTTTCCCGCGCGCAGTCGAAGGGGGAAGTATTTGCTCGATATCCGTCCGGTGCTCTACGTCGTCGGGCTGCTGCTGCTGGTGCTGGCCGCCGCGATGGCGCTGCCGGTCGCCCTGTCGTTCGCGGACGGCGGCGGCGACGGCGTGGTGTTCGCCGCCGCCGCCGCGGTGACGGTGTTCTTCGCGCTGGCGTTGATCCTCTCCTGCGAAGGGCCGCGGCGGCGCCTCAACCTCCGCCACGTCTTCCTCCTCACCGCGGTGACCTGGGGCGTGCTGCCGCTGTTCGCGGCGCTGCCCTTCAGCTTCGGCAGCGCCCGCCTGGACTATACCGACGCGGTGTTCGAGGCGATGTCGGGCCTTACCACCACCGGTTCCTCGGTGATCGCCGACCTCCTCGGGCAAAGCCGCGCGACGCTTCTATGGCGCTCGCTGCTGCAATGGCTGGGCGGGATCGGCATCGTGCTGATGGCGGTGACGCTGCTGCCGATGCTGCGCGTCGGCGGCATGCAGGTGTTCAAGACCGAGGCGTTCGATACGCCGGACAAGGTGTTCGCGCGGGTCAGCCCGGTGGCGCTGCAACTCGCCCTGATCTACGCCGTCCTCACCGCGGTGTGGATCGGTCTCTACTGGGCCGCGGGCATGAACGGCTTCGACGCGGTCAACCACGCGATGACGACGCTCGCGACCGGCGGCTTCTCGACCCGGCCGGAAAGCCTCTCCTACTGGCCCGGGCCCGCGGTGCCCGCCGTCGCCACCCTCGGGATGATCGCGGCGGCACTGCCGTTCACACTCTACCTTCAGCTCGCCCGCGGCGGACGGCGTCACATCGACGTCGACAGCCAGATCGCCGCGTTCCTGGCCATCGTCGCGATCGCGACCGCGGTGATCGCGGCGTGGCTGGTGGTCGGCAACGGCTACGATCTCGAGGCGGCGGCAGGCGGCGCGGCGTTCCACGTCGTCTCGATCATCACCGGCACCGGCTTCCTCATCACCGACGTGCAGCTCTGGGGGCCGCTGCCGGTGGCGCTGCTGTTCGTGCTGCAGTATGTGGGCGGCTGCGCGGGTTCGACCACCTGCGGCTTCAAGGTGTTCCGCTTCCAGGTACTCTACGCCGCCGCGAAAGTGCAGGTGGCGCGGATGCTGCGCCCCCACATCGTGTTGCTGCCGCGCTACAACGGCCGCCCGCTGCAGGCGGGCGTGACGGATTCGGTGATGGCGTTCTTCTTCCTCTACGCCCTTTCGGTGGCGTGGCTGACGGTGGGGCTGTCGCTGCTCGGTCTCGACTTCACCACCGCGCTGTCGGGCGCATCGACGGCGATCTCCAACGTCGGCCCCGGCTTCGGCGACATCATCGGCCCGCAGGGCGGCTTCGCCACCCTGCCCGACGCCGCGAAGTGGATGCTCACCGTCGGCATGCTGCTGGGACGGCTGGAGATTCTCTCGGTGCTGGTGCTGTTCCAGCGCGCATTCTGGCAGGAATGACGAAGGCCGGGATCGCTCCCGGCCCCGTCCCTCTTCGAAGGTGCCGCCCGTCAGCGGGCGAGCGCGTCGGGCAGGTAGTTGCGCAGGTTGTTGGCCATCGCCGCGTCGAAGTCGGAGCCGAGCTTCTCCACCAGTTCGTACCAGACCTTTTCGCGCTCGTTGAGGGAGGCGTCCTTCTGCACCGTCAGGCTGCGGCGGACGCTGGTCTCGACCTCGCCATGGTAGGCGCGGGCAGGATCGTCGAGCGAGAACCGCACGCGCAGTTCGGCGTCGTAGCGCTCGCCCGGCTCGTCGGTGAACGCGCCCTTGATCCCCTGGGTGGTGGTGAGCTTGGTTTCGGTCACCCGCGCGTCGAGAATGTTGAAGCGCGCCACCGCGGTGCCCGAGCGCAACGGCTGCAGACGGTCGAGCGCCCACTGACGGGCCATCCGCTCCGGCGAGATCGGCATCAGATGTTCGACGTTCGGCGGCGTGAAGGTCGGCCGGTAGTCGCTCGAAATCTCCACCCGGAGCGCGTTGATCACCAGCGGGTCGACGTTGGTGAAACGGATGTCGGGATAGACCGGCGCGGGCGGCGTGGTGGTGCACGCCGCGAGCCCGAGGGCGACGACGGCCGCGCCGATCCCCGAGACCATGGCGCGGCGGCCCAGTGCGAAACGACGGACGGACATGGGGCGAACTCCCTGCAAGTGGACGCCGTGAGAGTTTATTCTCCCCGGGGTCGGGATGGAATCTCGTTTATCTCGAAGACATAGTGCGTTTTGCAGAAGTCGCACGTGACTTCGATGGTTCCGTCGGTCGCGGCATGGACGATGTCCTCGGGCGGCAATCCGGCGAGCACCGAGACCAGCCGCGCGCGCGAGCAGCGGCAGCCGAAACGCACGTCGCTCGGCTCGTAGACCGACAGGCCGCTCTGATGGAACAGGCGGCGCAACACCTCGCCCGCGGCGAGGGTCGGATCGAGGAGCTCGCGGTCGGTGAGGCTGCGCAGCAGGATCTCGGCGGTCTGCCAGGCGTCCGCCTCCGCCTCGCCCGCGAGCGTGGCGTCGGCACTCGGCAGACGTTGCAGGAGAATGCCGCCGGCGCGCCAGCCGAACCCGCCCTCGGGCGGATGCGCGGCGAGCAGCAGCGCGGTATCGATCTGCTCCGACTGACGGAAGTAGGCGATCGCGGTGTCGGCGAGGGTATGGCCCTCGATCGCGACGATGCCCTGGTAGCGGTCGGTGTTCTCGCCCTGGTCGACGGTGAGCGCGAGATGCCCCGCGCCGACGAGATCGGCGAAGTCCGGCGCGCCGCCCCGGGCGATGCGGTCGGCGAAGGCGTCGGCGTCGACCGCCACCGAGGCGCGCACCACACCCGCCGAGGTCATGTCGGCGACCAGACGCGACACCGGACCGTCGGACGACGTCTGCACCGTGATCACGCCGTCGAACTTGAGGCTCGACCCCAGCACCGCGGCCAGGGCCAGCGCCTCGCCCATCAGCCGACCCACCGCCTCGGGCTGGCGGTGGCGGCCGATGGTGTCCTGGGCGGCGGCGTGCAGGCGCACCAGTCGCCCGCGAAACGCGCCGCCGCCCAGAGTGAAGGGCAGCACCAGATCCATGCTGCGGGCTGCGGTCACGGCAGCAGCCCCATGCACCACACCATCACCGCCTTCTGCGCGTGCAGGCGGTTTTCCGCCTCGTCCCACACCACCGACTGCGGACCGTCCATCACCTCGTCGGTGACCTCCTCGTTGCGGTGCGCCGGCAGGCAGTGCATGAACAGCGCGGTCGGCTTGGCGCAGGCCATCAGATCGCGGTTGACCTGATACGGCAGCAGCAGGGTGGAGCGGTCGGTATCGGTATCGTGCATCGACAGCCAGGTATCGGTGATCACGCAATCGGCCCCCGCGAGCAGAGCGCGCGGATCGTTGCCGACGATCACCTTGCCTCCGGCGGCGCGGGCGCGGGCGACGATGCCGGCGTCGGGCTCCAGCCCCTCGGGACAGGCGAGGCGCATTTCGAAGCCGAACTTGGGCGCGGCCTCGATCCACGACTGGGCGACGTTGTTGCCGTCGCCGCTCCAGGCGATCACCTTGCCCGCGATCGGGCCGCGATGCTGCTCGAAGGTGGCGATGTCGGCCATCACCTGGCAGGGATGGGTCTCGTCGGTGAGGCCGTTGATCACCGGCACGCTCGCGTAGTCGGCGAGCTCATGCAGGGTCTCGGGCGCGAAGGTGCGGATCATCATGATGTCGACGAAGCGCGACAGCACCCGCGCCGCGTCGGGGATGGTCTCGCCGCGGCCGAGCTGGGTATCCTGATGGGACAGCACCACCACCTGGCCGCCGAGTTCCTGCATGCCGACCTGGAACGACACGCGGGTGCGGGTCGAGGGCTTTTCGAAGATCATCGCCAGGGTCTTGCCCGCGAGGGGCGCCTTCAGCGCCTCGGGCGGGGTGCCGTTGCGGTATTGCGCGGCGAGGTCGATCATCCGCCGGAGCGTCGCGGCATCGACATCGGCGATATCGAGGAAATGCCGCGGCGGTGCGACCTTGTCGGCGACCGGCCGGGGGGACATCGAGGTAATCATGAATTCTTCCTCCACGTTTCGCCGACCCGGTCGAGGATCGCCATCGCGGCCTCGACCTCTTCCCGCCCGATGATCAGCGGCGGCACGAAACGCAATACGTTGTCGCCCGCGGTGACGGCGAGCAGGCCTTCCCCGAACAGGCGGTTGACGACATCGGTGTTGGGGACGCGGCACTTCAGCCCGGCCATCAGGCCGAGGCCGCGCACTTCCTCGAACAGGTCGGGGAAGCGCTTCACCCGTTCGGCCAGCGCCGCGCGCAGAACCGCGGCGATCTCGTTGACGCGATCGAGGAAGCCGGGCGCGGTGATCTCGTCGAGCACCGCGTTGCCGACCGCCATCGCCAGCGGATTGCCGCCGAAGGTGGAGCCGTGCGACCCCGCGACCATCGGCGCGGCGGCGCGTTCGGTGGCGAGGCACGCGCCGACCGGGAAGCCGCCGCCGATCCCCTTGGCGATCGACATCACGTCCGGCGTCACCCCCGACCACTCGTGGGCGAACAGCTTGCCGGTGCGGCCGACGCCGCACTGCACCTCGTCGAACATCAGCAGGATGTCGCGGTCGTCGGCGAGCTTGCGCAGGGCGCGCAGATAGTCGAAGTCGGCGGCGCGCATGCCGCCCTCGCCCTGCACCGGCTCGACCAGGATCGCCGCGGTCTCCGGCCCGACCGCCGCCGCGGCGGCGTCGAAGTCGCCGAACGGCACCCGGTCGAAGCCCGCGGTCTCGGGGCCGAAGCCGTACTTGCCCTTGGCCTGATCGCCCGCCGCGACGGTGGCGAGGGTGCGGCCGTGGAACGCGGTGGTCATCACCACCACGCGATATCGCTCCGGGCGACCCTTGTCGAACTGGTAGCGGCGCGCGATCTTGATCGCGCACTCGTTCGCCTCGGCGCCGGAATTGCCGAAGAACACGGTATCGGCGAAGGTCAGCTCGACGAGCCGCCGCGAGAGCGTCTCCTGACCGGCGACGCGGTAGAGGTTCGAGGTGTGCCAGACCTTCTCCGCCTGATCCTTGAGCGCCTTGACCAGACGCGGATGGCAGTGACCGAGCGAGCACACCGCGATGCCGGCGGCGAAGTCGAGGAATCGTCGTCCGTCCGCCGCGTACAGCCAGGGGCCTTCGCCCCGCTCGAACACGACGTCAAACCGCGCATAGGTCGGCATCACGGACGGGATCACCTTCAACTCCTCTTCTTGACATCGAGCGCCCGGAGGCGCGAAAGCGGCGAGGGTCGCCGCGCAAACACTTCAGGCGGTGGGAGCCGACCACCGCCTGGAAATCGGGCGGGCGGAGCGCCCGAATCGCTCCGCTCGAAAGGAAAGGAGGTATTTAACTGGGGCGCCAGCGGCGGCGTCAAGCTCTTTCAAACCGCCGGGGTTTTCAGGACTTCAACTTGTAGCCGATGCGGAACAGGTGCTGCGACCACCACAGCAGCCCGACGTTGCCCGCAGTGAGCACGCCGAGCTGTACCCACGCCCGCGCGCCGTCGACGCCGAGGAAGCCGCCGCGGAAGCCGTCGATCATGAAATAGAACGGGTTGATGTGGGCGAGCCAGCGCACCGCCTCGGGCAGATGGTCGACCGAATAGAAGGTGCCGGAGAGAAAGGACATCGGCATGATCACGAAGTTGGTGATCACCGTCGCCTGGTCGAACTTGTCGGCCCACACGCCGGTCAGCACTCCGACCGCCGCCATCATCACCGTGGCTTCGAGCGCGAACGCGAGCGCCATGAACGGCTGCGCCACCGGCATCGGCGTGACCGCCGCGAGCGCCGCCAGCACCACGACGCCGCAGATCAAGCCGCGCACCATGCCGCCGCCGACGTAGGCGAGGGTCAGTTCCCAGGGCGAAAGCGGCGGCATCAGGATGTCGACGATGCTGCCCTGCACCTTCGAGATCACCAGCGACGAGGAGGTGTTGGCGAACGCGTTCTGGATCATCGTCATCATCGCCAGCCCCGGCAGCAGGAACTGGTCGAACGGCACGCCGTCCATCTCGCGCCCGCCGCGGCCCATCGCCAAAGCGAAGATCGCCATGAAGATCAGGGTGGTGATCGCGGGTGCGGCGATCGTCTGCAGCCACACCTTCTGGAATCGCCGCACCTCCTTGACGAACAGGGTATAGCAGCCGATCCAGTTGATCGCGCCGAGGGGGGTCATGGTCGCGGGGAAATGCGGGGTCATTCACGGCACCTGAGAAATCGAATCCGGCAAGCATATGACATGCGCGGGCTTCCGCCTCAAGGCCCGGCCGATGGTCTTCGCCGCATGGCCGGTGTATAGTCCGCGCATGTCTGACGCCAAACCCGCCCGCAAACCGCCGCGCCGGATCTCCGCCACGTCGCTTGAAAACGCCGCGTTGCATTATCTCGAACGCTTCGACAGCACCGCCCTCAACCTCCGCCGGGTGCTGGAGCGCAAGGTCCGCCGCGCGGCGACGCATCCCGATGCGGCGGTGGATGCCGAGCAGGCGGCGCAGTGGATCGCCGCGGTGGTGGCGAAGATGGTGCGCCTCGGCTACGTCGACGACCGCCGCACCGCGCGGATCAAGGCGGAAAGTCTGTTCCGCCGCGGCGTCGCGCCGACGATGATCCGCCGCCGCCTCGCCCTGCTCGGCGCCCCCGGCGACGCGGCGGACGAGGCCCTGGCGGCACTGGCCGATACCGCCGACGGCGACCTCGGCCTCGCCGCCGCCGTCACGCTGGCGCGGCGCAAGCGCCTCGGCCCGTTCGGCAAGGCGGAACTGCGCGCCGAACGGCGCGACCGCGACCTCGCCGCCCTCGGCCGCGCCGGATTCGATTGGGAGACCGCGCGCCGCGTCGTCGACGCCGCGCGCCCCGAAGACCTGGAGGCCGACGCCTGAGGCTCAGGCGGGCGGATGCACCGGGATCGGCGCCACCTCGTAGGCGGCGCGGCCGTCGAGGGCGGAGGACAGGATCTTGGGCTTGAGGACGGTGCGCAGGTGCGCCACCACGCCGGCGCGAAACGCGGGCTTGACCAGCGCCCAGGTCACGTAGACCCCGCCCGAGCCCTCGAATTCCAGGAATTCCGGATCGTCGCGGGCGTCGAGGATCAGGCCGGCGATATCCTCGGTCGCGCCGACAAAGATCCAGCCCGGCCGCGCGCCGCGGTGAAAGAACGCGACGACGCCGCCGCGCCCGGCGAGATCGACCGGCGCGCCGCGCATATGCAAGAGTCGACAAAAGCGACCGCGCTCGTCCTTGCCCCACGGCAGGGTCATCGGACCGTCGAAATCGACTTCGACTTTGCTGTTTTGCCGGACTCCGAACCACATCTCATAGTCCTCCCCCAAGAGTCCGCCCCGGGTCTTGGCCGGGAAGCCCGACGCGATTGACGCTCGACTGAGTTGAATAACTGAGTTGAATAATAGAGTATGTAACCGAATCGGCATATATATTCAACACATCTTGTCCGGGAGCCGCCATGGATGCCATCGCCGAGGACCTGATCGCCCGTCTCGGTCTCCAACCCCACCCCGAGGAGGGCGGCTGGTTCGCCGAAACCTATCGTGCCGGCGCCGTCGACACGCCCGCCGGACCGCGCGCGGTGGCGACGCAGATCTACTACCTGCTCACCCCCGAGACGATGTCGGCGATGCACAAGGTCGCCCACGACGAGATGTTCCACTTCTACCTCGGCGATGCGGTGGAGCAGCTCCGCCTGTTTTCCGACGGCCGCAGCGAATGGGTGATCCTGGGGCAGGACGTCCCAGGCGGACAGGCGGTGCAGAGCCTGGTTCCGGCCGGCGTATGGCAGGGGGCGCGGCTGCTGCCGGGCGGCCGCTTCGCGCTGATGGGATGCACCGTCGCGCCGGGATTCGACTTCGCCGACTACGAACACGGCGCGCGCGACCGCCTGATCGCGCGCTGGCCCGCCGCGGCAGCCGGGATCACCGCGCTGACGCGGGATAGCCGGTGAACCGGCCCATGCGGTAGAGGTTGAGGCGGATCGCGTAGTCCTTGTGGATCGGCACCGACACCGACACCGGACCGCGCACCGGCCCCGAGAACGCGCCCGCGAACTCCGCGACATCGTCCTTGCGGGTCGCCAGCACCACCTCGCGGCCGACGTAGCCCTTGAGGTCGGCGGTCAGATCGTAATGGTCGTCGATCCGCCCGTCGGGGTTCCACTTCGCCAGCGGCGGCTGCGGCGGCGGCAGGTAGTAGAGCATCGGCGTCAGGGTCTTGCGTTCGTCGAACGCGAGCACCGCGCCCGCGGCGACGTCGGGCGCGAGGGTCCGCGCCAGCGCCTGGCCGAGGCGGTCCCAGCCGCGCACCCGCTTGATCGGATCGGTTCGGGCGGTGAGATCGAAGCCGACCGCCCCGGCGATGCCGTCGAAGTTGAGCAGCACCAGCGCGACCGCGAGGTGGAGCGCGATCGCCGCCTTGACCCACACCTGCCGCCGCGGCCAGAGCGCCGTCACCACCCACACCGATCCCGCCACGTAGGCCGGGGCCGACCAGTTGGCGTTGGCGCGGGAGAGAAAGCCCTCGACCGTCATCACCGCGAGGATCGGCAGCACGAAGGCGGCGAGGAAACGCGTGTCCGCCGACGCCGGGCGGCGCAGCGCCGCCCACGCCAGCGCCAGCAGCGCCGCGAACGGGATCGGCCCGAACACCCCGAACTGCGCGCCGAAGAAGGCGAGGCCGTTGCCGGGATGGAAGCCGCTGTCGCCGAGGTTGGCGTTGGCCTGGGTGTGGTGGAACGAGACGAAGCCGTTGGCGGCGTTCCACGCCACGTTCGGCGCGAACACCGCCGCGCCGAGCGCGAGCGCCAGCCACGGCCCGGGCCGCAGCCACACCCGGCGCCACCCGGGCACCCACAGGGTCGCCACCAGCATGCCGCCGACGAACGCCACCATCGCATATTTCGCGAGCATGCCGACGCCGATCGCGAGCCCGAGCCCGAGCCACGCGGGCAGCGCGCGGCGGCCTTCGCCCTCGGCTGAGAGCGCGGCGTGCAACGCCACCAGCGCCCATCCCCAAGCGCACATCAGGAACGGGTCGGTGGAGATCAGCATCGCCGACACCGTCACCCCCGGCAGGGTGAGGAACAGCAGCATCGCGATCAGCGCGGCGCGGCCGCCCGCCAGCCTGCGCGCGAGCGCGAAGATCGCGAGCCCGGTGCCCGCGTGGGCGAGCGGCGAGCCGAGGCGGATCGCCCATTCGCCGTCGCCGAACAGCGCGGTGGTGGCGGCGATCGCCCACGCCACCAGCGGCGGCTTGGAGAAGTAGCCCCACGCCGGGTCGAGCGCCCACGACCAGTACTGCGCCTCGTCGAACGACAGGTTGAGCGGCGAGGCGGCCAGCTCGACGGCGCGCCACAGCAGGATCGCCACCGTCGCGGCGAACGCCGCGCCCCAGCCGGGTTGGGTGCGGGCCTCGGCCATCAGCCGTCCTCCTGATGGAACACCACCGCGAGCGAGATCAGCAGCGTCACCACCACCGGGCTCCAGGCGGCGAGGAACACCGGCAGCGACGACGAGATGCCGAGCGCGTAGGTGACGCGGGTGAAGAAATAGAAGCCGAACCCGACCCCGACCCCCGCGACCACGCGCGCGAGCAACCCGCCCTTGCGGACGTTGGGATTGAGCGAGAACACCGCGGCGACGAACACCATCGCCACCAGCAGCAGCGGCGACGCCAGCAGCGCATGCCACGCCAGCAGGTGGCGGTGCGCCGAGAATCCGGCGGATTCGAAGAATTTGATGAAGCCCGGCAACTCCCAGAACGACAGGCTCGCGGGCGAGGAGAACTTCTCCTGGATCTTGCCGAGGGTCAGCGTCGTCGGCTGACGGAGTTCGGCGGCGTGGCGGCTGGGCTCGCCCGCCTTCAGGATCCAGACGTCCGCCAGCAGCAGCGTGCGGTCGTGGATCGCGCCCTCCTCCGCCTCGTAGCGGCCGATCAGGCGGCCGTCGCTCCCGAGCGACAGCACGCTGACGCCGCGCATCGTCAGCTCGCCGCCGCGCTGCCGCACGCCGTCGGCGTGGATCACCGCCTGGCCGCCCTGCGGGGTCGCCTCGCGCATCCACAGCCCGCCGCCGGAGGAGAAGCTGAGCGGATTGTCGCCGCGCATCTTGAGCGCGTCCTCCATCCGCTCGTACTCGCGATACATCGCCGCGCCCACCGGATTGAGCACCGCGAGGTTGAACGCGCCGAACAGCGTCACCACGATCAGCACCGGCGCGAGGAACTGCCACGCCGACACCCCGACGGCGCGGATCACCACCAGCTCGTTGGTGCGGGTGAGCCGCCAGAACGCGATCATCGCGCCCAGCATCACCGCGAACGGCAGGACCGTGGCGAGCATCTGCGGCATCTTCAGCACCGCCATCTCCAGCACCACGCCGAGCCCGCCCTCGCCGTTCATCCGGCGCAGCAGTTCGATGCTGTCGAACAGCAGGGTCACGCCGATGATGCCGAGCAGGGTGAACAGGAACGCGAGCGCGAAATTGCGCGCGACGTAGAGGCTGATGATCGGTGACAGTCGCATTCCTGCGTTCCGTTGGTTACACTCGGCGGCGCCGCGACCAGAACCTTCCCCGAAGCACCGCGACACCGCAACCCGAAAACCGACCGGCCGACGGTCCCGAACAGGAAAGGACGAACCCATGGTCCAGCTCACGCGCATTTATACCCGAGGCGGAGACAAGGGAAAGACCTCTTTGGGCGACGGATCCCGCGTCAACAAGGGCTCGCTGCGCGTCTCCTCCTACGGCACGGTGGACGAAGCCAACGGCGTGATCGGCCTCGCGCGGCTGCACACCAAGGACGACCCGGACGCCGACGCGATGCTGGCGCGCATCCAGAACGATCTCTTCGACCTCGGCGCCGATCTCTGCACGCCGATCAAGGAGAACGAGGACCCGGCGATGGCGCTGCGCGTCAAGCCCGAGCAGGTCAAGCGCCTGGAGACCGAGATCGACGCGATGAACGCCGAACTTCAGCCCCTGAAGTCGTTCATCCTGCCGGGCGGCTCGCCCGCCGCGGCGTATCTCCACCTCGCGCGCTCGGTGGTGCGCCGGGCGGAACGCGAGATGTCGGTGCTGATCGACCAGGAGCCGGTCAACCCGGAAGCGTTGAAATACGCCAACCGCCTGTCCGACCACCTGTTCGTGATCGCCCGCTATCTCAACGACAAGGGCACCGCCGACGTCCTCTGGGTGCCCGGCGCGAATCGCTGAGCCCGGGCGCAACTAAGACTTTTTTTTGCGGGCGGGAGCGCGTAGCCTCCCCCTCCGGGGGCCGGGCACCCGTGCCCGCGTGATTTTTCGAGTGGAGCGTGCGCATGAAGCTTCTCGTCGCGATCAAGCGGGTCGTCGACTACAACGTCAGGATCCGCATCAAGCCGGACGGCTCCGGCGTCGACACCGCGAACCTCAAGATGTCGATGAACCCGTTCGACGAGATCGCGGTCGAGGAAGCGGTGCGCTGGAAGGAACGGGGCCAGGCCGCCGAAGTGGTGGCGGTGAGCGTCGGCCCGCAGGGCGCGCAGGACACCCTGCGCACCGCGCTGGCGATGGGCGCGGATCGCGCGATCCTGGTGCAGGCGGATGCCGAGGTCGAACCGCTCGCGGTGGCGAAGATCCTGAAGGCGGTCGCGCTCCGCGAAGCCCCCGACGTGGTGCTGATGGGCAAGCAGGCGATCGACGACGACGCCAACCAGACCGGGCAGATGCTCGCGGCGCTGCTCGACTGGCCGCAGGGCACCTTCATCTCCGAAGCCGCGCCCGACGGCAACGGCCGCGTCACCCTGGTGCGCGAGGTCGACGGCGGGCTCGAAACCCTGTCGCTGGCGCTGCCGTGCGTGCTCACCACCGATCTCCGCCTCAACGAGCCGCGCTACGCATCGCTTCCCAACATCATGAAGGCGAAGAAGAAACCCCTCGACGTCACGACCCCCGAGGCGCTCGGGATCTCGGTCGCGCCGCGGCTGACGCTGCTCAAGGTGGAAGCGCCGCCGAGCCGCAAGGCGGGGGTGATGGTCGCCTCGGTGGACGAACTCGTCGACAGGCTCAAGAACGAAGCGAAGGTGCTCTGATGCGCGCCCTGGTCCTCGCCGAACACGACAACCGCTCCCTCAAGCCCGCCACCGCCGCCGCCGTCGCCGCCGCCGCCCAACTCGGCGGCACGGTCGACGTTCTGGTCGCCGGATGCGACGCCGCGGCGGCGGCCGCCGCCGCGGCGAAGCTCGCGGGCGTGCGCCGGGTTCTGGTCGCCGACGACGCGGCGTTCGCGGAAATGCTCGCCGAGCCCGCCGCCGCGCTGATCGTCGGCCTCGCGGCGGATTACGACGCCCTGCTCGCCCCCGCCACCGCCACCGGCAAGAACGTGATGCCGCGGGTCGCGGCGCTGCTCGACGTCCAGCAGATTTCCGAGATCGTCGCGGTGGTCGCGCCCGACACCTTCGTCCGCCCGATCTACGCCGGCAACGCGCTGGCGACGGTGAAGTCGACGGATGCGAAGCTGGCGATCACCGTCCGCACCCCGGCGTTCGCCCCGGCCGAGGAAACCGGCGCGGCGGAGATCGTGGCGGTCGCCGCCCCCGCCGACGGCGGCGCATCGCGCTTCCTCGAACGGCGCGTCACCGAATCCGTGCGCCCCGACCTCACCGCCGCGCGGGTGGTGGTGGCGGGCGGCCGCGGCATCGGCTCCGACGGCGCGTTCGCGCTGGTCTCGCAGCTCGCCGACGTGCTGGGCGGCGCGGTCGGCGCCAGCCGCGCCGCGGTCGACGCCGGGTTCATTCCCAACGACGCCCAGGTCGGCCAAACCGGCAAGATCGTCGCCCCCGACCTCTACATCGCCGTCGGCATCTCGGGCGCGATCCAGCACCTCGCCGGGATGAAGGATTCCAAGGTGATCGTCGCGATCAACAAGGACGCCGAGGCACCGATCTTCCAGGTCGCCGACTACGGCCTGGTGGCCGACGTGTTCGAGGCGGTGCCGGCGCTGATCGCGCGCCTGAACGCCTGAGGCCCGCCTTGCACCGCCTGCTCACCGGGATCCGCCCGTATCTTGCGCTGCTGCTGCTGTGCCTCGGGCTTTACGTCCCCGGGCAGTCGGCGGTGCCGCCGCTCGACCGCGACGAATCCCGCTATATGCAGGCGTCGAAGCAGATGCTGGAAAGCGGAGATTTCGTCGCCATCCGCTTCCAGGATACGCCGCGCAACAAGAAGCCGGTGGGAATCTACTGGGCGCAGGCGGCCGCGGTCGCCGCGCTTTCCGACCCCGCCTCCCCCTCCCCCTGGCCCTACCGTCTGCCCTCGTGGCTCGGCGCGACCGCCGCGGTGCTGATGACCTTCGGCTTCGGCAAGCACCTCTTCGGCCGCGGCGTCGCCTTCGCGGGCGCGGGCCTGCTCGCCGCCTCGCTGATCCTCGTCGCCGAGGCGCACCAGGCGAAGACCGACGCCGCCCTGCTCGCCTGCGTGGTCGCGGCGATGGGGGTGTTCGGGCGGCTCTATCTCCAGGCGCGCAAGGGCCCGGCGGTGCCCGCGTGGCAGATCGCGGCGATGTGGCTCGCGCTCGGCGCCGGAATGCTGATCAAGGGGCCGGTGCCGGTGATGGTGATGGGGCTCGCCGCCCTCGCCCTGGTCGCCGCCGACCGCCGCTGGCGCTGGCTCGGCACCGCGCGGCCGGTTACCGGCCTCACCCTCGCCCTCGCGGTGGTGGCGCCCTGGATGCTCGCCCTCGCGGCGAGCCCGCAGGCGGATTTCGTCTCCGCCGCGGTCAAGGAGGACCTGATCCCCAAGCTCCTCGGCGGCCAGGAGGCGCACGGCGGCTTCCCGGGGCTTTATCTTGCCCTCGCCCTCGCCACCCTGTGGCCGGGCTCGCTGTTCCTGATCCCCGCGGCGGTCCGCTCCTGGCGGATGCGCGGCGAACCGGCGGTGCGGTTCTGCCTCGCCTGGATCGTGCCGTCGTGGCTCGTCTTCGAACTGGTGCCGACCAAGCTGCCGCACTATCCGCTGCCGCTCTATCCGGCGGTGTGCCTGCTGATCGCCGCCGCCCTGTTCGCGGTGCGCGAGCCCGCCTACGCGCTGCTCTCCAAGGGCTGGCAGAAGGCGGTGGGCGGCATCTGGGCGCTGGTCGGCGTCGTGCTCGCCGCCGCCGCGCTGGCGCTGCCGGTGCTCTACGGCGAGGGTTTCGCCTGGATCTCGGTGCCCACCGCCGCCTGCGCCGCCCTCGCCGCGGCGCTGCCGCTGCGCAAGTCGTGGTCCGGGCTGCACCTGCCCGCCGCCGCGCTGGCGGTGCTGCTGGCGGTGCCGACCTATGCCGGAGTGTTCCAGGGGGTGATGCCGCACCTCGACCGCCTGTGGATCGCGCCGCGCCTCGCCGACGCCGTCCGCGCGGTCGCCCCCGCGGACGCGCCGGTGGTCCTCTCCGGATATTCGGAGCCGAGCGCGGTGTTCCTGATCGGCACCGGCACCCGCCTCGTTTCCGCCGAGGCGGTGGCCGACGCCCTCGCCGCCGACCCCGGTGCGGTCGGCGTCGTCGACGCGCGCGACCTGCCCGCCTTCCGCGCGCGCGCCGAAGCCCTCGGCCTGCCGCCGCTCGCCCCCCGCACCGAGGTGCGGGGGTTCAACTACTCCAAGGGGCGCGAACTCGATCTCCAGGTGTTCCGCCGCGACGGACCCGTGCCATGAAACCCGGACGCGCCCTCGCCGTCCTCCTCTCCGCCGCCCGCGCCGTCGTCAGGCTCGCGCGGCGGCTCGCGGCGGCGCTGGCGCGAATTTCCCGGGCCCACCCCTGGACCGCCGCCACCGTGAGCGTCACCCTGGCGTGCGCGACGATGATCGCCTGGGCCGACATGCCGCTCGCCCACGCCCTCCGCAACCACCTGCCGCCCGAAACCTTCGGCTTCTTCAAGGTCCTCACCGACATCGGCCTCTCCGGCCTGTGGTACGTGCTGGCGGCGGCGCTGCTGCTCGGCGGCCGGGTGCTCGCCGGGTTCTCCTCGACGATCGCGCGCCACGACCAGTTCATGAACCTCGCGCGCTCGGCGTGGTTCATGATCGTCGCGATGGCGACCTCGGCGGCGGCGGTGCAGCTGATCAAGTTCGCGGTCGGGCGCTACCGCCCGCGCTACCTGTTCGAGGAGGGGCTCTACGGCCTCGATCCGTTCGGCGTGCACATGGGGATGTATTCGTTCCCCTCCGGCCACACCCAGACGGTGGTGGCGGCGATGACCGCCCTCACCCTGATGTACCCGCGCTACAACCTGCTCTACGTCATCATCGCGGTGCTGGTGGGGTCGAGCCGCGCGCTCACCACCATCCACTATCCCTCGGACGTGCTGATGGGGGCCTACGTCGGCTTTGCCGTCACCATGGGGCTGCGCCGCCTGTTCGAGCGCAAGGGGCGCTCGCTCAGAATCGACCTGTGATCACGGCAGCTCGCCGGTCTCGGCGAAGCTCCGCAGCAGCGCCTGCGCCGGTTCCTGAAGCAGATCGAGGCCGTCGGTAACGGCGAGGAGCTTGCCCTCGGGCGAGATGAAGCCGCCGACCGGCAGGTTGCCGGTGCCGAACGCCGACAGCATCGCGTTGCCGTGGTCGGTGTAGAGGGGCAGGTTGCCGATCCCCTTGCCGCGATAGAAGTAGCGCGCGCCTTCGGCGCCCGCCTTGTCGGCGGTGAGGATCGGCAGCACCACCAGCCCCCGCCGGGCCAGATCCGGATAGAGGCGGTCGAGCTCGACCATCTCGGCGTGGCAGGGGCGGCACCAGGTCGCCCACAGCACCGCGAACACCGGCTTGCCCGCGAAATCGGCGAGCGCGGTCTCGACGCGCCGCGCGGTGCGGGCATCGACCGGCACGTGCTCGGTCACCGCCGCGCCCGGCAGCGGCCGCGGCGTCTTGAAATCGACGACGTGACGGCGCGCGTCGGCGACGGTCTTGTAGTGCTTGTCCGCATCCGGGCTTGCATATTGGGCCCTGATCAGCAAGAACAGGCCACCGACGACGACCAGAAGGCCGAGCGCCGTCGCGATCGCCTTGGTGACCGTGCGCCTGTCGTAGACCGGGATTTCGTCTTGCGAATTCCCGGGCGGCATGGAAGGCTCGGTGTCCATCGTCTTCCCCGATACAGTGACTGACCCGCGAGACGCCATGAGCAAGCCCACCGATTCCGCCAGCCCGAGCAGCATCTGGGGAGGCCGCTTCGCCTCCGGCCCCGCCGCCGTGATGCAGGAGATCAACGTCTCGATCGGCTTCGACAAGCGTCTCTTCCGCCAGGACATCGCGGGATCGAAGGCCCACTGCGCGATGCTCGCGGCGAGCGGCATCATATCGCAAGCCGACGCGAACGCCATTCTTTCCGGCCTCGACGCGGTTCTGGCCGAGATCGAGGCCGGGAGCTTCCCGTTCCGCGCCGAGTACGAAGACATTCACATGAACGTCGAAGCGCGGCTCAAGGAGCTGATCGGCGAACCCGCCGGACGGCTGCACACCGCCCGCTCGCGCAACGATCAGGTCGCCACCGACTTCCGCCTCTGGGTGCGCGACGCCCTCGACTCGGCCGACGCCGGGTTCCTGGCGCTGCAACGCGCGCTGGTGGTTCAGGCCGAAGCGCACGCCGGAACCGTGATGCCCGGCTTCACCCATCTGCAGACCGCGCAGCCGGTCACGTTCGGTCATCACATGCTCGCCTACGTCGAGATGTTCGGCCGCGACCGCAGCCGCCTCGCCGATGCCCGCGCGCGCCTCAACGAATGCCCGCTCGGCGCGGCGGCGCTCGCGGGAACCTCGTTCCCGATCGACCGCTTCGCCACCGCCGCGGCGCTCGGCTTCGCCGCGCCCACGCGCAACTCGCTCGATTCCGTCTCCGACCGCGATTTCGCGATCGAGGCGATGGCGGCCCTCGCGATCGCGGGCGTGCACCTCTCGCGCCTCGCCGAGGAGCTGGTGATCTGGACCTCCGCGCCGTTCGCGTTCGTGCGCCTGCCGGATTCCTTCTCCACCGGCAGCTCGATCATGCCGCAGAAGCGCAACCCCGACGCCGCCGAGCTCTGCCGCGCCAAGGCGGGCCGCCTGATCGCCGATCTCAACGCGCTGCTGATCGTGATGAAGGGCCTGCCGCTCGCGTACTCCAAAGACATGCAGGACGACAAGGAGCCGACCTTCGAGGCGTTCGACACCGTCGCCCTGTGCCTCGCCGCGATGACCGGGATGATTTCGGAACTGACGGTGAACGCCGCACGCTGCAAGGCCGCGGCGGGCCAGGCGTTCTCCACCGCCACCGACCTCGCCGACTGGCTGGTGCGGGTGCTCGGCATGCCGTTCCGCGAGGCGCACCACGTCACCGGCGCGGTGGTCAAGGCCGCCGAGGCCGCGGGCTGCGACCTCGTCGACCTGCCCCTCGACGCGCTGCGCGCGATCGAACCGCGCATCACCGCCGACGTCTATGCCGTGCTCACCGTCGAAAGCTCCGCCGCCAGCCGCACCAGCTACGGCGGCACCGCCCCCGACAACGTCCGCCGCCAGTGCGCCGAGGCGCGCACCCGCTTCGGCCTCTGAAGGAACTCCGCCATGCGCCGCCTGCTGCCGATCGCTCTCGTCATCGCCCTCGCCGCCGCCCTGCCCGCCTGCGGCAAGAAGGGCGACCCGGGCACCGTGCCCGGCGGCAACTATCCCTCCTCCTATCCGACCCGCTGAAGGCCCGGCCATGCACCACTTCGCCTATCGCGACGGCGCGCTCCACGCCGAGGACGTGTCGCTCGCGGCGCTCGCCGCCGAAGTCGGCACGCCGTTCTACTGCTACTCCACCGCCACGCTGGCGCGCCATTACGACGTCCTCGCCGCGGCGGTCGCCCCCGCCTCGATCTGCTTCGCGGTGAAATCCAACTCCAGCCTCGCGGTGATCCGCACCCTCGCGCAGCGCGGCGCGGGCGCGGACGTGGTGAGCGAGGGCGAACTCCGCCTCGCGCTCAAGGCCGGGGTTCCGGCGCACCGGATCGTGTTCTCCGGCGTCGGCAAGACCGAGCGCGAGCTGGCGTTCGCGCTGGTCTCCGGCATCCGTCAGATCAACGTCGAATCGATCCCCGAACTGGAGGCGCTCGACGCGCTCGCGCGCCGCATGGGCCGGGTCGCGCCGATCGCGATCCGCGTCAATCCCGACGTCGACGCCCACACCCACGAAAAGATCTCCACCGGCGGCGCGCAGCACAAGTTCGGCATCGCCGCGGCCGACGCGCTCGCGGTCTGCCGCCGCGCCCACGCGATGGCGGGCATCGCCTTTCGCGGCCTCGCGGTTCACATCGGCTCCCAACTCACCGAGCTCGACCCGTTCCGCGCCGCGTTCGCCAAGCTCCACGACATGGTGCTGGCGCTGCGGGAGGCGGGCGTGCCGGTGGCGCACCTCGACCTCGGCGGCGGCCTCGGCGTGCCCTATACGCCGGAGCAGCAACCGCCGTCGCCGGAAGCCTACGCGCAGACGGTACGGGAGACCGTCGGCGATCTCGGCTGCGAACTCACCTTCGAGCCCGGGCGCATGCTCGTCGGCAACGCCGGAATGCTCGTGGCGAAGGTGATCTACGTCAAGGAAACCGCCGCCAAGACCTTCGTGGTCGTCGATGCGGCGATGAACGACCTCGTCCGCCCGGCGATGTACGGCGCGCATCACGACATCCTGCCCGTCGCCCCGCGCGCGGGCGCCGCGAGAGCGGTGGACGTGGTCGGCCCGATCTGCGAAACCGGCGACACCTTCGACCGTGCGGTCGAACTGCCGCCCCTCGAAGCGGGCGATCTCGTCGCCTTCGCCACCGCCGGAGCCTACGGCGCGGCGATGGCCTCCACCTACAACGGCCGTCCCCTGGTTCCGGAGGTTCTGGTCAACGGCGAGTTGCGCTGCGTCACCCGCCGCCGCCCCAGCTACGACGAGATGACCGCCCTCGAAACCCTGCCGAACTGGCTGTGACGGAAACGCCGGGGCGTGCCCCGGCGCTCCCTCATTGCGCCGGAGCGGGCGGCGCGGCGGGCGGCGGGGTCGCGGGTTTGGGCGCGGCGCGTTCGGCCGGAGCCTCGGCGAAGGTGACTTCGTAGCGCACCGCAGCCGCGGAGGGATCCTCCATGCGGATCTGGAATCCCATCTGCGCCCCCGCGTCGAGTTCGTCCTTGCGTGGCTTGCCGTAGGATTCCTGGATGGTGCCGCCGCCGCTGTCGAGGAGCACCAGGCGCAAGAGCGGCACCGGCCGGGTCTCCTTGGCGACGTTGGCGACGACGCCGCGGACGATCAGCACCGGGGTCTTGCCTTCCTTGACCATTTCCGAGGACACGCCGCGGAACTCCAGGCCTTCCCCGAGAATTTCGAGAGGCACGCCGAGCGCCTTGTAGAGCGGCGCGGTGGCGGGGAAGCGCTCGACGATCTGCGGGCGGCCGTACCACAAACCGGCGCCGAGGCCGCCGAGAACCAGCAGGATCAGCACCCATTTGCCCCAGCCGCCGGATTTTTCGTCCTCGCGCATCCGCTTGGAGAGCACCTTGGGAATATCTTCCGGACGGCTGCCGAGGAGCGCGTCGACGTCGACCGCGTTGAGCCCGGTGTCCTCGTCGTCGGCATGGGGACTGGCGGAAAACGCGGTGGGATCGTCCGGCGGGGCGATCGGCGGAATCTCGAAGTCGTCGACCACCGTTTCGCGCGCGCTTTCGAGCGGCAGGTCTCCCGCATCGGGACGCGGCGGCGGCGGCGCGGACGGCACCGGCTCGGATTCGAGCGGCAGGCCGGATTCGACGACGCTCGACGTCGGCGGCATCAGCGGCGGCTGGGCGCGGCGGGCGGGCGCGGGCGGCGGCGGGTTCTCGGGCATCTGGTGCCAGGCGTGGCCGCACTTGAAGCAGCGCACCTTGCGCCCGCGTTCGCCCAGGACCGCGTCGGCAATCGCGAACTTCGTCGCACACTCGGGGCAGGATATGATCATCCGCCGTAACTTTCTTTAGTAATTGGGCGAACTGTGAATTTTCACTTATAGGATGGCGGGCGGCGGAACTCAAGCAATCCCTCAGGGCGGGCTGGACCCGCCATCCGTCGCGTGCCATTGTGAGGCCCATGAGACCCGACCGCATCCTCTCCGATCCGAACAGGACCAGCGCCGCCGGAATCGTCCGGTTCGAGGGCGTCGGCCTGCGCTACGGCCAGGGCACGGAGGTGCTGCAGGATATTTCCTTCGCCCTGCCGGGCGGTTCGTTCCACTACCTCACCGGCGATTCGGGCGCGGGCAAATCGTCGCTCTTGAGCCTGATGTACCTCGCCCGGCGGCCGACCCGCGGGCGGATCGAGATGTTCGGCATCGACACCACGCGGATGAGCCACGCGATGCTCCCCCGGGTGCGGCGGCGGATCGGCGTGGTGTTCCAGGATTTCCGCCTGCTCGACCACCTCTCCACCCTCGACAACGTCGCCCTGCCGCTGCGCGTCGCGGGAGTGCGGGAAAGCGAGATCGCCCGTCACGTGCCGGAGCTGCTGAACTGGGTGGGCCTCGGCGGCGCGCTCAAGACCAAGCCGCCGCTGCTCTCGGGCGGCGAAAAGCAGCGCGTCGCGATCGCGCGCGCGGTGATCAACCGGCCCGACCTGCTGCTCGCCGACGAACCCACCGGCAACGTCGACGACCGCATCGCGCAGCGCCTGATGCACCTGTTCATCGAGCTCAACCGCCTCGGCACCACGGTGGTGATCGCCACCCACAACGAACCCCTGATCCGGCGCTTCGACTTTCCGCGCCTGCACCTCGCCGACGGGGGACTGACGATTCAGCCCGCGCACGGCGGCAAACCGGCGGAGGCATGATGTTCCGCCGCCGCGCCGACCTGCCGTTCGACCACGACGCCACCGCCGCCTTCCTGCCGGCGATGATCGCGATGATGGTGTTCCTGGCGACCCTCGCGTTCTCGGGCGCGCTGGTGCTCGACAACCTGCTCGACCGCTGGAACCGCGACATCAAGGGCACGCTGACGGTGCAGGTGGTGCCCACCGACGCGGGCAACGCCAAGGCGACCGAGGCGCGCATCGACAAGACCATCCGCATCCTCGAGGAGACTCCCGGGGTGTTGCGCGCCCGCGCCCTTTCCGACGACGAACTCGCGGCGCTGATCGAACCGTGGCTCGGCAGCACCGACCTGATCGCCGACCTGCCGCTGCCGCACCTCATCGACGTCACCGTCAGCGACGCCGAGCCGCCCGACCTCGTCGCGCTTTCCGCGCGGCTGAAGAAGGAGATTCCCGGCGCATCGGTGGACGATCACCGGATCTGGCTCTCGCGCGTCATCCGTCTGGCCGACGGGCTCGAAATGCTGGCGCGCTCGGTGATGGCGCTGGTGGCCCTCGCCGCCGCGGTGGCGGTGGTCTACGCCACCCGCGCGGGCCTCGCGATCCACCGCGGCAGCATCGAGATTCTCCACCTCGTCGGCGCACGCGACGGCTACATCGCCCGGCAATACGCGCTGCGCGCCCTGTGGCTCGGCATCGAGGGCGCGGCGATCGGTTTCGGCCTCGCCGCGCCGGTGCTGATCGGCCTCGGCGCGATGGCCAAGACCCTGCAAGGCGGCCTGCTCGCCGAGGTGAGCTTCGGCGCGCCCCACTGGGTGGTGCTGGGGCTGGTGCCGGTGACGGCCGCGCTGCTGGCGGCGGCGGCGGCCTTCCTCACCGTGCTCAGGACGCTGTCGAGGATGTTATGAGGCGGCTCCTGCACGCGTTCGCCGTGGTCGGAGCGATCGGCCTCGCGATCTGGGCGATCGGCCTGGTGCGCTTCGTCGCCACCCTGCCGGAGGAGGTCGCCGACGAGACCACGCGCACCGACGCGATCGTCGTCCTCACCGGCGGCGCCGACCGCCTCGCCACCGGCTTCGCGCTGCTAAAGAACGACGTCGGCGGGCGGTTGTTCGTGTCCGGCGTCGGCGAGAGTCTGAGCCTCGACGCCCTGCTCGCGCAGCTCAACCTCTCCGATTACCCGCAGGCGCTGCGCCGCCGCGTCGATCTCGGCCACAAGGCCTCGAACACCGTGCAGAACGCCCAGGAAACCGCCGAATGGTGCCGCGAGGAGGGAATCCGCTCGATCCGCCTCGTCACCGCCTCCTACCACATGAAACGCAGCCTTCTGGAGTTTCAGCGCGAGCTGCCGGAGCTGCAGATCATCCAGCATCCGGTGTTCCCCCAGGCGGTAAAGCAGGGACAATGGTGGAAGTATCCCGGAACCCTGTTGCTGATGACGCGGGAATATACGAAATTCGTGGTCGCCAACCTCGCCCACATGTTCGGCGTGACCGCCGGGGATTTTTCATAGTGACGCTCATACGCTCAGCGATCTTCGACGTTTCCTACTTCGTCTGGACCCTCCTCGTCAGCGTCGCGCTGGTGCCGGTGCTGGTGCTGCCGCGCCCCTGCATGGTGATGGGCAAGCGCATCTGGACCGGCGGCATCGTCTTCCTCGGGCGCTGGATCATGGGGATCCGCTACGAGGTGCGCGGCCTCGAACACCTGCCCAAGGGGCCGGTGATCCTTGCGGTCAAGCACCAGTCGGCGTGGGACACCTTCTTCTTCGACAGCGTGCTGCCCGACGCGGTCTACGTGCTCAAGAAGGAGCTTCTCAGCATTCCTTTCGTCGGCTGGCACATGCGCAAGACCGAGATGATCGCGCTCGACCGCGCCGCCGGGGTCAAGTCGATGCACCTCCTGATGCAGAAGGCGCGCGCCACCCTCGCCGCGGGGCGACAGATCGTGATCTTCCCCGAAGGCACCCGCACCGCGCCCGGAACCTCGGGACGCTACATGCCCGGTCTCGCGATGCTCGCCGCCGGGGTCGACGCGCCGGTGGTTCCGGTCGCCCTCAACTCCGGCCTCTACTGGTCGCGCAACGCCTTCCTCAAGCGCCCGGGCACGATCGTCGTCGAGTTCCTGCCCGCGATGCCGAAGGATCTCGACCGCCGCGTCTTCCTCAACGAGTTGCAGAGCCGCATCGAGATGGCCACCCGAGCCCTCGAAGCGGAAGGACGCCAGGCCCTCTCCGCCGCCTGAAAACTCTGTGGATAACTCTGTGCGCAGATTTCTCCGCCCCAGGCGGAGACAGGCCTCCCGCGCGGGCGCGCGCCGGTGGTCGGCGGGTCGTCCCGCCTCACCCTCATTCGGTTAGGACTCCGTGCTCCCGTTCGCGCCACGCGAGAATCTCCCGGCGCGCGCCGGAAACCCCCGGTAATCCTGTTGGTTTTCATCGGCTTACCGTTTCTTCTCCGAGACGATCCAGGAACCGTAGCGAGTCGCAGAAAACTGCGGCAGGAGTGCTGCCGCACCGGACTCGGAATCGCGCGACGCTCCGCCGGAGTCGCCCGCATTTCCTGCTGGACCTGTGGACAACTCGCCATTAGATGTTGGCGGTTCACCCCACAGGTTTCGTTTGACCGGAGTCGTCATCGCATGGACGCCAAGCCCGCTCTTTCCTTCGGCGAACTGCGCCAGCCGATTTCCGAAATGATCTGGCGCGAGAAGTACCGCGCCGTCTCCGCCTCCGGCGAATCGCACGAATCCTCGCCGGCGGACACCCACGCGCGCGTCGCCGCCGGGGTCTACGCCGAGGATCCGCAGGCCGCGCTCCACGCCCCGCGCGCGGCGGCGGCGATGGACGCGATGGAGTGGTGCCCGGCCGGGCGCATCCTCGCGGGCGCGGGCACCGGACGGCGGGTGACGATGATCAACTGCTTCGTCAACGACACCGTCGCCGACGAGATGCGCGGGATCATGGCCGCCAACACCCGCGCCGCGCTCACCATGCAGCAGGGCGGCGGCATCGGCACCGATTTTTCGACGATCCGGCCGAAGGGCGCGCTGGTCGAGAAGACCGGCTCGATCGCCTCCGGGCCGATCTCGTTCATGGAAATCTGGCAGGCGATGTGCGGAACGATCATGTCGGGCGGCACCCGCCGCGGCGCGATGATGGGCACGCTCGCCGACGACCACCCGGACCTCCTCGACTTCATCGCCGCCAAGCAGACGCCGGGCAGGCTCACCAACTTCAACGTTTCGGTGCTGGTCTCCGACGCGCTGATGCAGGCGGTCGCGGACGACGCGGCGTGGGACCTCGGCTTCCCGATCCGCCCCGCCGACCCGGCGCAGCTCGTCGCGGTGACGGAGAAGGGCGGCCGCCCGTGGTACGTCTACCGCCGCCTGCCCGCGCGCACGCTGTGGGATGCGATCATCCGCGCCACCTTCGACGCCGCCGAGCCGGGGGTGATCTTCATCGACCGCGTCAACGCCCTCAACAACCTCGCCTACTGCGAGACCCTGCACTGCACCAACCCCTGCGGCGAACAGCCGCTGCCGCCCAACGGCGCATGCAACCTCGGCTGCGTCAACCTTGCCGCGCTGGTGCGCGCGCCGTTCTCCGAGGCCGCCGCGTTCGATTTCGCGCGCCTCGCCGAGGTCGCGGCGATCGGCGTGCGGTTCCTCGACAACGTGCTGGACGTCACCAACTATCCGGTGCCCGAGCAGGCCGAGGAAGCGGCGAACAAGCGCCGCACCGGCATCGGCATCATGGGCCTCGGCACCGCGCTGCAGATGCTCGGCCTGCGCTACGGCTCGCCCGAAGCCGAGGCCAAGGTGGCCGAGATCATGGCCGCGCTGCGCGACGCCTGCTACCGCGCGTCGGTGGAGCTGGCGAAGGAGCGCGGGCCGTTCCCGCTGTTCGACCGGGAGGCGTTCCTCGACCGGCCGTTCGTGCGTGGCCTGCCGGAGGACATCCGCGACGGCATCGCCGTCCACGGCATCCGTAACGGCGTGCTGCTCACCGTCGCCCCCACCGGCACCACCGCGATCTACAACGCCAACGTTTCCTCGGGCCTGGAGCCGACCTTCGGCTGGCGCTATTTCCGCAAGGTGCTGCAGGCGGATGGCAGCCAGCGCGAGTTCGCGGTGCTCGACGCCGGGTTCCTGGCGTGGTGCCGCGCCAACGCGCTCGACCCGGCGACCGCGCCGCTCGACGACCTGCCGCCGCACATGGTGACGGCGCTGGAGCTTTCGGTCGAGGAGCACCTGCGCACCCAGGCGATCTGCCAGACCTACGTCGACGCCTCGATCAGCAAGACCATCAACTGCCCGCCGGACATCGCCTTCGAGGACTTCAAGGCGGTGTATGCGGAGGCCTACGCGCTCGGCTGCAAAGGCTGCACCACCTACCGGCCGACGCCGCTGCGCACCTCGGTGCTGTCGACCACCGCCTCCGACGCGCGGCCCGAGACCGGTCCCGCGCCCCGGCCGGAAGCGCTCGAAGGCACCACCTACAAGCTCAAGTGGCCCCTCACCGACGAGAACTTCTACGTCACCATCAACGACATCGAAACCGCCAACGGCGGCCGCCGCCCGTTCGAGATCTTCATCGCCTCGCGCTCGGCCGAGCACGTCGAGCTGCTCTCGGCGCTCACCATCACCCTTTCGGCGATCATGCGCCGCACCGAAGATCCGTCGTTCCTGATCGAGGACCTCTCGACCGTGCGCGGCGCGCAGGGTGCATGGGTCAACGGCCGCTACGTCAACGGCATCGTCGCCCTGATCGCCGAGGTGATGCGCCGCCACCTCGCCGCCCTCGGCCTGCTCGACGCACCCGAACCGGCGGCCCACGCAGCCCCGGAGGCCAAGACGGCAACGCCCGCGGGCGAACTCTGCCCGCAGTGCCACGCGCCCACCCTGTTCCGCCAGGAAGGCTGCAAGAAATGCATCAACTGCGGATACTCCACCTGCGGCTGACCGGCGCCCACCCGGTACGCCGCTCCCTGTTTGCGTCCGAAACGGTCTTTCCGGACGTTTAGGCGGATTCGCCGTGATAGATCGCGGCTAGGTGCCGTTGGATGCGGCGATACTCGGCGAAGCCGTCGCGGTAGACGTCGCGCAGCATCGGATCGGGACCCAGCCGGGGGGCGCTCTCACCAGTGAGGAGATCGGCCGGGATCTCTGCCAGCGATCCGTACCTCCCCAACCCGGCGAGGGCGAAAAGGCATCCTCCGGCCGAAGAATCCGCCTGCGGCGCGGCCTGGACCGGACAGTCCAGGACCGCACTGACGATTTGGCACCACAGGGCGCTCTTAGTCCCCCCACCAACCAGGCGGACTTGGCGCAGGACAAAGCCCCGATCCTCCAGCACCCCCAAGCCGTCGCGCAGGGCGTAGGCGGTGCCTTCGTAGACGGCGCGGGCTATATCGGCGCGACCGTGGTGCAAACTAAGGCCGACGAAGCTCGCACGAAGGTCGCTATCCCAGTAAGGGCAGCGCTCGCCGGCCAGATAGGGGTGGAACAGCAGGCCCCCGGCACCCGCGGATGAACTCTCAGCCAAGCGCGTCCAGGCCGCGAAGTCGGGTTCGCCGTCGCCCAGGGTGGAGCATGCCCAGGCCACCGCCGAAGCGCAGGTGTTGGTGCCCGCCTGGGCGAGCCAGTACGGGGCGACCGGATAGGGATAGGAGATCAGCTTGGGATGAACCCGCGGCGGGTGGGAGATGCCGTGGATGCCACCTGCGCTGGCCAGGCGGATGACGCATTCGCCCTCGGCACGTACTCCGGCGGAAAAGGTTTCCGCCGTGCTATCCATGGTGCCGTTGAAGACCCGCACCGCGGTCGTCAGACCCAGGATGTCTGCCGCCTCGGGCAGCAGGGCGCCGATCTCGGCCCCGATCGGCAGAACCTCGGGCAAGCTGTCGGAGGTCAGCCCCGCCAGTTCGCACAAGCGCGGCGACCAAGCGTTTCGCTCTGCATCCCACAGCAGAGCCGAAACCGCCGCCGCCGGGTCGCTGGTCATCCGCCCGGTGAGCTGGTACGCCAGATAATCCTTGGACAACAGAAGATAGCGGCTCTTCTCCCACGCCTCGGGATCGTTTTCTCGGATCCACAGCAGGTGGGGCAGGGTCCAGGTCGCCGTCGGCCAGTTGTTGCCGAGAGCGAAGATTTCATCCCCCGCCGTTTCGGCCAAGCGATGCGACTGGGGCTGGGAACGCTGGTCGTGCCACAGCAGGGACGGACGGACCGGCATTCGACCGGCGTCCAGAAGGACACCGACGTGGGCGGCGCTCGTGATAGCTAACCCGCGGGCGTCCGCGCCCGTCAGACCCAGCCGCCCGATCAGGCGGCGGCAGGCCCGGCCCAGGGCGGGTAACCACAGGCCGGGATCCTGCTCGGCCCAGGCGGGCCGGAGCACGCGGGTCGGATAGGCCTCGCCATCTATGCCGAGGAAGCGTCCCTCGATATCGAGGATACACACCTTGCCGGAACTGGTTCCGATATCCAGGCCGAGAACGAACTCCTTGCCCATCCGGAGGACTCCTTATTCCATTCCTACGTGCACCGAGGTAGGGCTCAGCGGCCCACGGCCCGGCGCAGGTCGTCGGCCAAGTGGTGCCCCGCCGTCTTCAGCAGACCGTGGTCGTGGCTGATCAGGTAGAGTGCCGGATCGAACCGCTGCCATTTGGCGGTATCGGCCACTGCACCGATGCCGATTCCCAACCCGACGCCATGGCGGTTCGCGGCGGCTGCAACCCGAGCAAGAGCCTCGCCGATCGCGTCGTCGTCGCGGGCGCAGCCGATGTCGAGGGAAAGGTCCGACGTTCCCACCAGGCACATGTCCACTCCCGGAACCGCGAGGATCTCGTCGGCGCGGTCCACCGCCCGAGCGGTTTCCAGCATTACCACCAGCAGAATCTCGTCGTTGGCCCAGGCGTGGTAGTCGTCACCGTGGATGGCCGTCGCCGATCCGCCTCGAGACCGCACGCCCTTGGGCGGATAGAAGGCGGCGGCCACTGCGGCTTGGGCTTCCTCGGGCGAATTGACCATCGGCACCACGATCCCCATGGCCCCCGCATCCAGCAGGTCGTTGATCGCTCCCGGCGAGTTTTCTGCGACCCGGGCGATCGCCGTCGTCGGTCCGGGCACCAGGGCGCGAATGGCGTCGGTCGCCGTGGCCTTGTCGAAGGGCCCGTGCTGCATGTCGACCATCAGGAAGTCGAAGCCGCAGCGCGCCATGATTTCGGCGCTCCGGGCCGAACCCAGCATCAGGGTGCTGCCGAACAGGGTGGTCTTGGCGGACAGCAGCGTCCGCATCGGGTTATGCATCCGTATCTCCTTGGCGGCGGGCCGCAGTCGGCCGTCTCTTGAAACTTCCGTCAACGGGATAGAATTCCCAGTTTGACGGACCCGAGGTGAGCATCGAGCGCCGCCACTGCGGCCTGGGCGTCGCCCTGTCGAATCGCATCGAGAATCAGACGATGTTCCCGCGCGATCCGCAGGATACGTTCGCGTGTCCAGTAGGGGCGCCGATAGTCCGTGCTGCGGAACAGGGTGGTCAGAACCCCGGAAAATGCCTCCAGCACGTGGTTGCCGCAGGCCTGGAGCAGAAGCAGGTGGAAGTCCCGGTCGAACATGTCGGCCTCTTCCGGGTGGTCCAGGTGCAGCAGCATCTCTTCGATGGTTTTGTCCGCATGAGCCAGCTCGGCCGGAGTGATGCGGCGGACTGCCAGCGGAAGGACTGCCCGTTCCACCAGGATGCGGGCTTCCTTGAACTCGGCGACGTCGAAGCGGGCAACCTCGAACTGGAAGCGGATGTGGTCGCTGAGCGAAGTTTGGTCGAAGTTCCGAATCACCGTGCCTCGCCGGGGTGCGCGTTCCAGGATGCCGGCCTGAACCATCACCGTCAGAACCTGCCGGATGTGATGGCGCGACACCCCGAACCGTTCGGCCATCGCGGTTTCCGTCTCGATTTTGTCGCCGGGTTTCAGCCCACGCGAGGTCAGATAGGCCTTCACCTGCGCGAACAGATCCTCTTCCGCCATGACGTCTCCCCTCACTGCTGCGACGACGATATGCCCCCAACCGGAGCGCGATGCGGTCCGGGCGGGGGGAAGGCTGCGCGTACTCTTGCAGGAAAGCCCGTCATGCCTGCCGCATCCGGGTCAGGACAGCGGGATTGACGACGTTGCGCGGCGGCCGTCCCTTGAGAAAATCGATGCCGATCTCGCCGCACATCAGCTTGAGGGCTGCGAAGGATTCGCGGGATCTGTACGCCACATGCGGCGTGACGATGACGTTGTCGTGTCGCAGCAGGGAATGGGTTTTTTCTGCGGGAGGCTCTTCCTCGAGCACGTCCAGCGCCGCGCCGGCCACCTTTCCCGACGCGAGGGCGCGATCGAGCGCCGCCGTTTCCACCAGAGGGCCGCGGGCGGTGTTGATCAACAGCAGGCCGTCTTTGGCTTGGGCCAGGGTGCGGTCGTTGATGATCCCGCGGGTTTCCGCGGTCATCGGCGCCATCACCATCAGTGCGTCGGCGGCTGCGAGGACCTCGTCCAGGGATGCCTGCCGGGCTTCGGAGGCGGCGAAGCGTGCTGCGGGCAGATAGGGGTCGAATGCCACCAAGGCGTAACCGATCGCCCGGGCATAGCTGGCCACCGTGCGTGCGATCCGGCCGAAGCCGACGAACCCCAAGGTCCTGAGGGACAGGCGACGCATCTCGTAGCCCAGAGATTCGTTCCAGGTCCCTGCACGCACCTGGCGATCGTAGAAGGCAACCTTGCGCTCCAAGGCCAGCAGCAGGCTCAGAGCGTGTACCGCTACCTCCTCCACGCCGTAGTCGGGAACGTTGCAGGCCACCACGCCGTCGCGGGTGAAATCATCGAGGGTGAGGACATCGACTCCGATGCCGTGGCGCACCACCATCCGGCAGCGGGGCAGGCGCGACAGGACCGCGTGGTCGATCGGCAGGAAGATGTCGATCAGCACCTCGGCATCTGCTGCCTTGGCGACGATATCGTCGGAGCTGCGGCAGTCGAGAGCGGCGAAATCCACCCCGTTTTCCGCGCAAAGGGCGGCCAACTCGGCATAGGCCCCGTCGGGGTATTGGTGGGAATCGAGGACGACAATCTTAGGCATGAATTTCCTCCTTCGGACGATTCGGGCGGCTACATCAGCAACCGGGGCAGGAACAAGGAAAGACCGGGGAACAGGGTGATCAGCAGCAGGCACGTCACCAGAACACCAATCCAAGGCAGAATCGCCCGCGACAGGGTATCGAGCGGGATGTCGGCGATGCCGCAGGTCACGAACAAGTTGACGCCAAGCGGCGGAGTGACGAACCCGATCGCTAGTCCCACCACCATGACGATGCCGAAATAGGTCGGATCCAGGCCCAGATTGAGGGCGATCGGCAGCAGGATCGGCGCCAGGATGATGATCGAGGCCAGGGTCTCCATGAAGCAGCCGACGAATAGAAGCAGGGTCACGATCAGCAACATGATCAGAACCGGGCTCGACAGCTGGGCGATTGCTGACGCGATGGTGTCGGGAATGTGCTCGAGGGTGAGAATCCGGCCGAACGAGGTGGCGGTGCCGATGATGATCAGAATCGTCGCGGTGGTCAGTGCGCTATTGGCGATGGTCCGGGGGACGTCGGACCACGACAGCTCCCGGTAGACGAACTTGCCCATGACGAAGCCGTAGATCACGGCGATCGCGGCGGCTTCGGTTGGGGTGAACACCCCGCCGTAGATGCCGCCCAGAATGATCACCGGAACCGCAAGCGCCCACTTGGCCTCGCGCACGACCGCGAACTTCTGGGCGAAGGTGGTTGCCGGGGCGGGGAAGCGGTAGCCCATACGCCGCGAATACCAGTAGGCATAGCCGACCAGGCCCGCTCCGACCAGAAGGCCCGGAATGATCCCCGCCATAAACATCCGCGAGATCGAACTGCTGACCACGACCGAATAGATCACCATGGGAATGCTGGGCGGGATGATAACGCCGATGGTGCCGGCGGCGGCTATCAGGCCGCAGACAAAGCGCTTGTCATAACCCTGGCGCAGCATCTCGGGGATCACCAAACCGCCGATGGCCGCCACGGTGGCGGGCCCGGATCCGGAGATCGCGGCGAAGGCCATGCAGGCGGTGACGGTGACGATGGCCATACCCCCGGTCACACCACCGAGGAAGGTGTTGGCCACCAGAATCAGGCGCCGGGATATCCCGCCGGTCCCCATCAGGTCTCCAGCCAAGATGAAGAACGGAACCGCCATTAGAGGGAAGGAATCCAACGAGGTGGTGAGGGTCTGGGCCAGATAGCGGGTGGTCACTATCCCGGAATAGGAAATCGTCGACAGAGCGGCGATGCCCAGAGAGATGCCGATCGGTACGCGGGCGATCAGGCACAGAACAAGAACGGAAAAAAGAATGGACGTGGTCATGGAATTTCCCCGCGTTACGTGCCGCGCCTAGAGGGTCGCACCCCGGATCGCCCGTACCTTGGACAGGATGTTCTGCATCAGCCGGACGATCACTAAGCCGAAGCCCACCGGTACCGCGGTGTAGACGGTCCACATCGGAGCCTCGAGCGCTGCCGAAGTCTGGCCCGAGCGGAAGATCCCCTGGACCACCTCCAGGCCTTTGCAGGTCACGAAGATGGCGAAGGCCAGGAACAACAGGTCGGCGAGGATGGAGAACCAGCGGGCAGCGCGCTCGGGCAGAAGATTGAAAATGGTATCGACACAGATGTGCCGGTTTTTCTTCACGCCGTAGCTGATGCCGATGCAGATAAGCCAGATGAACATGTAGCGGGCGATCTCCTCGGACCAGTAGAGGGATTCCTGCATTACGTAGCGCATAAAGACCTGCAATCCGATGATCAGCGACATCGCCCCGAGGAGAAGCACGACGAGGTATTCCTCGAACTTCTCGTCGAGAATCTTCAGAAGACGCATGGCGACCTCCGTCAAAGGGGACGGGGGGGTGCGGACAGCCCCCCCGACGACAAAAAGGGGATGAGGGACGCGGGCTTACTTCACGCCCGTGGCCTTCTGGTAGGCGGCGAACACCTCGGGCGAGACACGCTGCTTGGCCAGGGCCAGTGCCGCCGGAGTTCCTTTGCGGAAAGCCATCCGTTCCGTGTCGGTCAGATCGATGATCTGGGTGCCAGCCTTGGCGATAACGGCAACGGAATCCTGTTCCAGCTTAAGCAGCATGCTTCTCTGGACCCGGGTCGCCTCGTCGAAGGCCTCGCCGAACAGGGTTTTCTGGGCCGTGGTCAGGCCGTCGTAAAAGGCCTTGTTGCAGACCGGAGCGACCGCCGTATACACGTGCTGCGTCGTCGTCAGGTATTTCTGCACCTCATAGAAGCGCATGTTGACGATCAGGGTGTAGGGATTCTCTTGCCCGTCCATCGTACCCTGCTGCAGGGCGGTGAAGACCTCGCCGAAAGCCATCGGAGTTGGATTGGCTCCCATGGCGCGCCAGGCCGCGATCTGCAGCGGGTTTTCCATGGTTCTGAGTTTCAGCCCATCCAAATCGTCCGGAGTCCGGATCGGGCGCCTGTTGTTGGTCACGTTGCGGAACCCGTTACCCCAGAACTTCGGGGTAATCAGACCCTTGGCGGCGATGGATTTGCGCAGGGCGTCGCCCAGTTCCCCATCCAGGGCCGCGAACACCGCGTCGCGGTTCATGAACGAGAAGGGAACGTCCAACACCAGAAGATCGGGAACCAAGGTCGCCAGGGGCGAGGTTGAACCCGAAGCGCAGGTCACGTCGCCAAACTGGGCCGCCTCGTTCAGTTCACGGTCGCCGCTCCCCAGTTGAGAATTGGGGTAGATGTCGACCTTGAGCGAGCCGTCTCCCTTCTTCTCGATGTACTGCTTGAAGGCTTCCCACCCCAGGTACATGGCATCGGTGGTCGGAACCGCGAGCCCCACCTTGATGGTCTTAGCGGCAGCGTCGGCCCGATCGGAAAGGGCCAGGCTCGCGGCAGCGCACAAAAGCACTGCAAACGTCTTCCTCATCAGCATCTCAGCACTCCCTGTGATGACGTTTTGGTCGTATTTATCGATAAAATGACTCTATTTGTCAACAAATAGAACCTACCCTTTCTGCCGCCTCCTTGTCAAGCGGGTGTCGTCGCAATATCGTGGGGCCACTCGCTCAACGGCAACGAATCCATGGGTTTCGACCGGGAGCGACGGATCAAGGCACGACGTTCCCTCATTGAAGAACCTGAGATTCAACCTACTCTTGCGGGCGGGACAAGGATTGGTTATGTTTCCATCGCCCAAACATCTGGGAGCGTCGGCGTGGCCGGCGAGACTCGACTCCCGCTCGGCAGACAAGAGCCAGCTCGCGCGCCGCATCTCCGAACTCAAGCGACTCAAACGCCCGATGAAGGGTCCGCTCGCCGGGGCGAATTGCGCGCCGCTCGAAAGAAACGGCGCGTGTCGGTCCTGTTCGGACACCGGAAAGGCGCGTTCACCGGCGCAATGGCAGAGCGGCCGGGACTGCTGCGCGCCGCCGACACCGGAACGCCGTCCCTGGACGAAATCGGTGAACCGGGACTGGATGGGCAGGCGATGATCCTGCGCGCGTTTCGATCTGACCTGGCAGCGGTTGTCCGCCTCGCCCGACCGACCGACGGATTTCCCGTCTCGACGCTTGAGACACGGGCGGCGCTCACCGATCTCATTTCCGGCACTTCGGCCTCAACACGCGGATCATTACAGCTTATGCGTCTATCGATCAGGACACTCCGAGTTCGCGGGGACTCTCGGGCCACGAGGGTCTTCCGTTCCATCGTAACCGGCGTCGTGCCGTTCCTCGGGCTTTGCGCGGCCTTCGCCGCACCCGCGGCGGCGGACGAGCCGGAGTGCGCGGCGATCGCACGCGCGGTGGCGACGGTGCCCGGCTCGGGCCCGGCGTTCCTCGCCAGCTATCCGCCCGCCGAGGGCGTCGCCGCCGAACCGGCGCTCGACGGCGCGGCGTTCACCTACGACAACGCGCTGGCGGCGATCGCGCTGATCGCCTGCGGACGGGAGACGGAAGCGCGGCGCATCGGCGACGCGCTGGTGGCCGCCTCCGCCGCCGACCGCGCGGGCACGGCGGGGCGGATCCGCAACGCCTACCGTGCCGGACCGATCCGCGAATATCCGCCACCGCCGATGGGGTGGTGGAACCGCGACCGCAACGCCTGGGCCGAGGACCCCTATCAGGTCGGCAGCGCCACCGGCAACCTCGCCTGGGCGGGCCTGGCGCTGCTGACGCTGGCTGACGCCACCCGCGACCCCCGCTACCGCGACGGCGCGGAACGGATCGGCCGCTATACCGCGGGCTTCGCCGACGACCTCGGCGCGGGCGGCTTCATCGGCGGGGTGCAGGGATTCGACGCCGAGGCGCGGCCGCTGACCTGGAAATCGACCGAGCACAACACCGACGTCGCGGCGTTCTTCGCCCGTCTCGGCGGCGACTGGACCCCGCTCGCCGCCCACGCGCGCCGTTTCGTCGACGCGATGTGGCGGCCCCGCGACGAGCGATTCCTGATCGGCACCGCGCCCGACGGCGCAACCCCGGCGGAAGGCGTCTCCGGGCTCGATTCGCAGCTCTGGCCGCAACTGCTGGCGGATGCGCCGCGCGCGTGGCGTGCCGCCTTCGACACCGCGCTCGCGAACCACGCCGCCCAGGGCGGCCTCGATTTCAACGACGACCGCGACGGTCTGTGGACCGAGGGCACCGCGCAGGGCGCCCTGGTGGCGCAGCGCCTCGGACGCGCGGACGAGGCCCGGCGCCTGCTGGGCGCGGCCCGCGCCCAAGCGGGACCGGGGGGCTACCTGCTCGCGACCCGCAATCCGAGCATCACCACCGGCCTCGCGATCGGGCCCGAGAGCACCACCGACGACTTCCGCTACTACCGCCGCCCCCACCTCGGCGCGACCGCGTGGGCGGCGCTGGCGGCGCGCGGATTCAACCCGTTCACGGGCGCCCGGCTCGACGCCCGCGACGAATCGCGCTAACGTGGCGCGGACATTCTCACCAGGACTCCGAACATGCTCGGCAGCTTCGGCGCACGACGCCGCTTCGACGATCTCGACGAACAGGAGATTCTCGCCCTTGCGATCTCCTCCGAGGAGGACGACGCGCGCATCTACCAGACCTACGCCGCACGGGTGCGCGGCGACTTCCCCGCCACCGCGGAAATGCTCGACCAGATGGCCGTGGAGGAGATGCGTCACCACAACCGCCTGATCGAACTGCACAAGACGCGCTTCGGTGAGGTGATTCCGCTGATCCGCCGCGAGCACGTCGCCGGATACTACGCCCGCAATCCCACCTGGCTGGTCGGCAACCTCGGCATCCAGCGCATCCGCGACGAGGTCGCGGGAATGGAAAGCCAGGCGCACAACTTCTATCTCGCCGCAGCGCAGCGCGTCACCGACGCCGACACCCGCAAGCTGCTGGCGGCGCTCGCCAGCGCCGAGGCCGCCCACATGCGCCTCGGCGAGACCCTCAAGGAAAGCTTTCTCACCGACGAGGTCCGCTCGGAGGAAGACGCGGCGGCGCACCGCCAGTTCGTGCTCACCTGGGTGCAGCCCGGCCTCGCGGGGCTGATGGACGGCTCGGTCTCCACCCTCGCGCCGATCTTCGCCACCGCCTTCGCCACCCAGAACACATGGACCACCTTCCTCGTCGGCCTCGCCGCGTCGGTCGGCGCGGGCATCTCGATGGGGTTCACCGAGGCGGCCTCGGACGACGGTACGATCTCGGGGCGCGGCTCGCCGATGAAGCGCGGCATCGCCGCCGGAGTGATGACGACGCTCGGCGGCCTGGGGCATGCCCTGCCCTATCTCGTGCCGCACTTCTGGACCGCCACGGCGATCGCCTGCGCGCTGGTGTTCTGCGAGCTTTGGGCGATCGCGTGGATTCAGAAGCGCTATATGGATACGCCGTTCCTGCGCGCCGCACTGCAGGTGGTGCTGGGCGGCGCACTGGTGTTCGCCGCCGGCATCCTGATCGGCAGCGCGTGACGCCGGGCACTGCGCCCGAACCCCGGACGACCCAGGATTCGCGAATGAAAACAGGGGGGAACCGCAGATGAGCAAGGCCCGACTCGGCAACGCCGCGGCGATGCTGGCCGCGCCTGCGCTGCTCGCCGCGATCGTCGTCTCCTACACCGCGTTCTGGTTCTACAACGCCGGAGCGATCAAAACCCGGCTGGCCGACTGGGCCGCCGAGCGCCGCGCCAACGGCGACGCCGCCGCCTACGTCGTCGAAGGCGTCGGCGGCTTTCCCACCCGCCTCGCCCTCGAAATCTCCTCCGTCGAGTTGGGGTTCCGGCGTGGCGAGACCACCTGGCGGCTGACCGCGCCGAAACTCTCGATCGAGAGCGGCGTGTTCTCGCCGCGCGCGTTCTCGGTCGCCCTGCCCGACGGCAGCGAGTTCGGCCGCACCCGCCCCGACCGCACCGACACCCTGCGCAAGCTCGGCGGCCAGGCGCGGTTCGACTTCACCGTGGACGCCGCCGAGGGACTGCGCACGGCGGTCTTCGGCGTCGCCGACCTCGCCCTCGGCGGCACCTGGGGCGGGCGGGCGCTCGCCCGGCCGCTCCACGTGACCGACGGACGGATTGCCGTCTCCGCCGAGCCCGCCCTCGTCACCGCCAAGAACGCCGCCGGGCCGACCGCGCGCTTCGGGGTCTCGCTGAACGGTCTGCGCTGGCCGGACGCCGCCGCCTTCCCCCTCGGACCGGAGGTGGAAAGCTTCGTCCTCGACGGCGAGATCACCGGGCCGATCACCGCCGGCACCGCCTACGCTGCGCTCAAGACCTGGCGCGAGGCGGGCGGCAGCGTTGCGATCAAGCGCATCGGCCTGCACTGGGGCGCCTCCGCGCTCGAAGGCACCGGCACCCTGGTGCTCGACGCCCGGCTCCAGCCCGCCGCGTCGCTCACCGCCCGGGTCGAAGGGTTCGTGCCGCTCGTCGACGTGCTCGAAACCGCCGATCTGATCCGCGATTCCGACGCCACTCTGGCGCGGCTGGTGCTCGGCCGCGAGATGCCCAAGACCGGCTCCGCCAATCTGTCGCTGTCGCTGCGCGACGGCGTCGTCTACGCCGGACCGCTGGCCCTCGTCCGCGTGCCGGACGTCGCCTGGCCCGGCGCGCCCGCGCCGCCGCCCGAGCGCAATCTCGCCGAACCCGGCATGGACATCGGCCGGGACGGCACCGTCCGCCGCAAGGGCGACCCGCTTTAGGACCGCGAACACCATGCCGCTTCTCACCCGTCGCCGTTTCTCGGGCCTGTTGGCGAGCGCGCTGACGCTGCCGCTCGCCGCCCGCGCCGCCGAAGATCCGTTCGCCGCGATCGAGGCGCGCATCGGCGGCCGCCTCGGCGTCGCCATCCTCGACACCGGCAGCGGCGCAAGCTGGGCCCGCCGCGACGACGAACGCTTCCCTCTGTGCAGCACCTTCAAGGTTCTCGCCGTCGGCGCGGTGCTGGCGCGGGTGGACGCGGGCGCGGAGGATCTCGACGAACCGGTGCCGATCGCCGCCGCCGAGGTGGTCGAGTACTCCCCGGTGACCGGCAGGCGCGCGGGCGGCGAGATGCGCCTCGCGGAAATCTGCGAAGCGGCGCTGACGCGCTCCGACAACACCGCGGGCAACCTGCTGCTGAAGCGCATCGGCGGACCGGCGGGCCTCACCGCGTTCGCCCGCACCCTCGACGACGCCGTCACTCGTCTCGATCGCTGGGAAACCGACCTCAACGCCGCGATCCCCGGCGATCCGCGCGACACCACCACGCCGGAAGCGATGGTCGACGACCTCGGTGCGCTGCTGCTCGGCGACCGCCTCTCGCCGACCTCCGCCGAACGCCTGATCGCCTGGATGCGCGCCAACGCCACCGGCGACGCCAAGCTGCGCGCCGGGCTCCCCGCCGGATGGCAGGTGGCCGACAAGACCGGCGGCGGCGACCACGGCGCCACCGCCGACGTCGCGGTGATCTGGCCGCCGACCGGCGACCCGCTGATCGTCGCGGTTTACATCCACGAGAGCCCGGCGTCGTTCGACGCCCGCAACGCCGCGATCGCCGAGGTGGCGCGGCGGATTCCCGGCCTCGTCGGGTGAGCGAGGACGACGCCCGCCTCCGCCACCTGCGCGGCAAGAAGCGCCTCGCCGCCGCCGCGCTGATCGCCGCCGCCGCGCTCTGGCTCGGCGTGCAGATCGCGCCGCCCGACGCCTGGACCGGCTACCTCCGCGCCGCCGCCGAGGCGGCGATGGTCGGCGGCCTCGCCGACTGGTTCGCGGTCACCGCGCTGTTCCGCCGTCCGCTCGGCCTGCCGCTGCCCCACACCAATCTGATCGTCGCCCATCAGCCCGCGATCGCCCGCGGCATCGCCCGCTACATCGAGCGCGAGTTCCTGCGCAGCGAGGCGCTGCTGGCGCAGGTGCAGGCGGCCGACTTCGCCGCCGGTCTCGCCCGCTTCCTCGACCGCGCCGAGAACCGCGACCGGATCTTCGCCGAATTCCGCCGGGCGGCGCGCCGGGTGCTCGCCGGAGCCGAGGTCGACCGCGAGATTCTCGCGGCGGTGGCCGAAGCGGTGCGGCGGGAGATGAAATCGGCGGACCTGCGGCCGGGGGCGAAGGTGGTGCTGCGCGGTCTCGCCGACAGCGCCCTGCCCGCCGCCGCGGTCAAACGCTGCGCCGCGCTGCTCGGCGAATGGCTGGAGTCCGACCCCGACCTGATCCGGCGCAAGGTGCGCGAAGGCTCCCACTGGTATCTGCCGAAAGCCTTCGACGCCCGCCTCGCCGCCGCCCTCGCCCGCGGACTCGGCGATTTCGCCCGCGCCCTCGGCGATGACTCCAGCCCGGAGTTCGCGCAGATGCGGCAGGCGCTGCGCGACGGCCTGCTCCGACTCGAAGCCGACGACCGCGCGTTGTTGCGGCTGTTCGCGGCGATGCGCAAATGGTCCGCCGACACCCCCGAATTCCCGCATCTCGTCGCCACCGTGGTCCGGCGGCTCGCGGCGATCGCGACCCGCGACCTCGACGCCCGGGACTCGCGCCTGCGCGCGATCTTCGATCTGCTGGTGCGGCGCCTTTCCGAAGCCCTTGCGACGCCGCGGGTGCGCCAGCGCGTCAACGCCGGGGTGGCGGATTTTCTGGTCGCCCGGCTCGGCGTCTGGAGCGACCGCATCGTCGCCTTCGTCGAGACGACGCTGATGAACCAGGACGCCCGCAGGTTCGGCGACCGCATCGAGGTGCAGGTCGGCGCCGACCTGCAATACATCCGCCTCAACGGCACCGTCATCGGCGCGGCGATCGGCGCGGCCCTCCACGCGATCTCCGTCCATCTGCCCGCGCTGCTCGCCGCCCTCGGCGTCAGCGCATGAGGTGATGCAGAACGATTCCGGCGGTGGTGGCGACGTTGAGGGAATCGAACCCCGCCGCCATCGGAATCCGCAGCGTGCGGGTGCGGGCGAGCGCCTGCGGCGACAGCCCCGGCCCCTCGGCCCCGAAGACCGCCGCGACGCGCGCGGCGCGAACGTAATCCGCGAGCGGCGTCGCCCCCTGCGGGCTGAGGCCGAGCAGGTCGAACCCCGCCGCGGCGAGACGCTCCAGGATATCGGCGATGCGGCCGCCGCGCACCGTCGGCACCGTCAGGGCCGCGCCGACCGAGACGCGGATCGCCTTGCGGTAGAGCGGATCGCAGCAATCGGAATCGAGCGCCACGAGATCGACCCCGAACCCGGCGGCGTTGCGGAAGATGCCGCCGAGATTGTCGTGGTTGGCGATGCCGGAAAGCACCGCCACCGTCGCCCGCGCGGGCAGGGCCGCGAGCGCGGTCGCGAGATCGGGTTCGGGGGCGCGCACGCCGAGCCCGAGAATGCCGCGATGGATCGCGAAGCCGACGGTACCGTCCATCACCGGCTGCGACGCTGCGTAGACCGGCACCCCGGCGGGGAGCCTCTCCAGCAGCGACATCAATCCGGCGATCCGCTTGTCGGCGATCAACAGCGCGCTCAGGCGGTGCGGCGACCGACCCTCGACGAGGGTCTTCAGCACCACCTCGCCCTCGGCCACGAACATTCCGGCGCGGCCGACGAGATCGCGCTCGCGCACGTCGCGGAAACCCGCGACGCGGGGATCGGCGGGATCGGAGACGGAAAGGATTTCGACCATGGCGGAAACGGCGTCCGGGTCGCCCCGGACGCCTTGCCCCTTACGCCTGCCTGGCGTCGATGATACCGCGCCGGATCGCGCGGGTCCGGGTGAAGGCGCGCTCCAGGGTGTCGCCCTCGCCGCGGCGGATCGCCCGCTGCAACGCGGTGAGATCCTCGGTGAACCGCTGCAGCACCTCCAGCACCGCCTCCTTGTTGTTGAGGAATACGTCGCGCCACATCACCGGGTCGGACGCGGCGATGCGGGTGAAGTCGCGGAAGCCGGAGGCCGAATACTTGATCACCTCCTGCTTGAGGTCGGCGCCGAGGTCGGTGGCGGTGCCGACGATGGTATAGGCGATCAGGTGCGGCAGGTGGGAGGTGATCGCCAGAACCCGGTCGTGATGCTCCGGATCCATCGTGTCCACGTTCGAACCTACCGCGCGCCACATCGCCGCGACCTTCTCCACTGCGTCCGAGGGGGTGTGAGGCAGCGGCGTGAGGACGCACCAGCGCTGCTCGAAGAGTTCGGCGAAGCCCGCCTCCGGCCCCGAGAATTCGGTGCCCGCGAGCGGGTGCCCGGGAACGAAGGCGACGCCCTCGGGCAGGTGCGGCAGAACGTCGGCGATCACCGCGCACTTCACCGAGCCGACGTCGGAGACGATCGCTCCGGGCTTGAGGTGCGGGGCGATCGCTTCCATCACCGCGCCGGTCGCGCCCACCGGCACGCACACCATCACCAGATCGGCGTCGGCCACCACCGACGCCATGTCGGTGGAGGCCGCGTCGACGATGCCGAGGCGGAGCGCGGTGTCGAGGGTCTCCTGCCGCCGGGCGGCGGCGAGGGTGCGCCCGGCAAGGCCGTGCCGCCGGATCGCCAGCGACAGCGATGCGCCGATCAGACCGATGCCGACGAACGCGATCGTGCCGAACAGCGGCGTTCGTGGGGTTGCGCTCATGCCGCGCCCTCCCTGTAGGCCGTGAGTCCGGCGACGACGCGGCGGTTCTCGTCTTCGGTGCCGACGGTGATGCGCAAGGCGTTCGGCAGGCCGTAACCGGCGACCGCACGCACCAGCACCGCCTGTTCGGCAAGCGCGGCCTCGGCCTTGGGCACGTCGCCCGCGGGGAAGTGGACGAGCAGGAAATTGGTGGCCGACGGCGTGACGCCGAGGCCGAGGGCGACGATCTGCTCGCTCAGCCACGGCAGCCACATCCGGTTGTGGGCGAGGCAGAGGTCGAAGAACGCGGTGTCCTCGAGCGCGGCGACGCCCGCCGCCTGGGCCGCCGCCGACACGTTGAACGGCGAGCGGGTGCGGTTGAGCACGTCGGCGATCGCGGCCGGGGCGTAGCACCAGCCGAGACGCAGCGCCCCCATCCCGAAGATCTTCGAGAAGGTGCGGCACATCACCGTGTTGTCGCCCGCGTCCACCAGTTCGACGCCCGGCGAATAGTCGTTGCGGGTGACGAACTCGGCGTAGGCGGCGTCCAGCACCAGCAGGATGTCGGGCCGCAGGCCGTCGCGCAGGCGGCGGATCTCCGAGGTCGGGAGAACGGTGCCGGTGGGATTGCTGGGGTTGGCGACGAAGACGATACGGGTCTTCGGCGTCACCGCCGCCAGCAGCGCGTCGACGTCGACGGTGAGGTCGGTCTCCGGCGCCTTCACCGGGGTCGCGCCGTTGGCCCGCGCATAGATCGGGTACATCGCGAAGCCGTATTCCGGATACAGCACCTCGTCGCCCGGTCCGGCGTAGGCATGCACCAGCAGGCCGATCAGCTCGTCGGACCCGGCGCCGCAGACGATCCGCGCCGGGTCGAGGCCGAAGCGGCGGCCGAGGGCGGCGCGCAGCGCCACGCAGCCGCCGTCGGGGTATCGATGCAGCTCCGCCGCCACCGCCTGATACGCCGCCCGGGCGCGGGGGCTCGCGCCGAGAGCGCCCTCGTTCGAGGACAACTTCGCGACGTGGGCCACGCCGTCCAGCTTCGAGCGGCCGCCCTGGTAGGGCATGATGTCAAGAATGCCGGGACGCGGAATGGGAGCCGTCATCATCTACTCGCTTTCACATCTTCTCATCTGAGGTTCGGTCACGGATTTGCCGGGGAGGAAGGTGGCGGCCCCGGCGGCCGCCCGGTTCGTCAGCGCGCGCAATGCAGCGGCGTGGCGTAGGCGCCGATGCAGCGCACGTATCGCACCGATTCGTCGTTGCCGTGGGCGAGGCGCACCACGCGCGGATCGGAATCCTCCACGTGGCCGCCGACCTCCAGCAGGTGGACGCGCGCGTCCGGCGCGAACGAGCGTGCGTCCCAATAGGTAAGAGTCGCGAGCCCGGCGTTGGCGAGCTTGGCGTTCAACTGGGTGCGGGAAACGTCGGAGCGGGTCTCGACCGCGAGCAGAGAGCGGTCGTCGCCGGTTTCCTCGGGGGCGACCGCGGCCACCGCGAACGCTTCGATCTCGCCGCCGCGGCCCTGGCCGGGGCCGCAGAACGGCAGCCGCGCGATCACCTGCATGCGGGGCTTGGCGTCGCCGATCAGGGCGGGCCACCAAGCCTCCGCCGCGGTCTCGCCCGGCAGCGGCAACACCGCCACCGCCGCGGCGCCCTCGGCCACCGCCTTGAGCACGCGCCCGGCGGCCTGATAGGAGACCGCGTCGGCGTAGGCGCCGTAATGGTCGCGGGCGATTTCGAGATAGCCGGAGCCGCGCTCGGGCATGTAGACGGCGATGGTGAACGGCCCCTGCACCCGCATCAGCGCGCCCATCACCTCGCGCCACAGGCGAGCGACGACGTCGGAGGGAAACGGCCCCCTGTGGCGGGCGAGCAGACGACGCAGCACCGTCGCCTCGCGCCCCGGCCGGGGAAGAGCGAAGGTTCCGTCGTCGGCCGCGGTCTCGCACCGGCCGATTTCGAGAACCCGCTCGGTGCGCTGCATCAACAGGTCGTGCAGCGCGTCGTCGATCCGGTCGACGTCGCGGCGCAGGGCGGCAAGCTGTTGATCGTCCGTGGCCATCGCCGGGAGTGCCTTAAGCCGAATCCCCGCGTCCGAAATCAGGCGTTGACACGCGAGGAAACCCAAACTTAGCTGTGTCCCTCGTTTACGCAAGAGATTTTGCCGGGGGCGCCAGCTATTCCCGAGATGCCGAACATATCCGCCACAGCGCCCGAAGACGACCTCCGCGCCCGGCTCCACGCCGTGGAGGCGACCGCGACGCTGTGCGCCGACGCGCCGCTGCCGCTCGACTCCGGCGCGAGCATCGGCCCGGTCGAGGTCGCCTACCACACCTACGGCACCCTGAACGCCGACCGCTCGAACGCGGTGCTGGTGTGTCACGCCCTGACCGGCGACCAGTACGCGGTGCTGCCGCATCCGCTCACCGGCAAGCCCGGCTGGTGGGCCAACCTGATCGGCCCGGGCAAGGTGGTCGACACCGACCGCTATTTCGTGATCTGCGCCAACGTGCTCGGCGGCTGCATGGGCACCACCGGCCCGAAGAGCGTCAACCCGGCCACCGGCCGCCCCTACATGCTCGACTTCCCGGTGATCACCATCGGCGACATGGTGCGCCTCCACGTCCGTCTGCTCGACCACCTCGGCATCGACCGGGTGTTCGCGGCGATCGGCGGCTCGATGGGCGGCATGCAGGTGCTGCAACTCGCCGCCGCGTACCCCGAGCGGGTGTTCTGCGCCCTTCCGATCGCCGCCTGCGCCCGCTATTCGGCGCAGAACATCGCGTTCGACGAAGTCGGACGGCAGGCGATCATGGCCGACCTGGACTGGTGCGGCGGGCAGTATCTGCTCGAAGGCCGGGTGCCGCACAAGGGCCTTGCGGTGGCGCGGATGGCGGCACACATCACCTACCTCTCCGAGGCCGCGCTCACCCGCAAGTTCGGCCGCAAGCTCCAGGACCGCGAGAAGATCCGCTTCGGCTTCGACGCCGATTTCGAGGTCGAGAGCTACCTCCGCCACCAGGGTTCGACCTTCGTCGAGCGCTTCGACGCCAACTCGTATCTCTACATCACCCGGGCGATGGACTACTTCGACCTGCCGGGGGAGCACGGCGGCAACCTCGCCCACGCGTTCCGCGGCACGCCGGTGAAGTTCTGCGTGATTTCCTTCACCAGCGACTGGCTGTTCCCCACCCGCGACAGCCAGGCGATCGTGCGCGCGCTCAACGCCGCCGCCGCGTCGGTGAGCTTCGTCGAGGTCCACTCCGACAAGGGCCACGACGCCTTCCTGCTCGACGAGCCGGAACTGCACGACACCATCCGGGGCTTCCTCGACGGCATGGCGATGCGCGCCGGGCTCGCCCCGCGGGAGACACGCTGATGGCCGCCGTGCCCAACCACTCCGCCACCGGACTGCGCATCGATCTGAAGATCATCGCCGAGATGATCGAGCCGAACAGCCGCGTGCTCGACGTCGGCTGCGGCGAGGGCGAACTGCTGGCGCACCTGCGCGACGCCCGCGAGGTCGACGGCCGCGGCATGGAACTCTCGATGCAGGGGGTGCAGCGGGCGGTGGCGCGCGGCCTCGCGGTGATCCAGGGCGACGCCGACACCGACCTCGTCGACTATCCCGAGGGCGCCTTCGACTACGTGATCCTCTCGAAGACCCTGCAGGCGACCCGCAACCCGCGCCTGGTGGTGGAGCAGATGCTGCGCATCGGCCGCCACGCGATCGTCTCGTTCCCCAACTTCGCCCACTGGCGCACCCGCCTCGACCTGGTGCTGAAGGGGCGGATGCCGGTCAACGAACTCCTGCCCTATTCGTGGTACGAGACCCCGAACATCCACTTCTGCACCATCCGCGACTTCGTCGACCTCTGTCGGGCGATGGACGTGCGGATCAAGGCAAGCCTCGCGCTCGACGCCGACGGCGACGTGCAGCGCTTCACCGCCGACAGCCGCTGGGCGAATCTGCTCGCGGTCGACGCGGTGTTCCTTCTCGGACAGTGACCGCGCGCGGGTGCGCGCCGCGCGACGAGCCGCTCACCACCTCGGCGAAGCTCTTCACCGGCAGCGCCTTGGCGATCGGGGTGACGCCGTAGATCTGCTTGACCGCGGTCGCCATGATCAGCGCGGCGATACCGGGAAACCAGCGCGCCGCGACCCGCTCGAAAATCCGCGCGAACGTCACCGACCCCTTGGTCGCGCCCGGCGGCACCGCCAGCGCCGCACCGCTCCACACCGGCGTGAACAGGGTCTCGCGCAGCAGCGCGTTGAGCTGGCCGCGCGAATAGGGCCGCCCGTGGCCGAACGGCGTGCGGTCGAGCGCCGACCACACGCTACGGCGGTTGGGCGCGATCACCACCAGGCGGCCGTCGTCGGCCAGGACCCGCCAGACGTCGCGCATCAGCGCCTGCGGGTTGGGGCTCCACTCGAGGCCGTGGACCAGAATCACCCGGTCGAAGCTGCGGTCGGGGAACGGCATCTCGGTCTCGTCGGCGATCACCACCCGGCAGGGCGCGCGGCGCGGCCAGATCACCGCGCCGGTACGCCCGCTCATCACCGCCACGGTGGTCACCGCGCTTTTCACGAACGGCCGCAGGAACGGCGTGCCGAAGCCGATCGCGAGAATCCGCTTGCCGCCCGCATCGCCCACCGCCTCGCGCAGCCGCCGCGACAGCACCCGGCGGATCAGCCGCCCTTCGGTGCGTTCGTAGAAGTCGCGAAAATCCCGGACATGGGGAAACATCGGCGATCCGCTCCAGCTCCATCGTCGAGGTGGGGGCAAATGATAGCGGTTTGCGGGCGGACGGTCATAGGGATATCTTTTGGGATCAATGTCACGGGAGGCGCGCATGCTCGAAATCGTCCAGGTGCCGATCCTCGGCGACAACTACGCCTATCTGCTCCACGAGCCCGAGGAGGGAGCGACCGCCGTGGTCGACCCGGGCGAAGCCGCACCGCTGCTCGCCGCCGCCGAGGCGCGCGGCTGGCGGATCGACAAGGTGCTGCTCACCCACCACCACGCCGACCACGTGGCGGGCGCGGCGGGCGTGCGCGAAGCCACCGGCGCGGCCGTCGTCGCGCCGCTCGCCGATCTCGGGCGGATCGAGAACGTCGACGTCGCGGTCGCCGACGGCGAGACCGTCGCCCTCGGCGCGACCCACGCGGTGGTGTTCGAAACTCCCGGCCACACCTCGGGGCACGTCGCCTACTGGTTCATGGCCGACGACGCGCTGTTCCCCGGCGACACCCTGTTCGCGCTCGGCTGCGGGCGGCTGTTCGAGGGCACGCCGGAGCAGATGTGGGAGAGCCTCTCGCGCCTGCGCGCGCTGCCGGACGAAACCCGGGTGTTCTGCGGCCACGAATACACCGCCGCCAACGCCCGCTTCGCCCGCGCCCTCGATCCGGACAACGCCGAGCTCGCCGCCCGCGCCGAGGAGATCGCCCGCCTCGTCGAAACCCGGCAGCCGACGGTGCCGTCGCTGCTCGGCGTCGAGAAGGCGACCAACCCGTTCCTGCGCGCCGACGACGCGGCGCTCGCGCAGCGGCTCGGCCTCGCGGGGCACCCGCCCGCGGCAGTGTTCGCCGAGATCCGCCGCCGGAAGGACACGTTCTGAAACATGGACGAACCGCAGAACGTTTACGACGATCCGCGTTTCTACGCCGGATATGAAGCCCTCCGCACGACCGGTAGCGGCCTCAACGACGTGCTCGAACAGCCGGCCCTGGCGTCGGTCCTGCCCGCGTCGCTCGACGGGATGCGGGTGCTCGACCTCGGTTGCGGCTTCGGCGATTTCGCACGCAAGGCCCGCGCGCTCGGCGCAGGCTCCGTGCTCGGGGTAGACGTCTCCGCGCGCATGCTCGAACGGGCCGCGGCGCTCACCGACGACGACGCGATCGTCTACCGCCGCGCCGCGATCGAAACTCTGGAGGCGATCCCCGGAGGTTTCGATCTCGTGGTGTCGTCGCTCGCGCTGCATTACGTCGCGGATTACGCGGCGGCGGTCGCCAAGGTCGCGGCCTTACTCGTCCCCGGCGGCCGCTTCGCCTTTTCGGTCGAGCATCCGATCTGCACCGCGCTCGCCGCGCAGCGCTGGATCGCCGACGAAACCGGCGCGGAACGCGTCTGGCCGGTGGATACCTACGGCGACGAAGGGCCGCGCGCGACGCGATGGTTCGTCGACGGCGTGATCAAGTATCACCGGACGGTGGAAACCTACGTCGAGGAGCTGCTGCACGCAGGCTTTACCCTCCGCCATCTCCGGGAGCCCGGACCGGTCGAGGGACCGGCGGCGCGGCGGGTGCCGAAGCTCGATCTGCACCGGCGCAGGCCGCCGTTCCTCGTAATCGCCGCCGATCGCTGAAACCGAGCGCTCACGCGGAGCCGGAAGACAGCTTCATCAGCACCAGACCGGAAACGATCAGCCCCGCCGCCAGCAGGCGCGGCGGGCTGGCCGCCTCGCCGAGGCAGACGATGCCGACGACGAACGCGCCGACGGCGCCGATGCCGGTCCACACCACGTAGGCGGTGCCGAGCGGCAGCGAGCGCATCGACCACGCCAGCAGCACGAAGCTCAGGCCCGATACGGCGAGCGTGATCACCGACGGCCACAGCCGGGTGAAGCCCGCGGACTGCTTCATGGAATAGGCCCAGACCACCTCGGCCAGGCCTGCGAAAAGAAGAACGAGCCACGCCATCGCGGCCTCCGGTTTCGAGCCGCCGGGCCGTCCCGGACTTCAGCCCCCCGGCCGGAGGGGGAGGACGTCGCCTCGCTTTGCGCGCCGCGATATAGCGGCGGCGCGCGGCGGCGTCAACCCAACAGCAGGATCGCGCCCATCGCCGCCCCGACGACGATGCGGTACCACGCGAACGGCGCGAAACCGTGCTGCCCGACGAAGCCGACCGCCGCCTTCACCACCACTAGAGCGGTGACGAACGCGGCGACGAACCCCACCGCGATCAGCCCGCCGTTGCCGAAGTCGAGATCGGCGCGGTTCTTGTAGAGGGAATAGACGGTGGCGGCGAACATCGTCGGAATCGCGAGGAAGAACGAGAACTCGGCGGCGGTCTTGCGCTCGACCCCGGCGAGCAGCGAACCCATGATCGTCGCGCCCGAACGCGAGACCCCCGGCACCATCGCCAGAACCTGAAAGCAGCCGATGCCGAGCGCAAGCCGCGGCGGCAGCGCCTCGACGGCGAAATGCCGCGGCACCCGCACGCCGCGCTCGATCGCGAGGATCGCGAACCCGCCCAGCACCAGCATCGCCGCCACCACGAGCGGAGAATCGAGCAGGCGCCGGATCAGCGGATACGCCACGGCGCCGACCGCCATCGCCGGCAGAAACGCCAGCAGCAGATTGCGCACGAAGCGATACTCCGCGGGCTCGACGAACATGCCGCGCGCGGCGCGCCACAATCGCGCGCGGTAGACCACGCAGACCGCCAGAATCGCCCCCAGTTGGATGACGATCTCGAAGGTCTTGCCCGGCGGCGCGCGGAACCCGAGCAGGTCGACGAGCAGAATGAGATGGCCGGTCGACGACACCGGCAGGAACTCGGTCAACCCCTCGACCACGCCGAGGAGGGCCGCCATCAACCAATCCGACATGATGCGCGCGTCCTCAGGACATCAGTTGGCCGCCGTTGATGTCCAGCGTCGCGCCGGTAATGAAGTCGGCGCCGTCGTGAACCAGGAACAGCACGCCGCGGGCGATATCTTCCGCGCGGCCAAGGCGGCCGACCGGAATCCGCGCGACGATCTTCTCCAGCACCGACGGCGGCACCTGGCGCACCATTTCGGTGTCGACGTAGCCCGGCGCGATCGCGTTGACGGTGATTCCCTTGCCCGCGCTCTCGAGCGCGAGCGCGCGGGTGAAGCCGAGCACTCCGGCCTTCGCCGCGGCGTAGTTGACCTGTCCGTATTGGCCGGTGCGGCCGTTGATCGAGCTGATGTTGACGATCCGCCCGAAGCCGCGCTCGCGCATGCCGTCGATCACCGCGCGCGACATGTTGAAGCACCCCGAGAGGTTGGTGTCGATCACCGCGCCCCACTGCTCCCGGTCCATGCGGTGCATGGTGGTGTCGCGGGTGATTCCGGCGTTGTTGACGAGCACCTCCACCGGCCCGAGCTCGTTCCCCACCTTGGAGACCGCGTCGACGCACTGCCCGGCGTCGGAGACGTCGAACTTCACCACCGTGATCCCGGTTTCCTCGGCGAAGCGGGTAGCCGCCTCGTCGTTGGCGTTGTAGGAAGCGACGACGCGATAACCGCCATTCATCAACCCCTCGCAGATCGCGCGGCCGATCCCGCGCGTGCCCCCGGTGACCAGTGCGACACGTCCCTTGCCCATGACTCTGCCTTTCCGTGCGAAAGAGGAATGCCGAAGGCGCGTGCGTCCGCGCCGCCAATCCGCCGGAAAGGCTAAACGATCGGCCGAGACGGAGCCAGCGTCAAAAAGGGTTACGGCCCCACCCGGTTTTCACGCCTCCCCGTGCGTAAATGCGAGTCGGCGGCGCGTGAGCGGCAGCCGCCGAAGAACAACCCGTGCCAAGCGTGACGTAAATCCCACACCCGGAACCGAATCCTGCCCCAACCGGACGTTCCAGAGCCGCCGAGCCAGTCTCGCCCTGATTATTGTTGCGCGACAAAACGGAATTCAATATGCATACGCCCGATTGGAATGGGCGGACCGAAAACAATTCCGGACGCCCCTAACCGCCGCCCGAGCACCGGGTGCCCCAGGCGGTTTCGTTGTTCGAGGAAGTGTGACCCCATGAGCGAGACTCCCGTCAATCGCGCCAACGCCACCGACAAGCACGTCGGCTCGCGGATCCGCGAACGGCGCATCATGCTCGGCCTGAGCCAGCAGCAGATGGCCAACATGATCGGCGTAACCTACCAGCAGGCCCACAAGTACGAGCGCGGCATCAACCGTATCTCCGCGGGCCGTCTTTACGAAATCGCCCAGGTTCTGGGCGTGCCGGTGAGCTTCTTTTTCGACGGCCTGCAGGAAGACCGCGCGCCGGAGCTTAACGACCGGCAGCGGATGTGCCTCGAGCTCGCGCGCAACTTCGCCGCGATCCCGAACGAAAAGCACCAGGAGGCGCTGAGCCAGATGGCGCGCGCCCTCGCCACCGCGATGGCGGCGGAATAAGACCCTCCATCAGGGTTCGCAAACCACGCGGAAGCCGACGGAAAAGCTGCGCTCGCCCGGCGGGCGCGGCGTTTCCGCCCCGCCCTGGGCCTTGAGCGCATAGCTCGCCCAGGCCCCGCCGTGCGTCGCCCGCGCGACGCAGCCGCCGCCCGCGCGCCGCGCGGTGCAGTCCAGAGCCCATTCGCCGACGTTGCCGTTCATGTCGTAAAGACCGTAGGGGTTGGGCGGATAGCTCGCCACCGGCGCGGGGCCGTCGTCGGGCTGGCCGGGGTTGCAGCCGCGGCAGCGCGCCATTCCCGGTTCCATCACGCCGCCCCACCAGTAGGGGCTGCGGGTGCCGCCCTGCGCAGCGAAGATCCACTCCGCCGAGGTCGGCAGGCGGCAGAACCGCCCGGTCGCGGCGGACAGCCAGCGGGCATAGGCGTTGGCATCGTTCCACGACACGTTGATCACGGGATAGCGCCCCCGCCCCCAGCCCTCGTCGCCTCCGGCATGCGGGCAGCCGCCCGCGGCGACGCAGGCTTCCCACTGCGCGAAGGTCACTTCGGTTCGGGCGATGGCGATGCGCCTCTCGCCCATCGGCGGCAGCAGCACGAGATCGGGAACGAGACCGGACGGCGGCGCCGCCGACACCGGCACGGGCGCCAGCAGCAGCGCGAAACCGAGCCATGCCGCGCGCGCGCGCCTCATTCGCCACGCACCCATCTTGCTGCGGGCAGCGCCAGCCGCACCAGCACCCCGCCGTCCGGTTGCCGCTTCAGGAACAGTTCGCCGCCGTGCAGGCGCATCTGCCGCCGGGTGACGTAGAGTCCCAGGCCCGCGCCGCCGCTGATCGCGTCGCCCGCACGGGCATCGTTGACCACCGTGATCCCGACTCCTTCGGGCGACACCCCGACTTCCACCGCGATCCGGCTGCCCCTGGGCGCGTATTTCACCGCGTTGCCGAGCACGTTGAGCACCGCCTGACGCAGCCGTCGCGCGTCGCCCCACACCACCACCGGCTGAATGCTGACGCGCGCGCGCACCACCACCCCGGCGGCGACGATATCGCGCTGCAGCCACGCCTGCGCCGAGGCGACGAGATCCGAAAGATCCACCTCGCCCTCCAGCAGCACGTCGTCGCCGAATTCGCGGTGCGACGCCGCCACCACGTCGGCGATCAGCGCCTCCATGTGGCGGCAGGCGTCCTCGATCTGGCGCGCGGCCTCGCGATAGCGGGGGTCGGAGAGCGGGCCGTAGGCCTCGGTGCCGATCAGGCCCGCGAGGCCCTGGATCGCGCCGAGCGGAGAGCGCAGCTCGTGTGCCAGAACCAGAGGCGAAATCTCCTCCGGCTGCGGCACGGCGATGGTTTCGGCTTCGTCGATCACGCTCCGCCTCCGCGCGGCCATTCGGCGAGAACCGTCTCATCGCTCTCGCTTTTCTGGATATGGGAGAACCCCGAGAGAAAACCATCCTCTCCCAGCAAACGGCAAAGCGCCCAAATGGTTGCACCCCGCACCAGGGGGCTGCCATCGCCGAGCAGCGGCGCGATCGCCGCCGCTCGACCGGCGTCGCCGGCGTTGCCGATCGCGATCACGACGTTGCGGACGAAGCGGTCGCGGCCGATCCGTTTGATCGGCGACCCGGAAAACCACGCGCGGAACCCGGCGTCGTCGAGCGCCGCGAGTTCGGCCAGCGGCGGCGCGAGGAGGTCGTCCCGCGCCGCCAGCTTCGCCTCCCGCCCGAGCCGGGCGAAGCGGTTCCACGGGCACGCGGCGAGGCAGTCGTCGCAACCGTAGATCCGGTTGCCGATCTTCTCGCGCAGATCCCGCGGGATCGGACCGGCGTGCTCGATCGTGAGATACGAGATGCAGCGCCGCGCATCCAGCCGCTGCGGCCCGTCGAAGGCATCGGTCGGGCAGGCGTCGATGCAGCGGCGGCACAGCCCGCAGCGGTTGGCGTGCGGCGGGTCCGGCACGATTTCGAGCGCGGTGGCGATCACCCCGAGGAACAGCCAGCTTCCGAAATCCCGCGACACCATGTTGCTGTGCTTGCCGATCCACCCCAGGCCGGCGCGCTCGGCCAACGGCTTTTCCATCACCGGCGCGGTGTCGACGAACACCTTCACCTCCGCGCCCGTCTCGCCGTGGATCCGCCGCGCCACCTGCTTCAGCTTCGCCTTCACCACGTCGTGATAGTCGCGGTGCCGCGCGTAGACGCTGATCGCCCCCGCCTCCGGCCGCGCCAGCGCCGCCCGCGGCCCCACCGCCGGGCCGTAGTTCAGCCCCAGCACCACCGCCGAACGCGCCCCCGGCCACAGCCGCTCCAACCCGCCGCGCTCGGCCATCCGCTCCGCCATCCACGCCATGCCGCCGTGGCGGCCCGCCGCCACGAACGCCTCCAGCGCCTCCGCCGCGCCCGGCACCGCCGCCGCGGGCGCGAAGCCGCAGGCGTCGAACCCCGCCTCGCGCGCCCAGCCCCGGATGGTGTCCTTGATCGCTTCGGTCATGGTTTGCCTGAAATACGAAAAACTTTGCGGAGGGACTCGGTCCCTCCGCGCCTCCCATTCGTTTTGCGCGAAGCGCTATAGAGCCTTCACGGGGCGCGACCGGATGATCCCGCTTCGCGGAAAAACCAACCCACGGGGCCTGGAGGTCCACGGCCCCGGCGGGTCCGGGCAGAGCCCGGCCTTGTTTTAGATCGGCTCCACGTCGCCGCGCGACAACTCCGCCTCGATCGCGGCGGCGGTTTGCGCCAGGGATCCGGCTTCGATGGCGGCGCGCAGGCGGGCCATCAGCATCTGGTAGAAGCGGAGATTGTGCCACGTCAGCAGCATCGCGCCCTGGATCTCCTCGCAACGGATCAGGTGATGGAGGTAGGCGCGGGAGAAGCGGGAGCAGGCCGGGCAGTCGCAACATTCGTCGAGCGGGCGCGGATCGTCGGCATGGCGGGCGTTGCGGAGGTTGAGGGTGCCGCGATGGGTGAACGCCTGGGCGGTGCGGCCGGAGCGGGTGGGCATGACGCAATCGAACATGTCGACGCCGCGCAGCACCGCGCCAACGATGTCCATCGGCTTGCCCACGCCCATCAGGTAGCGGGGCTTGGTCTTTGGCAGGAGCGGCGTGGTGAAGTCGAGGGTTTCGAACATCGCCGCCTGCCCCTCGCCGACCGCGAGGCCGCCGATGGCGTAGCCGTCGAAGCCGATCTCGGCGAGGCGGGCGGCGGATTCGGCGCGCAGATCGGAATAGACCGACCCCTGGACGATGCCGAACAGGCCGTATCCCTCGCGCGGCACGAACGCCGCCTTGGAGCGCGCGGCCCAGCGCATCGACAGCCGCATCGACGCGGCGGCGACGTCGTGCTCGGCGGGAAAGGGCGTGCATTCGTCGAACGCCATGGTGACGTCGGAATCCAGCAGATGCTGGATCTCCATCGAACGCTCGGGGGTAAGACGATGGGCGGAGCCGTCGACGTGGGAGCGGAAGGTGACGCCGTCCTCGTCCATCTTCCGCAATTTCGCCAGCGACATCACCTGAAAGCCGCCGGAATCGGTGAGGATCGGCTTGTCCCAGCCCATGAACCGGTGCAGACCGCCGAGCGCGCCGACCCGTTCGGCGCCGGGGCGCAGCATCAGGTGATAGGTGTTGCCGAGGAGGATTTCCGCGCCGGTGGCGGCCACCGATTCCGGCATCATCGCCTTGACCGTAGCGGCGGTGCCGACCGGCATGAACGCCGGGGTCTCGATGCTGCCGTGCGCGGTTTCGAGGCGGCCGCGGCGGCCCATGCCGTCGGCGGCGAGCAGGGTGAAGCCGAATTCGGTCATCGCGGCGCTCCTTCGAGCAGGCTGGAATCGCCGTAGGAATAGAAGCGGTACCCGGTGGCGATGGCGTGGGCGTAGGCCGACTGCATGCGCTCCAGCCCGGCGAAGGCGGAAACCAGCATGAACAGGGTGGATTTCGGCAGGTGGAAATTGGTCATCAGCCGGTCGACGGCGCGGAAACGATAGCCCGGGGTGAGGAAGATCGCGGTTTCGCCCGCGAACGGATGGACGATCCCGGCGCCGTCGGCCGCGGTTTCGAGAATGCGGGTGGCGGTGGTGCCGACCGCAAGCAGACGGCCGCCGCCGGCGCGGGCGGCGTTGATGGCCTCCGCCACCTCGGGCGCGATGGTGCCCCACTCGGCATGCATCTTGTGGTTTTCGGTGTCCTCGGCCTTGACCGGCAGAAAGGTGCCCGCGCCGACGTGGAGCGTCACCGCGACCCGCTTCGCCCCCTTGGCGTCGAGCCGCGCCAGCAGTTCGGGGGTGAAGTGCAGCCCGGCGGTGGGCGCGGCGACCGAGCCCTCCGCGCGGGCGTAGACGGTCTGGTAATCGACCTTGTCGCGGTCGTCGGCGCCGTGGTCGCGGTGGATGTAGGGCGGCAACGGCATTTCGCCGTGGGCTTCGAGGGCCGCGATCAGATCCGCGCCGTGGCGGTCGAAGCGCACGCCGACGTCGCCCTCGGGGGATTTTCCGGTAACCTCGGCGCGGAACCCGCCGCCGAAATCGAGCGCGTCGCCCGCCTTGAGGCGCTTGCCCGGCCGAGCGAAGGCGCGCCAGTCCGGCCCGCCCTCGGCCTTGTGCAGCAGAATTTCGACGCGCAGGGGGTCCACGCCGGGCCGCATCCGCAGGCCGTAGAGGCGCGCGGGAATGACGCGGCTGTCGTTGACGACGATCACGTCGCCGGGCGCGACGAGATCCGGCAGGTCGCGCACGTGAAGATCGCCGAGCGCATCGGCGCGAACGTGCAGCAGCCGCGCGGCATCGCGCGGGCTCGCCGGACGCTCGGCGATGCGCTCGCGCGGCAGATCGAAGTCGAAGGCGTCGACGCGCATGGAAATCCTTGGGCAGAGGCGAAAGCGGCGGAGTAGCGCAGGCTCCCGCTCCCTGTCAATCAGTTCTCGGCGGTGCAGTCGCCGCAGGAGACCATCGGCAGGCCGCGCGGCGCCCAACCGGTGTCGCGACCGTTGCCGACCACGCCTTCGGGCACGTCGTAGACGGTCTTGAAGCCCGCCTGCTCCAGCAGCGCGGCGGCCTGGGCGGAGCGGTTGCCGGTGCGGCAGATCACCCCCACGGGCTTGCGCAGATCGCCGCGCACCGCCTTCTTCGCCCCCGAGACGAATCCCGCCACGCCGCGCGGATCGGAAAGGGTGACCCGGCGGGCGTTCTTCGGCACGCCGGTCTGCAGCCATTCCGCCGGAGTGCGGACGTCGAGGAGAATCATGCCGCCGCGTTCCATCTTCGACCACGCGAGATGCGGCTTCAGGTCCTCGGCGGCCCAAGCGGCGGGCATGGCGAAGCACAGGGCGAGCGCGACGGCGAACGGACGGAGCATGTCGAATTCCTTCAGGTCTGGGCGATGTCCATGGTGCGGTACGGCACCACCAGGGCGGGCGGCGGACCGGCGCTTTCGGCGACCGGCAGACCGCGCGCGAGCGAGATCATGTCGTCGAGGAGCGGCGCGCCGGCGGCGACCGACACCACGGTGGAGTGACTCGGGCGCGGGTTGACTTCGAGGACGCAGGGCGCGCCGGTCTCGTCGAACATCACGTCGCAGTCGACCAGCCAGGAGAGGCCGAGCTTCTTCGCGATGTCGCGGCCGAGGTCGGTCAGCACCTGCGAATCGAGGATCTCGTGCCCTTCGTTGGGCAGCGCGGTGTTGCGGCGGCGGCGCGGAACGACGCACCGCGCCTCGCCCTCCCAGGCGAGAATGTCGAGGTCGTGGACCGGCTCGCACAGGCGCTTCATCACCACCACCGGAAACAGCGCGTCGTAGACGTCGACGAAACGGGTCATGAAGGTGTCGTAATCCATGTGGACTTCGCGCGAGCCGAGATACTCCTGCGCGCCGTGGATGGCGTTGCGCACCACCGAGACGCCGCGGCTCGACTGCGCCATCGCCGGTTTCACCACCACCTCGCCGTACAGGCCGAACATCTGCTCCACCGCCGCCACCAGCCGCTCGCGGGAATCCGCGGCGCGCCAGTCCGGCACCGGCAGGCCGACCTGGGTGAACAGGCGATATGCGGCGAGCTTGTCGGCGAGCGTGTCGACGAGTTCGGCGCGGTTGCAGGCGAGGCGGCAGCCGAGCCCGGCGAACGCCTCGGCATAAGGAGCCAGGGCCAGCACGTCGCCATCGACGAGCGGCAGCACGAGGTCGGCGTCGAACTGCTCGGCAACCCGCACCACGCCGACGGCGAAGGTTTGCGGATCCCAGGAATCGATGCAGACGAAGGCGTCGGCGAAGTGGCGGGCGTTGACGTCGGAGCGCCGCTCCACCGCCACCACGCGCACCTCATGCGCCGCGCTCCGGCGCAGCCGCATGATCATGTCGGCGGCCATCTCCAGTCCGACCGAGGTCAAAATCACCGTATAGGCCACCGCCACCCCACCCCGCCGACGTCGTCCGGCGATCAGCATAACATTCTCCGACGCACCCGACGCAAGGGATTGTCGCCGCCGCTCGCAGCGGAACCGGCAATCCCGGTGCGCGGCCTCACTCCCGCAGCTTCTCCGAAACCGAAGCGACGTTGCGGGAGACCGTCTCGATATCGTCGACGACGCGCGAGACGTTTGATGCGATTTCGCGGGTCGCGTCGTCCTGCTGCGCCACCGCCTCGGCGATCGTCGTCGAGAGTTCGCGCACGTCTTCGATGATCGTGCCGATCTTGCGGATCGCTTCGCCCGCCCGGCGCGCGCCCTGCTGGACCGCGGAGATCTGCCCGGCGATCTCGTCGGTCGCGTTGGCGGTCTGGTTGGCGAGGGTCTTGACCTCGCCCGCCACCACCGCGAACCCTTTGCCCATGTCGCCCGCCCGCGCCGCCTCGATGGTGGCGTTCAGGGCAAGTAGATTGGTCTGGCTGGCGATGTCGCTGATCAGGCTGGTGACCGCGCCGATGCGCTCGGCCGAATTCATCAGGGCGCTCACCGCACTCTCGGTGTCGCGCACCACTTCAGCGGCGTTCGACGAAGATTGCGCCGCCCGCGCCGCCCGCGAACTGATATCGGTGATCGAGGCGGAAAGCTGCTCGGTCGCGGCGGCAACCGACTGGGCGCTCGCGGTGGCGCGGTCGGCCGCCGTGACGACGTTGGAATCGAGGTTGCCGGCAAGATCGGCGACCAGTTCGCGGCGCGCCGCTTCGGCCTTGCCGCGCGCGAATTCGGCGGATTTGTGAGCCTCCACGTCGATCAGCGAACCGCAGGCACGCAGGGCGACGCCCTGGGCATCGCGAACGACGCCGCCGATCGCATGGAACCAGCGATAGCCGCCGTCCTTCATCTTCAGCCGGTAGGTGACGTCGTAGCCGGTGCGGCCGCTGCGATCGCCGAGGCAGGCGGCGAACGCCGCGAAGGTCGGCTGCGCGTCGTCGGGATGAAGGCGGTCGGCCCACGAAGCGACGACGTCGGGGAAGCCCCGCACGTCGTCCCGCGCGAACCCGATCAGGCGGCGGAATTCGCCCGACCAGCGCCACGCGCTCTTCTCGTGCATCGGGTCGCCCTCGTGGAAGATCGCATCCCACAGCCCGACGCCGGCGTGGGCATCGAGAACCGCGGCGCGCTCGAGTTCCGCCTTCTCCGCGTCGATATCGATCAGCGACCCGCAGGCGCGCACCGCCACGCCCTGGGCATCGCGCGCAACGCCGCCGATCGCGCGGAACCAGCGATAGCCGCCGTCCTTCATCTTCAGCCGGTAGGTGACGTCGTACCCGGTGCGGCCGCTGCGGTCGCCGAGGCAGGCGGCGAACGCCGCGAAGGTCGGCTGCGCGTCGTCGGAATGAAGGCGGTCGGCCCACGAAGCGACGACGTCGGGGAAGCCCCGCACGTCGTCCCGGGCGAAACCGAGCAGACGGCGGAACTCGCCCGACCAGCGCCACGCGCTCTTCTCGTGCATCGGATCGCCGTCGTGGAGCACCGCATCCCAGAGGCCGACCCCGGCATGGCGGCCGAGCAGTTCGAGTTCCTCGCTGATCGCGGCTTTCGGGGGCTTGCGGAATGGCAGCAGCATCGGTTCGTCTCCTCGGTTTTCGACGGGATTCCGGCTCCAGACGGCGCCGCTCTCACCGAAGACTCATCAATTGCCGTGCCATTTCCACGTACACCTCGCAAACCCCGGAAACCACTGCCAGCGAAGGCGATCCGCTCGAGCGGACGTCGCCCGCACGCACCGATCGCCGCAGGATGCTTTGCAACATGCGAATCCCGCGCACGGTGCATCCGCGCGAACGCCGGAATTGCCGCGCGTTGTCACGCGGCGACCGATCCACCATATGCGATTGAGACGCATAATAATGAATTAGAACCGGGAGCACGCCCTGGATGGGGAAGGACAAAAGCGGAAAGGACGGCAAATGCAAGAAGGACGGCCCGTGCGGCAAAGTCGACAAGGTGGGTCGCTGCAAGCGTTGCGGCAAACGCCGAAAATAATGTCCCGGCGGCGGCCCTAGCGGTCTCCGCCGCCGCGAACCAGAATCGCGGCGACCGCGGCGATGCCGTCCGCATCCTCGGCGATGCGGCCGGTGAGCAGGCGCACCCAGTTGAAGCCGACGTAGAGCTCCACCAACGCATCGACGCGGGCGGGGGCGATCTCCCCGCGCGCGGCGGCGGCGGCGAACATCCGGCGGAGATCGGGCAGGCGTTCGGCGAGGAACTTGTCGCGCAGCGCCGCGAGCGCAGCCTCGCCGGTCTGCGCTTCCGCGATCAGCGCGCGGAAGGTTCGACCGAGCGGCGTCTCCCGCCAGAACCTCCAGAGCCGCGCGGTGTATTCGGCGACGTCCGACGCCAGCGCGCCGGTGTCGGGCGGCGCCATCGCCGCGGCCTTGTCGTCGGAATAGACGGCGACGAACAGCTCCGCCTTGGTCGGCCAGCGGCGGTAGACGGTCGGCTTGCCCGCCCCGGCGCGGCGCGCCACTTCCTCGATCGAGAACCCGGCGTAGCCCTTCTCGGCGATCACCTCGCGGGCGGCGGCGAGAATCGCCGCCTCGGCGGCGGGATTGGGGCGCGCGCCGATCGACCGGCGCTTCGGAGACGAGATCATCATTCCCTCTTGCGAAACGATACGTTCCGTTCTATTTAGACGAAACGGTTCGTTTCGTTTATACGGGAGATCGGCGATGACGACAATCCGCAACCTCGCACGCCACGGCCGTTTCCTCGGCCTGACGATGACCGGCGCCTACGCCCTGATCAACGCCATCCTCGGCCTCGCCCAGCCCCTCACTCAGGGTTGGCCGGTGTGGCAGACCACCCTGATCGCGGTGCCGCCGATGGTGCTCGGCATGGTCTACGCGGTGGTGCCGCTGGCGCGGCGGCTGGGCTAGGCACCCCGCCGGACCGTCGCGGGCGGCGGGGGTTCGGGCGGATCGCCGGGTTGGATGCGGTGCAGGCGCGCACCGCCCGCGCCCGCGCCGAGCCCCGCCTTGAGCACCTGCCGGGTATCGTAGTGACCGCCGTTCTGGCGGCGATAGGGGATCGCCGGCTCGGCGAACAGGCCTTCGAGACGGGCACGGTAGCGCGCCGCCTCCGCCGCCCACCGCTCCGGCGTCAGGCGGTCGGCCTGATAGACGACGAACGGATCGAGCACCGCCATGCCGGGATAGAACAGGATGCCGTGCTGGATCGGGAATAGCAGATCGTCGAGCGCGCCGTTGACGCCGCGCGGGGAATAGTGGGGTTCGCGCCCGCCGACGGTGATCGACACCAGGGCCCGCCGTCCGATCAGGGTCCCCTCGCCGTAGCGGTCTCCCCAGCGCTCGCCCGCGTGGGGGCCGACGCCGTAGGCGAAGCCGTAAGCGTAGACGCGCTCGAACCACCCCTTGAGAATCGCGGGCATCGAGAACCACCATAGGGGAAACTGCAGAATCACCGCGTCGGCCCAGAGCAGCTTCTCCTGCTCGGCGGCGACGTCCGCGGCTTGGGTGCCGTCGCCGAACGCCTGCCCGGACTCGCGGGCGTAGCCGAGGCGCTGCGGGTCGCGGCGGACGGGAAAATCGTCGCCGTCGGCGGCGGCTTTCCACCGCATCGCATAGAGATCCGACACCTTCACGTCGTGCCCCTGCGCGCGCAGGGTTTCGACCGCGAGATCCTTGAGCGCGCCGTTCAATGAACACGGCTCCGGGTGGGCGTAAAGAACGAAGACGTTCACGGGGCATCCTTTCGGTTGGGAAACGCGGCCGCCACTGCGGCCGTCACCGAAATTTGCGAGCGTCCCGACAATTATTGAAATTGGAATTTTTCTGTGTTGCCATCCACGAAATGGATAGCAAACTCGACCTCAACCTTCTCGCCGCGCTCGACGTTCTGCTCGCCGAGCGCAACGTCACCCGCGCGGCGCGGCGCCTCGGCCTCAGTCAGCCCGCCCTTTCGGCGCAACTCGCCCGGCTGCGCGAGCGCTTCGGCGATCCGCTGCTGGTGCCCGCCCATCGCGGCATGGTGGCGACGCAACGGGCGCTCGAGATCCAGGAGCCGCTGCGCGCCGCCCTCGACGCCCTGCGCCGCGTCGCCGCCGAGGCGGCGGGCTTCGACCCCGCCGCGGCGCGCCTCGCCTTCTCCGTCGCCGCCAGCGACTACGTGCAGTCCGCGCTCCTGGCGCCGCTTGCGTTCGCGTTCGCGCGCGAGGCTCCGGGCATCGATCTCGCGTTCCGCTCCATCGACGCCGCCCACCTCGCCGGACAGATGGAGCGCGGCGAGGTGGACGTTGCGATGATGACGCCCGAAACCGCACCCGAGCGTTTGCGGATGCGGCGACTGTTCGACGAGACCTACGTCGCGATCGTCCGCCGCGACCACCCGCGCGTCGGCGACGTCCTCGACCTCGACGGCTACTGCGCTCTCGATCACGTGGTCGTGTCGCCGCGCGGCGGCGGCTTCGTCGGCCCCGCCGACGCCGCGCTGGCGGCGCATGGCCGCGCGCGCCGGGTGGCGCTGTCGGTGCCGGGGTTCCTGATCGTGCCGGAGATCGTCGCGCGCTCCGACCTGGTGGCGCTGGTGCCCTCGCGCATCGCACGCGACCACGCCGCGCGAGTCCGCATCTTCCCCCCGCCGATACCGGTTCCGGGATTCGCGATGGCGATGGTCTGGCACGACCGCACCGCCGACCACCCCGCGCAGCAGTGGCTGCGCGCCCGCCTGCTCGCACAGGCGGCGGCGTGACGCCTCAGCCATTTCCGTGCCGCGGATCCGGCCGCCGCACCAGCCAGATCGCGACGGCGGCCATCGCCGCGAGCACCGCCGCCGCGAGCCACGGCGGCGGGTGCGAGATCATGAGAAAACCGGCGTAACCCGCCGCCATCCCGGCACAGGCGCACACCTTGCCCCGGCGCGAGATCGCGCGGTGCTTCCGCCACGCCGTCAGCGCCGGGCCGAAGCGCGGATGGTTGAGCAAACGCGCCTCGATGCGCGGCGACGCGCGGCCGAACGCCCAGGCGGCGCCGATTAGGAAGATCGTCGTCGGCATCACCGGCAGCACCGCGCCGACCGCACCGAGGCCCACCAGCGCCCAACCGAGCGCGAGAAAGCCGATGCGCCGCCCCCGGCCCGGAGTGGTTTCGCCCGTGTCGTTCCCGCGTTCGGACATCCGTTCCTCGTTTCCGGCGGAGCCGACGCCCCGCTCCATGAGCATAGGTGCGGCGTCACCGGAATGCGAATCGTTCGCGGCGCAGAGGAGACGGGGAGGAATGACTGGCTGGGGCGGCAGGATTCGAACCTGCGTATGGCGGTACCAAAAACCGCTGCCTTACCGCTTGGCGACGCCCCAGCAGATCGCGCCGGACGCCCGGCGGCGGGAGGGAGCCTCTTTTACGCCAGATCGGCGCGCGAGACAAGCGGCGTTCAGGCCGCCGCCTCGGCTCCGGCGAGGCGGACCGCCGGAGGTTCGCGGGTGAACGCGGCGGAGCGCACCCACCACGTGGGGTGCGTCGCCTGCATCACTTCGGCGGCCGCCTCGGCGACCGCCGAAGTCTCGAACAGCCCGAAGCAGGTCGCCCCCGAGCCCGACATCCGCGCCAGCAGACAGTCGGGACGCGCCGCGAGCGCATCCAGCACCTCGGCGACCGCAGGCTCCTGCCCCACCGCCGCAGCGGTGAGGTCGTTGCGGCGCTTGATCAGTTGCGCCGCCAGAGCGGCGGCGTGGGGCGGCGGCGTCCATTCGGTCGGACCCCCGCCGGGGCCGCGCCAGTCGCGGAACACCCGCGCGGTGGCGAGCGCGAAGCCCGGATTGACCAGCACCACCGCCGCGGGCGGCAGCGGCGCCACCGGGCGCACCGCCTCGCCGATGCCGCCGACGGCGGCGGCCACGCCCGCAAGGCACACCGGCACGTCGGCGCCGAGCGCGAGGCCGATCTCCGCAAGTTCCGCGGGCGGCACCTCGACGCCCCAGAAGCGGGCGAGCAGGCGCAGCGTCGCCGCCGCATCCGCCGAACCGCCGCCGATGCCCGAAGCGACCGGCAGACGCTTGACCAGCGTCAGGGCCACGTCGAGCGGCCGCCCGACCCGGTCGGCGAAGGCGCGCGCGGCGCGGACGCACAGGTTGTCGTCGCCGTCGCCGCAGTCGAGCGCGGCGGCCATCGGCCCCTTCACCGCGAAGGAAAAGCCTTCGGACGGAGCGGCGTGGAGGGTATCGCCGATGTCGACGAACGCCACCAGGCTTTCGAGATCGTGATAGCCGTCGGTGCGGCGGCCGAGAACGTGGAGATAGAGGTTGAGCTTCGCCGGAGCGTCGGTCTCGTAGGCCTGCCCGGCGGAATACCTAGGGTGACCGGGCGCAGGGGGATGATCCATGGTGTCCTCCGTCGCGCCGCCGCGCGTCAGGGCTTCGCGGCGGGCAATCCGTCCTTCAGCTTGTCGCGCAGCGCCTTGGCCTGCTGCTCGTCCGGCTTGAGGCCGAGGGCGCGCTGCCACTGATAGCGGGCTTCGAACGTGCGGCCGACGCGCCAGTAGGCGTCGCCGAGATGGTCGTTGATGGTGGGATCGTCGGCCACCAGCACCACCGCCTGTTCGAGATGGGCCACCGCCTGCTGGTAATTGCCCCGCAGATAGTGGGCCCAGCCGAGACTGTCGATGATGTAGCCGTCGCGCGGCCGCTGCTCCACCGCCTTCTCGATCATCTCCTGGGCGCGGTCCGCGTGCATCCCCTGGTCGAGCCACGAATAGCCGAGATAGTTGAGCACCAGCGGCTGATCGGGTTCGAGTTCGAGCGCCTGGAGGAAATCGGCCTCGGCGCGCTTCCACTGCTTCGACCGTTCGAGAGCGATGCCGCGGGTGTAGAACAGCACCCAGTGGCGCTGTTCGATCGTGCCGATGCGCGCCATCGCCGCGTCGTAGGCCTTGACCGCCTCCTCGAAACGGCTGTCGCCGCGGTAGAGGTCGCCGAGTTCGATCAGGGGCTCCGGCCGGTCGGGGAAGCGCTGCGCGAGCTCGGTCAGCTCCGCCGCCGCCGCGTCGTGGCGGTCGAGGCGCTCGAGGTTCTTCGCCATCCGCACCTTGACCGAATAGGACACGTCGGACTCCGGCGAGACCGCGGCGTAGGAATCGTTGGCGCGGGCGTAGTCGTCGTGAGTCTCGAACAGATCGCCCACCAGCACCCGCGCGAGGTCGAGCCCCGGATCGGCATAGAGCGCGAGCTGCGCCAGCGACAGGGTGATCTCCCACGCCTCCGAATTGGCGAGCGAGGTGCCGATGCTGAGGTAGGCTTCCGCCAACCCTTCGAGCGGCGACGTCACCACCGGCTCGGCGGCGCGGCGGTCGATCAGCGTGCGGGTCAGCGCCTCGGTCATCGGCGCGTCGCCGCGCTCGGCGGCGAAGGCGTCGACCAGTTCGTCGGTGCGCGCCGGGCTGCCGGTGCGGTTGAAGAACCGCCCCGCCGCCTGGATCGCGTGGATCGAGCGACCGCCTTCGCCATCGAGGGTACGCTCGTAGGCGGCCCGGGCCTCGGCATCGCGGCGGGCGTAGTCGAGAATCAGCGCCGAATGGAAATTGTAGATCGGCAGGAACGGCTTGCGCGCGGTGAGCGGCTGCAACCGCCGCAGTCCCTCGTCGACGTCGCCACGGCCGACCGCCACCCAGGCGCGCAGCAGCGGCCCGAGCAGGGCGTTGAGGTTGGCGTCGGGAATCGCCGCGAGGCGCGCCTCCGCCCCCGCCCAGTCGCCCGCGCGGGCGCGCTCGGTGGCGAGCACGTAGCCCGAGAGCATGTCTTCCGGCCGCGCCTCGACGATCGCCTCGGCGGCGGCCACGGCGGTCTCGGTGCGGCCGTCGGCGGCGGAGTAGATCAGGGTGAGGCGCTGGACGTCGAGATTGCCGGGGTCGATCGCAAGGGTGCGTTCGAGATTGCGCGCCGCGCCGTCGATGTCGTCGCGCAGACGCGCCGCATGGGCGGCGAGATAGGTTCCGTAGCCGCCGTCGACGTCGAGCGGCTCGACCTCGGCATTGGCCGCATCGTGACCGGTCACCGGCACCGTCTCTGCGGCGCACCCGCCGAGGAACAGCGCGCATCCGAAGATCAGCCCGCGCATCACCGCCGTTCCACGCTTCATCGGTCGCCGCCTCGCTCTCACATGTTCGGATAGTTGGGGCCGCTGCCGCCCTCGGGGACGGTCCAGCGGATATTCTGCCGCGGATCCTTGATGTCGCAGGTCTTGCAGTGCACGCAATTGGAGGCGTTGATCCTCAAGCGCGGCCCCGCGCCCTCGTCGACGAATTCATATACCCCGACCGGACAGTAAATCGCTTCCGGCCCGCCGTAAACCGCGAGATTGTGCGCCACCGCCAAGTCGGGATCGCGAAGCCTGAGATGCACGGGTTGCGCCTCGTCGTGGGTGGTGTTGGCGAGATACACCGACGACGCGCGATCGAAGGTGAGCACGCCGTCGGGCTTGGGGTAGACGATCGGCCGCGCCTTCGCCGCGGGGAGAAGGCGCGCGTGGTCGGGGTGATGGCCGAAGGTCCACGGCGCCCGCCCCCGCAACACATAGGTGTCGAGCGCCGCGTATGCCATGCCCGGCCACAAGCCCCAGCGGAACGCCGGCCGGACGTTGCGCACCGCCTTCAATTCCTCCGCCACCCACGACTCCCGCAGCAGCGCCGGATAGCGCGCAGGGGTCACGCCCCAGGCGTCCGGCGTCTCACGGAGCGCCGCCAGCGCCGCGTCGGCGGCGAGGATGCCGCTCATCATCGCGGTGTGGGTGCCCTTGACCTTCGGCACGTTGACGAACCCGGCGCAATCGCCGATCAGCGCCCCGCCGGGGAACACCGGTTCCGGCACCGACTGCCAGCCGCCCTCCGCCAGCGCCCGCGCGCCGAAGCCGACGCGTCGGCCGCCTTCGAGCGCCTTGCGGATCGCCGGATGGGTCTTGAAGCGCTGGAATTCCTCGAACGGCGACAGGTGCGGGTTGCGGTAGTCCAGGCCGACGACGAAGCCGATCGCCACCTGCCCCGCCTCGGCATGATAGACGAACCCGCCGCCGTAGACCTCTGGCGGCAGCGGCCAGCCCACCGAATGCAGCGCCAGACCGGGCGTGTGGCGCGCCGGATCGACGTCCCACAGTTCCTTGATGCCGAGGCCGTAGGTTTGCGGTTGCCGGCCCGCGTCGAGACGGTAGCGCGCGATCAGATCCTGCGCCAGCGAGCCGCGGCAGCCCTCGGCGACCAGGGTGACGCGGGCGCGCAGGCCGACGCCGGGCTGGAAGTTCGGCCCTTCCGAACCGTCGGCGCGGCGGCCCATGTCGCCGACGATCGCGCCCACCACCCGGCCGTCCTCGATCCACGGCGCGGCGGCGGCGAACCCCGGGAACACGTCCGCCCCCAGTTCCTCCGCCTGCCCGGCGAGCCAGCGGCAGAGGTTGCCGAGGGAGACGATGCGGTTCCCGGCGTTGCGCATCGTCGGCGGCGTCGGCAGACCGAAGGCGCGGCGTTCGGTGAGATAGACGAAGCGGTCGGCGGTCACCGGCACGCCGACCGGCGCGTTCCGCTCCCGCCAGTCGGGAATCAATTCGTCGAGGGCGCGCGTTTCGATCACCGCGCCGGACAGGATGTGCGCGCCGATCTCCGAGCCCTTCTCGACCACCGCGACCGACAGATCGGTGCCCGCGGCGCGCGCCGCCCGGCGCAGCCGGATCGCCGCCGCGAGCCCGGCCGGGCCGCCGCCGACGATCAGCACGTCAAACTCCATCACCTCGCGATCCGCACCGTCCATTGCCGCGCCACCCCGGAAAAAATCTGCCGCGCCCGGAGGCGCGGAACGGCCTTTATATCACGGAACACCCGGCCTGCCACGCCGACGTGGTGACGCGGCGGGGTAGGAATGCTAGGGTGCGCAGCATGACCGACACCTCCGCCCGCCGCCCCGAACCGCTCGACCCCGCCGCCGTGCTGCGGTGGTACGTGGCGATGGGCGTCGACCTGGCGATCGGCGAGGCGCCGCTCGACCGCACCGCCCTGCCGCCCCCCGCCCCGACGCCCGCCCCGCCCGCTGCGCCGCCGCAACGGCGGGCGTTCGCCGCGCCGCCGCCCGCGCCCGCCGCGCCCGCGGCGATGCCCGCCGATTTCGCCGCGGCCACGGACCTCGACGACCTGCGCGCCCGCCTCGAGGCCTTCGAGGGTTGCGCGCTGCGGAAGATGGCGACCCGCACGGTGTTCGGCGACGGCCCCGCCGACGCGCGGCTGATGGTGATCGGCGAGGCCCCGGGCGCCGACGAGGACCGCTCCGGGGTGCCGTTCGTCGGCCGCGCCGGCAAGCTCCTGGACAAGATGCTCGCCTCGGCGGGCTGGCCGCGCGGCGCGGTGTTCATCACCAACGTCGTGCCCTGGCGGCCACCCGGCAACCGCAACCCGACGCCGGAGGAAGTCACCCTCTGCAAACCGTTCGTGCTGCGCGCGATCGAGCTGATCGCACCGGAGGCGCTGCTGTTGCTCGGCGGCTCGGCGGCGGGGGCGATTCTCGACCGCCACGACGGCATCACCCGTCTGCGCGGCCGCTGGCAGAGCCTCGCCACCGCGGTCGGCGAGATTCCGGTGATGCCGACTTTCCACCCCGCGTTCCTGCTGCGCAGCCCGGCTTCCAAGGCTTTGGCATGGCGCGATCTGCTGGCGCTCAAGGCGCGCATCGGCACCGCCGAGTGATCGCCGTCACGCCCGCCTTGCCTCGGCACCGCGCCGCCGCTACTGTTTTCGCCGCCCGACGCACCGCTTCACCGTCAAAGGGGAATTGACGTGGAAATCCTGCGCCTGTGGCGGATTGCGCGGATTTGCGCGGTCGCGGCGCTGGCCGTGCCGCCCGCCGCGTTCTGGTCCGCCGCCGACTCCGTCGCCGCGCCCGCGCGCGCCGAAACCCGGGCCGCCTTCGACGGCGGCCTGACGCCCGAGGACGCGGCGCTCTATCGCCGGATCTTCGCGCTCGGCCGCGACGGCGCCTGGACCGCCGCAGAAACGCTGCTCGCGCGCACCTCCGACGACCTCCTGCAAGGCACCCTGCTCGCCCGCCGTTGCCTCGCCCCGGACCGCACCTGCTCCGGCGAGGAGGCGCGGCAATGGCTCGCCGACTATCCCGACCACCCGCAAGCCGCCGCCATTCACGCCCTCGCCAAGGCGCGTTCCGGACAGGGCGTCGCGGTGCCTTCGCCCGAGGATCTCGACACCCTCGCCGGGCGGGGCGGCGTCGACGGCGGCGAGTTGTGGCTGCGGGGGCTCTCGGTCACGCACCTGCCGCGCTCCCAGGCGGCAACGGCAAACGCGCTCGCCGCGCGCTTCCGCCGCGCGCTGTCGCAGGGTGCGACGCTGACCGCCAAACGTCTGTTGAGCGAGGGCGAACTGCCGCGCCTCCTCGCCGCGATCGACCACGACCGCTTCAAGGGCGCGCTGGCGTTCTCGTATTTCCTCGACGGCCGCGACGACTTCGCGCGCGAATGGGCGGAACCCGCGGCGCTGCGCTCCGGCGGCCGCGCACCGCAGGCCGCGTGGGCGGCGGGCCTCGCCAATTGGCGGCAGCGGCGCTTCGCCGAGGCGGAAACCTTCTTCGCCATCGTCGCCGCGGCGCACGCCGCCGATCCCTGGATGCAGGCGGCGGGAGCCTATTGGGCGGCCCGGGCGGCGCTGCACGCACGGCGCCCGCAGGAGGTCAACGGCTGGCTGACTCAGGCCGCCGAGCATTCGCGCACCTTCTACGGGCTGGTCGCGCGGCGCGCCCTCGGCCTGCCGATCGGCTTCGGCTGGGATGCCGAAACCCTCTCGCGCGACGACCGCGAAACCCTGGCGCAATACCCGAACGGACGGCGGGCGATGGCGCTGCTTCAGGTCGGCGAGACCGACGCCGCCGAGGCGGAACTGCGCCTGCTGTTCCCCAACGTCGCCCCTACCACCCAGCAGGCGATCGTCGCGGTCGCCGACGCGGGCGGGCTCGCCGGGCTCTCGATCCGCCTCTCCGCCGAAATGCAGCGCCGCGAGGGGGTGATCTACGACAACGCCCGTTATCCGGTGCCGGGGTGGATCCCCAACGACGGCTGGAAGATCGACCGCGCCCTGGTCTACGCCTTCACCCGCCAGGAATCCGGCTTCGACGCGCGCGCCACCAGCCGCCGCGGCGCGCGCGGCCTGATGCAGCTGATGCCGGCGACCGCACGCTTCGTCACCGGCGGCGCGCTCGACACCTCGGACCTGCTCGATCCGGGGCTCAACCTCGCGCTCGGCCAACGCTACCTCAACCGCCTGCTGTCCGACCCGGCGGTGCGCGGCAACCTGTTCTACCTCGCGGTCGCCTACAACGGCGGCCCCGGCAACCTCGCGGCGTGGCGCGACAAGGCCAACGCCGGGAACGATCCGCTACTGTTCATCGAGGCGCTGCCGTCGCGCGAGACCCGCCGCTTCATCGAACGGATCATGGCGAACCTCTGGATCTATCGCCTGCGCCTCGACCAGGAGACCCCTTCGCTCGACGCGATCGCGAGCGGCCACTGGCCGCTCTACGCGCCGCTCGACCGCCCCGAGGCGCGCCTCGCGACGCGGCCGACGGAGGTGCGCTGATGCCCGATTTCGGGTTCGAGGACGGCTGCGGCTGCCTGCCGGTGGCGGGGGTCGACGAAGTCGGACGCGGCCCCTGGGCCGGACCGGTGGTCGCGGCGGCGGCGATCCTGGTGCGCGGCCGGGTGCCCGACGACCTGCTGGCGGCGCTCGACGATTCCAAAAAGCTCTCGCCTGCCCGGCGCGAGGCGGTTTCGGCGCGGCTGGCGGCCTGCGAGGGCGTGATCTGGGCGCTCGGCGAGGCCTCGGTGGCGGAGATCGACGCGATCAACATCCTCCAGGCGAGCTTTCTCGCGATGCGGCGCGCACTCGAAACCCTCGCGGTGGCGCCCGCGCACGTTCTGGTCGACGGCAACAAATGCCCGCCGGGGCTGCGCTGCGCCGCGACCGCGGTGATCGGCGGCGACGGCCTGTCGCTGTCGATCGCGGCCGCGTCGATCCTCGCCAAGGTTCATCGCGACCGCATCATGTTGGGGCTCGACGCCCGATTCCCCGGCTATGGGTGGGGGTCGAATGCGGGCTACGGTACCCCCGAGCATCAACGCGGGCTCTTGACTCTGGGTGTCACCGAACATCACCGGAAGTCGTTCGCGCCGATCCGCAAGCTGCTGACTCCAAGCATTTCTTGACTGCGACTCGGCGACGCGGCATGGTGCCCCGATGATCGCATTCGCGCCCAACACCATCCACCATGGCGATTGCATCGCTCTGATGAATGCGATGCCGGAAAAATCCGTCGACATGGTGTTCGCCGATCCGCCCTACAACATGCAGCTGGGCGGCGAGTTGCTGCGCCCGGACAACTCGCGGGTCGACGGGGTGGACGACGCCTGGGACCAGTTCGAGAGCTTTTCCGCCTACGACCGCTTCACCGCCGCATGGCTGAAGGCGGCGCGCCGGATCCTCAAGGACGACGGCACCCTGTGGGTGATCGGCAGCTATCACAACATCTTCCGCGTCGGCGCAGCGCTGCAGAACCTCGGCTACTGGATTCTCAACGACATCGTCTGGCGCAAATCCAATCCGATGCCCAACTTCAAGGGCACGCGCTTCACCAACGCCCACGAGACCCTGATCTGGTGCGCCAAGTCCAAGGACGCGCGCTACACCTTCAATTACGAGGCGCTCAAGGACCTCAACGAAGGCCTGCAGATGCGCTCCGACTGGCTGCTGCCGCTGTGCACCGGCGGCGAGCGCCTCAAGGGCGAGGACGGCGGCAAACTCCACCCGACGCAGAAGCCCGAGGCGCTGCTCTACCGCATCATCCTCGCCGCGACCAAACCCGGCGACCTGATCGTCGATCCGTTCTTCGGCACCGGCACCACCGGCGCGGCGGCGAAGCGGCTCGGCCGCCGCTTCATCGGCTTCGACCAGGACGACACCTACATCGCCGGGGCGCGCGCGCGCATCAACGCGATCGCCCCCGCCGATCCCGAGGCGGTCAAGCTGTTCAACAAGAAGACCGAACCGCGCGTGCCGTTCGGCGCGGTGCTGGAGCGCGGCTTCATCGTTCCCGGCGAACTGCTCGCCGATTCCCGTCAGCGCTACGCCGCCAAGGTCCGCGCCGACGGCACCCTGGTGGCGGCCGACGTCAAGGGTTCGATCCATCAGGTCGGCGCGGCGGTGCAAGGCCTGCCGTCGTGCAACGGCTGGACCTTCTGGCACTTCAAGGCCAAGGGCGAGTGGATGCCGATCGACATCCTCCGCCAGCGCATCCGCTCGGAGATGAGCGGCCTGTCCTGACGCCCCGCGCGGCGTTCCCCTTCCCTTCCCCCATCCGCACCGCGGCGCGCCCGCGTCTGCGCGCCGCCCGATTTCCGTTCGCGAAAGGAGGCAGCATGTCCGACCGTTTCTTCGTCGTCACCGGAGGCCCCGGCTCCGGCAAGACCACCCTGATCGACGCCCTCGCCGCGCTGGGCTTCCGGCACATGCCCGAGGCGGGCCGGGCGATCATCCGCGACCAGCGCCGGATCGGCGGGAACGCGCTGCCGTGGGGCGACCGCGCGGCGTTCGCGGAACTGATGCTGGCGTGGGAGATGCGCTCCTGGAGCGAGGCCCTCGCGCATCCGGGGCCGGTGATCTTCGACCGCGGCGTGCCCGACGTGATCGGCTATCTCGACCTCTGCGGCCTGCCGGTGCCGGAGCACGTCGCCCGCGCGGCGAAGATCTTCCGCTACGCGCGCACGGTGTTCGTCGCGCCGCCGTGGCGCGAGATCTTCACCGGCGACGCCGAGCGCACGCAGGATTTCGCCGAGGCCGAAGCGACCCATGCCGCGATGCTGCGCACCTATGCCGCGCTCGGGTACGAGCCCGTGCCGTTGCCGTTTGCGACGGTGAACGCGCGCGCCGCCGCCGTCGCCGAGCACATCGCTTCGCAATTCGCGAGTGCGACTCCCGGCGACTCCCGGTCCGACCATCGCGACGCCTTCCGAAGACCATGAAATTCTGGCATTATCGGTTCACCTTCAAGATTGGCACCCGATTTGCTTGAGAGTCGGGCAATCACAGCGTGCATCGCGCCAAAAGTCCACTCCGGGAGACACCGAAGATGTTCTCGTTCCTGCGTTCGAAGACGTCCGACGCCGAAGCGGTCCTCGCCGCCATCAGCCGGTCCCAGGCGATGATCCAGTTCGACCTGTCGGGCCGGATTCTCGACGCCAACGACACCTTCCTTGCGCTGATGGGCTACACGCTCGACGAGGTCCGGGGCAGGTCCCACAGCCTGTTCGTCGACCCGGAGTACGCCCGGAGCCCCGACTACGCCGAATTCTGGAAGCGCCTCAACCGCGGCGAGGCTTCGGTCTCGCGGTTCAAACGCATCGGCAAGGGGGGCCGCGAGGTGTGGATCGAGGCCGCCTACACGCCGGTGCTCGACGCCCGCGGCAAACCGGTGAAGGTGGTCAAGATCGCCACCGACGTGACCGAGCGGCGGAACCACACCGCCGACCTCGAAGGCCAGATCGCCGCGATCCACAAGTCCCAGGCGGTGATCGCGTTCGATCTCGACGGCGTGATCCTCGACGCCAATCCCAACTTCCTCAAGACGATGGGCTACGGGCTCGACGAGATCAAAGGCAAGCACCACCGCATCTTCGTCGAACCCGACTATGCGAAAAGCGCCGACTACGCGGAGTTCTGGAAACGCCTGCGCGCCGGACAATTCCAGCAGGCGCAGTACAAGCGGATCGGCAAGGGCGGCCGGGTGGTGTGGATCGAGGCCTCCTACAACCCGATTCTCGACGCCGCCGGTCGGCCGGTGAAGGTGATCAAGTTCGCCACCGACATTACCCGGCAGATCGAGCTGCTCGCCAACCTCAAGGTGCTGATCGACGAGAACTTCGCCGAGGTCGAGACCGCGATCGGCAACACCAGCCGTCAGGCCTCCGCCGCCTCCGGCGACGCCGAAACCACCTCGTCGAACGTCGAGACCGTCGCGTCGGCCGCCGAGGAGCTGGCCGCGTCGATCGCCGAGATCTCGCGCAGCATGGCGCAGTCGCGCTCGGCCGCCGACGGCATGGTCGACAAGATCGCCGCCGCCGACAGCGCCTCGCAGCGGCTCACCGACGCCACCGACGCGATGACCAGCATCGCCGAACTGATCCAGTCGATCGCCGCGCAGATCAACATGCTCGCGCTCAACGCCACCATCGAGAGAGCGCGCGCGGGCGCGGCGGGCAAGGGCTTCGCCGTGGTCGCGGGCGAGGTCAAGACTCTCGCCGCCCAGGTCGGCCGCGCCACCGAACAGATCTCGGGCGAGATCGGCGGCGTGCAGAGCGCCTCCGCCGCGGTCGCCCGCGCCCTCGACGATATCCGCGGCGGCGTCTCGGCGATGCGCGAATACGTCGGCTCGACCGCTTCGGCGGTGGAGGAGCAGAGCGCCGTCACCCGAGACATGTCGTCGAGCATGCAGTCCGCCTCCGACGCGGTTACCCGCATCCGCGAAGGCGTCGGCGAGATCACCGCCGCCTCGACGCGGGCCGAACAGGCGATCGTCCGCACCAAGGAGGCCGCCCGGGTTCTGCAGCGGTAGGGCTCAGCACACGTCGAAGCGCACCCCGCCCGCCGGAGCGCGCCACGCCAGCAGTTCCCGCCCCGGCCGCGCGCCCTTGCGGCCGGTGGCGGAAAAGCCGACCCGCTCCAGCAGCTTCCACGACGGACGGTTCTCCCGCAGGCATTCGGCGACGATCCGCCGCGCCGGGGCGACGTCGGCCAGCGCCGCGATCACCGCTTCCACCGCCTCGCCCGCCAGTCCCCGGCCGCGCGCCGCGGCGGCGAACCAATACCCCATCTCGATCTCGTATCCGGCATTGGGATGCACGCCGATCACCCCCAGCAGCGCGGCGCCCTCCCGCTCCCACACCCCGAGGAACTCCTGCCCGGCCTCGCCGCCCGCGATCAGCGCCTCGGCATCCGCCAGGGTGAACGGCTCGGGGAGAAAATGCACCCGCGCGGTCACCGAAGCATCGGTGATCGCCTGCACCGCGCGCGCGTCTTCCGCGCGCAACGCCGCGATGCGGCAACGCCGGGTTCTGATCGGTCTGATTTCGGATATCATTCGGTCCTTCCTCCTGGAAGGCCGCCGCGTTCGAACTTGCATCGCCGATCTGTGACCCTGCCCGCCCGAACCGGCGGCACTGGTCACACGCGATGACGCCATGCCGCTTCCTAGCGGAAGCGCCAATACCCCATAAAGACGGTAAAGGTGGCGACGTTGCAGTTCATGTCTTCGGCTCTAGCACGCTGCCGAAGGGGGTTCAACGGAAAAAGCGCGGCTCAGGCGAATACCTGCTCGGCGGACTTGAGGCAGGGTTCGGCGGGAAGCCGCGACATCTCGCCGATCGCGCCGCCGGAAAAATAGCGGAAGCCCAAAGGAATCGCCCGCTTGATCTCCTGCGGCGTCTTCACGTTCCACAGGCACAGATGCAGGCCGAGGCTGCGCACCTCGTGAGCGATCACCGTGAACAGCGCCATGATCGCCGAAGGGCTGAGACCGGCGACGCGAACCTGTGCCTCGTCGACGCAGAGATAGCGTACGCCGAGTTCGCGGACGATGCGGGCGGTCTCCATGTCGGGGAAGGTCTGCACCGCCACGCTCGCCCCCGCCGCGCGGATCGTGCGGATCAGATCCCGCAGGCGCGGACGTCCCACCGCGGCGACGCCGCCCGTCAGTTCGACCACCACCTCGTCGCGGTGGAGCCGAACCGCCTCGGCGACCCATTCGCGGATCGGAGCGATATCCCGCATCACCAGGGAATTGACCACCTGCGCCAGAAACAGCGTCGCGCGGCACGCCACGCCGGCCCCGGCACCCCGGCGAAGCACCGCGTTGACCTCCAGGGCGAGCGGATCGTCCTCGCCGCCGAACAGCACGGCGGGACCGACGATCTCGCGAGTCTCGAAGATCCGCCGGATGGTTTCGCGATTGCCGATCACGGTTTCGCCGAGCGCATCCCATATCGGCTGGAACATCGCGTCGAGCCGGATGCCGTGCCTGCCGGGCGCCTTCGCAGGCGGCGACGGCCCGGCGGCGGAGCCTCCCGCCGCACGCCCCCCGGACCGGCAGCCCCCCCACCGGGCGAGCGGCACGACGCGGGCGGTGACTTCGCGATCCCGGCCGGTTTCGCCGAACAACCGTCCGCGGATCTCGCGTGCGATCGCGGCGGCGCGCACCGCCCCCTCGGCCTCGCCGAGACGGCCGAGCACCAGCACGTATTGCCCGGGTGCGCTGGGAAAGAAGGCTTCGTCCCGGGCGAGACGGGCTTTGAGAACGGCCTCGGCGATCGCGCGGAACTTGGGGAGCTTGCGCTTCCAGTCCGGATCGTCCCGGGAATCGGCAAGAGTGACGACGTGAAGCCTGCCGAACGATTCGACGGGATCGGACGCGAGAAGATTTTCGACCAGAGCCTCGAATTCGGCCTCGCTCAGAGTTCGACCCATGGCGCCCTCCCCGTTCAGGCGTCCAGTCTACCTCAACCTTTCGGCGAATTTCCAACGAATCATCCTTTCGCAGGTTATATCCTGCGAATGAACGATAAATTCCTCCCGATCAACCTACCTTTGAGCCATAGCCAGACGCGCGGCGAGGCCGAGAAACACGACTCCGGCGGCGCGGTTGAGGAACACCTGCCCCCGCGGCGAGCGGCGCATCCATCCGGAAAGGCCGTCGGCGGCGACCGCGATCGCCGAGAACACCACCCAGGCGCAGACGATGAACACGCCGCCGAGGACGAACATCTGCGCCGCCAGAGCACCGCGCGCCGGATCGGCGAACTGCGGCAGGAAGGCGAGGAAGAAGATCGCCACCTTGGGATTGGTGAGATTCATGAGGATGCCGCGCAGGTACATCCGCTTGAGGTCGAGGGGCTGACCGGCCGCCCCCGCCATCGCCTCCGCCGGGGCGCGCAGGGCCTTCCACGCGAGCCAGGCGAGATAGGCCGCGCCGACCAGCTTCAGGGCGGTGAACGCCACCTCGGAGGTCTGGAACACCGCCGCGACGCCGAACGCCACCAGGGTGGTATGGACGACGAGGCCGGAGCACAGGCCGAGGGTCGCCATCAGCCCGGCGACCCGGCCCTTGAGTGCCGACTGGGTGAGGACGAAGAGATTGTCCGGCCCCGGCGCGAGAGAGAGCAGACTCGCCGCAGCGGTGAACGCAACGAGGGTGGCGGTCGGAATCATCGGTTTTCCTCAGCGAGTTTGCGCGCCTTCTGCATCACCGTCGGCAGACCTTCGAGGTCGGCGCGCGCGCCCCAGAAGCCTTCGCCGAACGCCGCGGCGACGTCGTCGTCGGGCGTGTCCGAGGGAATGTGCACCTTCACCACCGCGAGATCGAGCGAGAAGTGGGTGAAGACGTGGACGACCGGACGGTTGAGGGTTATGCCCGCCCACGCCCCGGCGATCCGCGGGCGGGTCTCGCCGACGACCCAGTCGCCGGTCGGCAGGCCGAGCATGCCGCCGAGCAGGCCCTTCTCCGGCCGTCGCACCAGCCACACCCCCTTCGCCCCCCACACCCAGTAGACGGTGCCGAGGCGGTGCGGCCGCGCCGCTTTCGCCGGGCGCACCGGGCGGCTCGCCTCGGTCCCGGCGGCGCGGGCGCGGCAGGCGTCGCGCCAGGGGCAGAGGAGACAATCCGGATTGCGCGGACGGCACACCGTCGCGCCGAGATCGATGGTCGCCTGAACGAAGTCGCCGGGGCGGTCGGCGGGCACCAGCGCCTGCGCCAGCGCCCGCGCCCTGGCCTTGAAGGCGGGCAGCGGCGTGGGATCGTCGTGGAGGCGCGCGAGCACCCGCTCGACGTTGCCGTCGACCGCCGCCGCCGCCTCACCGAACGCGATCGCCGCCACCGCCGCGGCGGTGTAGGGGCCGAGGCCGGGGAGCCCGCGCAGCTCCCGCTCGGTAGCCGGAAAGCCGCCCCGCGCCGCCACCGCTCGGGCGCACGCCAGCAGGTTGCGGGCGCGCGAGTAGTAGCCGAGCCCGGCCCACGCCGCCATCACCTCGGCGTCGGGCGCGGCGGCGAGCGCCTCCACCGTCGGCCAGCGGTCGAGGAACGCCCGATAGTAGGGAATCACCGCCGCCACCGTGGTCTGCTGCAGCATCACCTCGGAAAGCCAGACGCGGTAGGGCTCGCCGCGCATACCCGGGGCGGGCCGCCACGGCAGATCGCGATGACCGGCGTCGTACCAGGCGAGCAGGCGGGCGGAGAGCTGATCGGGAGCGAGCGCGAACATCGCCCGAGAGGACGCGAACCGCGCGCTTTCGTCAAGGGGCGGCGATCGCGTATGCTGGCGCGATGAAAAAATCCGCAGCCCCCGTCGAAGCGCCGAAGCCGCGCCGCCGCCGCCTCCACCCGCTCGGCCTCGCGGTCGCGGCGATCGTCAAGCCGCTGGTGGGCAAGAAAGGTTTCCTCGACGTCGACATCCTCGCGCGCTGGGCCGAGATCGTCGGGCCCGACATCGCGGCCTGCGCGGTTCCCCTGCGGGTGCAGAAGCCGCGCGCGGGCTCCGCCGACGGCGCGACCCTGGTGGTGCGGGTCGGCGCCTCGGCCTACGGCATGGTGCTGCGGCACAGCGAGCCCGAAGTGCTGGCGCGGATCAACGGGCACTTCGGCTACGCGGCGGTGGCGAAGCTCAAGATCGAGCTCGGCACCTTGCCGCCGCCGAAGCCCGCGCCACGCCCCAAGCCGCCGCCGCCCGAGCTCTCGCCGGAAGAGGCGGCGCGCTGCGAGGCGGTCTCCGACCCCGGGTTGCGCGAGGCCCTGGCGCGGCTCGCGCGCACGATGAAAACCCGCCCCGGGGGATGATTTTCGATCGCGGCCGATTTATCTCATCCCACATCCGTCCCGTTCTTCAGGAGTTCATTCGTGATCGCATCGCTTCGTCGCCTCGCCTTCGCGTTCGCCGCGCTGGCGTTCCTCGCCCCCGCCGCGCGCGCGCAGGACCTCCACGACCTCACCCTGGGCCGCGCGGACGCGCCGGTGACGATCGTCGAATACTCCTCCTACACCTGCCCGCACTGCGCCGACTTCCACCAGGAGAACCGCCCCTGGCTGATAAAGACCTTCGTCGAGACCGGCCGCGCCAGACTGGTGCTCATGGACTACCCGCTCGACGGCCTGGCGATGGCGGCGGCGATGCTGGTCCACTCCGTTCCGGCCGATACCGCGCCGGTGCTCTCCGAAACCCTGTTCGCCGAACAGGCTTCGTGGGCGACGGCGCAGAACCCGCGCCAAGCCCTCGCCGGCATCGCCGGGCTCGCGGGCATGTCTCCGGCGCAGGTGGACGCCGCCTTCGCCGACAAGGCGCTGTTCCAGAAGCTCCTCGACCGCCGCGCCGAGGCCTACGAGAAGCAGGGCATCGATTCCACCCCGACCCTGACGATCAACGGCACGAAGATCGCCGCCAACGCTCCGCGCGAGGAGCTGACCCGCGCGATCGAGACCGCCGAAGCCGCCGCGAAGAAGAAATAAGGGCGTAGAGGCCGACACTTGCGGGCGCGGCGCATCCGGTCATAATCGGCGCATGATCCAGTTCACCAAGCTGCGCCTCAGCGGATTCAAGTCGTTCGTCGAGCCCACGGAACTCCTGGTCGAACCGGGGCTGACCGGGGTGGTCGGCCCGAACGGCTGCGGCAAGTCCAACCTCGTCGAGGCGATGCGCTGGGTGATGGGGGAAACCTCCGCCAAACAGATGCGCGGCGGCGAGATGGACGACGTGATCTTCGCGGGCTCGCGCGAACGCCCGCCCCGCAACCTCGCCGAGGTCACCCTCACCCTCGACAACCGCGCCCGCCTCGCCCCGGCGGCCCTCAACACCGCCGACGAACTGGAAGTCACCCGCCGGATCGAGCGCGGCGGCGGCTCCACCTACCGCGTCAACGGCAAGGAGGTGCGCGCCCGCGACGTGCAGCTCCTGTTCGCCGACGCCGCCACCGGCGCGCGCTCCACCGCGATCGTCTCGCAGGGCAAGATCAGCGAGCTGATCGCCGCCGCCCCGGCGCAGCGCCGCGCGCTGCTGGAAGAGGCGGCGGGCATCTCCGGGCTCTACTCCCGCCGGCACGAGGCGGAGCTGCGCCTGCGCGCCGCAGAAAACAATCTCGCCCGCCTCGACGACGTGCTCGGCGCGCTGGCGACGCAAAAGCAGGGGCTCGACCGCCAGGCGCGTCAGGCGGCGAAATACCGCACCCTGTCCGACGAAATCCGCGCCCTCGAAATCGCCCTCACCCGCCGCACCTGGGAAGACGCCGCCGCCGCACTCGGCGAAGCGCGTGCCCGCTTCGCCGAGGCCGACGCGGCGGTCACCGCGGCGACCGCCGCCGCCGCCGAGGCCGCCACCCTCCAGGCCGACGCGTTCTCCGCCGTCGACCCGGCGCGCGAGCGTGCGGGCGAGGCGCAGCAGGCCTTGCAGAAGCTGGTCTCGGAACGCGACGCGATCGACCAGGAGGAACGCCGCCTGGAGCGCGCCACCCGCGGCAACGCCGAGCGGCTGGAGCAGATCGCGGGCGATCTCGCCCGCGCCGAGGCGCAGATCGCCGACGCCGAGGGCCGCCGCGCCGCGGTCTCCGCCGAACGCGACCGCCTCGCGGCCGAGGCGGCGGACGCCCCCGCCGCGCTCGCCCGCGCCGCCGAGCGCGCGAACGCGGCGGATGCCGAACGCGCGGCGGCGGATGCCGCCCTCGCCACCGCCACCACCCGCCTCGCCGAGGCAGAGGCCGCCGCCAAGGCGGCGCAACGCCGCCGCGCCGAGGCCGACGCCGCGCTCGCACGGGTGGCGGCGCGGATCGCCCAGGTCGAACGGCAGATCGCCGAGGCCGAATCCCGCCGGGTACCGCCCGAGCGCCTCGCCGCCGCCGAGGCCGCGCTCGCCGCCGCCGAAGCCGACGTCGAAACCCGCGCCGGAGCCCGCGATGCCGCCGAAGCCGCGCGCGCCGCCGCCGAGACTGCGCGGAGCGATGCCGCCGCCCGCTTCGCCGAGGCCGACGCGGCGCTGCGGCGGATCGACGCCGAGATCGACGCGCTGAGGGCGGTGCTCGCGGCAGGGCAGAAACCGGGCGGCGCGCCGGTGCTCGACCGGGTGCGCGCCGAACCGGGCTTCGAAGCCGCGGCCGCCGCGCTGCTGGATCACGGCGCCGATGCGCCGGAGGACGACGGCGCGAGCCCGCGCGGCTGGCGCACCTATCCGCCGCTCGCAAACGCGCCCCCCGCCCCCGCCGGACTGCCGGGTCTCGCGCCGCACGTCGACGCGCCGCCCGCCCTCGCCCGCCGCCTCGCCCTCGCCTGCATCGCGCCCGACGCCGCCACCGCCGACCGCCTCGCCCCGACCCTCGCGCCCGGCCAGACGCTGATCTCACGGGACGGCGGGCTGTGGCGATGGGACGGCTACGTGATCCGCCCCGGCGCGCCCTCGGCCGCCGCGACGCGGCTCGAACAGGCCAACCGCCTGCGCGCGCTGGAAGCCGATCGCCCGGCCCGTGCCGAAGCGCAGGCCGCCGCCGCCCGCGACCGCGACGCCGCCCGCGACGCCGCCCAACGCGCCGAAGCGGACGAACGGGCGGCCCGCGACGCCGCGCGCGCGGCGGAAGCCGCCGTGGCGACCGCCCGCGGCGCGCGCGACCGCCTCTCCCGGGAGCGCGCCGAGGCCGAGGACCGCCGCGCCGCGTTCGCCGAAACCCACGCGGCCCTGTGCACCGAACGCGCCGAGGCCGACGCCGCGCGCGCCGCGATCGGCGCGGAGGCGGAGGCCGCGCCGGAGTCGCTGCGCGAGGCGCTGGCGCTCGCCCGCAAGGAGGCCGATGCGGCGCGCGGCCGCGCCTTCGACGCCCGCGCGGCGGAAAGCGCGCTCGCCCGCGAGGACCGCCTGCGCGCCGACCGCATCGCCCAGCTGGCCGCCGAGGCGGAGGACTGGCTGCGGCGCGGCAAGGCGGCGCTCGATCATCGCGCCACCCTCGCCACCCGCCGCGCCGAGGCGGAGGCGGAGCGCGATTCCCTGCGCGCCCGGCCGCAGGCGCTCGGCGAACGGCGCTCCGAGGTCTTGAACGCGCTCGCCGCCGCCGAGGGCACGCAACGCCGCGCCGCCGACGCCCTGGCGGTGGCCGAAAGCGCGGCGCGGGCCGCCGACGCCCGCCTCAAGGAGACCGAGCGCGCCGCCGCCGCCGCGCGCGAGGACCGGGTACGCGCCGAGGCCGCGGTGGAGCGCCGCGAACAGGCCGGGCGCGAGGTCGCCCAGCGCTGCCGCGACCAGCTCGGCTGCGGCGTCGACGATCTCGCCCCCGCCGCCGAACTCGCCGAAGCCGCGACCGCCGACCTCGAAGCCCGCGCCGAACGCCGCGCCGCCGAGCGCGAGCGCCTCGGCCCGGTGAACCTGCGCGCCGAGATCGAGGCCGACGACGTCGGCAAGCAGATCGCCGGCCTCACCTCCGAACGCGACGACCTGCTGGCGGCGATCGCGCGCCTGCGCCAGGGCATCGCCGCGCTCAACCGCGAAGGCCGCGAACGCCTGCAGGCGAGCTTCGAAACCGTCAACCGCGCGTTCCAGGAGATCTTCACCCGCCTGTTCGGGGGGGGCCGCGCGCACCTCTCGCTGATCGAAGGCGACGACCCCCTGGCGGCCGGTCTCGAGATCATGGCGAGCCCGCCGGGCAAGCGCCTGCAACTCCTCTCCCTGCTCTCCGGCGGCGAGCAGGCGCTCACCGCGCTCGCCCTGCTGTTCGCCGTCTTCCACAGCAACCCCGCGCCGATTTGCATTCTGGATGAAGTGGATGCGCCGCTCGACGACGCCAACGTCGACCGCTTCTGCGGGCTCATCGGCGAGATCGCCGGTGCCGGGCGGACGCGCTTCCTGGTGATCACGCACCACCGCATGACGATGGCGCGGATGAACCGGCTGTTCGGCGTGACGATGGCGGAGCGCGGCGTCTCGCAACTCGTGTCGGTCGACCTGGGGGTCGCCGAAACCCTCCGCGAATCGCCCTTACTCGTTTGAATTTCATTCGTTTTCGCATGAGTTTGACGCATCCGAACGCGAGGTTTTCCGCCTTGACAAGCGATGCGGCCAAACACTATGGTTCGTGCGCTTTCGTGGCGGAATACCGCCGCTTTGGGGGGAGCGGGGGCTCGGATCACGCCGTCGGGACATCGGCGCGGTTGCAAGTCCCACGGCAGCAGGGGCGACGCGCATGGCACCGGGCGACGACGATGCCTCCCAGAGATTGAAGGACCTTTCGTCCCGCGTGCGCGCGGCGCGCAGCGAAGCCGGGCTCGACCCGGCGCCGCAACCGCAGCGCGGCAGTGCCGCGGGCCCGATGGGCCTGGGGTTTCGGATCGCCGTCGAGATGGTGGTTTCCACCGCCGTCGGCTGCGGTCTCGGGTACGGAGCCGACGTCTGGCTCGACAGCGCCCCGTGGGGCATGGTGGTCGGGTTGGGGTTCGGGTTTGCGGCGGGAATCATGACCATCTACCGCGTGGTCAAGGGATACGACGAGGCGGTCGGCCTCGGGCGCGCTTCCCGCGCCCACGACGACGAGCCTCCCGCCGCGAACTGAGGACGGACGAATTGATTTCATGCGGCGGAAGCGCCGCGCGTGCGACACGAAGGGAACAGACGCCGATGGCAAGCCCGATCGAGCAATTCGAGATCAAGCCGATCATCCCGATTCACGTCGGCAACGTCGATATTTCCTTCACCAATTCGTCGCTCTACATGGTCGTCGCGGTGGTGCTCTCGACCGTCTTCCTCACCGCCGCGATGAGCAAGCGCGCGCTGATTCCCGGCCGCCTGCAATCCCTCGCCGAGATGATCTTCGAGTTCGTCGCCAACACCCTGCGCGACAACGCGGGTGCGGGGAGCCAGAAGTACTTCCCCTTCATCTTCACGCTGTTCATGTTCGTGCTGTGCGGCAACGTTCTCGGCCTCACGCCCTACTCCTTCACCTACACCAGCCACATCATCGTCACCGCCGGTCTCGCGGTCACGGTGTTCGTCGGCGTCACCGCCATCGGCTTCGCCAAGCACGGTTTCGGCTACCTGCGAATGTTCTTCCCCCACGGCGCGCCGGCCATCACCGCGCCGCTGCTGGTGCCGATCGAGCTGGTGTCGTACCTCTCCCGCCCGTTCAGCCTGTCGGTGCGTCTCGCCGCCAACATGACGGTCGGCCACATCATGCTGAAGGTGGTGGCCGGGTTCGTCGTGGGCATGGGCATGTTCGGGTTTCTGCCGTTCGCGGGCGTGCTCGGCGTCACCTTCCTCGAACTCGGGATCGCCTGCCTGCAAGCGTACATCTTCACGGTGCTGAGCTGCATCTACCTGCACGACGCGCTGCACCTGCACTGAAATGCCCCGCCGCGCCGGACCGCGCGGAAGGGTGAAGTTTCATCGTCTCTTGGAAAGGAATTGAGTCATGGATGCGGAAGCTGCGAAGTACATTGGCGCTGGTCTGGTCAACATCGGTCTGTGCGGCGCCGCGCTCGCGGTGGGGTCGATCTGGTCGACCCTGATCACCACCGTCGGCCGCAACCCGGCCGCCCGGGCGAGCGTCGAGCTCTACGGCTGGGTCGGCTTCGCGGTGACCGAAGCGATCGGTCTGTTCGCGCTGGTCGTCGCGCTGATCACCCTGTTCGCCTGACCCGGCTGCCGGGCCGCCCCGTTGCGCGGGGCGGCCCGCCGCCGGCGAACCGTCCGATCGGCCTTCGGTCCGATCGGAATCGGCATCGTTTCCGGGCTCGGGAGCTCATTGGCCCATGCCACATTTTGACGCAACGACGTTCGCCTCGCAGCTGTTCTGGCTGGCCGTCACCTTCGTCGCCCTGCTGGTGCTGATGTCGAAGATCGCGCTGCCGCGCATCAGCGACATCCTCGAAGAGCGCCAGCGCCGGATCTCCGACGATCTCGACATGGCCGAACGCCTGAAGGCCGAGACCGAGGCCGCCATCGCCACCTACGAAAAGGCGCTGGCCGAGGCGCGCGCCTCGGCGCAGGCCGAGATCGGCCGCGCGATGGACGCCAACGCCGCCGAGGCCGCGGCCCGCCACGCCGAAATGGACGCGGTTCTCGCCGCCAAGATCACCGAAAGCGAAGAGCGTATCCACGCCGCCCGGCGCGAGGCGCTCGCCGAGGTCAACGGCATCGCCGCCGAGGTCGCCGCCGCGATCGTCGGGCGCATCGCCAGCGTCGAGACCGACGCCGACGCGATCGCCCCGGTGGTCGCCGACATCGCCAAGGAGCGCGGGCTATGAACCTTCTGATCTCCGTCGCCCAGGCCGCCGACGGCCACGCCGAGGATCTGCCGTTCTACCTCGACACCCACTTCTGGGTCGGCCTCGCGTTCGTCGCCGCAGTCGCGATCCTGCTGAAGGCGGGCTACGCCAAGATCGTCGCCCTGCTCGATTCCCGCGGCACGGCGATCCGCAACCGCCTCGAAAGCGCGCGGCGGATTCGCGAGGAGGCGCAGGCCCTGCTCGCCGAATATCAGCGCAAGCAGCGCGACGCCCTCCAGGAATCCCAGGAGATCGTCACGCGGGCGAAGACCGAGGCGGCCAAGCTCAAGGCCCAGGCCGCCGAGGAACTCGCCGCCCGCGTCGCCGCGGCTGAGCGCCAGGCGCTCGAACGCATCGCCGCCGCCGAGGAACAGGCCAAGCGCGAGGTGCGCCACGTCGCCGTCGAGGTGGCGGTCGCCGCCGCCGCCCGGGTGATGGAAGAAAAGCTCGCCGCGCCCCAGGCCAACGCCCTGATCGACCGCGCGATCGCCGACCTGCCCGGCAAGTTCCACTGATCCCGCCCGGCCGATGAGAAAAGACCGCCGCTTTTGGAGCGGCGGTCTTTTTCATGCCTGCGGCGCGCAGTTGTCGAGATAATCGAGCAGCGGCCGCCAGTCGCGGCGGTGATCCTCGAACTTCGCCCCCGGCACGTCGAACAGGGTCTGCCCCTCGGCCACGAGATTGGCGTAGGTGAGCGTATCGCGCAGCCGCGCCATCACCGGAAACCGCATCTCCGCGAGAAACGCCTCCAGCCGCTCGGCGGCGCGGGTGCGCAGGCGCACGCGGTTGGCGACGAAGCAGACGTCGCGCCGCCCCTTCCGCACCGCCTTCAGGTCCTCGATGTGGGCGAGGAACCGGCGGGTGCCGTCCTCGTCGAACACCGAGGGCAGAACCGGAATCACCAGCACGTCGGCGGTCGCCACCACCTCGGCCACCGCCTTGCGCTTGAGCGCCGCCGGAGCGTCGACCACCAGCCGGTCGAGGGATTTCGGCGGCTTCGCCTTCTCCAGATCGACGGAATGGATCGCGGGCAGGGTGTAGGGGCGGCGCGCCAGCCACCCCGCCGCCGATTCCTGCGGATCGAGGTCGGCGAGACCGGTGGCGACGCCGCGTTGCGCGAAGTGCGCCGCGAGGTGGGTGGCGATGGTGGTCTTGCCGCTGCCGCCCTTGGTGTTGACCACCGCCACGATCATCATGCGCCGTCTCCCTTGCGTTGACGGATCGAGGGTATGGGCCGGGGCGGCTCAGCGCAAGTGCGCGCCGAGGAAATCGAGCGCGGCGGCGGCCGACGCGCCGCAGATCCAATAGCGCAAGGGATAAGGGGTGGGCGCGATCCCCGGCATCGCACGCGCCAGCGCGGGATGCCGCAGGAGTTGGGTGTCGATTCGCGGCGCACGCCCGGCGATGGTGGAATCCGAGAGGATGCGGGTCGGCCGGTCGGCGACCAGGGTTTCGAGATCGAGCCGACCCACTCCGGTCACGCCGTTGGCCGCAGCGAGATTGACCGCGCCGAGTTCGGAGAGCACCGCATCCATCAGCGTGCCCGTGCCGTAGGTGTAGCCGCCGGTGTAGTAGAGCACCACCCGCTCCCCCGCCGCCGGATGCAGGCGGGCGCGGGCGCGGGCCGCGGCGAGCTCGGCGATGCGGCGCTCGGCGCGCTCCGGCTGCTCCAGCAAGTCCCCGGCGCGGCGGAACTGGGCGGCGACGTCGTCGAGGGTGACGGGATCGTCGAATCCCTCGGCGCGCACCCCGAAGCGCGACAGCGACTGACGGACCGCGTAGTCCCACGCCCCGGTGAGCACCAGATCCGGACGCAGCAGCAGCGCGTCCTCGGCGTCGCCGCGCACCAGCGGGCGACCGAGCGCCCGGGCGCGGTCGGCATGGAACGACGCCACCGGGCTCTCGGCGGACACCGAGAGGGAGACGATCTGGTCGTCGTCGGCGAGCGCGAGGACGAGCTGATCGGTGCAGACGTTGATCGAGGCGACGCGCGGCTTCGCCGCCGCCGGAGACGCCGCCAGCGCGAGCGCGAGTCCGAAGGCGGCGGCCAGCTTCATTCGCCGGTGGCGGCGCAGCGCTGCACGGCGCGCCCGCGGCCCGCCCGCTTGAGCAGCCACAACACCCCTTCGGCCACTTCCTCGGCGTCGGCACCGAGCAGCGAGCGCCGCACCCGAGTGAGCGCGGGGCGGTCGATCTCCGGCCATTCGGCGCGGGTGGCGCGGCCGCCGGGCACCACCAACGGCACCACGGTGGCGGCATCGAGCAGCGCGTCGAACCCCGCGAATCCGCGGGTCATGTCGAGGAACAGCACGTCGGAGCGCTCCACCTCGCGGGCGAACGCATCCCAGTCGCGGGGTTCGGTCTCGTCGGCGACCGTCAGCTCGACCCCCTCGCGGGCGAGCAGCGGCACGGCCGCCTGCGCGGCGCCGGAACGGAACGAACGGGAGAACATGTATGTGACCTTGGGCATCATCGCGAACCTCCCCAACCCCAGCTAGCCGCGACGAACGCGCCTGTGCCGGGAACGGCGGCAACGGGGAGAAATGCGGGAAAAGCCCGAAAAGACCCGTTGCGTGGCGCGTCACCGCAACGGTTTTTCGACCGTCTCCCCGAGCCTCCGCCCGCGGATCAGCGACGTTTCACCGGCAGGTCTCCTGGCTCGCGGGTCGTTGCGTGGGCGATCGGCCTTCCCGGTTTCCCAGTGGCATCGTCGATCGCGCGCTCGCCGCTTACAGTTGCGGAGGCAGCCCCGGATTCTCACCGGGTTCCCTTTTCATCCGGAAAGTCTACGCCCGGACACCGATGTCTCCCGATTACGCCAACCCCGCCGCCCTGTCAAGGCAAGGCGGCGGAGGGCTCAGTCGATCAGCCCGCCCCGGGCGTCGAAGAACGGGAACGGCCCCGGCGCGGCGTCCATGACTCCGAGGTGGGACACCAGTACGCCGTCGACGAACCGGAACAGACGCAGCATCGGCGGTTCGAGGCGGAAGCCCGGGGGCGCGGCGGGATCGAGATCGAGATCGACCGCGTGGGCGGGCGACGGTGCGACGCTCACCGCGACGCCGCCGACGGTCGCCGAGATGGCGCGGTGAACGTGCCCGCAGGCGAGATGCAGCACCTGCGGATGACGCGCCAGCAGTTCGAGCAGGCGGCGGCCGTCGCGCAGGTTCTGCACGTCCATGTGGCGGATGCCCACGTTCAGGGGCGGATGATGGACGAACACCAGGGTCGGCGCCTCGGGGCGTTCGGCGAGGCGCGCCGCCAGCCAGTCGAGCTGGACCGCGCCGATCTCGCCGTGGGGCGCGCCGGGAACGCTGCTGTCCAGCCCGATCAGCCGCAGCAGGAACCCCTCGGCCACCCCCGCGCAGAACTCCACCGCCGGATCGTGGAACCCGGTGGCGGCGAACGCGGCGCGCAGCGTGTCGCGGCGATCGTGGTTGCCGGGCACCGCGAACACCGGCGGCCGCAGGTCGGCGAGAACGCCGGCCACCGCCGCGAACTCCTCGGCGCTGCCGGCGTCGGTGAGGTCTCCGGAGAAGATCACCGCGTCGACCGCCGGAGCGAAGGCGTTGATCGCCGCCACCGCCCGGCGCAGGCAGGCGGCTGTGTCGACCCGGCCGTAGGCGGGACGGCCGCCGGCCTTGAGGTGGCTGTCGGTGAGCTGCGCGAGAATCATTGGGCGGCCTCCATGAGGGGAATGCGGATGACGGCGGCGTCGCGCCAGCGTAGGCCGACGCGCGCGCCCGCGACCGGGGCGGCGTCGGGCGGCGTCTCGGCGGTCAGCCGCGTGCCGTCGGGCCCGCTCAGGGCGATCAGACAGCGGCCGCCGAGGAAATGGGCGGTCTCCACCGTCGCGGCGATCCGTCCCTCCGCCACCGCGCAGATCTCGAGATCTTCCGGCCGCAGCAGCGCCGCGCCTCCGGCGAGATCGGCGACGCGGCTGACGGTGCCGACGAAATCGGCGACGAACGGCGTCGCCGGGGCGCGATAGATCTCGCGCGCCGTGCCCGCCTGCTCGATCCGGCCGCCGCTCATCACCACGATGCGGTCGCCGAGCATCATCGCCTCCGCCTGATCGTGGGTGACGTAGACCGCGGTGATCGCGAGGCGGCGCAGCAGCGCGTCGATCTCCACCCGCAGCCGGTCGCGCAGCACCGCGTCGAGCGCCGCGAGCGGTTCGTCGAGCAGCAGCACCCGCGGGCGCACCGCGATCGCCCGCGCGAGGGCGACGCGCTGGCGCTGACCGCCCGACAATTGCTGGACCCGCCGCCCGGCGAGCGGCGCGATCGCCATCATCTCCAGCATCTCGTCGGTGCGCGCGGCGATTTCCGGCTTCGGCAGGCGGCGCACCCTGAGGCCGTAGGCGACGTTGTCGCGCACCGACAGGTTGGGGAACAGCGCGTAGGACTGGAACACCATGCCGACCTCGCGGCGCTCGATCGGCCGCGCCGTCACGTCCTCGCCGTTGAAGCGCACGGCGCCGCCCGGGTCCGGACTTTCCAGCCCCGCGATCAGGCGCAGGAGCGTGGTCTTGCCGCAGCCCGACGGGCCGAGCAGCACCACCGTCTCTCCCGCGGCGATCTCGAGATCGAGGGGCGCGAGAGCGCGGGTGCCGTCGGCGAAGGTCTTGCCGCAGCGGCTCAGTTGGATGGTTGTGGATTGCACGACGGAACCTCCTCGACCGCTCGGGCGGACCGGCGCGGGCGGCCCGCCGCCTGCATCGCCACCAGCAGCGGCACGATCATGACGAAGAACACCAGGGTGTAGGCGCTCGCGATCTCCAGCCGCATCGAGGCGTAGGAATCCGCGAGACCGACCGGCAGAGTCTTGGTGTATGGGGTATGCAGCATCCAGGTGAGGTTGAACTCGCCCACCGAGAGGGTCAGCACCATCAGCGCGCCCGCGAGGATGCCGCCGCGGGCGTTGGGGAGGACCACGGTCGCGAGGCGGGTCCAGAAGCCCGCCCCGAGGCTCGCCGCTCCCTCCTCCAGGTCGCGCATCGCGGTGGCGGAGAGCACCGCCAGCACCGCACGCACCATGAACGGCAGGGTGTAGAGCACGTGGCCGACGAGGATGAACCCCCAGCCGGTACGGAAATTGCGGAACCCGCCCCAGGTGATGATCAGCGCCAGCGCCAGCGCGAGACCGGGAATCGCGAGCGGCAGGGTAAGGACCTCCTCGACCGCGCGCGCGATCCGCCCCGGCCGCCGCGCCAGCACGTAGGCGGCGGGCACGCCGAGGACCAGCGTCGCGGCGACGCAGGCGATCGCGATGGTGATCGAAAGGCCGATGGTGGAGGCGTAGAGCCGCCACACCTCGGCGACCCAGCGCAGGGTCAGCCCGCTCGACACGCCGACGAAGAAGTTGGCGGTGACGCCGGCGAGGATCGACATCGCCACCGGCACCACCAGAAACGCCGCGACCGACAGGGTGACGCCGAGTTGGAACGCGAACGCGGCACGATTGCGCATCGCCGCCTCCTCACGCCGCCGCGGCCGCGGGCGCGCCCGCGAAGCTGCGCGCGGCGTAGAGCGCCGCCCAGGTGACCGCCCCCAGCACCAGCGACAGCGCGCCCGCGGCGGCGATGTTGGCGTTCAGGGTGAACTCGGTGTAGATCGTCATCGGCAGCACCTCGATCTTCGCCGCGAGCGCGAAGGCGGTGCCGAACGCCCCCATCGCGGTGGCGAACGAGATCGCCCCGGCGGCGGCCAGTCCCGGCGCGAGGCCGGGCAGGACGACGTCCTTCAGCACCCGCGCGGGCGACGCGCCGAACGACCGTGCCGCCTCTTCGAGCGCGGGATCGAGCTTCTCCGCGCTCGCCATCACCGTGAGGATGACGCGCGGCAGCGAAAAGTAGAGATAGCCGACGAACAGCCCGGCCAGCGAGTAGGCGAACACCACCCGCCCGCCGCCCAGCGCCTGGGTGAGGCTGCCCACCAGGCCCTGGCGGCCGCCGAGCATGATCACCAGGAATCCCACGACGACGCCGGGGAAGGCGAGCGGCAGGGTGAGCACCGCCACCAGCGCGCCGCGGCCGGGGAAAGCGTGGCGGCTGAGGAACAACCCGGCGACGGTGGCGAGGGCGAGCGTCGCCAGGGTCACTCCGGCGGCGAGGCCGAGAGTCGCGACCATGCTTTGAAAATGGCGCGGCTCGGTGACGATGCTGGCGTAGGCGGCGAGCCCCTGCGGGCCGCTGCCCGCCGCCACCGCCAGCCGCGCCAGCGGCGTGAGGAAGAACGCGAGCGCGAACGCCGCCGCGGGCGCGGCGAGCAGAACGAGGCGCGAGACGTCGCGATCCGGCATCGAAAATCTCCCGAAGATCGGGCGCCGCCCCCGCCGACCGGCGGAGACGGCGCGCAGGTCAGCGCACTTCGGCGAGGTAGGCGGCCTTGAAGGCGTCCTGAGCCGCCGCCATCGCCTTGAAGTCGACCGCACGGGCGCGGGCGTAGTCGGCGTCGGGCAGGAACTTCGCCTTGGCAGCGGGCGACATCGCGTTCGCCCGCACCGGACGGAGGAACGCCTCGGCCCACAGCGACTGTCCCTTGTCGGACAGCACGTAGTCGAGAACCGCCTTGCCCTGCTCCGGGTGCGGCCCGCCCTTCACCAGGCTCATCACGTAGGGCACCACCACCGTGCCCTCCTCGGGAATCACGAAGACGACGTTGGCGCCGTCCTTGTACTTCGCGCGGTAGGCGTTGAAATCGTAATCGAAGAGAATCGGAATCTCGCCCGAAAGCACCCGCGCGTAGGAGGTCTGCTTCGGCACGATCGGATCGTTCGCGGCAAGCGCCTTGAAGAACGCGAGGCCCGGCTTCCAGTCCGCGAAGCTGCCGCCCATCGCCCGGTTGACCGCGGTCGCGCCGACGTAGCCGACGAACGCCGAGGTCGGGTCGAGGTAGCCGACCATGCCCTTGTACTCGGGCTTGAGCAGGTCGGACCATCGCTTCGGCACCGGCCTACCGCCGAGCGCGTCGACGTTGACCATCAGGCCGATGGTGCCCGAGTGGATCGTGAACCAGTTGCCGTCGGGGTCTTTGAGGTCGGCGGGAATCTCGTTCCAGTTCTTGGGCTTGTAGCCGGTGACGACGCCCTTCTCCGCCGCCTGGATGCCGAACGACACGCCGAGGTAGACGACGTCGGCCACCGGATTGTCCTTCTCGGCGAGGAGCTGCGCGAGCGACTGGCCGGAGTTCTTGTTGTCGTGGGGCACGGCGATGCCGGTGTCGGCCTTGATCGCCGCAAGCTGCGAGGCCCAGTCCGCCCATTCCGGCGGGCAGTTGTAGCAGACCGCGTCGGCGGCTTGCGCGGGCGCGGGAATGGCGGATACGATCGAGGCCGCGAACGCTGCGGCGAAGACTTTTCTGACGGGTCCGATCATGGCGCGATGTCCTTGTGGGGGCTGAGTGTCCGAGGGTTGGACGCCGGGGAGGCGGTGGGGCTGTGCTTGGCGGCTGGTCCCACCGACTTTCCGTGGCGCAGGATGTGGGGAAGGATCGCCGAACGCATCAGCCCCTCCCCGCGCAGATGGCGCAGCAGCTGCCGCGCCGCGGTCCGCCCCAGTTCGCGCGACGGCTGCACCACCGTCGCGAGCGTGGGGTGGATCAGACCGCCGATCGCAATGCCGTCGAAGCCGACGAGGCCGACGTCGGCGGGGACGTCGAGCCCGAGCCCGGCGAGCGCGCCGATCGCGGCGATCGCGACCATGTCGTTGGAACAGAACCAGGCGGTCGGCGGGTTCGGCGCGGCGTAGAGCGGCGCCAGCACCGGTTCGAGGTTGAGCGCGGTGAACGCCACCTCGCACAACAGCGGCGGCGCCGCGCCATGCTCCGCCGCGGCTTCGGAGAAACCGCGGAAGCGCGCCCGGGCGCGGTCGGAATCGGCGAGGTGTCCGGCCAGCATGCCGAGACGCCGGTGGCCGTGGCCGAGCAACAGTTCCGCCACGCTTCGCCCGGCGGCGGCGTTGTCCACCGTCACCGTGGCGCGGCCGTGGGATCCGGGCGGATTGTAGATCAGCACGTAGGGCACGCCGGTACGGTCGAGGAGATCGAGGCTTTCGCTCGCCGCGGCGTCGGCGACGGTGAGGATCATGCCGTCGACGCGGTAACGCAGCAGCGTCTCGATGCGCCGCCGCTCGGTTTCGCGGCGATAGTCGGTGGTGGCGAGGACGAGCGAGTAGCCGCCCGCGGCGATCCCCTCGGCGATGCCGTCCACCGCGTCGGCGAACACGGGGTTGCCGAGGGTCGGCAGAACCACGCCGATCAGGCGGCTGTTAGCGGTCTTGAGGCTGCGGCCGACGTCGTTCGGGCGGTAGGCGAGATCGGCGATCGCGGCGCGTACCCGGTCGGCGGTCTCGGCGGCCACGCCCCCGGCGCCGTTGACCACCCGCGACACCGTCGCCACCGAGACCCCGGCGCGTTCCGCCACTTCCCTGATCGTCGCGCGCCTGTGCATGGGTCCTCCCGGTTCGGTGCCGGTCCGAGGATCGCCGCGTGGAGGCCGCGCTGTAAACGATTACAGTGTGAATTTTCCGCGACATGCCGAGTCGCGGAAGGTCGGTGCTAGATCGCGCGCACCACCCGGCAGGGGTTGCCGACCGCCAGCACGCCGGGCGGAAGGTCGCGCGTCACCACGCTGCCCGCGCCGACCACGGTGTTCTCGCCGACGCTCACGCCGGGGCAGACGATCGACCCGCCGCCGAGCCAAACTCCGTCGCCGATCCGCACCGGAAGCGCGGACTCCCATCCGGCGCGGCGGCTCTCGGCGTCGAGCGGATGGGTGGCGGTGTAGATGTGCACCCCCGGCCCGATCTGCACCTCCTCGCCGATCGCGATGACGTTGCAGTCGAGCAGCACGCAATCGTAGTTCACGAAGGTGCGGGCGCCGATCGAGATGTTGACGCCGTAATCCACCTTCAGGCTCGGCTTGACGATCGCATCGTCGCCGAGATGGCCCAGCAGTTCGCGCAGGTGGCGGGTCAGCCCCGGCCGGTCGTCGGCGCGCGTGGCGTTGAACGCCGCGAGCAGGGTCTGCGCGCGCACGTAGGCGGCCCGGAGCTCGGGGTCGTGGGCGAGATACGGCTCTCCGGCCAGCATCCGTTGCTTCTGGGTCTTCATCGTCGTCTCCTAATCGCGCGCCTTGTCCACCGACTTCAGCGCCAGCACGAACGCGACCACGCCGAGCGCGGCGAGCACCGCGTAATGCACCGGTTCGGGCGGACGGCCGAAGGCGTCGGCGCGGATCGCCTGCGCCGCGTGGGTGAGCGGCAGCACGTGCAGCAACCCCTGCGCCCAGCCGGGCAGCCCGTCGAGGGGGAAGAAGGTGCCGCCGAGAAACGCCATCGGCGTGATCACGAAGGAATTCAGCAGCGACTGGTCGCCGTGGGACGAGATCAGCATCGCCAGCGCCACCGCGATCGCGGCGAAGACGAAGGCATTGAGCGCCACCGCCAGCCAGAACCACGGCCCGGTGTGGATCGACACGCCGAACGCCCAGCCGAGCCCGAGGATGATCGCCACCGCGCCGAACGCGCGGGTCATGCCGGAGAGGATTTCGCCGAGGGCGAACGCCGCCCCGGAGATCGGCGCGGCCTGGAACTCCTCGAAGATGTGGAAGTAGAAACGCTGGATGTTGATCTCGATGGCGATGCCGTAGGCCTGGGTCATAGTGGTCATGGCGATCAGCCCGGGCAGCAGGAATTCGAGGTAGGTGTGCCCGTCGAAGCGCGCCTCGCCGCCCATCGCGGTGCCGAAGGCGACGATGTAGAGCAGCGGCGAGATCGCCATCCCCACCACCGCGCGTTTGAAGCGACGGCGCGAGAGGCGCATTTCGCGCAGGTAGACCGCCGAGACGCCCCGCAGCATCAGCGCACCGCCTTTCCGGTCAGGGTGAGGAACGCGTCCTCGAGGTTCGCGCGCCGGAGCGTGAGCCCGTCGGCGTCGGCGGCGATCGCCGCCTGCGCCGTGGCGCGGTCGGCGAAGTACTGGGTGGTCATCCCCTCGGGGCCGAGGCGGTCGAACGCCCAGCCGCCGACCCGCGCGATCAGCGCCTGCGGCGCGTCGAGCGCGCGGATTTGCCCCGCATCCAGGAACGCCACGCGGTCGGCGAGGAACTCCGCCTCCTCGATGTAATGGGTGGTGAGGAACACCGTCGCCCCCTGCTTCTGAATCTGCTTGATCAGCCCCCAGATGCGGCGGCGGATGTCGGCGTCGAGCCCCACCGTCGGCTCGTCGAGGAACAGGATCGACGGCCGGTGCATCAGCGCCCGGGCGATCATCAGGCGGCGCTTCATCCCGCCCGAGAGGGTGTTGACCAGCCGGTCGGCGCGGTCGGCGAGCCCCACCACCTCCAGCAGTTCGGCGGTGCGGGCGCGGCGGTCGGCGGCGTCCATGCCGAACAGGCGGCCGTGGATATCCATGTTCTCGGCGAGCGAGAGGTCGCCGTCGAGGTTGACGTGCTGCATCACCACCCCGCAGCGCCGCTTCGCGCCGATCGGATCGGCGTCGATGTCGGCGCCGCCCAGCACCGCGCGGCCGCCGCTCTTGCGGGTGAGCCCGGTAAGGATGCGGATGGTGGTGGACTTGCCCGCGCCGTTCGGCCCGAGATAGGCGAACAGTTCGCCGGGCGGCACCGCGAAGCTCACGCCGTCGAGCGCGCGGACGCCGCCGTAATCCTTGCGCAGGTCCGCGACGGCGATCGCCGCGGGATCACCAGCGCTCATCGTGGATGCGCTCGCGGCGGAAGCGGTCGGCCGGTTCCTTCTCCTCCAGCGGATGCCCGACCGCCACGATCGACAGCGGCATCACGTGGTGCGGCAGATCGAGCAGCCGCGCCACCCCCTCGTACCACGCGGTGCGCGGATAGAGCCCGCACCACACCGCGCCGAGGCCGATCGCATGGGCGGCGAGGAGGATGTTCTGGGTCGCCGCCGAGCAGTCCTCCATCCAGAAGCCCTCGTGCTTTTCGAGGGTGACGTCGGCGTACACCGCGATCGCGAGCGGCGCGGTCAGCATCATCCGGGTGTGCGGCTGGATGTCGGGCAACTGCGCCAGCACCGCACGGTCGGTGACGATGATGAAGTGCCAGGGCTGAGCGTTGCCCGCCGAAGGCGCCGCCATCGCGGCGCGCAGCAGCGTCTCCACCGCCGCGGCGGAAACCGGCTCGGCGGTAAAGCGGCGGATGCTCCGCCGCGTCATCAGGTTGACGAGAGCGTCCATGGGTTCCGTCCTCGATGCACTCGGGTCGGTTCCCAGTCTACCCGGCAGACGCGGCGGCGCAAGCCGCTCGGCCTATTTGCCGATCAGCACGTCGGTCGACTTGATGATCGCCGACACCGCGTCGCCGACCTTGAGGCCGAGATCGTCGATCGCTTCGTTGGTGATCGCCGAGGTGATCGCCTGGCCGTTGCCGATATCGACCTTCACCGTGCCGTTGACCGCCCCCTTGGTCACCGCCAGCACCTTGCCGGCGAGGATATTGCGCGCGCTGAGTTTCATGATCGTCTCTCCAGTGTCGCCGACGGCAATCCCGCCGTCCCCGGAAGCGTGACCAACCGCGCGCCGGAACGCAACCCATTATTTTAGAAAAACGTAATATATATCAACATCATAACGCCCTAGAGGAGGTCGTCCGCCGCGTCGACGCGCGCCTGCGGCAAAGTCGCGCCGCCGCCGAGGGCACGGTAGAGGTTGACCTGCGCGGTCAGGCGGTCGAGCTGGTTGGCGAGCAGCGAAGCCTCGGCGGTACGGCGTTTCTCCTGCGCGTCGAGCCAGGACTGCAGGTCCGCCGCGCCCGCGCGATAGCGGGTTTCGTAGAGCGCTTCGACCGCGCGCGCGGTCTCCACCGAGCGTTGCAGCAGATCGTGTCGCTGGGAGAGCTGGCGGCGCGCCGACAGCGCGTTCTCGACGTCGGCCAGAGCGGCGTAGAGGGTCTGGCGGAAGTTCGCGACCGCGGCGCGGTAATCGGACTCCGAAACCGCGACGTTGCGCTCCATCTGCCGCCAGTTGAGGAACGGCAGCGCGAGACCGGCGCCGAGGCTGCCGATCGGGTTCGTCAACACGTTGGTGAGCGACACCGAACTCGATCCGAGCGAACCGGTGAGGCTGAAGCTCGGCAGGTACGACGCCTGCATCGCGTCGGCGGTGGCGAGGCTGGCCTGCAGCCGCGCCTCGGCGGCGCGCAGATCGGCGCGGCGCTCCAGCACCTCCACCGGCAGTCCGGGATCGACCGCGGGCGGCTCGCCGACGGGCAGGACCCGGCGCGGCGCATCCACCTGCGCAGGCGGGCCGTCGAACAGGATCGCGAGCGCGTTTTCGGTTTCCACCAGACTCTGGCGGAATTCGGTATCCGACGCCTCCTGGCTGCGCAGCGACTGCTCGGCTTCGAGAACGTCGAGGCTGGACACCGCGCCCGCGGCGTAGCGCGCCTGCGCCAGTTCCCAGGTGCGGCGCGCGTAGGCGATGCTCTCGGCGCTCAGGGCGATGCGCTGGCGGTAGTAGACGAGTTGCCAGTAGAGATCGGCGGTGGTGGCGGCGAGCGCGCGCGCCGCCTCGTTCAGATCGGCGTAGGCGGCCTCGGCTTCGAGCGACGCGGCGTCGCGGGTGCGCCCGAGGGCGTTCCACGGGTCCGGATCCCAGGTGGCGCCGAGCGACACCGTGTTTTTGCGTTCGATCGCGTGCGGCGAGTCGAGGGTGCGGGTGCGGCTGATCTCGGCGCTGGCGGAGACGCTGGGGTACAGGTCGCCCTGCGCCAGCCCGGCCTGGAGCCGCGCGCGCCGCACCGCCTCGACGCTCGCGGTGAGGTCGTTGTTGCGGGCGAGCGCGCGATCGACGAGGCGGTCGAGATCGGCGTCGCCGAACTCGCGCCACCAGTCGTCGGCGACCCGGCGCGGCTGCGCGGGCGCCTGCGTGTAGGCGCCGGGCAAGGTCAGCTCGGGCCGGGCGTAGTCGCTGTCGAGCCAGCCGCAGCCGGAGAGCAGCGCGGCGAGGCCGAGGGCGAGGGGGCGGGAGAGTTTCGTAGTCATTCGCGCGCCAGCGCCTCCACCGGGTCGAGGCGCGCCGCGTGCCGCGCCGGAAGGAAACCGAAGGCGACGCCGATCGCGGTGGAGCAGCCGAACGCCGCGGCGATCGACCAGCCGGAGATCGCCATGCGCACGCTGTCGCCCGAGAACGCCGCGGCGATGCCGAGCGCGAGCGCGACGCCGATCGCGCCGCCCATCAGGCACACCAGCACCGCCTCGATCAGGAACTGCTGCATGATGTCCGAGCGCCGCGCCCCCACCGCCATCCGCACGCCGATCTCACGGGTGCGCTCGGTCACCGAGACCAGCATGATGTTCATCACGCCGATGCCGCCCACCACCAGCGAGATCACCGCGATCGCCGAGATCAGCAGCGTCATCGTCGCGGTGGTCCTGTCGATGGTCTGGCGGATGGTGTCGGTGTTGATGACGAAGAAATCCTTGGTGCGGTGCCGCCGCATCATCAGATCGACGATCCGTCCCTCGGCGTCGGCGGGCTTGACCGCGTCGGCCACGCGCACGGTGATGCGCTGCAGATAGGTCTGCCCCAGCACCCGGTTCATCGCGGTGGTGTAGGGGATCCACACGTAGAGGGTATCGGGATTGCCGAACGCGGCGGTGCGCGGCGCGGTCACGCCGATCACCCGCACCGGCACATCGCCGAGCAGGATCACCTGGCCGATCGGGTCGACGCCCTCGCCGAACAGCTTGGTAAGGGTGTTGTTGTCGATCACCGCCACCTGCGCCCGGTGCTGCACGCTCGTCTCGCCGAAGAACATCCCCTGCGCGAGCTGATAGCCGCGCACCCGGAAGTACTCCTGCCCGACCCCCGCCACCGAGCCGGAGAGAGAGACGTTGCGGTAGCGCAGCGAGCGCGTCGCCGAGACCTGCGGCGTCACCGAATCGACGTAGTCCTCGAGCGCCAGCGCGGCGGCGTCGCGCGGCACCAGGGTGCGGATGCGGCCGGAGCGTTCGTCGCCGAAATCGCGCCCGGGCATGATGTCGATGGTGTTGGTGCCGATCGACGAGATGTCCTCGAGAATTTTCTGCCGCGAGCCTTCGCCGAGCGCCACCACCGACACCACCGAGGCGATGCCGATGATGATTCCGAGCATCGTGAGGAAGGTGCGCAGACGATGCGCCGCCATCGCCAGCAGCGCCATCCGCAGCGCCTCGACGCCGCGCCCCCACAGCGCTCCCCAGTCGGCGGCGGGCGGCTCGCCGACGTCGAGGGTCGCCGAGGTCGCGGCGGCTTCGGCGGCGCGGCGGTCGGCGAGGATCTCGCCGTCGCTGATCTCGATCACCCGTTCGGCGTGAGCCGCGACCGACGGATCGTGGGTGACGATGATGATGGTGTGGCCCTCGGCGTGGAGGTCCTTCAGAAGCCCCAGCATGTCTTCGCCGCTCTTGCGGTCGAGCGCGCCGGTGGGCTCGTCGGCGAGAATCACCCGGCCGCCGTTCATCAGCGCGCGCGCCACCGAGACGCGCTGCTGCTGGCCGCCCGAAAGCTGCGACGGCGTATGGTCGAGGCGGTCACCGAGGCCGAGGCGTTCCAGCAGCGCCCGCGCCCGCGCGCGCCGCTGCCCGCGCGGCCGCCCGGCATAGGTGGCGGGCACCTCGACGTTGCCGACCGCGTCGAGGATCGACAGCAGGTGGTAGCGCTGGAAGATGAAGCCGAAATGTTCGCGCCGCAGCGCCGCCAGCGCGTCGGGGGAGAGTTCGCGGGTATCGTGGCCGGCGACCTTGTAGGCGCCGCGGGTCGGGCGGTCGAGGCAGCCGAGAATGTTCATCAGCGTCGATTTGCCGGAGCCGGAGACGCCGATGATCGCCACCATCTCGCCGGCGCGGATGCCGAGATCGACGCCCTTGAGCGCGGCGATGGTCTCGCCGCCGGAGGGATACTCCCGCCACACCCCTTCGAGCGACAGCAGCGGCGCGCTCATCGCATCAGCCGTCCCATCGGCGGCGGGCGGTTGCCGCGGGCGGGCGGAGCGCTGGCGGCGGCGGCCGCGGCGGCGGCGCGGCTCGCCACCACCCGCTCGCCCGGTTCGAGCCCTTCGATCACCTGCGCCCGGACGTTGTTGTTGATGCCGACCCGCACGCGGCGCGGCGCGACCGCGCCGTCGTCGCCCATCACCTCGATCGCATAGAGGCCGTCGGCATCGGCGCGGCCGAGGAGCGACGACGGAATCAGCACCGCGTCCTTGGCCTCGGCGATGACGATCTGCACCTGCGCGGTCATCGAAATCCGCAGGGTGCGGTCGGGATTGTCGACGTCGAACAGCGCATTGTAATAGATTGCCGAACTCGACGACGACGAGCTCGACGACGAGGAACTCGACGACGACGATGACGACGAACTCGAACTGCTGTAGTTCTCCGGCGCAGGCTCGATGGTGCGGACGGTGCCGGTGAACGGATGATCGAGATCGCCGAGGATGGTGAAGCTCGCCTTCTGCCCCGGCCGGACGCGGGTGATGTCCGCCTCCGAAACCTCGGTACGCACCGTCATCTCGCCGAGCTGCGAAATCACCATGAGCGTCGGAGCGGTCTGGTTGGCGTTGACGGTCTGCCCCTCGTCGACCGGCAACGACACCACCGTGCCGGAGATCGGCGCGCTGATGCGGGTGTAGGCGAGATTAACCTTGGCGGTATCGACAGCCACCTTGGCCTGCTCGATCTGCGCGTCGAGTGCGGCGATCTCCGCCTCCAGAACCTTGAGATTGGCCTCCGCGGTCTCGTAGTCCTCGCGGGACCCGGCATCCTGCTTCAACAGACGGGTCTGGCGCGTGAATGCGAGCCGCGCCTGCGCCAGCGACGCCACCTTGGCGACCCGTTGCGCGCGAACGTTCGCAAGTTCGGCCTCGGCCTCACGCAGATTGTTCTGCTGCGTCAGGGAATCGATTTCCGCCACCAGTTGCCCGGCCTCGACCTCGTCGCCAAGCGCAACCTTGAGCGACATAATCCGTCCGGACACCTGTGCGCCGACGGTCACCTCGCGCTTGGCGTTAATCTCGCCGTCGGCGAGCACGGTCTCGGCGATGTCGCCCCGCACGGCGACGACGGTGGGCGGCGGCGGAGCGTCGTCGCGCAGCCACCACCAGGCGGCCGCGCCGCCGAGCGCCGCCACCGCCACCACGGCGGCGACGCCGAGACGCCATCCGAACCGCGAACCCCATGACATCTGCACGATTTTCCCCCTGCTCAGGTCGTCGGACGGAGGCTACGCCGGATTTGTCGCGCACACATGCCGAGGGCGCGGGAAAACTGTAAAAAAGTTTGGCGTTAGCGGCCGAGACAGGCCCGGATCTCGCCGATCCGCGCGATGAGTGCGTCGGCGAGCGCGCGACGCTCCGGCTCTTCGAGGGTATCGGCAAGCTCGGCGAAGGTCTTGCGCACCGCCTCGATATCCTGCTTGCGCCGCGCCTCCATCGCCGGATCGATGAAATCGGCGGTCTTCGGCACGTCGCCGTCGACGAAGCGGGCAAGCATATCTTCCGGCCCCCGCAACGGCGGCGGCGGCGGCGACGAAAGGTTGCGGCGGACGATTTCGCGCGCCGCCTCGCGGCTCTCGCCGGTGAGGCCGCGCTCCACCGCATCCGCCAGGTCGCGCTGCACCCCCGGGCCGGGCGGCGGCAACGGCAGGCGCGGTTCCGGACGGAACAGCCCGCCCGCAAAAAAACCCGCGCCGATGCCGACGAGAAGCACGTTGAGCGCCAACGAACCGACCAACCATCGCTTCATCAAAATCGACTCCCGAGCGGCTCAGCGCCCGTACATCGCCCAGGTTTCGATCCAGCCGCTCTGAGCTTGCGCCCGCACGGCGGCCGGATGCGGCTGAGCCAGATAAAGGCCGATGCCGAGCGCGAGGCCGAGGCCCAAACATCCCGCCCACAACGGTGCAAGCGGACGCAATACCAGTGCGCCGATGCCGAGAACCGGGTGCGGTAGCGGCCGGAACTGACGCGGCATGGGGGCGGGATCGTCGGGAAGATTGTCGAGAATCGCATCGGTCAGGCGACGGCGGGCGGCCGGGGGAAGCGCCGGTTCGCGCACCCGCAAGACGTCGTCGAACGCCTGCGCCTCGGCAAACGCATCGCGCGCAGTCTCGGAAGCCTCCAGCAACCTCAGCGCTCCCTGCCGCGCACCATGGGGCCATCGCGTCAGATCTGCGCCGTAGGTCTCGAGCAACGCCCTGAATTCTTCTGGCGTCATGATCCCTCCAGATGCCCACGTCCTGTGGACCTTATTTAAGCACTGTTCTCAGCTTTTGCCGCCCTCTCTTCAGGAGGGACTCCACGGCGTTCAGCCGCAGGCCCATAATCTCCGCAACTTCGGCCGCCGTCAAACTCTCGTGATAGTAAAGGGTGATGGCGGTACGCTGCTGATCGGAGAGATGTTCCATCGCCGCGCGCAGGCGGCTGCCGTCCTCGCGGCGTTCGCACTCGGCGAGCGGGCCGGGCGCGTCGTCGGCGATCTCGGGAACCTCGTCGATGCTCGCCGGGCGGGCGCGGCGGACGCGGTCGATGCAGCGGTTGACGGCGACGCGATAAAGCCAGGTGCGGAACGCCGCCTGCCCCGGCGCCCATTGGCCGCGCGCGGTCCAGACCTTGAGGAAGACGTCCTGCGCCACGTCCTCCGCCTCCGCCGCGCCGACGATCCGCCGCGCGGTGCCGACGATGCGGTCGATGTGACGGCCGACGAGCAGACGGAAGGCCTCCTTGTCCCCACCCTGAACGCGCAGCATCAACGCCTCGTCGGTCATATCCTCCGAGGTTCTGGCGTTGCCGGTGGCTGTGGCGGTCTCGTCCACCCACCTCTCCCTGGCATGGTCGACGGCTGCGGTTCGGCAAATTCCGGTCAAGGTCGTCACCGTTGTCTCGTGTTCTAGCAGGCCGAGCGTACTCAGTCACTCGGCAGTATCTGCCTAGATCCGCATGAAACTAGGCAGTTTTTTCCGATCTTTGCGCCACCAGGGAGGGGACCCCCGCGACCGCGGCGAAGGCTTCGCGCATCGTCAGGATCTGCCGCTGCACGCTGGCATAGCGCAATTCCGCGTCGGGCGACTTGGCCGCGCGGGCGCGATGCACCTGAACCAGCGTGGTCTTGTAATACGCGTGCAGGGTCTCGGCGAGCGGCCGGGCACGGGAGTCGTCGTGGTTGAGCACGCCGTCGAGCCCGAGGAGCACCTGGGTCGCCCGCTCCACCGCTCGGAACTCGTTTTCCGGGCGGCCTTCGAGCTTGGCCTGCTTGGCGTGCGCCACCGCGCACAGCATCGCGTCGTAAAGCTCGACGATCACGCGCAGCGGCGTCTGGGTGCGGCGGGCGGCGCCGTAGGCCTGGACGCCGAGTTGATGAACGTTGTGTTGCATCGGGTTCTCCTTTGCTCGAATGGGGCTAATCGTCGTCGTCGGTGTTGAAGAGCGCCTTCACCAGCGCGAGGTTGGTCTCCGCCGCCTCCATCGCCACCTCGATGCGGGCGTAATATTCGGTGAGGTAGGCCTCGTAGTCCTCCGCCCGCTCGGCGATGAGATCGCGGCGTTCCTGCTTGTCGTCGATGGTGTCGTTGAGGGAATCGATCCGATCCTGGATCCTGCCGTCGTCGTCGACGTAGTCCGCGAGCCCCGCTGCCATGCTGTCGGCGAGACCGGCCTCGACGGTGAGGGTGACGGTGGCGTCCGTCGAGCCGGTGTAGACCAGGCGCAGCCCCTCGTAGTCGGTACCGTCCGCGCCGGTGATGGTCTTGTTGCTGACCTCGAGCGCGACGCCGTCGATGCTGGCGGAGGCGAGCGTGCCGTCCGCGTTGAGGGTGATCTCGACGGCGTAGGTTCCGGCAGCCAGACCGCCGGGGGTCTCGGCGACGTAGAGATCGGACGACGAACTGACGACGCTCTGCTCGAAGAACGCCTGCACCACGTCCGCATGCTGGATCAGCATCTCCTCGAGGGTGTCGTCGTCGACTTCGAGATAGTTGTCGTCATCGTAGGAGATGCCGAGATCGGCGAGAGTGTAGGTGGTGCCGTCCACCTCGACGCTCATGCCGAGAATGTCGTAAAGGGCGGAGTTCGCGGACCGCAGCAGGCTCTCGCCGAACAGTACCGCATCGTCCACCGCGCCGTTCTCGTCGGTGGTCTGGTTGAGGATCGCGAACTCGCGGTAGGTGTTGTAGGCGTCCACCAGTGCGGTGATGGCGTCGGCGACGCCATCCAGATCCTGCCCGACCTCGAGAGTGATGGTGCCGCCGGCGCTATCGTCGTAGAGGCTGAGCGAAACGCCCGGCATCACGTCCTCGATATCGTTCGAGGAACTGGTGATGGTGACGCCGTCGATGGTGATGATCGCGTCCTGCGCGGCCTGCAACTCGTTAGCGAAGCCGTCGTCGGACGCCAGAATGCCGAGGCTTTCGAGTACCGAGCCGTCGGTGTCGGTCGCCGTGATGCTCTGGCCGGTATCGGCGGAAGCGAGCACCAGGGTATAGCCGGAATCGCTGGTCTTCATCAGCGTCGCGGTGACGCCGGTGGTGGAACTCGCGTCGTTGATGGCGTCGGCGATATCCGCGAGGGTCATGTCCTCGGTGACGGAGATCGTCGCGGCGGTGCCGTCGCCCTCGGTCAGGGTGAAGCTGCCGGAGAGGCCGAGCGCCTCGGTCTTCGACGACTGTTCGGAACTCGCGACCTTATGGGAGGTGGCGAGCTGCTTGACCTCGACGGTATAGATGCCGAGCGCCGCGTCCTCGTCCACCGTCACTGCGAGAACGTCGTCGGGATCGGACACGGTCGAGGACGAAAGATAGGCGGCGCGATCGTCCCAGACGGAATCGTCGGCAGCGCCGGAAAGCGCCTCGGCGGCGTCGGAGACCGCGGTGAGATCGCTGAGCATGGTTTCCCAGCCGGTGACCTCGGTCTCGAGCACGTCGACCTGATCGTCGATACGATAGGCGGCCGCCATCTTCGCTTCCACCGCTGCCTCGATCAGCGCGGAGGAATCGAAGCCGGAGGTTCCGGACCCGCTGATGTAGGTGGTCCCGCTCGCACTCGTCACCGTGGTCGACATGCCCGGCCTCCCCGAAGATTAGTGCGCGCCCCCGCCGGAACGGGGGCGCGCACCCGGATTACTGCAGCAGCGACAGAAGCTGCTGCGGCATCGAGTTGGCCGACGCCAGCGCCGCGATCGCGGCGTTGGTCTTCACCTGCGCCGAGGAGAACTCGGACTGCGCCTCGGCGACGTCCGCATCCATGATCGCCGACTGGGCGGCGTCGAGGTTCTCTTCCGACGAGTTGATCTGCGCGGCGTGGTAGTCGAACCGGGACTCCTGCGCGCCCACCTCGGCGCGCGCGGCGGCGACGTCGCCGATCGCGCTGTTGACCGCGGTCAGCGCCGTTGCGGCGTTGGCGGCCGAACCCACGCCGGTCGCCAAATCGGCATAGGCGGTCGCGAGATCGGCGATATTTCCGAAGGCCGCATTGGTCGCGAGATCCGCGGTGATGGTGTCGCCGGCGGCAGTCCCGACGAGGAAGTCCGCCGAGTAGGTGCCGCTCAGCAGCGCCGTGCCGTTGAAGGTGGTGGTGCTGACGATCGAATCGATTTCGTCCATCAGCGCCGAGAATTCCGAGTTGATGTAGGTGCGCTCGGTGTCGCTCACCGCGCCCGACATCGATTCCGCGCACAGCACCTTCATGCGTTCGAGCACGTCGGAGATCGACGACAGGCCGCCGTCGGCGGTTTCGAGGATCGACGAGGCGTGGCTGGCGTTGGTCGAGGCCTGGCCGAGCACGGCGACATCGGACTGCAGCTTGGTGGCGACCGCGAGGCCCGCGGCGTCGTCGGAGGCGCGGGTGATGCGCGAACCCGAGGCCACCTTGTTGAGGGCGTTGGTCTGCTCGTCGGAGTTGATGTTGAGGTAACGCAGGGCGGAGTTCGCCGAGGTGTTGGTGGTGATGACAGGCATGAGATAGCTCCTTCGTTGATCTCGACGGGGCCATTCGAGCCCCGTTCCCGTTGCCGACGCGCCGGCCCCTGCCGACTGCCGCCTACGACCCCTATACGCGCCCCGCCGCCCGACACTGGCGCGCCTCCGGTCGAAAATTTTTTCCGCGTTTTTCTTCGCCAGTGTTTCCCCTCCTTCGCCGTTCATCGCACGACGAGGGGGTGCTCCCCCCGGCCCACTTCCCAGGGAGAGACGCGATGACCACGGTGACCGGCAGCACTTCGAGCAGCGGATTGTCCTCGACCACCGCAACCTCGGTGGCGTCGCTCTCCGAGAACTACGAGCTGTTCCTGAGCGTGCTCACCGCGCAGCTCCAGAACCAGAATCCGCTCGATCCCACCGACACCGACGAGATGACCAGTCAGCTCGTCAACTACGCGCAGGTGGAACAGCAGATCCTCTCGAACTCGTATCTCGAGAACCTCGTGCTCGCGACCAACAACGAGAGCGCATCGGTGGCGCTGTCTCTGGTGGGAATGGAAGTCACCTACGCCGCCGAGGATCTCTCGTGGAGCGAGGGCGAGACTCTCTCGTGGTCCTACGACGTGCCTGCCGATACCGAATCGGTGACGGTGCAGGTGCTCGATGAGAACGGCGACGTCGTCTACACCGAGAGCGCGAGCGCCGAAGAGGGGTCCTACACCTTCGACTGGAGCGGCACCAAGACCAGCGGCGCCACCGCCGACGACGGCACCTACTCCCTCAACATCGTCGCCGAGGACGCCGACGGCGAGAGCGTCAACATCTCCGCCAACACCACCAGCGTGGTGAAGCAGGTCGATTGGTCCGACGGCAGCGCGCAACTGATCATGACCAACGGCGCCACCGTCTCCCTGTCCAACATCGTCTCCGCCACCGCGGCGGACGCGTCCTGACCCTCAAGATCGCGGAGGCTCCGCCATGAGCACCCTTTCGAGTTCGATGAACATCGCGGTTTCGGCGCTCTACGCCCAGTCGGCCGCGGTCAGCTGCATTTCCAACAACCTCGCGAATTCGAGCACCTACGGCTATAAGTGCACCACCGCATCTTTCGCGACGATGGTGTCGGGCACAGGCTCGTATTCGAACTTCACCGGCGCGGGCGTCACCGTCGACCCGAGCCAGAGCCTGCTGGCCCAAGGCACGCTGATCGGCACCGAGAGTTCGACCGACCTCGGCATCGACGGCGAGGGCTTCTTCGTCGTCGCCGACAATAGCGGCAGCGACATCTTCTATTACACCCGCGCCGGCGACTTCTCGGCCGACGACGACGGCTACCTCGCCAACAGCGCGGGCTGGTATCTGCAGGGCTACCCCACCGACGCCGACGGCAAGATCACCTCGACCAAGAGCGCCGCCGGGCTGGAAGCGATCAACGTCAAGGACTATCAGGGTTCCGCCAAGGCGACGTCCGAACTCAAGATCCAGGCGGTTCTGCCCGCGGAAGCCGCCACCGGCGACAGCTTCACCGTCGACGCCGAGATCTACGACAGCCTCGGCGTGGCCCACACCGTCACCCTCACCTACGAAAAGACCGGCACCAACGCCTGGTCGGTGAGCGCCGCTCTCGCCGACAGCACCGAGGCGGCCGGCATCAGCCTCAGCTCCAGCGCCATTACCTTCGACACCGACGGCAAGCTTCTGACGCCCACCGATCCCATCACCCTGAGCGTGACCGGCTGGACCTCGGGCGCGGCCGACAGCTCGATCGCCTACAATGTCGGAACCGTCGGCAAGTCCGACGGCCTGTCGCAGAACGCCACCTCGACCTCAGAGGACGAAGCCGCGATCTCGCTCAAGCAGGTGGTGCAGGACGGCCTCGCCTACGGCGAATTCTCCTCGGTCTCGATCGACGAGGACGGCACCGTCTACGCCAACTTCGACAACGGCATCAGCTACTCGATCTACAAGATCCCGCTCGCCACCTTCGCTAACGCCAACGGCCTCGACGCCAAGACCGGCACCGTCTACGCCGCCAGCGTTGAATCCGGTTCGCCGACCCTGACCGAGGCGGACTCGGGCTCCACCGGCGCGATCATGTCGGGCGAACTCGAATCCTCGACCACCGACACCGCCACCGAGTTCTCGTCGATGATCGTGGCGCAGCAGGCGTATTCCGCCGCCTCGGAAATCATCAGCACGGTGAGCGACATGTACGACGCTCTGCTGGCGGCCAAGCGGTGAGCGCGATGAGCCAGGAGTTCCGCGCCATCGACGTCGCCCTCAAGCGCATGGAAAAGCTGAACGCCCGCGCCCGGCAACTCGCGCCGGATTGCAGCAAGGCCGAACGCATGGCGCTGATCGCCGACATCGACGCCGCGATGCGGGCGCTGCGCGCCACCCAGGGCGAGCTCCGCGGACGCATCGCCCGCACCCGCCGCTGCCGCCCGGTGGTGACCGCCTACGGCCGCGCCGCCAACATCCTTTCCGCCACCCGCCGCTGAGGAGAGCCACCATGTCCGAACCGACCCTCGCCTCCCTCGATCGCAAGACTCTGTGCGACTTCGTCGCGGTGCTGCGCGAACTCACCGACCTGATCGGCGAGGAGAACGAGATCCTCGCCGTCCCGGCCGAACAACTGCCGCCGGCACTGGTGACGCGCAAGGAGGAACTCTCCGAGCGCTATGCCCGCCTGACCGTCGCGCTGCGGCCACGCGCCTCGGCGCTGCATGCGGCGGGTGCCCTCAACCCGGTCGCCCTCGAAGCCGACATCCGCTCGCTGGTGCGCCGGGTGAAGGAGAACCAGGCCCTGCTCAACGCCCGCAAGGCGGCGACCGCGCTGCGGGTCGAGGCGGTAATGCAGGCGCTCGCCGAGCGCGAGCGTCGCGACGGCCTCAACTACTCGGCCTCGGGCGAACCCCTGCCGCGCGCCTGCCGCGCCGCCGGCGGCCTGCACCTCAGCGCCTGAAACGGAAGGAGCGGGCGATGTCGATCTCGAGCATCATCTACACCGCCAACACCGGGTTGAGCGTCGCACAGGCGCGCATCGCCCTTGCCTCGACCAATATCGCCAACGCCGAAACCGACGGCTACACCAAGAAAACCGCCTACGTCACCGCCAAGACCGTCGGCGGCGTGGGGATCGGCGTGCAGGTGATCGGCACCGGCAGCGACGTCGACGAGACCCTGCACAAGGGCGTGGTCGACGCGATTTCGACTTCGGCCTACGACTCCACGATCGCGTCCTATCTCGAAACGATCTCGTCCGCCCTCGGCACTACCGAGGACGGCGGCGGCCTCACCAATGCGATCACCGACGTGCAGAGCGCGCTTGCCGACGTCATCGCCGACCCCGGCGACACCGCCAACGCCGACGCCCTCGACGAGGCTCTGCAAGACTGGGAGGACACGGTCGACGACGTCACCGGCACCATCCAGTCCGCGCGCGCCTCGGCCGATACCGCGATCGCCGAGAGCGTCGAGGCGGTCAACGACCTGCTCCACCGGATCGACGACCTCAACGCGCAGATCACCAAAGCCGCCGCAGACGGGTCCTCGACCTCCGATCTCGAAGACGCGCGCCGCGCGGCGCTCGAAGACCTCGGCCAATACCTCGACGTGACCTCCTTCACCACGTCGTCCGGCGAAATGCAGATCTACACGTCTTCCGGCACCGCGTTGCTGACCTCGCGCGTGCACGAGCTCGGCTTCACCGCGAGCGGCACGGTCACCTCCGGCATGAGCTACGCGGCGGGAACGCTCTCGGGCGTCACCGTCGACGGCAAGGACATCACCGCGAGCCTCTCGAACGGCCGTCTCGGCGCTTTGATCGAACTCCGCGACGAAACCCTGCCCGGCATCCAGGACGAGATCGACGCCCTTTCCGACGCCATGGACGACATCCTCTCGGGCGTCTCGTCCTACACTTCGGGCTCCGACGATACCTCCGCCCTCGAAACCGCCTACGCCGCCCTCGACGCGTCGCGCAGCTTCGCCGAGGCCGGAAACATTTCGGCCACCACCACCAACGTCGCGGGCTACGCGCAGAAGATCATCGACGATGCCGCCGACCGCGCCGAAACCGCGAGCGACACCGCCACCACCAGCGCCGCCACCGCCGAAACTCTCGCGAACAGCTTCTCCAACACTTACGGCGTCAACGTCGACGAGGAAACCGCGCTGCAGGCCACCTATCAGCAGGACTACGAGGCCGCGGCGCAGATCCTCAGCACGGCGCAGGACATGTGGGACACGCTGATCGCGATGATGAACTGAGGGAGCCTTCGCCATGCGGATTTCCACCGCGGGAATGAACAATCAGATGATCGGTCAGGCGCTCAGGGTGCAGACGAGCTATACCGAGGCGCTGCAACGACAGTCGTCCGGCCTCAAGTCGGCCTCGCTTTCCGGTCTCGACGGCAACGCCGGAGCCGCGGCCGGACTGACAGCCGACATCGCCCGGTCGGAAAAGCTCTCCGGCATCGCCGACGCCGCCGCGAGCGAGCTCGAAATCGCCTATTCCGCGGTCGACAGCATCACCGACCAGGTGAACGGCATGCTCACCGATATCGCCGCGGCAATCAGCGGCTCCGCCGACGCCACCACGCTTTCGACCCTGCAGAGCAGCGCGTCCGACGCGTTCACCGACGTCGTCGCGCTGCTCAACACCCAGTACGCCGATACCTACGTGTTTTCGGGCGGCGCCACCGCGACCCAGCCGGTGGATGCGTCGCTCTACGACGCCGCCGACCCCACCGCCTATTACCAGGGCAGCGACAGCCTGCGCAGCGTGATGCTCGACGGCGGCGCGAGCATCGCGTTCGGCGTCACCGCCGATGCCGACGCCTTCTCCGACACCCTCGAAGCCCTGAACCTTCTGGTGAGCACCTCGCCGCTCGACACCGCGACGATGCAGCAGGCCTACGACCTGCTCTCGGGTGCGGTCTCCGACCTCGGCACGATGATGGAGCGGCTTTCCGGTCAGACCGACAAGCTCGACGCCGTGGTCGACGCGCAGACCGATTTCCAGCTCTACGCCGGAGAGATGCTCGACAGCCTCACCACCGTCGACGTCGCCACCGCCAGCGCCGAGGCCTCGCAACGCGAGGTGCTGCTGGAGGCGTCGTTCGCAACCCTCTCCTCGCTCAAGAGCGTCAGCGTTCTCGATTATCTCTGATCCGGGAAAAAAGAGGGCCGCCCCCGTGGGGCTGGGGGCGGCCGAACGGCGAGGCCAGGGAGACGAAAACCCCGCCGGAGTTCCGGCGAGCCACGGGGGAGTCGCTGCGCCGGAGTGGGGACGAAGCCTAAAGGGGGAAAAGGCTTCGCCACCGGGTGGATAATGTCTTTCAGCTGCCGATCTGAACCCAGGTGCCGTCGGGCTTGCGGCAGGCGGTGCTGGTGACCTCGGTGATCTTGCCGTCGATCGTCACCGTCTGCTTGAACTCGCGGCAGGCGTTGTTCTGGGCGTCGCGGCCTTCGCGGGTCGGGGTGATGGTGCCCGCGTGGCTGGTGTTCGGCGTGTTCCAGGAGATCGTCTGGCCGATCGGCGCGGCGTAGGCCCGCTGCGCCGCCTGCTGCGCCGCCGCCGCGTCGGCGCGGTCGAGCGACGCGCCGACCTCGTGGCCGACGAACGCGCCGAGGATGGTGCCGACGATCGTCGCCGCCACCCGGCCCGAACCTTGCCCGAACTGCGCTCCGGCGATGCCGCCGCCGACCGCGCCCAGCACCGTGCCGCCGGTGGTCTTGTCGATGCCGCCCGAAGCGGGCGTCGCCGCGACCGGAGCTGCCGCGACCGGCGCGGGCGCTGCGGCGGGAAGCGCGACGAGTTGCCAGGGCGCGAGGCACTGCGTCACCGCGGGATAGTACCCGGCCGGATCGGCGCAATAGTACGCGGTCTGCGATGCGGGAACGGCGACCATGCCGGGCGGCACCACCGCGCTCGGGTAGGGATACACCGGCGCGGCGTAGAAGTAGCGCGCGCCGCCGACGATCCACCACCAGCCGAACCGGCCGTCCCACCATTCGTGAGCCCAGCGCCCGCCCTGCCAGCCGTCGGGAACCATGGCGTAACCCGGACGTCCCGGACCGAAATCCGGACCGTGTCCCCAGCCGCGACCGTGCCCGGGCCCGTCGAACCCCGGTCCGCCGTGAGGTCCGGCGAACGCGTTCGCCGCGCTCAAACCGACCACGCATCCGGCCACCACCGCCACCACAACGCCACGCATCTTCCACAACATCCTTTTTCCGAGATCCGGGGGAGCGGCCCGGAAGGGCGGGCTTCGCCGAAGCGACCGCCCGCCTTCCGTCCTTCATGTTCCGCTCGCCACGGATACAGGATGAACCTTACGGCCGGGTTGTCTCAGGGGTGTGTCGGGGGAGAACGAAAAGTGTATCAAATTGTGTCGCGGATGCGACGCATCATGAACCACGCGACGCCGCCGTAGCTCGCGAGATCGGGCGCGGCGTCGGCCGCCACCGCGAACCCCTGCGCCTCCCAGATCGGCCGGGAGTCGTTGACCGCCACCAGCGACAGGGTGGCGAAACCGCCCGCCCGCGCCTGCCCGGCGACGGCGGCGACGAGCGCGGCCGACGCGCCGCGGCCGCGCGCCTGCGGCAGCAGCGCGACGTCGTGAAGATACCAGGTGTCGGCATCGCCGGGGATCACGCCCAGCAGGGTGTCGAGCTTGGGCGGACGGCCGTAGCGCCACGGATGGGTAAGCGCATAACCCGCCAGCGCGCCGCCGTCGTCGAGCACCCGGCACCCCTCGGGGCAGAGAGCCAGACGTTCGGCGAACACCGCGTCGGATTCCGGATAGCCGGGGTGGATCGCCGCCGCGGCGCGGGAGAGCGCCGCAAGATCGTCCGCACGCATCGCCCGCCAGTTCATCGGCCCGCCTCCGGCAGATAGCGCGATGGCTCGAAGGCGTCGATCTGCGCCGGATCGAGAAAGCGCTCGGCATAGCGGCGCGCCACCCCGCTTTCGAGGAACAGCGCGAACACGTCGGGATCGATCGCGCGCGCATCCGCCATATCCTTGAGGATGCCCACCGCCTCGGAGAGCGGCTTCGCCTTCTTGTACGGCCGGTCCGCGGCGGTCAGAGCCTCGAACACGTCGGCCACCGCCATGATCCGCGCCGGGATCGAGAGGTCGGCGGCGGTCAGGCCGCGCGGATAGCCGCTGCCGGTGAGGGTCTCGTGGTGGGTTCCGGCGTATTCCGGCACGCGCCGCAGATGGCGCGGAAACGGCAGGCTTTCGAGCATCACGATGGTCTGGACGATGTGCTGGTTGATGATCGCGCGTTCTTCGTCGGTGAGGGTACCCTTGCGCACCGAGAGATTGTGCAGTTCGCCGAAGTTGAAGCGCACCGCGGTGGGCTTGACGGTGAACCCCCAGGAGGGATCGAACGCGGGTTCCGACGGGCCGTGGGCGACGACGTGTTCGCGGCGATCGGCGAGCAGGCGCTCGACCGCCGGCAGCGGTGCGGGCGGAATCCCTTCCAGGCGCGCGAGCTCGCCGTGAGACAAACCGAGGCGGTCGTCGAAATGCCGCCGCCAGGGCGTGGCGGCGATCCGCACCAGCCGCGCGACGTCGGCGTCGCTCATCGATTCCGAGCCGACGTTGCATTGCGCCACGAACCCGAAGTCGTCCTCCAACTCCCGCACCCGCGCGCCGAAGCGGGCGTTCGCCGCGGCCTCGTCCTCGCCCGCGCGCAGCGCTTCCAGGCGCGCGATCTCGGCGTCCCGGCGCAGCACTTCGAAGCGGGTGCGCACCTCGTGGATGCGGTTGACGACGGTTTCGAGCTTGGTCGCCTTGTCGATCACGAATTCCGGCGTCGTCACCTTGCCGCAGTCGTGCAGCCACGCGCCGATGCGGAACTCCCGCCATTCCTCGGGCGTGGTGAAGGCGAAATTGGCGAACGGCCCGGCGGTGGCGGCGCTCGCCGCCTCGGCGAGCATCAGCGCCAGTTCGGGCACGCGGGCGCAGTGGTTGCCGGTGTACGGGCTCTTCGCGTCGATCGCGCCGGCGACGAAGCGGACCATGCCGTCCATGATGTGGTCCTGGGAATCCAGCAGCAGGCGGTTGTCGAGCGCGGTCGCCGCCTGTCCGGCAAGGGCCTCGACGAGGCGCTCGATCGCGGGCGGAAACGGCGCCACCGCGCCGGTTTCCGGGTCGCGCGCGTTGATCAGCTGCAGCGCGCCGATCACCGCCCCGCCGCGCGGCTTGAGCGGCACGGTGAGGAACGATTGCGAGCGGTAGCCGGTGCGCGCGTCGAACGTGCGGGTGCCGGAAAAATCGAAGCCCTCGGCGCCGTAGGCGTCGTCGATCGCCACCGCGCGTTCGAGGTGGACCGCATGGCTCACCACGTTGGCATGGTTGGGGCGGCCCTCGCCGTCGTAGAGCGGCACCCCCGGCAACGCGGGCGCCGGACCGTCGGAGCCGCCCTGGCGGATCCGCAGAACGTCGTTATGGAGAATTTCGAAGCGCAGCACGTCGTCGTCGTCGCGCAGGTAGAGGGTGCCGCCCTCGGCGTTGGCGAGTTCCTTCGCGCCCTCGACGATCGATTGCATCAGCCGCGCGGTGTCGCGCTCGGCGGCGAGCGCGATCCCCTGCGCGATCAACCGCTCCAGGCGCACCTGCACCGCTGAGATCTCGCGGTCGTGACGGGCAAGCGCGCCGCGCAGGGTTTCGAGCGCACCCGCGAGGGCCTCGCATCCGGCGGCCGGCGCGGTACGGCGCGCGCGACTGAAATCGAGATCGGCGAGGCGGGCGGCCTCGGCGGCGGCGGCGGCGACACCGCGTTCGATCCGCGATGCCGCGGCGAGGGCGAGCGGCAGAGCGACGCCGAGAACCAGCGCACCCGCAAGCGCGGCCCATCCCGCGTTTTCGGGCGCGAACGCCGCGGCGGCGAGGCATACCGATCCGACCGCCGCCGTCAGGATGGCGGCGAGAGCCCCCTTCAACCCGAGGCGCGGAAAGAAACCCGAATCGAAAACCGACACTGCTACGGACCGTGAAATTCCATGGAATCACCTAACCTTCATCGCGCATATCCGCTGCCGCGTCCAGTGCCGAGCATCACTCCGGTAAATCCGATTAAAATGATCGGATATTCCCGTTATCCTGTGGCGCGCGGGCATGAGAGAGTGATGCTGTCGATTGAAGATGGAACGATCCCTCGGCCCTCCTCGCGAGAGGAGCCAGCGGTTAACGGCAGAAAGAGGACAGTAACCCCACAGTCCCGGCGGCGACGTTTCCCCCCAGATGTGGTCGCTCGCCGGCTCGGCCGGAAGATCATCCCGACGCGGTTTCCCTCCCCCCCTCTTGGACCGCCAGGGAATTCCGGCAAGACCAGAAAGGAGCCCTTCCCCCCAGGGCTCCTTTCTTAATTTCCGCACCCGCAGTCAGTCCCGCGCCTCGGCCTCGCGGCCGATCGCGGCGGGTTTCCGCACCAGAGAGAGCGCGATCGCCCCGCCCAGCAGGACCACCGTCACCCCGAGCGACAGCGCGGGCGGCACGTGGCCGACCAGTTCCGCCCAGAAGATCTTGCCGCCGATGAACACCAGCACCCCCGCCAGACCATAGTGCAGGTAGCGGAAGCGCCCCACCATCACCGCCAGCACCGAATAGAGCGCGCGCAGGCCGAGGATGGCGAAGATGTTGCTGGTGAAGACGATGAAGGTGTCGGTGGTGATCGACAGCACCGCCGGGATCGAATCCAGCGCGAACACCAGATCGGCGGTCTCGATCACGATCAGCGCCGGCAGCAGCGGCGTCGCCATCAATCTGAGCCCGCGCGCGGTCTTCACCCGTGCGAAGAACGCATGACCGTGGAACTCGCGGGTGATCGGCATCACCTTGCGTACCACCCGCACCAGCCGCGACTGCTCCGGCTGCTCGGGGTTCTGACCGTGGGAGAGCGCCATCTTGACGCCGGTGAACACCAGGAACGCGCCGAAGAGGTAGAGGATCCACTCGAATTTGGCGATCATCGCCGCGCCGATCAGGATCATCACGCCGCGCATCGCCACGACGCCGACGATCCCCCAGAACAGCACGCGGTGCTGATACTGCCGCGGGATCGCGAACGCGGCGAAGATCGTCGACATCACGAACACGTTGTCGATCGAGAGGCTTTCCTCGACGAGATAGGCGGTGACGTAGAGGAGCCCCGCCTCCGCGCCCATGAAATGCCAGACGCCCGCGCCGAAGGCGAGCGCGATGGCGACGTAAAGCGCGGTGAGCAAAAGGCTTTCGCGTGCGGATTCGACGTGATCGTGGCGGTGCAGAACCCTGAGGTCGAACACCAGCAGGGCCGCGACGAACGCGAGGAACGCGCACCAAAGCCAGGCCGGATGCCCCGAGATCGGGGTCGCGGCCAAAGGCCAGAGCTGTTCGAACATGTGAGATCGGGAATACGGTCGCGTGCCGTCCACGCGGTTGCAACACGATCCGACATCGCGACGAACGTCTTCGCCGCCAGAGGGGCCCGGACCGGGTGATATGACATCCGGATATTACCCCCATGCGCTGAAAAAACAAGGCGGAACCGAGGGGGGATCGGTTCCGCCGACTTAGGGTCTTCAACGATGGATGTCCGGGATATGGGAACCCCCCGGCGCCACCGCCAGGGGGTTCACCGGGGATTATTCGGTCAGCGCGCGATTGTCGGCAACCGCCTTATCGGCGGCACGGCCGGTGAGTTCCTGAAGATGATCGAACACCCACTCGAAGGTGCCCACGCCCATGGTGAGGGAGCGCAATTCGAGAATCAGGTCGTGTACCTCCATCTGCGGCACCTGCGCCTTGATCACGTCCCAGCCCGTCCAGCCCGGGCGTTTGTCGTAGCCGAGAATCTGCGCGCGCCGCTGGCTGAGCGCCCGCTGCGCCTTCGACGTCCACTCCGACGGCACCGCCACCGACACCGCCCAGATCGGCTCCAGCAGGATCGGCTCGCATTTCGGCAACGCCGCGCGCATGCCGATCCCCGCCGCGGTCTTGAACGCCATTTCCGAGGAATCGACGGTGTGATAGGAGCCGTCGGTGAGCGTCACCGCCACGTCCACCACCGGGAAGCCGAGCGGTCCGCGCACCAGGCTCTCCCGGACCCCCGCCTCGACCGCCGGGATATAGTTCTTCGGCACCACGCCGCCGACAATGCGGTCGGTGAAGGCGAACCCCTCGCCCCGCCCCTGCGGCCGCACCTCCAGCATCACGTCGCCGAACTGGCCGTGACCGCCGGTCTGCCGCTTGTGGCGGCCGCGTTCGGCACACCCCTTGCGGATCGTCTCCTTGAACGGCACGGTCGGCCGCTCGGCCTTGACCTCGACGTTGTAGGCGTTGCGCAGGCGGTCCACCGCGTTCATCAGGTGAACCTCGCCCATTCCCCACAGCAGCAGTTCGCCGGTATCCGGATTCGGGCCGAACGCCAGCGAGACGTCGTCGGCGACCAGTTTCGCGAGCGCGGTCGAGAGCTTGACGTCGTCGCCCGCCTTGACGGTGCTGAGCTTGAGGGCGAACAGCGCCTGTGGCGCGCGCGGCCAGTCCTCGGGCGGCAACGCCGCTGCCTCGGTGAGCACGTCGCCGGGCTTGACGGTTTCGAGCTTGGAGACCGCCGCGATCCCGCCCACGCCGATCCGCGCGGCCTTGGCGGTTTCGCTGCCCTGAAGCGTATAGAGCCCGCCGATCTTCTGCCCGGCCAACGTCATGCCGTCGGTCAGATCCTTCTCCCACGCGCGCAGCCAGGCGAGACGGCCGGTGTGCTGGGCGTGCTGGCTCTTGAACACCTGGGCGACGCCCGCCGGAGTCACCGCCTTGCGGCGCTCCCAAGTCTCCGCGGGATCGGGCGCATCGTGGCGCAGGGTCTTCCACAGCCGGGTGATGCCGTGGTCGCGCTCCGCCTCGCCGCACAGCACCGGCACCACCAGGTTGGCGGCGAGGTCGCGCTTGAGCGAGGCGAACACGTCGTCGGTGGCGGGTTCGGCGTCGTTGAGCAACTCCTCCATCAGCGCGTCGTCGAAATCGGCGAGGCTTTCGAGGACCTCCTGCCGCCGCCCCTGCTCGTCCTCGGCGACCGCCGCCGGAATCGACATCAGGGTCGAGGGCTTGCCCGCCTCGTAATGATAGGCGCGGCGATGGATCAGATCGACGAAACCGGTGACGTTCTCGCCTTCGACGATCGGCATCTGCCGCATCACCAACGGCCGCTCGGAGACCGCCTGCAGCGCCTCGAGGATGTCGCCGTGGCCCGCCTTGGCGTGCTCGATGCGGTTGATGAAGATCAAGTGGGGAATTTCGTGGTCGTCGAGGAACTTGAGGTAGGGGGACACCATCACCGCGCGGGTCGGATCGGGATCGCACACCACCACGGCGATGTCGCATACCATCAGGGCGTGGCGGGTATCCTGCAGGAATTCGACCGAACCGGGGCAGTCGATGAAGGTCCAGGGATCGTCGAGATAGGTGGTGCTCGCCGCCACCGCTTCGGTGCTCATCTCGCGGCTCTTCGCCTCCGCCGGCCAATCGCCGACGCGGCTGCGGTCGGCCGCGGAGCCTTTGCGGGCAATGCCGCCCGAAACGCTCAGCAACGCCTCCATCAGGCTGGTCTTGCCGCTGGTGTAGGGTCCGACGATGGCGGCGACGCGTGTCGCGCGGCCGGTGGTCTCCACGTTGTCAGGCATTCTGGTTCCTCCCGCTTCTGGCGGCCGGAAAAGCCTGATGCGCAGCCGGAGGCGGCGTTGCGCCCCCGTCACCCACCTCGGGCCGAGATCACCCCCGACCTCGTCCCGGCCTTCCGGCCAGTGGTCCCCGACGGGATGACGCACCCCGCGCGGGGTGTTTGCGTGCCGTCTTCATGGTCACAGGAGCGCCCCCCGGATGCAACTAAAATCCCCGCCCGAACGGGTCGGCGTCGGCGCTGCGGACGGCGGGCAGGCGGCGCATCACGTCGCCCGCGAACGGCGTCCACACCCCGGTCTCCACACCGGCGGCGCGGAGTGCGCGGGTGGTCCACTGGTTGCATGTGTGGATCGGGGAATAGGATCCGGCGGCGGCGTAGAACATGTCGCTGCGGCCGTACCCCCGCAGCGGCCGCGGCGCGCCCGCGGCGTCGCGCAGCAGAGCGGCGTCGACGAAGCCGTCGAGACGGCGGTAGGCATCCGCGCCGAGGACCAGGAAACGGCAGCCGGATATCGGCGCGCCGCGCAGCAGGTGCACGTGCAGCACGCTCGGCCCGCCGCCGAACAGCGCGCGCCAGGCGAGACCGGGCCGCAGATCGGACCAGGCGCGGGTTTCGAGATAGAAGTCGCGGTCCCCCCAGCCGACGAGGATCCGGTCGGCGTCCGGAGGCGCGCCGGGAAAGTCGGCAAAGTCGAGCCGCACGCGCCAGTCGGCTCCGGCGGCGGCGACCGGCAGCAGCAGATCGGTATGGACGCCGTTGTCGCACACGCCGACCTCCACACCCCGCGCGGCGGGCGGCTCTCCCGGCACCGTCCAGCGCGACAGCAGCGCCGCCGCGGCGAGATACGCCAGCGGCGGCAACAGCATCGGCGCGATCGTCAAAGCCAGGATCCACCGTCGTCGCATTTCGCCTCGCTCCGGTTCGGGTGGCCTCGGCGGCGTCATCTCGGGTACCATGCCTCCGACGACCGGACAAGCGGAGGACGGACCTTGCGCACGACGATCGGAAGCGCCCTGTTCGGCGCCGGACGGAGACTCGCGTTCCAGAACCGCACGCCTGCGCCGCCGTTCGCCCGCGCGCCGCTGTTCACGGTCGCGCCCGGGTGCGCCGCGCTCGCGGGCGACGCGCTGGTCGCGACATTCCGACAATCGCGCACCTGGATCGCCACCTTCGCGGCCGCGGCGGTTCTGCTCGGCGGCATCGCGGCGGCGCTGGCGCGCAGGCTGCCCGACGGCGGCCCGGCGTGGGCGGTGGCGCTGTTCGGCCTGGGCGCGGCGGCGCTGGCGTTCGTGGCGCTCTACGCCGGCAGCATGCGCTGCCGCATCCGCGCGGGCGGCGGCACGGTGTCCGCCCTGCAAACCCAGCTGTTCGCCGCCCCCGCCGGATTCGCACGGCCGCTGGCGGACTACGTCGGCATCGGCGCATGCGAGCGCGACTACACCATCGTCGCCCGCGGCGTAACCTTCACCCGACGCCGCCACGTCGCCTACCTCGCCCACCCCGAAGCGGCATTCTGCGTGCCGTTACGCTTCGGCCGGACCCCGGCCCCGGCCGAGTTCCTCGCCGCCGCCGCCGCGACCCTCGGGTTGCCTCTGCTCGACGCATGAAAAAGGGCCGGGGGTCTCCCCCCGGCCCGTTCGCGTCGTCTTGCGCCCGGATCAGCGCAGCCCGTTGCAGAACTTCTGGATGCGGGTGCAGGCCTCGACGAGATTGTCCATCGAGGTCGCGTAGGAGATGCGGAAATACGGCGACAGACCGAACGCCGCCCCCTGCACCACCGCGATGCCGGTCTTCTCGAGAAGCTGCGCGACGAACACGTTGTCGTCGGAGATCACCACGCCGTCCTCGGTCTTCTTGCCGATGCAGCCCGCGCACGACGGATAGACGTAGAACGCGCCCTCGGGCGTGCGGCAGGAGAGGCCAGTCGCCTGGTTGAGCATCGACACCACGGTGTCGCGGCGCTCCCTGAACGCGGCGTTGCGCGCCTTGAGGAACTCGTGATCGCCGTTCAGGGCTTCCACCGCGGCGTACTGCGCGATCGAGGTGGTGTGGGTCGAGCTCTGCGACTGGATCTTGTTCATCGCCTTGATGACGTGGGCCGGGCCCGCGGCGTAGCCGACGCGCCAGCCGGTCATCGCGTAGGCCTTGGAAAGGCCGTTGAGCGTCAGGGTGCGGTCGTAGAGCTCCGGCACCACCTCGGCGATGGTGGCGAACTTGAAGCCGTCGTAGACGATGAACTCGTACATGTCGTCGGTCATCACCCAGACGTTCGGGTGCTTCAGCAGCATCGTCCCGATCGCTTTGAGATCCTGGGCGGTGTAGGCCGCGCCCGACGGATTCGAGGGCGAATTGAGGATCAACCACTTGGTCTTCGGAGTGATCGCCTTTTCCACATCCTCGGCGGTGACCTTGAAGCCGGTCTCCTCCTTCCCCATAACGAACACCGGCTTGCCGCCCGCGAGCAGGACGATGTCGGGGTAGCTCACCCAATAGGGCGCGGGGATGATCACCTCGTCGCCCGGATCGACGGTCGCCATGATCGCGTTGTAGATGCTCTGCTTGCCGCCGCAGGCGACCTGGATCTGGTTCGGGGCGTAGGTCAGGTTGTTGTCGCGCTTGAGCTTGGCGCAGATCGCCTCGCGCAGGGGCAGAATGCCCTCGACCGCGGTGTACTTGGTGTAGCCCTTGTCGAGCGCGGCCTTGGCCGCCAGCTTGACGTGCTCCGGCGTGTCGAAATCCGGCTCTCCGGCGGAGAGGCCGATGACGTCGGCGCCGGCGGCCTTCATCTCGGCGGCCTTGGAGGAAACGGCAAGCGTGGGCGAGGGCTTGATCGCGGACAAACGCTCGGCGATGATCGACATGGTTCCTGACCTTTTTTGGATCGTGTTTGGGCGAGGGTGGAAGACACCTCGGACGATACCTGGGGTAGGAGGGTAGGCGCAAGCGCCTTCGGCCGGGAAAACGGCCATTTACGACGGGAATCTCCCCGTCGGCGACGAGGACCCGATGGACACCATACTGCCGTTGTACCAGCGCCCGCCCGCGGGCCCGCGCGCCGAGTTCCGGCTCGTCTCCGATTTCGCCCCGGCGGGCGACCAGCCCACCGCGATCGCGGCGCTGACCGAGGGGTTGGAGGCCGGGCTCTCCGACCAGGTGTTGCTGGGCGTGACCGGTTCGGGCAAGACCTTCACCATGGCCCATGCCATCGCCGCGCTCGGCCGCCCGACCCTGGTAATCGCGCCCAACAAGATCCTCGCCGCGCAGCTCTACCAAGAGATGAAATCGTTCTTCCCCGACAACTCGGTGGAGTACTTCGTCTCCTACTACGACTACTACCAGCCCGAAGCCTACGTGCCACGCACCGATACCTACATCGAGAAGGATTCCGCGATCAACGAGCAGATCGACCGGATGCGCCACGCCGCCACCCGCGCGATCCTCGAACGCCGCGACGTGATCATCGTCTCGTCGGTGTCGTGCCTCTACGGCCTCGGCTCGGCGGAGAGCTACGCGCGGATGGTGTTCGACCTCGCCGTCGGCCAGGAGGTGGACCCGCGCGAGGCGATGCGCGAACTCGTGACCCTGCAATACAAACGCAACGACGCGGCGTTCCAGCGCGGTGCGTTCCGGGTGCGCGGCGACGTGCTCGAAATCTTTCCCGCCCACTACGAGGACCGCGCCTGGCGGGTGTCGTTCTTCGGCGAGGAAATCGAGGAGATCGCCGAGTTCGACCCGCTCACCGGGCACAAGACCGCCGAGCTGCCGAACATCCGCGTCTACCCCAACTCCCACTACGTGACGCCGCGCCCCGCGCTCTCGCAGGCGACGATCAAGATCAAGCAGGAACTGAAGGCGCGCACCGAATACTACCTCGCCCAGGGCCGCCACCTCGAAGCCGAGCGGATCGGCCAGCGCACCACGTTCGATCTCGAAATGCTGGAAGCCACGGGCCACTGCAAGGGCATCGAGAACTATTCCCGCTACCTCACCGGCCGCAATCCTGGGGAGCCGCCCCCTACCCTGTTCGAATACCTGCCCGAGGACGCGCTGCTGTTCGTCGACGAAAGCCACGTCACCGTGCCGCAGATCGGCGGCATGTACAAAGGCGACTTCAATCGCAAATCGACGCTCGCGGAGTACGGCTTCCGCCTGCCGAGCTGCATCGACAACCGGCCGCTGAAGTTCGAGGAGTGGGACGCGATGCGGCCGCAGACGATCTATGTCTCGGCGACGCCGGGGCCGTGGGAAATGGAGCAGACCGGCGGCGCGTTCGTCGAGCAGGTGATCCGCCCCACCGGCCTTCTCGATCCGGTCTGCACGGTGCGCCCGGTGGACACCCAGGTCGACGACCTGATGGCCGAATGCAAGGCCGCCGAGGCCAGAGGCCAGCGCGTGCTCGTCACCACCCTCACCAAGCGGATGGCCGAGGACCTCACCGAATACCTCGACGACAACGGCGTGAAGGTGCGCTACCTCCACTCCGACATCGAGACCTTGGAACGCATCGAGATCATCCGCGACCTGCGGCTCGGCGCGTTCAGCGTTCTCGTCGGCATCAACCTGCTGCGCGAGGGGCTCGACATTCCCGAGTGCGCGCTGGTGGCGATTCTCGACGCCGACAAGGAGGGCTTCCTGCGCTCCACCCGGTCGCTGATCCAGACCATCGGCCGCGCCGCCCGCAACGTCGACGGCCGGGTGATCCTCTACGCCGACAAGATCACCGACTCGCTCGATTTCGCGCTCAAGGAAACCCAGCGCCGCCGGGAGAAGCAGCAGGCCTACAACGCCGCCCACGGAATCACGCCGGAAAGCGTGAAGAAGCGCATCGCCGAGGTGATCGAGAGCCCCTACGAGAGCGACTACGTGACCGTCGGCACCGGCGACGCGGAAACCGGCCACCTCGTCGGCAAGGACCTGAAGTCCCACATCGCCGACCTCGAAAAGCGGATGCTCGCCGCCGCCGCCGACCTCGAATTCGAGGAAGCCGCCCGCCTGCGCGACGAGATCCAGCGGCTCGAAGCCCGGGACCTCGGCCTCGCCACCGCCCCGGTGCGAAGCCGTACCGACGCGGGCAAGGCGCGCTCCCGCCCCAACAAGGCACAGCAGCGCAGGCAGCGGCGGGGCGCGTAGCGGGCATGCAAAAGCCCGGCGCCGCAGGGCGCCGGGCTCGGTATCCGGACGAACCGCCGGAGACTTAGACCAGCTTGAGGCTGTCGGCCGACATCTTGCCGCTGCGGCGGTCGGCGACGAGCTCGTACTCGACCTTCTGCCCCTCGTCGAGCGACGAGAGACCGGCACGCTCGACCGCGCTGATGTGCACGAACGCATCGGAGCCGCCGTTGTCCGGGGTGATGAAACCAAAGCCCTTCTGGGCGTTGAACCACTTCACGGTTCCCGAAGCCATGGGAAATCCTTTCGATAAAAGCCTGCTTGCCCGCGGCTGCGGACCGTCGATGGCGCAGAGTGTTTTGGAGACGAGTATCACTACCGCGCATCTCTCGGCGCGTCGGTCGATACATTCCGGTGTCGACTTCAGGATAAGTGAGGCCAAACCGGACAAATTGCAAATTCTTTCGGCCGCATCGACCGCCGATCCGGAATTATTTTCGAACGGCGGCCGCTCCGGAGGGGCCGCGGCCCGCCGCCGCGGCGCATCAGTCGATCGCGTCGCCGGCGCTGTGGAGATTCTCCGAAGTATCTTTCTTCGCGCCTTCCCAGGTGTCGCCGCAGGCGGCGAGCGCCGCGGTGACTCCCAACGCGAACAGAATCGTGAGCAGACGTTTCCACATCCTCGCCATCCTCCTTCCTGATGATCGCCCGATCCTCAATCGCCGCCTTCCGCCACCCGCAGCGCCCGCAGCGCGCGGGTGAGCGGGTCCATCGCATCGGACTGCGGCACGTCGCTGAAATCGCCGCGCAGCCACCGCAGCGCGGTACGCTCCGCGGCGATTTCGGTCGCGGTGCGCACGCCGAGCCGCCGCAAGACCGGAACCGGCGGGCACCAGCCCTGCAGCGCGTGTTGGAGCAGGAACCCGGAAATCAGCGCCGGAATCGCGAACAGCCGCGAATCCGCCCGCGCGGCGACCACCGCGCCGATCAGGCCGAGCGTCGCGGCGTTCGCTTCCAGCGTGCGTTCGATGTCCCACTCGCGGTCGAGCGCCGCGAGTTGCGCCGGAATCAGGTCCGGCCGTTCGGCGAGGAAGATCACCCGCGCGCGCATGCGCGCGCGGATCCGGATGTTCACCGCTTCGTCGGTATTTTCCGCCACGCGCCGGGTGGTGGCAGCCCACATCGCTCCGCCTCCGCTCGCCGTTTTCAACCCTTCGCGGGGTTAACCGGAAAGCGGAGCCGGAGGTTCCCGGGGCGCGTGCGATCGCCTCGGGAAAAGCGACGTCAGCCCTTGTGCCGCTCCACCGCCTCGACCGGGGCTCCGGCCGCCTGCCAGGCGGTGAAGCCGCCGTCGATGTCGCACACCGGCGTCAGCCCCATGTCCTCGAGGGCCGCCGTCGCCAGCGCCGACCGCCACGACGATTTGCAGTAGAGCACGTAGGTCTTGCCCTCGGTGAACACGTCCTTGTAGTACGGGCTCTCCGGATCCACCCAGAACTCCAGCATCCCGCGCGGCGCGTTGAATGCCCCCGGGATCTTGCCGTCGTGCTGCAACTCGCGCACGTCGCGGATATCGACGAACTGCACGTTCGGTTCGCCCAGCATCGCCTGCGCCTCCGCCACGCTGACGGTCTTGATCCGCGCCTTGGCGTCCGCCACCAACTGCTTGAATCCGCGCTTCAAAGGCATCGCGCCCTCCCGTTCCGTGGTTGCCCGGCGTTGTCCGCCATCTTCCACCTTACGCGCAAACGCCCGCGATTTCCTCCCCCGCGCGAGAAAACCGCCGGAACTTTCGCCCCATACAACGCCGAACGGCCGGGAGAGCCCCGGCCGTCGGCGAAAGTCCGGCGTCGCGCGCCCTCTCATTCGAAGGTCATCAGCACCTGGCTTTCCTTCACCCCTTCGCCCTTCTGCGCGGTGATCGACTTCACGGTTCCGGCGAACGGAGCGGTGATGTTGGTTTCCATCTTCATCGCCTCGACCACCGCGAGGACGGCGTTCCGCTGCACCGCCTCGCCGGGTTGGACGTTGATGCGCACCAGCACCCCGGTGATCGGGCTGCGGCAGACCTTGGCCTCGTCCACCGCGACGACGATCGGCGCGGCGACGGTGGTCTTGACCGGGTCCTTGCCGAGGCGCTTCGGCCCTTCGGCGCGGGTCTTGAAGAAGTTGGGCGCGACCTGCGGGAACATCGCGTAGGTCAGCACGTCCTCGTCGGAGCCGTTGAAACCTTCCTGGGTGGTGGCGTGGTTGCGCAGGTGCGACCACTCGGGCTTGAGGAGATCGGCGGGACGCTCGGTGATCACCGGCTTCTTCGCCTGCTCCTTGGCGCGGTTGAGCACCACGTGGTCCTTCGGCCCGAGGGTGGCGCCGTAATAGCCCAGCATCAGGTTGACGAATTCGGTGGTCAGCACCTTGTAGCGCCCCATCAGCACGTTGAACACCGCCTGGGTGCCGACGATCTGCGACGACGGGGTGACGAGCGGCGGGTAGCCGCAGTCGGCGCGCACCCGCGGCACCTCCTCCAGCACCTCGGCGAGGCGGTGCGAGGCGTTCTGGCCCTTGAGCTGGCTTTCGAGGTTGGAGATCATGCCGCCGGGGATCTGGCTGGAGAAGATCTCGGTGTCGACCCCGGTGAACTCGCCCATGAACTCCTTGTAGCGCGGCCGCACCGCGGCGAAGTGGCGCTTGACCTTGAGCAGGCGCTCCATGTCGAGCCGGGTGGAATAGCCGGTGTTTTCCAGCATCTCCACCACCGCCTCGGTGGGGTTGTGGCCGGAACCGAGGGAGAGCGAGCTGATCGCGGTATCGACGATGTCCACCCCGGCTTCGATCGCCTTCATCAGCGACACCATGGTGACGCCGGTGGTGGAGTGGACGTGCAGGTGCACCGGCATGTCCTTGCCGCAGGCGTCCTTGATCCCCTTCACCAGATCGTAGGCCGCCTGGGGCTTCAACAGCGCCGCCATGTCCTTGATGCAGATCGAATCCGCGCCCATCGACTTGAGTTCGCGCGACATCTCGACGAACGCGCCGACGGTGTGGACCGGGCTCACGGTGTAGCAGATCGTGCCCTGGGCGTGCTTGCCGGTCTTCTTCACCGCCGTCATCGCGGTTTCGAGGTTGCGCAGGTCGTTGAGCGCGTCGAACACGCGGAACACGTCCATGCCGTTCTCGGCCGCCTTGTCGACGAAGCGCCGAACCACCTCGTCCTCGTAATGACGGTAGCCGAGGAGGTTCTGGCCGCGCAGCAGCATCTGCAGCGGCGTCTTCGGCATCAGCTTCTTGAAGGTGCGCAGGCGTTCCCACGGGTCCTCGTTGAGGAAGCGGATGCAGGCGTCGTAGGTCGCGCCGCCCCAGCACTCCAAGGACCAGTAGCCGGCCGCGTCGAGATCGGCGCAGGCGGGGATCATGTCCTCCATCGCCATGCGCGTGGCGAGCAGGCTCTGATGGGCGTCGCGGAGGATGACGTCGGTGATTTCGATGGTGCGGGTCATGGTTGTCGATGCCACTTTAGGTTGGTGGGCTCCTGCCGTCAGCAGGAGAGGGTAGGACCGGGTGCTCGATCTCTCATGACTCTCCTTTTAGGATAACAGAACCGACACACGGCGTCGCGTACCATGTCCCAAAAATACCCACAATTTGCATGCGGATTTTGCAACCCAGACGCCACCGATTGACTTGCCCGCCGCACCGCCCGAAATTCGAGGACCGACCCCGCAGCCGAGGAGGCTTTCCGAGATGCTCGCCGACCCCACGATCCCGCGCGCCGCGCTCGTCACCGGCGGCGCCAAGCGTCTCGGCCGGGCGATGGCCGAGGCCCTCGCCGCCGACGGCTTCGCGGTCGCGATTCACTGCCACGCCTCGGAGGCGGAAGCGGAATCCCTGGCCGCGGAGATCCGCGCGAGGGGCGGCCGCGCCGCGGTTCTGACCGCCGATCTCGCGTGCGAATCCGAGGTGGACTCGCTCGTCGGCCGTGCCGCCGAGGCGGTGGGGCCGCTCGGTTGCCTCGTCAACAACGCCTCGATCTTCGAGATGGACACCGCCGCCACCGCCACCCGCGCGAGCTGGGACCGGCACCTCGAACCCAACCTGCGCGCGCCGTTCGTGCTCGCCCAGCACCTCGCCCGGGGTCTGCCGGAGGGGGCGGGCGGCCTCGTCGTCAACATGCTCGATCAGAGGGTGTGGAACCTTACGCCTTACTTCATAAGCTACACTCTCTCAAAGTCTGGGCTCTGGACTTTGACCCGGACTTTAGCCCTGGCACTCGCGCCCCGCGTGCGGGTTTGCGGCATCGGTCCGGGGCCGACTCTGCCCTCGCCTCGCCAGAGCGACGCCGACTTCGCGCGCCAGTGCCGGCAGACGCCGCTGCGCCACGGCCCCACCCCCGAAGAAATCGCCATGACCCTGCGGTTTCTCCTTGCGGCGCGCTCGCTGACGGGTCAAATGATAGCTCTCGACGGGGGGCAGCATCTCGGCTGGGCGCAAGAAGGCGCCGCCGCGCCGCCTTCCGAGTAGGCATCCCGAACCCCGCCGACAGGGCGCTTGGAGATCCCTTGACCCGCAGTTCCAACGTCGTCCAGCCTCTGCGCATCGCCGACGCGAAGAAGGCGCTTCGCCACGTGTTCGTGCGCGACCTCGTGCTCAACGGCCTGGTCGGCATCTACGACGCCGAAAAGGCGCGGCCGCAGCGCGTGCGCATCAACCTCGACCTCGCGGTGCGCGAGGACGCGAAGCCGATCGGCGACGACTACGCCAAGGTGGTGTGCTACGAGCAGATCGTCACCAAGGTGCGGGGCGTCGTCGAAGACGGCCACGTCAACCTCGTCGAGACGCTGGCCGAGCGCCTCGCCGGTATCTGCCTGCAGGACCCGCGGGTACGCGCCGCCCGGGTGCGGGTGGAAAAGCTCGACGTGTTTCCCGATGCGGTGTCGGTCGGCGTCGAGATCGAACGCGAGAGTCCGTTCGAGGAAATCTGAAATCGATCCGCGCCCGTGCGGCGACGAACGGGCATGACGGTTTTTGCCTCCCCACCGACGACAAAGTTTCTCCATTTCCCGCCTGGGTTAAGCCGCCCGGGAGCGATATCGTCGAATCGGTTCCCGACTTTTACACAAGCTGTGATTCCGGACACAGGCGGGCCGGAGTCGCTGCGGTTTTTCTGTCGGAGTCTCCACTTTTTTGCCATTGACATTATGGATCATAAATAAAATCAAACGATTGGCGTTTATGCCCGTTTTTTGAGCAATGACGTCCGCCCCCTAGGAAAGCCTTGGGGGGGGAGCTCTCCCCCACAGATTACCAACAGAGTTATCCACAGCTTTCGTGGACAAGGTTTCAGACCGCAACATTCCGTGAATTCCCGTTGGCTTTCCGCGAGTCACGGTTCCGTCATCGAGACCTAACGGATTCGCGGGAATCGCACGCCCTTGCAACCGGCCTCGGATTTCGACACCTTTCCGGTCATGGACATCCTCACCCCCTCGCTCGCCGGCGGCACCGAAATCATTCACGGCGTGCTCCGCACCCTGCCGAACGCGCCGGGCAGCTACCGCATGCTCGACGCCAAGGGCGAGGTGCTTTACGTCGGCAAGGCGAAGAACCTCAAGAAGCGCGTCGTCGCCTACACCCGCGGCGACCAGTTGCCGATCCGCCTGCAGCGGATGGTGGCGTTCACCCGGTCGATGGAGATCGTCACCACCCACACCGAGGCCGAGGCGCTGCTGCTCGAGGCCAACCTCATCAAGAAGTACAAGCCGCGCTACAACATCCTGCTGCGCGACGACAAGTCCTTCCCCTACATCCGCGTCGACCGCGAGGGCGCGTGGCCGCGCATCACCAAGCACCGCGGCGCGCGGGACGACGGCGCGGAGTATTTCGGCCCGTTCGCCTCGGCGCTCGCGGTCAACCAGAGCCTCACGATCCTGCAGAAGGTGTTCCTGCTGCGCTCGTGCTCGGATTCGATGTTCGCGAACCGCAGCCGCCCCTGCCTGCTGCATCAGATCAAGCGCTGCTCCGCCCCCTGCGTCGGCCGCATCTCGCCCGAGGACTACGCCCGACTGGTGGCGGAAGCGCGCGCCTTCCTCAACGGCGAGAGCCGCGACCTTCAGCGCGAGTTCGCCGACCGCATGAGCGAAGCCGCCGAGCGCCGCGACTACGAGGCCGCCGCCGCGTGGCGCGACCGCATCCGCGCGCTCGCGCAGATCCAGCAGCGCCAGGACATCGACCTCGGCGAGGACAAGGACCTCGACATCGCCGCGCTCCACCGCGCAGGCGACCTCGTGGCGATCCAGATGGTGTTCTTCCGCGCCGGACGGCACACCGGCAACCGCGCCTACTTCCCCGCCCAGACCGGCGACGCCGACGATGCGGAAATCCTCGGCGCGTTCCTGGCGCAGTTCTACACCCAGCACCCGCCGCCGCCGCTGGTGCTGACCAGCCACGCCACCCACGAGGAGGACCTGCTGCACGAGGCGCTGTCGCTGCGCGCCGGGCGCCGGGTCGCGCTCGCCCAGCCGAAGCGCGGGCCGAAGCGCGCCCTGCTGCGCCAGGCCGAGACCAACGCCCGCGAGGCCGCCGAGCGCAAGCTCGCCGAAACCGCCACCCAGACCCAGCTCCTCGCCGAGGTGGCCCGACTTTTCGAGCTTCCCGCGCCGCCCCGCCGCATCGAGGTGTACGACAACTCCCACATTCAGGGCGCGCACGCGATCGGCGCGATGATCGTCGCCGGGCCGGAGGGCTTCGAGAAGGCCGCCTACCGCACCTGGAACATCAAGGACGCCGCCACCAACGACGACTTCGGAATGATGCGCGAGGTGTTCCGCCGCCGCTTCGCCCGCGCGCTCGCCGACGACCCGGAGCGCGGCCACTGGCCCGATCTGGTGCTGATCGACGGCGGCAAGGGACAGCTCTCCTCCGCCCACGAGATCCTCGCCGACCTCGGCGTCTCCGGCGTGCCGCTGGTCGGCATTTCGAAGGGACCGGATCGCAACGCCGGGCGCGAGCAGTTCCACCAGGAGGGGAAACCCGCATTCCAGCTCCCCCCCACCCACCCGGTGCTCTACTACCTCCAGCGCCTGCGCGACGAGGCCCACCGCTTCGCCATCGGCACTCACCGCGCCAAGCGAAGCCGCGCCATCGGCGCCTCGCCGCTCGACGCGATTTCCGGCATCGGCGCTGCACGCAAGAAGGCGCTGCTGCATCATTTCGGCTCGGCACGGGGCGTCTCCGAGGCGGGCATCGAGGATCTCGCCGCGGTCGAGGGCATCTCCCGCGCCCTCGCGCAGCGCCTTTACGACCACTTCCACGGCGGCTGAGATCGGGTCGTCAGGACGACGGCGGCGTCGCCAGCACCTTGTCGATCCGCAGTCCGTCCATGTCCACCACCTCGAAACGCCAGCCTCCCACCGCGATCACGTCGCCGGTGCGCGGCAGGGTGCCCGACCGGCCGAGCAAAAATCCCGCCAGCGTCTCGTAGTCGCCCCCGGCCGCGAGCGGACGGCATCCGAGGCGCTCGGCGGCGAGATCGGCGGGCATGTCGGCGTCCACCAGCCACGAGCCGTCGGCGCGCGCCACCGCCGCCGCCTCCGGCTCGCCGCCCGCCTCGGCGAGGGTGCCGACGATCGCCGCCATCAGGTCGGCCGCGGTCACCAGGCCCTCGATGGTGCCGTATTCGTCGGCCACCAGCGCCATGTGGATGCGGGCGCGCCGCAGTTCGTCGAGCGCCGACAGCGCCGGAGCATGCTCGGGCACCACCGTCACCGGCCGCACCAGCGCCGCCACGTCGAGCTCGCCGCCGCCGAGGCAGACGTCGAGCAGATCCTTCGCCTGCACCACCCCCTCGACGTTGTCGAGGCCGTCGCGACAGGCCACCAGCCGCGAATGGCGGCTTTCGCGCAGGGTCGCGGCGATCCGCTCCGGCTCCCAGGCGAGATCGATCCAGGCGATCTCGGCGCGCGGCGTCATCACCCCGCGCACCTTGCGGTCGCCGAGCCGCAGCACTCCGGCGAGAAGCTCCCCCTCGCGCGGCTGGAGCGCACCCGAGGCCGCGCCCTCGGCGATCACCGACCGCACCTCCTCCTCGGTCACCGCCGCATCCGCCGCCGGGTTCACCCGCAGCAGCGCCAGCGCCGCCTTGCTGCTGCGCTCCAGCAGCCACACCACCGGCGACGCCAGCCGCGCCACGCCCGCCATCGGCCGCGCCACCAGCATCGCCACCCGCTCCGGCGCCGACAGCGCGATCTGCTTCGGCACCAGTTCGCCGAGGATCAGCGAGGCGTAGGTGATCGCCCCCACCACCAGCGCCAGGGACAGCCCGTCCGCCACCGGCGCGAGCCACGGCAGCGCCGCCGCGATCGCCCCGGCGAGGTGCCCGCCGAGGCTCGCGCCCGAATACGCGCCCGCGAAAGTCCCCACCAGGGTGATGCCGATCTGCACCGCCGAGAGGAACCGCACCGGGTCCTCCGCCAGCGCCAGCGCCACGCGGGCGCGCCGGTCGCCCGCCACCGCGAGCGGCGCGAGGCGGGCCCGCCGCGCCGACACGATCGCGAGCTCGGACATCGCGAAACATCCGTTGAGCAACACCAGACCTGCGATCACGGCCAGTTCGAAAGCTATCGACATCGTCGGAAAGGATCCCGCAGCGTGCGCGAACGCCCCCGCGCGCGCCGACGGCGGGCGGACTTCACGGACGCGGACAATGAGGAACGCGCGCCCATGGGGCGGCGCGGAAGTGCGCAGGCGGCGCGACTGGGAGGCTCGGCGGCCTCGGCGGAAGGCATCGGCGGATATCTTCTGCAATGGCGGCGACACGTCGCCCGGAGCCCAAAACCATACCCGCGGCCGCGCCGAGGTCAAGCCCGCGCGCGGCGGCCACCCCGGTTTCACAAGAATTTTTTTCTATCCAGCACCCGCCGCGGGGGCTACACTCCCCGCGAATTCCATGAGCGAGCCCCGTCCCCCGTTCCCGTGTCACGAGCCATGCTGACGCTGCCGAATCTGTTGACCCTGGGCCGCATCGCGGCGATCCCCGCGCTGCTCGCGACCTTCTACTGGGATACCCCGGCGACCCGGTGGACCGCGTGCGCGATCTTCACCGCCGCCGCCGTCACCGATTTCTTCGACGGCTATCTCGCGCGCCGCTTCAATCAGGTCTCGGCGATCGGGCGCTTTCTCGACCCGATCGCCGACAAGCTCCTGGTCGCCGCGCTGCTGCTCTTCCTCGCCGCGTTCGAGCGCTTCTCCACCCTTGCGCTGATCCCCGCGGTGGTGATCCTCTGCCGCGAGATTCTCGTCTCCGGCCTGCGCGAATACCTCGCCGAAATCCGCATCGGCATGCCGGTCACGCCGCTCGCGAAGTGGAAGACCACGGTCCAGCTCATCGCCCTGCCGGTCCTGATCGTCGGCGACGGCGGCCTCCCCGGCCACGCCATCACCCTGATCGGCGAAATCCTCCTCTGGGTCGCCGGACTCCTCACCCTGATCACCGGCTACGCCTACCTCAAGGCCGGCATCGCCCACATGCGCGCCGCCGACGAGGGCCGTTTCTGAAACGGCGGGACCGGGGCTCCGCACCGCCCCCCTGCGTTTTCCAAAGACAAAGGGCCACCGCAAGGATGGCCCTTTGTCTTTTGGACGTGCGCGCCGGTCCGGGGATCGAGCCCTCCGTCGGGGTGCGGGGCGGCACCCCGCACCCCGACGCCTCAGGCGGCGGCTTCGAGCTTGAGGCGGCCGTGGACGAGGTCGTCGTAGTCCTGCATCAGCACCTTGGTGACCTCGCGCCCCGGGAACTGGTGGGCGTCGATCGACTGCACCGGGGTGACCTCGGCGGCGGTGCCGGTGACGAAGGCTTCGTTGAACAGCGGTAGTTCCTCGGGGAGGATGGCGCGTTCGATCACGGTATAGCCGCGGCGCTTGGCGAGCTGCAGCACGGTCTGGCGGGTGATGCCGTTGAGGAAGGTCTCCGGGATCGGCGCGTGGATTTCGTTGCCGCGCACGAACAGCAGGTTGGCCCCGGTGGTCTCGGCGATCCGGCCCTTATGGTCGAGCATCAGGCTCTCGTTGAAGCCCGCGGCTTCGGCGGCGTGCTTGTTGAGCGTGCAGATCATGTAGACGCCCGCGCACTTGGCGTGGCAGGGGATGGAATCCGGCGCCGGACGGCGCCACTTGCCGGTCTGCACGGTGAGGCCCGCCATCCGAGCCTCGGGAGTGAAATACGACGGCCATTCCCAGGTCGCGATCGCGACGTGGATTTTGTTGAGCTTGCCGGAGACGCCCATCTGCTCCGAGCCGCGCCAGGCGAACGGACGGACGTACCCGTTGGTGAGCTTGTTGGCGGCGATCACCGCCTCCTTCGCCGCGTTGATTTCGGCGATGGAATAGGGGATGGTGAAGTCCATCGTCGCCGCCGACTTGAACAGGCGTTCGGTATGCTCCTGGCTCTTGAAGATCACGCCGTCGTAAAGGCGTTCCCCCTCGAACACCAGGGACGCATAATGAAAGCCATGCGCGAGCACGTGGATCTTGGCGTCGCGCCACGGAACCAGGCGGCCATCGTACCAGATGAAGCCGTCGCGATCGTCGAAGGGAAGAAGTGACATGGCGAAGTCTCGTTATGTTTGCGATTGTTTCCGACTCGATGAGGATTTGAGTAACATCCAACACGGATTATGTCAACATGGCTGACGTAACGACGCGGATCAACCCGCTCTTCCTGCGCGACGAGGAACTCCGCCAGGGCATCGAGCTGCTCTATTTCGGCTACCGGGAATTCACCGCCGGTCCGGACGAAATCCTTTCGCAGCAAGGGCTTGGGCGTGCTCATCACCGGGTCATCTACTTCGTCGGACGGCAGCCGGGGATCAGTGTATCCGATCTGCTATCGACTTTGCGCATAACCAAGCAGAGTTTATCGCGGGTCTTGAGCCAGCTCCTCAAGGAGGATTACATCCACCAGCGCCCGGGGCTGCGCGACCGCCGCCAGCGGCTGCTCGAACTCTCGCCGAAGGGAGTCGAGCTCGAACGGCAACTCACCGAAAACCAGCGCAAACTCCTGGCGCGCGCCTACCGCGAGGCGGGCGCGGAGGCGGTCGAGGGCTTCCGCAAGGTGATGCTCAACATCATGAACGAGGCCGACCGCAGCCGGTTCCCGACGCAGACGACTCCGCCGCTGCCCGGCTGGCGCGGCGGCGCATCGTGACCGGAGGCGGCATGGACGGGTCTCCCAACCATATCCTCGTCGTCGACGACGACACCCGCCTGCGCGGTCTGCTGCAACGCTTCCTCTCCGACAACGGCTTCCTCGTCTCCCAGGCCGCCGACGCCGCCGAGGCGCGGCAGGCGCTGGTGTCGCTGGAGTTCGACCTGCTGATCGTCGACGTGATGATGCCGGGCGAGGACGGCATGAGCCTGACCCGTTCGTTGCGCGAGACCAAGGACGTGCCGATCCTGATGCTCACCGCGATGGGCGAGGCGGAGGACCGCATCGGCGGGCTTTCGAGCGGCGCGGACGACTACCTCACCAAGCCCTTCGACCCGCGCGAGCTGCTGCTCCGCATCACCGCGATCCTGCGCCGCACCCGCCGCCCGGAGGCCGATGCCGGAAGCGGCGAGGCGCCCGAAATCCTCAACCTCGGCGCGTGCGTCTACGACGTGCGGCGCGAGGTGCTGATGCGCGACGACGAGGCGGTGCGGCTGACCCCGGCGGAAGCGGCGCTGCTGAAGGAACTGGCGCGTCATCCGGGCGAAATTCTCTCGCGCGACGAACTCGCCGCCGCCACCGGCGTCAGCCGCAATCTCCGCACCGTCGACGTGCAGGTCACCCGCCTGCGCAAGAAGATCGAATCCGACCTGCGCCTGCCGCGCTACCTTCAGACCGTGCGCGGCAAGGGCTACATGCTGATGCCCGAGTGACCGCGATGGCCGACGACGCCCTCCATCCCTCCGCCCCCGCGCGCTCCTGGCGCCTGCGGATCAAGTCGCTGCTGCCGAAGAGCCTGCTCGGCCGCTCGCTGCTGATCATCCTCACGCCGCTGATCCTGCTGCAACTCGTCACCGCGACGGTGTTCTACGACCGCCACTGGGGCACGATCACGCGGCGGCTCGCCGGATCGGTGGCGGGCGACGTCGGGGTGATCGTCGCCTATCTGCGCGATCATCCCGGCCCGGCCTCGCGCGCCTGGATCGTCGCCGAGGCGCGCCAGCACATGCAACTCGAGATGCGGCTCGCCGACGGCGAGGTTCTGCGCAACCTTCCCGTCGGCGACTCCGACATTTCGCTCGCGCCGCTCGCCCACGAGCTGGAAAACGTCATCACCCTGCCGTTCCAACTGCACGACGGCGACGACGACGACACCATCGAGATCCGCATCCAGACCGCCGACGGCGTCCTCACCGTGGAATCGCCGAAGAAGCGGCTGTCCTCCTTCACCGTCTATCTGTTCCTGCTGTGGATGGTCGGCACCTCGCTGCTGCTGTTCGGCATCGCGACGATCTTCATGAGCAACCAGGTGCGCGCGGTGCGCCGCCTCGCGATCGCGGCGGACAGCTTCGGCAAGGGCCGCGACGCGCCGTGGTTCAAACCCGAGGGCGCGACCGAGGTGCGCCAAGCGGCGCAGGCCTTCCTGCAGATGCGCGAGCGCATCAAGCGGCAGATCGACCAGCGTACCGAGATGCTCGCGGGGGTCTCCCACGACCTGCGCACGCCGCTGACGCGGATGAAGCTCCAGCTCGCGATGATGCCGGGCGACCCGGCGGCCGCCGACCTCACCGAAGACGTGGCGGAAATGGAGCGGATGGTCGAGGGCTACCTCGCGTTCGCCCGCGGCGAGGGGCGCGAACAGATGCGCCCGAGCAACATCGCCGATCTCGTCGAATCCGTGGTCGGCCGCTTCACCCGCAACGCCGCGCCGATCGACCTGCACGTCGAGCGCCGCCTCACCATGCCGCTCCGCCCCCACGCGATGGAGCGCTGCCTCTCCAACCTGATCGGCAACGCGGTGCGCTATGCCGAACACATCGCGGTGCGGGTGGGCCAGCGCGGCGACGCGGTGGAGATCCTGATCGACGACGACGGCCCGGGAATTCCGCCGGAGAAGCGCGCCGACGTGTTCCGCGCGTTCTTCCGCATCGAGAGCTCGCGCAACCGCGAGACCGGCGGCGTCGGCCTCGGCCTCACCATCGCGCGGGACGTGGCGCGCAGCCACGGCGGCGACATCCAGTTGGCGGAATCGCCGCTCGGCGGGCTCAGGGTGCGGCTGATCCTGCCGCTCTAGAAACGGTAAGTCGGCGGAACGACGGAACACGGCGAAACCTCGTGCCGTGTAACCTGTATCTCTGTCCCCGCCGGTTTCTTCCGATGCCGAACGCCCCTCGATGCCGCACAATCGGACGCGTTCCGTTTTCGGAGGAGAACGCGAAGAATGTCCTATGCGGCAGCCCATGGAATCCGCCTCGCGTACGACACGTTCGGCGAGCCGTCGTCTCCGGCAGTGTTGCTGATCGCCGGCAACGGCGCGCAGATGCTCTTCTGGGATGCCGAGTTCTGCGGCTCCCTGGCGGAAACCGGATTTTTCGTCGTTCGTTTCGACAATCGCGACGCCGGTCTTTCGACCAAATTCGACACCGCGGGCACCCCGGACATCATGGCGGGAATTCGTGCCGCCATGGCGGGCGAAACCGTAACCTCGGCCTATTCCCTCGACGACATGGCCGACGACTGCATCGGCCTGCTCGACGCCTTGGGTATTGCAAAAGCCCACATTTGCGGCGCATCGATGGGCGGCATGATCGCCCAGGTCGTCGCCTACCGCCATCCGGGGCGCGTCCGCAGCCTCACCTCGATCATGTCGAACACCGGCAACCCCGCCGCTCCATCGGGAAAACCGGAAGCGATCGCCGCCGTCGTCGCACCCGCTCCGGAGGGGCGCGACGCCTATCTCGCGCACACCATGGACGTATGGCGGGTGATCTGGAGCCCCGGATTTCCGTTCGAGGAACGCAGGGCCCGGAGTTTCCTGGAACGAAGCTACGACCGTTCGTATTGTCCCCAGGGCATGGCCCGCCAGAACATGGCGGTCCTCGCGTGCGGCGACAGACGGCCGCGCCTTTCCGCCATCGCGGTGCCGACGCTGGTCATCCACGGAACCGACGATCCGTTGATCCCGGTCGAGGCGGGCCGGGAAACCGTGCAAGCGATCCCCGGAGCGAGGCTGCTGCTCGTCGACGGGATGGGGCACGACATGCCCAAGGGGACTTGGGGGAAAATCGTCGCGGCGATCTCACGACATGCGGCCAGCGCCGACATGCCGCATGGCAGCATGCAGGCCTCCGTCTCAAACGAAAACCCGCCGCCCCCGTCCGGATAGCGCCGGGTCGTGGTCGCGCGCCCTCGCCCGCGTCGCCGTCAACGGGAGCGCAGGCAATCAGTCTTCGCCGTCCGCTGCGTAGCGGCGCAGCAACGGCGTCTGCGCGATGGCGAAGGCGAAGGTCAGCGGCATGATTCCGAACACCTTGAAATCCACCCACAGATCGGTGGAGACGCTGCGCCACACCGCCTCGTTGAGCGCCGCGAGAACGAGGAAGAACACCCCCCAGCGCCGCGTCAGAATCAGCCAGCCCGTCTCGGTGAGCGAGAACGCCGCGCCGAACACGTAACCGAGCAGCGGCTTGCCGAACGCCAGACCGCCCAGCAGAACGCCGCCGAACAGGGCGTTCACCAGGGTCGGCTTCATCTTGATGAAGGTGTCGTCCTTGAGCCACAGCGTCAGGCCGCCGAACACCAGCACCACGACGCCGGAAACCAGCGGCATCACCGGCACGCTGCGCTCCTTGACCAACGACACCGCGAGCGACACCGCGATCGCCGCCATGAACGCCGCGGTGGCGACGAAGATCGGCTCCCCCAGCGCCATCAGCGCCGGGAACCACGCCTGCAGCCGCGCGCCCTCGGCATTGGCGAAGAAGAACACCGCGAGCGGCCCCAGCTCCAGCATCAGCTTGCCCAGCGATGCGCCCCTGACTTCGGTCTCCGCCATCAGAACATCTTCCCGCCGACCGGCACGTTGCGCTCCGGCGACAGCAGAACCACGTTCCCCTCCGCGTCCGGAACCCCGAGGATCAGACATTCGCTCTTGAAACCGCCGATCCGCTTGGGCGGAAAGTTCACCACCCCGAGCACCAGACGCCCCACCAGGCTTTCCGGCCGGTAATGGGCGGTGAGCTGCGCCGACGACGCCAGCTCGCCGATCTCCGGCCCGAAATCCACGGCGAGCGCGTAGGCCGGAACCCGCGCGCCGCCGTTCGGCTCGGCCCGCACCACCCGGCCGACGCGCACGTCGACCTTGGCAAACTCGTCGTAGGATATGGTCATCCGCCTGTCGCCTTCGCATTGCGGGGCCGCCGCCCCGAGTGTCGTATCCGCCTCCCCGCAAATCTGTTTCCCTCTCCGAGGAAAAACAAGGATCGGGGACGAAACGCCGTCTACCCCGCGAGTTCGCGCGAACGGTCGGAAGCGGCCTTGAGCGCGGCTTCGAGCAGCGGCGGGAAGCCGGTCCGTTCGTCCATCAGCACCGCGAGCGCGGCGGCGGTGGTGCCGCCTGGACTGGTGACGTTGACGCGCAGGGTCTCGGCGGTTTCCGGGCTCTGGCGGAGCAACTCCCCGGACCCGAAAACGGTGGCGCGCGCGAGCCGCATCGCGGTTTCGGCGTCGAGTCCGAGGGCCGCGCCCGCGCGCGCCATCGCCTCGACGAGATGGAAGACGTAAGCCGGGCCGGAGCCCGACAGGGCGGTGACCGCATGCAGCGCGTCCTCGTCGGCGACCCACACGGTTTCGCCTACCGCGCGCAGCAGGGTTTCGCCGAGGCTCTTCTGCGCGGCCGACACCCGGGGGTTGGCGTAAAGCCCGGAGATGCCGCGGCCGACCGCCGCCGGGGTGTTGGGCATCACCCGCAGCACCGGCGCGGTTTCGCCGAACGCGGCGGTGAAAACCGAAACCGGCTTGCCGGCGACGATCGAAAGGATCAGCGGCATGCGCGGCAATCCGGCGAGGCGCGCCGCGATCGCGGGCAGGGCGGCGGCGAGCCCCTGGGGCTTGACCGCGATCAGCACCGCGTCGGGAACGAACTCCGCGGGCACGGCGGCGGGCTCGGCGACCGCGGCGACCCCTTGCGCCTGCCAGGCCTCGCGGGTCGGCGGGTGGGAGTCGACGACGCACACCGCCGACTTCGGCCAGCCGTCGCGCAGCCAGCCCGCCAGCAGGGCGCCGCCCATCTTGCCGCAGCCGACGAGCAGAAGGTTGGATTGAGACATGGCGGATCGCTCCCGTGGATCAAAAAACCGAGCCACAGGCATAGCAGCTTGAAGCCCGCCCGGTAAAGGTCAGGCCTCGCCGACGGTGTCGAGCATCGCCGCCTCGACCGCCTCGGCGGCCGACTTGCCGCCCCAGATCACGTATTGGAAGGCGGGGTAGAAGCGCTCGCACTCGCTGATCGCGACGTCGATCAGGGATTCCAGACGCTCGGCGGACAGCGACAGCTCCGGCCCGAGCAGCAGCGAATAGCGGAACATCGGCAGCCCTTCCTCCGCCCACAGGGCGAAATGGCCGATCCACAGCTTCTCGTTCGCCACCGCGAGCAGTTCGCTCACCGCGACGCGGCGGTTCTCGGGCACACGCATGTCGAGCGCGCAGGAGATGTGCAGGGTCTCGAGTTCCGGCGCGAGGGCGAAGAACACGCCGTAATCGCACCAGCGGCCGGGCACCTCCACCGCAAGCTCATCGTCGCCGCGACGCTCGAAGGTCCAGTCGCGGGCGCTGATCACCTGTTCGAGCAATTCGAGGGGATGGAGGGTTTCGACGTCGAATTCGGAATCCGAGGTCTGCATGGGGAACCTCCGCAACAACTCGGCCAGGGCGTCGGCCCCGGCCACGAACCGGACCGTTTGCACCGGAAATGCCGCCGGCGTCAACGCGATTCTCTTCGGCGAGGGCCGTCCGCATGCGGCGCGGCCGCGCCAGACCGAAGGTATCGGGGCTCGCCACCCCGACGACCACAATATTTAGCCTGCCAAACCGATTTTCGCAATGCAAGGGCGGTGCGATGACGATGCGATGACGGAATTTGCCGCCCGACTCGCCACGGCCTTGGATTTACGGTTGGATTGCCGGAACGGCATCCCTACCTCCAGTATCGGTGCGCGTTCACGGTCCAATCGGGAGAGGTGACAGGGTGGGCGATTCGGCCATCACCGGACAACGCATCGACAGCATGGACGGACTGCGCTTCCTGATGTGCGTGGGCATCGCCGACCTGCACCTCGCGGGCTACTTCTGGAGCACCCCGGGGGCGGAGACCTACGCCGACCGCTTCCGCTACTTCACCGACGTGTTCTTCATCATCTCGGGGTTCTTCCTCGCCCGCAGCAACCGCGCGAGCCGCCTCGCGATCGACGATTATCCGCGCTTCATCCTGCTGCGCTGGGCGCGGATCTACCCGCTCTACGCCCTGACCCTGGGGTTCTACGTGACGATCGCGGCGGCGGCCGCGGCGGGCGCGATCACCCCGAGCAACCCCGAGCGCTACGATCTCTCGCAATTGTGGTCGCACCTGCTGCTGATGCAGAGCTGGGGCGGCCAGGAGAGTCTGATCTTCAATTATCCGGCGTGGTCGCTGAGCGCGCTTTGGCTGTTCGCGCTGCTGTTCCCCGCGGCGTTCCCGCTGATGCGCCGCCCCTGGCTGCTGGCGGGGCTGACCCTGGCGGCCCTGTTCGCCACCGCCGCGACCGGCCGTGCGGCATGCGGCTTGCCGGTGACCGACCTGCAGCAATGCGGCCTCGGCGTGCTGCACGGACTGTCGCCGTTCCTGTTCGGGATCTGGCTGGCCGCGCTCGGGATCTTCCGCCTGCCGCGGCTGGTGGTGGTGGCCGGACTGCTGGTCTGCACCTGGCTGCTGTTCGGCGCGCCGTGGGTGTTCGAGGGGGTGCCGCGACGGTTCGCGGTGGCGGCGTTCGTGTTCTTCTTCCTCGCCGCCGACTACGCCGGCGTGCGCACGCCGCTCGGCGCGCCGCTGCTGCGGCGGCAGGGCAAATACGCGTTCGGCCTCTACCTGCTGCACGCGATCGTCGCGACGGTGTTCCTGCGCGCCTTCGCCGACGCGTACCTCGACCTCGAACGCCTCGGCGACGCCGCCAAGCTCGGGCTGCTGACGACGGCGCTGGCGCTCAGCTACGGGCTGGCGGTGGCGGTCTACTGGGGGTTCGAAATGCCGGTGTTCCGCTACTTCCGCGACCGGCGCTGGCGCGCGGCCTGACTCAGGAGTCGGCCTTCGGCGGCGTTTTGGTCTTCGGCTTGGGTTCGAGCTCGGCGAGCTTGGCCTCCAGCGCGGCGACCCGCTGGGCGAGGGCTTCCTGCTCCTCGCGGGCGAGAGCCGCCATCTGCCGCACCGTTTCGAACTCCTCGCGCGGCACCATATCGAGTTCGGACAGCACGCGTTCGATGCGCGACTTGACCATCGTCTCCACCTCGCCGCGCAGGCCTCCGAGCGCGGTAGCGGCATCGTTGGCAAGACGGGTGACGTCGTCGATCAGACGGGACGGCATGGGCGGTTTCCTCCGGCGGCGCGAGCGGCGGCGCGTAATCCATAGCGCCGCCTTCCGTCAGTCATTATGATGGCGACGACCGGCCGTGTCCATACGGGGGCCGGACAAGTTTCGGATTCGCATCAAGGTTTCGGGGAGGGTGGCCCATGTACGTCGTCACCGGCGGCGCCGGATTCATCGGTTCCAACATCGTCGCCGCGCTGGAGCGGCGCGGCGCGCGCGACATCGTCGTCGTCGACCGCCTGCGCTCGGGCAACAAATGGCGCAACGTCTCGAAGCGCGGCCTCGCCGACATCGTCCACCCCGACCGGGTGCTGGAATTCCTCGAAACCCACGTGCGGAAGGTCGAGGCGGTGATCCACATGGGCGCGATCTCCTCGACCACCGAAACCGACGCCGACAAGATTCTCGCCAACAACTTCAGCCTCACCCTCGCGCTGTGGAAGTGGTGCACGGCGCGGGAGAAGCGCTTCATCTACGCCTCCTCCGCCGCCACCTACGGCGACGGCGGCCAGGGCTTCGCCGACGAATTCAGCGAGGCGGCGCTGGCCCGGCTGCGGCCGATGAACCCCTACGGCTGGTCGAAGCACCTGTTCGACCGCCGCGTCGCCGCCAAGGTCGCGGCCGGGCTCGCCACGCCGCCGCAGTGGGCGGGGCTGAAGTTCTTCAACGTCTACGGCCCCAACGAATATCACAAGGGCGGCCAGCAGAGCGTGATCGCGCAGGTCTACCCGCGCGCCGCGGCCGACGCCCACTGCCTGCTGTTCAAATCCCACAACCCCGACTACCAGGACGGCGGCCAGCTCCGCGATTTCGTCTGGGTCGGCGACTGCGCGGCGGTGGTGATGTGGTTGCTCGACAACCCCGGCGTCAGCGGCCTGTTCAACCTCGGCACCGGTCAGGCGCGCTCGTTCGTCGACCTCGCCTCGGCGGTCTACAAGGCGCTCGGCAAGACCCCGAAGATCAAGTTCGTCGACACGCCGGTGGAAATCCGCGACCGCTACCAATATTTCACCCAGGCGGACATGCGCTCGCTGCGCGCCGCGGGCTACGACAAGCCGTTCACCTCGCTCGAAAGCGGGATCCGGCAATACGTCGTCGAATACCTCCATACCGACGACCCCTACGTCTGAGAAGCGATGACCAATCCCCTGACCTTTCCCGCGATCGACCCGGTGGCGTTCGCCATCGGGCCGTTCGCGATCCGCTGGTACGCGCTCGCCTACATCGTCGGCCTCGTGGGCGGCTGGCAGATCGCCGCCCGCCTCGCGCGGCGCGGCACCGGCGGCATCCGGCCGATCGACGTCGACGACTTCCTCGCCTGGGCGACGCTCGGCGTGGTGCTCGGCGGGCGGCTCGGTTACGTGCTGTTCTACAACCCCGCCTACTACGCCGCGCATCCGGTCGAAGCACTGATGGTGTGGCACGGCGGCATGTCGTTCCACGGCGGCTTCCTCGGCGTCGTCGTCGCGGTGCTGCTCTACTGCCGCAACCGCGGCCTGCCGCCGTTCGCGCTCGGCGACATCCTCGTCACCGTCGCGCCGATCGGCCTGTTCTTCGGCAGGCTCGCCAACTTCGTCAACGGCGAGCTGTTCGGCCGCATCGCTCCCGACGCGCCGTTCGCGATGGTGTTCCCCAACGGCGGGCCGCTGCCGCGCCACCCGAGCCAGCTCTATCAGGCGGGGATGGAGGGGATCGTCCTGTTCGTGGTGATGATGGCGGCGTGGCGATTGGGCGGCGGGCGGCGTCCGGGGTTCCAGTTCGGTCTGTTCCTGATCGGCTACGGCTGCGCCCGCATCGTCGGCGAACTGTTCCGCCAGCCCGACCCGCAGATCGGCTTCCTCTGGGGCGGCATCACCATGGGCATGCTGCTGTCGTTGCCGATGGTGCTGCTCGGCGCGGCGCTCGCCGCCCGCGCCCTGCGGCGGCCGCCGGCCGATGCCTGATCTCGCCCCGGCCCTCTGCGCACGCATCGCCGCCGAGGGACCGCTGCCGCTCGAAACGGTGATGGCGGAAGCGGTCGCGGCCTACTACGCCGAGGGTCGCGCCTTCGGCCGGGCGGGCGATTTCGTCACCGCGCCGGAGATCTCCCAGGTGTTCGGCGAACTCGTCGGCGTCTGGATGGCGCTGCGCTGGATCGCCGCGGGGCGGCCGCCGCGCGTGGTTCTCTGCGAATGCGGCCCCGGCCGCGGCACGCTGATCGCCGATCTGCTGCGCGCGGCACAGAGCGTGCCGGGATTCGCCGACGCGATCGAACTGCATCTCGTCGAAACCAGTGCCGCGTTGCGCGCCACGCAGAAGACGGCGCTCGGCGGTTTTCCCGCCCGCTGGCACGACGACTTCGCGGCGCTGCCGACCGACGCGCCGCTGCTGCTCGTCGCCAACGAGTTCCTCGACGCCTTGCCGGTGCGCCAAATGGTGCGGCGCGGCGCGACCTGGCGCGCGGTGCGCGTCGGCCTCGCGGAGGACGGACTCGGGTTCGTCGACGGCCCGGAGACGCTGCCGCCGCCCGACCTCGTCGCGGCGTTGCCGCCGCCCGCAGAGGGCGACGTGATCGAACACCGCCCCGCCGCCGAGGCCTTCGCCCGCGATCTCGGCCACCGCCTCGCGGCGCAGGGCGGCGCGGCGCTGCTGTTCGACTACGGCCCGGCGGAAAGCGGCTACGGCGACAGCCTCCAGGCGGTGCGCCGCCACGCCTGCGTGCCGCTGCTCGAAACCCCGGGCGCGGCCGATCTTTCCGCCCACGTCGATTTCGCCCGCGTCGCGGCGGCGGCGCGCCCCGCCGCCGCCTTCGGACCCGCGCCGCAGGGGCGCTGGCTGGTGGCGATGGGCCTGCGCGAGCGCACCGCCCAACTCGCCGCCAACGCCACCCCGGAACAGGCGCGCGCGCTCGCCTCGGGCGCGGCGCGGCTGTGCGAGGCCCCGGCGATGGGCCGCCTGTTCAAGGCCCTGGCGCTGCTGCCGCCCGGCGCGGATGCGCCGGAGGGCTTTGGAAAATCTTGAACCCGACGCCAAATTCGATACTCTCGGGAGCCGGGGGAAGGTCCTGGGTTGATCCACCATCGGATCGCTGCACGCTATGATGGAGTCGAGACGATGATTACGGTCTCCGCGTTGAACGACGTCGCCCGGGTGCGGCACGCCTTCTTTACCCGGAACGGCGGCGTTTCGACCGGGCTCTATGCATCCCTCAACTGCGGCTACGGCTCCGGCGACGCGCCGGAGAACGTCACCCGCAACCGGGCTCTGGCGATGGAGACGATGGAACAACCCGCCTCCGCGCTGGTGACCGTCAGCCAGCAACACACCGCCGAGGTCGTCACCGTGCGCACCGCGTGGGAGCCCGCCGCCGGACCGGTCGCCGACGCGATGGTGACCGACGTGCCCGGCATCGCTCTCGGAATCCTCACCGCCGACTGCGTGCCGGTGCTGTTCGCCGATGCCGAAAAGCCGATCATCGGCGCCGCCCACGCGGGCTGGAAGGGTGCGCTCGGCGGCGTGCTGGAGGCGACGGTGCGGGCGATGATCGCCCTCGGCGCGGAACCCGCGCGGATCACCGCCGCGGTCGGGCCGTCGATCTCGCAGCGCTCCTACGAGGTGGGGCCGGAGTTTCCCCGCCCGTTCGCCGACGAGGACGCCGAGAACGAGCAGTTCTTCGCGCCGTCGCGTCGCGACGGACACTTCATGTTCGACCTGCCCGCCTACGTCGCGCGCAAGCTCGCGCGCCAGGGCATCACCGAGGTGATCCGCACGCCGTGCGACACCTGCCGCGAGTCGGACCGTTTCTTCAGCTATCGCCGCGCGGTGCAGTCGGGCGAGCCCGACTACGGGCGCTGTCTGTCGGCGATCGTCCTCGAACGATGAGGTTCGCTCGGCTCGGCGTCCTCGCGGCCGCGGCGCTGGTCGCCGCGTGCGAGACTCCGCGTCCGTTCGGCCGCGACGTGACCGGCGAGCCCGAGGTCGGCCTGCCGCAGACCTCCGCCGAAGTGCTGTGCATTTCCGCGTTTCCGGCGCTGTCGCCGGAAATGGCGGCCGCGTTGCGCGGCGCGCTCGCCGACGAGCTGGTGCGGCGCGAGATTCTCGCCGCGCCCGCCGACCCCTGCCCCGCCGCCGCACCTCAGATTCTCGCCTGGCTGGCGGCGCCGCCCGAGAACGGCGTCGCGCCGCTGATGATCAGCCGCCCGCCGCGCGACGGCAGGGCGATGCCGCCGATCATGGTCGCCCTGCCGCTCGACGCGCCGGAAGCCGCGCCGCGTTGGGCCCTCACCCTCGCCGACCGCCTCGGCTACCGGCCGCCGCGCGTGCCGTCGACGGTTTCGCCGCTCGAAACCTTGATGGGCCGCGCCCCCGCGCGCGGCGGCCTGCCGCCGCCCGCCGACGCGCCGAAGCCGCAGATGGAAAAGGTGTTCGTGGACCTCGTCGACGGCGCCGGCAGCGACGGCAACACCCTTCTGCGATTCGCGATGATCGGCCACCTGCGGCGCGCCGGGATGCAGCCGGTGGTGAAGGCGGAAGACGGCGCACCCTGGGCGGTCAAGGGCACGGTCGACGTCGGCCCCGCCAGGACGATCGGCACCGCCGAAGTGCGCCGGATCGCGATCGTCTGGACGGTCAAGGACGCCGACGGCCGGACGCTCGGCACCTTCGAACAGGGCAACACCGTGCCCGCCGCCGCCCTCGCCCGCGCCTGGGGAGCGGCGGCCGAAGCGATCGCCGCCGCCGCCGCCCCCGGCATCGCCGCCACCATCGACAAGGCCCGCGCCGCGCGCGACGCCGGAACCCGGTGAACGCGGGTTTACAACCCCGCCCCGCGCTGCTAGAAATCCCGCGTTTTCCCTACCCGTTTCGCGCATCGGGGCCGCGCCCGCCCGCCTAGGAGAACCGCCGGCATGAAAGTCGTCGCCTGCAACAGCAATCGTCCTCTCGCCGAGGCGATCGCCGACTACATGAACATCGAGCTGACGAACGCCAGCATCCGCCGCTTCTCCGACATGGAAATCTTCGTCGAAATCCAGGAGAACGTGCGCGGCGAGGACGTCTTCGTCGTCCAATCGACGTCGTTCCCCACCAACGACAACCTGATGGAGCTGCTGATCGCGCTCGACGCCCTGCGGCGCGGCTCGGCACGGCGCATCACCGCGGTGATGCCCTACTTCGGCTACGCCCGCCAGGACCGCAAGACCGGCCCGCGCACGCCGATCTCGGCGAAGCTCGTCGCCAACCTGATCACCGAGGCGGGCGCCAACCGCGTCGTCACCCTCGACCTGCATTCCGGCCAGATCCAGGGCTTCTTCGACATCCCGCTCGACAACCTCTACTCCGCGCCGGTGTTCTCGAAGGACATCAAGGCGCGCCTCGGCTCCGAGCGGCCGATGATCGTCTCGCCCGACGTCGGCGGCGTGGTGCGCGCCCGCACCCTGGCGCGCCGCATCGATGCCGATCTCGCGATCATCGACAAGCGCCGCGAGCGCGCGGGCGTCTCGGAAGTGATGAACATCATCGGCGACGTGAAGGGCCGCGACTGCATCATGGTCGACGACATCGTCGATTCCGCGGGCACCCTCTGCAACGCCGCCCACGCCCTGATCGCCGACGGCGCCAACTCGGTGCACGCCTACGTCACCCACGGCGTGCTTTCGGGCGCGGCGGTGGAGCGGGTGTCGAAGTCGCCGCTCGAATCGATGATCATCACCGACAGCATTCAGGCGACCGAGGCAGTGAAGGGCAGCGCGAAGCTGCGCGTGCTGTCGATCGCGCCGCTGCTCGCCGAGGCGATCACCCGCGTGTCCGAGGAGCGTTCGGTCTCCAGCCTGTTCGATTGACCGGCGGGCGGAAAAAGCGTAAACACCCCACTTCGCCGCCCGTCCCCGATGGGCGGCATCGGGCGTCGGCACCCCTGGAGGCCGCCGCCAACCATGACGACCAAGGAGTAGACCAGTCATGAAATCCACGACTTTGACCGCTGCGAAGCGGGAACGGGCCGGTAAGGGGGCAGCTCGTGCGGTGCGGAACCAGGGTTTGGTTCCGGGCGTCATCTATGGTGACAAGCAGCCGCCGGTGCTCTTCTCGATCGACCCGCGCCAGCTGCTCGCCCAGATGGCCCGCCCCGGCTTCTGGACCCACCAGTTCGAAATCGATGTCGACGGCGAAAAGACCCTGACGATGTGCCAGGACCTCCAGGTGCATCCGGTCTCCGACCGTCCGATCCACGTCGACTTCCTGCGCATTACCGCCGACTCGACCGTCGAAGTCGACGTGCCGGTGAAGTTCGTCAACGAAGAGCGCTCCCCGGGCATCAAGCGCGGCGGCGTGCTCAACGTCGTCCGTCACGAGATCGAGGTGGTCTGCAAGGCCGATGCGATCCCGGAAGTGCTGATCGCCGACCTGACCGGCCTCGACGTCGGCGACTCGCTGCACATCTCGGCGATCGCCCTGCCGAACGGCGTGAAGCCGACCATCGACCGCGACTTCACCGTCGCCACGATCGTCGCGCCGAGCGGCCTCAAGAGCGAGGAAGCCGCGACCGCCGAGACCACCGAGACGACGGAAGCCAAGGCGTAATCCGCCTCTTGCCGGGAGCGGAACGGACGACGCGATGCGACTGATCGTCGGACTGGGCAACCCCGGAGCGGACTACGCCCGCAACCGGCACAACATTGGATTCATGGCGGTGGACGCGATCGCCCGCCGCCATGGGATCTCCGTCTGGAAGGCCCGCAACCAGGGCCTCGCCGCCGAGGGCGAGATCGCGGGCGAGCGGGTGATGCTGCTCAAGCCGCAGACCTACATGAACAAATCGGGCGCGTGCGTCGGCCCGACCGCGCGCTTCTTCAAGATTCCCCCCGAGCACGTGATCGTCTTCCACGACGAACTCGACCTCGCCCCCGGCAAACTGCGGGTCAAGAAGGGCGGCGGCGCCGCCGGCCACAACGGCCTCCGCAGCCTTGCCGAGCTCTTCTCCAACGACACCCGGCGGGTGCGCCTCGGCATCGGCCACCCGGGCGACAAGGACCGCGTGCAGGGCCACGTGCTGTCGGACTTCGCCAAGGTCGAACAGGCCTGGCTGGAACCGCTGCTCGACGCGGTCGCCGAAGCCGCGCCGCTGCTGGTGACGGGCGACGACGCCGGATTCGCCACCCGGGTGGCGCTGCTCACCCAGCCGCCGAAGCCGAAGAAACCCAAACCGGGCGCGCCCGCCCGCAACTCCGAGGGAGACGCCTGATGGGCTTCAATTGCGGCATCGTCGGCCTGCCCAACGTCGGCAAGTCGACCCTGTTCAACGCGCTCACCGCCACCGCGGCGGCGCAGGCGGCGAACTTCCCGTTCTGCACCATCGAGCCCAACGTCGGCCGCGTCGCGGTGCCGGATCCGCGCCTCGACACCCTGGCGACGATGGCGAAGTCGCAGAAGACCATCCCCACCCAGCTCGAGTTCGTCGACATCGCCGGACTGGTACGCGGCGCGTCGAAGGGCGAGGGGCTCGGCAACCAGTTCCTCGCCAACATCCGCGAGGTCGACGCGATCGTCCACGTTCTGCGCTGCTTCGAGAACGACGACATCACCCACGTCGACGGCGCGATCGACCCGATCCGCGACGCCGAAACCGTCGAGACCGAACTGATGCTCGCCGACCTCGACAGCCTCGAAAAGCGCATCGTGCCGCTGCAGAAGAAGGCGAAATCGGGCGAGAAGGATGCGAAGGCGCAGGTCGACCTGATGGAGCCGGTGCTGGCGGCGCTGCGCGAGGGCCGCCCCGCGCGCACCGTCCGCCCCGCCGACCTCGACAGCCGCCGCGCGTTCGACCGCCTGCAGCTCCTCACCGGCAAGCCGGTTCTCTACGTCTGCAACGTCGCCGAGGAGGACGCCGCCGCGGGCAACGCGCTCTCCGCCAAGGTCGCCGCAAAGGCGAAGGCCGAAGGCGCGGCGAGCGTGATCGTCTCCGCCGCGATCGAGGCCGAGCTCTCCCAGCTCCCCGACGACGAGCGCGCCGAGTTCCTCGCCGACCTCGGCCTCGCCGAGGCGGGCCTGTCGCGGGTGATCCGCGCCGGTTACGCACTCCTCGGGCTGATCACCTTCTTCACCGTCGGCCCCAAGGAGGCGCGGGCCTGGACGGTGCGCGACGGCGCCAAGGCCCCCGAGGCCGCGGGCGCGATCCACACCGATTTCGAGAAGGGGTTCATCCGCGCCGAAACCATCGCCTTCGACGATTTCGTCGCCTGTCAGGGCGAACAGGGCGCCAAGGAAGCGGGAAAGATGCGGTCCGAGGGCAAGGAGTACCTCGTCAAGGACGGCGACATCTTCCACTTCCTGTTCAACGTCTAAGATCGAAGGAAAGGCCGGGCAACCCCGGCCTTTCCTTCATACCGCTCAGAACTTCACGCCCCTGCGGGTCTCGCGCCAGAGGATGACGAGCCCCGAGGCGATCACGATCGCCGCGCCGAAATAAACGTTGCTGGCGGGGAGATCGCCCCAGAACAGCCAGCCCGCCGCCGTCGACCAGATCAGCGAGACGTAGTTGAACGGGCTCACCACCGCGGCGGGCGCGAGCGCGAACGCGCGGGTCATGAAATGCTGGCCGAACCCGCCCGAAAGCCCCGCGCCGATCAACAGCGCCCAGTCCCAGCCCTGCGGCGTGACCCACACGAACGGCAGCGGCAGCGCCGAGAACAGGGTCGCGAACAGCGCAAAATAGAACACGATCGCCACCGGCTTGTCGGAGCGGTTGAGCTGGCGGATGGTGATCATCGCGAGCGCGGTGACCGCCGCGCCGCCGATCGCCACCAGCGCGCCGGTGGTGAGAAAGCCTTCCCCCGGATTGACGATCACCAGCACGCCGACGAAGCCGACCACCACCGCGCTCCAGCGCCACGGCCCCACCTTCTCGCCCAGCAGCGGCACCGACAGCGCGGTGATGACGAGGGGCGACATGAACGAGATCGCCACCGCGTTGGCGAGCGGCATCAGGGTGTAGGACGCGAACCCCAGCATCATCGCGGTGATGCCCAGCACCGCGCGCCAGACGTGGCCGGAAATCCGCTTGACCCGGAGCACGCCGAAATCGCCGTAGTGCACCAGCATCAGCACCGCCGGAATGATCGCGAAGAAATTGCGGAAGAAGGTGAGTTCGTAGACCGAATAGCGCGGCGACAGCAGCTTGACGACGACCCAGAGCACCGCGAACAGGACGGTCGAGATGACGATGAAGGCGATCGCGCGAGGAGGATCGTCGGCTGAGGGAGGTTCGATGTTGCCGACGGGCGCCGAGGCGGAAGGAAGAAGCACGGTGGGGGTCCTTGTTGGGTTGACGGCGAGCGCGCCGCAGGCGAGCATGTTGCATGAATGCAATCACCACGTAGTCAATGGGGTGTTCCGCCCCGCCGTTCAAGCGCATCGCGTGCAGCCCTGCCATACCCGGCGCGCCGTGCGGACACCCCTGGCCTGAAGGAGCTTCGACATGGGCGCGATCGTGCACCTGACCGCGGCGGACGGACATCGGTTCGCCGCCTATCGCGCCGACCCGATCGGCACGGCCAAGGGCGGGGTGGTGCTGCTGCACGAGATCTACGGCGTCAACACCCACATCCGCGGCCTCGCCGACGCCCTCGCCGACGAGGGCTACGCGGTGCGCGTTCCGGCGTTGTTCGACCGCGCCGAGAAGGGCGTCGAGCTCGACTATTCGGAAGCGGGTGCGGAACACGGCCGTAGCCTGCGCGACGCGATCGGCTGGGACGCACCGCTCAAGGATATCGCCGCGTGCATCCAGGTGCTGCGGCCGTTCGGCGGCATCGCCGCGGTGGGCGAGAGCTATGGCGCGAGCCTCGGCTGGCGCGCCGCCCATGCCTTGCCGCTCGCCGCCGCGGTACTGGGCTCGCCCGGACATCTCGCGGCGTTCGCACGCGAAACTCCGGTGTGCCCGGTGCTGATCCACTTCGGCGCGCGCGATGCCAAGACCCCGGCCGAATTGCGCGAACGGATTCGCGGCGTGCCGGGAGTGGTCGCGTTCGATTACGACGCCGGACACGCCTTCACCTGCCCGCACCGTCCGGGCTTCGATCTTCTCGCCACCCGCGCCGCCGAGCGCCGCACCTACGAATTTCTCGCCCGTCATCTGGGATAATCGACCGCGCCTGTGACCCGCATCACAGGGTCGCGGCGGAGCCGACGCCAGAATTCCGCCGCATTTCCGGGCGGCGCGTCGCCGTTCGTCTCATGGGGGAAAATCGTGATCCGCTCGTTCGTCGCCCGCGTCCTGCGCGGGCCGCTCGCCGTCGTCGCGCTCGCCGCGCTCGGCGGCTGCTCGGTGTATCAGGGCTTCCCGCGCGACGACGTGACATCCGTCGGCGTCGCGGCAACCTGCGGCAACGTTATGTCGCGCGACTACTACGACCTCGCCTATCCCGCCAACTCCAATCACGGAATGCTCGTGATCAAGGACTGGGAGCTTGCCGCCGCCGCCCGCGAGCGGGTGAAGGCGGCGCTGCCCGGCGCGCGCGTCGGCGAGCTCGAGGTGAATTCGGTGAAGCTGGTGATCACCGACATGCTGCGCGGCAACGCCTTCGCCAGCGCGGCCGAGCAGGACTACGCCCGCGCCTTCTCCGGCGACGTCGACTCCTACGATTACCTGCTCGCGATCATTCCGTCCGTCTCCGGCCCCCGCAACGCGACCTACAAGGGCGTCGGCATCCGGTCGCGGCGCGGCGGCACCTTCTTCGGCACCATCGATTCCAAGGTGGAACCGCTCGAAGCCTACGCGGCCTGCCGCGCCATCCTCTACGACCGGCGCAGCGGCCGTGCGCGCAGCGCCTTCGGCTTCGCCAGCGAACCGCTGCCCGGAGACATCCCGGCCACCACCGCGCTCGACTACTATCCGCCGGACACCGTCGCGCGCTTCCGCGACCCCCTGGACCGGATGATCCGCAAGAGCGTGGACGCGATCATGCCGCAGCTCGTCGCGGATCCGCAGCCGAAGACCTGATCCCCGGCCCACATAAGCGAAAGCCCCCGATCCGGGGGCTTTCGCGTTTCGACGCTACGGGGGTCAGCCTTCGCAGAACTCGATCAGGGTGCCGAGAGTCTCGGACGGCGGCACCCGGATCATCCCTTCCTTCAGCATTCGGAAGCCGACGCGGTTGGCCGCCAGAACCCGCGCGGTTTCCTCGATGTCGCGCACCTTGATGCCGATCGCCACCGGCGCGGGCGGCTTCGGCGCGTCGTCGAGCTCGACGTCGGGGTGGAGCTGGGTGAGCTGATCGGCCGAGCAGAGGAAGATGGTGTGATCGCCGAGGTGAACCGCCACGGTATGGTCGGTGATCGCGGCCACGCCGGCGCCGAAGAAGCTTTCGTAGGCATCCTTCGCCGCCATCGGATCGTCGACGATCAGGGTCAGCGAATCGAGACCCACCGCACCGTTCGGGTGCGCCATCCACCCCGGCCGCCGCACCGCCTCGGGCGAAAGATGCTGAGCGACGAACGCCGACAGACCGACCAGCGCGTCCTCGGGCAGGCGCACCATCGACAGCGCGGCGCGTACCGGCTGCGGCTTGGTGCCGATGGTGCGGATCACCGACTGCGGCGCGGCTGCGGCGACGCCCTTGCGCACCAGCGCCTGATGGGTGGCGGCACCGTCCTCGGTGTGGAAGGCCACCGCCATCACGCCGTTGCCGCGCGACTCGAGAGACTTGGTCAGACGGCGTCGCAGTTCGCTGTCGGCGGCCTCGGGAGAGACGCCCACCAGTTCGATGTAGTCGTGCGGCATCATGATGCAGTGGTTGCCGGTGCCCATCCCCTCGTGCTGGCCGTAGGGAGTGAGCGCGAAGCCCAGGCGCGCGTAGGTATCCACCGCTTCCGCAAGGGATTTGACGCCGACGACGAGATGGTCGATGCCGGTGATGGTGTTCGCAGCCATGATGAATTCGATCCTTGGAGGTCGCCGGAAAATGCGAGTCTGAAGGATACCGCGAACCCGTCTTCGAGGCCAGCGCCGAGGCGGTCGATTGTCTCGCTACACTTTACGCGGTTGACCGTAGGAGCGGAATTTCTCCAGCACCCGGTCCATCTCGGCATCGTCGATGAGAATCGGCTCGCCGAGTTGCAGTACCCGCCAATATTGCTCCGCCAGTTCCTCGACCTCCTGCGCGAGCTTGAGCGCGGCGTCGAGGTTCGCCCCGGTGGCGATCATGCCGTGATTGGCGAGCAGGCACGCGCGGCGGCCTTCGAGCGCCGCCACCGCGGCGTCGGAAAGCTCCTGACTGCCGAAGGTGGCGTAGTCGGCGCAGCGGATGGTTTTGCCCCCCGCCACCGCGATCATGTAGTGGAACGCGGGAATGCCGCGGCGCTGGCAGGCGAGCGCGGTGCAGAACGGCGCATGGGTGTGGACCACCGCGCCGACGTCCGGCCGATGGGCGTAGATGTCGCGATGGAAGCGCCATTCGGACGACGGCGCGGCCTCGCCATGAAAGCCGCCGCGGCCGTCGATCTCGACCATCAGCGCGGGCGACAGCCGCGCCGCGGGCACGCCCGACGGCGTGATCAGCAGGCCGTCCTCGAAGCGCACCGAAACGTTGCCCGCGGTGCCCTTGTTGAGGCCGAGGCGGGTCAGATCGGACGCGACGCGGAGAAGATCGTAACGCAGAGGACGCGGCGGCAGGCTCATGCGAGGTTCCGTTCCGGATAGAGAGAAAGAAGCCCCTCGGCCGACGCGGCGCAGACGCCGCGCTCGGTGACGAGGGCCGTCACCAGGCGCGCCGGCGTGACGTCGAAGGCGTAGTTGGCGCAGGCCGAGCCCTCCGGCACTAGGCGCACGGTCTTGACCGTGCCGTCCTCGGCCAGGCCCGCGATGTGCGACTGTTCGGTGGCGGCACGCTGCTCGATGGGAATCTGCGCTACGCCGTCGGTGAGCGTCCAGTCGATCGTCGGCCCCGGCAGAGCGACGAAAAACGGCACCCCGTTGTCGTGCGCGGCGAGCGCCTTCAGGTAGGTGCCGATCTTGTTGCACACGTCGCCGCTGGCGGTGGTGCGGTCGGTGCCGACGATGCAGGCGTCGACGAGGCCGTGCTGCATCAGATGGCCGCCCGCGTTGTCGGCGATCACGGTGTGCGGCACGCCGTGGCTGCCCAGCTCCCAGGCGGTGAGGCTGGCGCCCTGGTTGCGCGGCCGGGTCTCGTCCACCCACACGTGGACGGGAATCCCCGCGTCGTGGGCCATGTAGATGGGGGCGAGCGCGGTGCCCCAGTCCACGGTGGCGAGCCACCCGGCATTGCAGTGGGTGAGCACGTTGAGGCGCCCGGCGCCACCCTTCCTCCCGTGGATCTCCCGCAGCAGACCGAGACCGTGGACGCCGATGGCGTGGTTGATCTCCACGTCGTCGTCGGCGATCTCGTTGGCGCGCATCCAGGCGGCGAGCGCGCGGCGGTTGGGTTCGGCGCGGGCGATGACGGCGCGCGCGTCGTCCAGCGCCCAGCGCAGGTTGATCGCGGTGGGGCGGGTGGCGAGCAGCATCTCGTAGGCGGCGGCGAGCGCCTCGTCCGAGGGATCGTTCTCCATCGCCAGCGCCAGCCCGTAGGCGGCGGCGGCGCCGATCAGCGGCGCGCCGCGCACCTGCATGGTGGAGATGGCGCGCGCCGCCTCCTCCACGGTGGCGAGCTTCACCACGTCGAAGTCGTGCGGCAGGAGGGTCTGGTCGATGATCTCGACCGTCTTGCCGTCGTCGGCGGGCCAGATGGTGCGGGTGGGGATGCCGCCGACCTTCATGCCAGCACCCGCCCGGCGACGACGCGGAGCTTGTCCGCCAGGGCCGGATCGCGCGCCTCGGGCGCGGTGATCAGGGCATGGTCGAGGGCGCGGTCGCAGCCTTCGGGGCAGGCTTCCGGGCGATGGCGCAGCAGCGGCGCGACCGCCTTCACCAGATTGCGGGCGTTGTCGGCATTCGCCAGCAACACCTTCACCACCTGATCGACGGTGACGCCGTCGTGGTCGGGATGCCAGCAGTCGTAGTCGGTGACCATCGCCACGGTGGCGTAGCAGATCTCCGCCTCGCGGGCGAGCTTGGCCTCGGGCATGTTGGTCATGCCGATGACGTCGCACCCCCACATTCGGTAGAGGTCGGATTCCGCCTTGGTCGAAAACTGCGGCCCCTCCATCACCAGATAGGTGCCGCCGCGCCGCACCGGAAGCGCGAGCGCGCGCGCCGCCTGTTCGAGGGCGTCGCCGAGGCGGGCGCACACCGGATGCGCCATCGAGACGTGGGCGACCAGTCCGGTTTCGAAGAAGCTCTTCACCCGCGCGAAGGTGCGGTCGATGAACTGGTCGACGATCACGAAGGTGCCGGGGGTCAGGTCGTCGCGCAGCGAGCCGACCGCCGAGATCGAGACCACGTCGGTGACGCCCGCCTGCTTCAGCGCGTGCACGTTGGCGCGGAAATTCAGCTCCGACGGCGGGATCCGGTGGCCGCGGCCGTGGCGCGGCAGGAACACCAGCCGCTGCCCGTCGAGGGTGCCGCACAGCAGGTCGTCGGACGGCGCGCCGAACGGGGTCTCGAACGTCCGCCACTCCCGATCGGCAAGGCCGTCGATGTCGTAAACCCCCGAGCCGCCGATGATTCCCAGCACCGCCTCGCCCATAATCCACCCTTTCAGTCAAGAAAACCGCTTCGGGGCGGAGGATAGCCCCGAAGCGCCGAAAGAGACAAGGCCGGACCCTAGTGGACCGCCGCCCAGACCCGCCGCTTGAGCGCATACATCAGCGCGGTGGCGGCGAACAGGAACAGCACCGTCTTCACCCCCATCGCGTGGCGCTCCTCGAGCTCGGGCTCGGCGGCCCATTGCAGGAACGCGGTGACGTCGCGGGCGATCGCCTCGGCGTCGTTGGGGGCGCCGTCGGGGAACTCGATCGCGCCGTCGGGGAGCTGCGGCGGCATCGAGATCGCGTGGCCGGGAAACGCGGTGTTGTAGAACTTGCCCGGCGGCAGCTCGACGTCCGGCGGCTGCGGCGCGAAGCCGGTGAGGATCGAGAACACGTGATCCGGCCCACCCTCGCGCGCCTTGACGATCAGCGAGAGATCGGGCGGCAGCGCACCGCCGTTGGCGGCCTTCGCGGCGTTCTCGTTGGGGAACGGCGAGGGGAAGCGGTCCGACGGCACGGCCGGGCGTTCGAACATGTCGCCGTTGTCGTCCGGCCCGTCGGTGACGGTGTAGCTGGCGGCGAGTTCCTTCACCGCGTCCTCGGTGAAGCCGAGCGCCTGGGTGTTGCGGAAGTGGACCAGCTTCATCGCATGGCAGGCGGCGCAGATCTCGCGATAGACCTGATAGCCGCGGCGCAGCTGCGCCTCGTCGTAGGTGCCGAACACCCCCTGCCAGCTCCACGACTGCTTGCGCAGCGTGGTGCCCTCGGCCGCGAACGCGGGCGCGGACGCCAGGAACACCGCGAACAGCAGCACGAGCGCCTTCGCCGCGCCGGCGGCCGAAACCCCGCCGCCCCCGCCGGGCAGCACCGGCTGGCCGATGCTCTCGGGCAGCGGCCGGGTCTTCTCGAACTTCGACAGCAGCGGCAGGAACACCAGCAGGTGGACGAAGTAGTAGATCGACGCGATCCGCCCGAGCACGATCCAGATCCCTTCCGCCGGCATCGCGCCGACGTAGCCGAGGATCACGCAATCGACCACGAACAGCCAGAACGCCACCTTGAACCACGGCCGGAAGGTGCCGGAGCGGACCTTGCAGCTGTCCAGCCACGGCAGCGCGAACAGCACCAGGATCGCGGCGAACATCGCGATCACGCCCATCAGCTTGTCCGGCACCGCGCGCAGGATCGCGTAGAACGGCAGGAAGTACCATTCGGGCACGATGTGCGGCGGCGTCACCATCGGGTTGGCGGGGATGTAGTTGTCCGGATGGCCGAGGTAGTTGGGATACCAGAACACGAACGCGCAGTAGACGATCAGGAACACGCCGACGCCGAACAGGTCCTTCACCGTGTAGTACGGGTGGAAGGGGATGACGTCCTGCGGTCCCTTGACGTCGATGCCGAGCGGATTGTTCGACTTCACCGTGTGCAGCGCCCAGACGTGCAGGATCACCACCCCGAAGATCGCGAAGGGGAGCAGGAAGTGCAGCACGAAGAAGCGGTTGAGCGTCGGGTTGTCGACCGAGAAGCCGCCCCACAGGAGGGTGACGATGTGCTCGCCCACCACCGGGATCGCCGAGAACAGGTTGGTGATCACGGTCGCGCCCCACAGGCTCATCTGCCCCCACGGCAGCACGTAGCCCATGAACGCGGTCGCCATCATCAGCAGCAGGATCACCAGGCCGATCCACCACAGCAGTTCGCGCGGCGGCTTGTAGGAGCCGTAATACAGGCCGCGGAAGAGGTGGATGTAGACGACGACGAAGAACATCGACGCGCCGTTCATGTGAAGATAGCGGATCAGCCAGCCGTAGTTGACGTCGCGCATGATGCGTTCGACCGAATCGAACGCCATGTCGACGTGCGGCGTGTACTGCATCGCCAGGAACAGCCCGGTGACGATCATCACCACCAGCATGAAGCCCGCGAGCGAGCCGAAGTTCCACCAGTAGTTCAGGTTCTTCGGCGTCGGATAGTCGATCGCGCTGTGCTTCATCAGGGAGACCAGCGGCAACCTCTGGTCGACCCAGTCGAGAGCCTTGTTCAGACGTCCGGGAGCAGTCATGGCGAAATCGTCTCCGACCCGAAAAGCGTTATTCTTGTTTAGCCGATGCGAACCTGAGTGTCGCTGAGGAAGGCGTAGTCCGGCACCGCGAGGTTGGCCGGAGCCGGTCCCTTGCGGATGCGCCCCGAGGTGTCGTAATGGGAACCGTGGCAGGGGCAGAACCAGCCGCCGAAGTCGCCGTGCGGATCGCCCGCCTTCTGCCCCAGCGGCACGCAGCCGAGGTGGGTGCAGACGCCCACCATGATCAGCCACTCGGCCTTCTGCACCCGCGCGTCGTCGGCCTGCGGATCGCGCAGGTCGGAAACGTTCACCGCGCGCGCCGCCTCGATCTCCTGCGGGGTGCGGTGGCGGATGAAGACCGGCTTGCCCCGCCACTTCACCGTGATCGCCTGCCCCGCCGCGATCGGCGCGAGGTCGACCTCGACGGTGGAGAGGGCGCGGGTGTCGGCGGCGGGATTGAGACTGTCGACGAACGGCCAGACCGCGAGCGCGGTTCCGGCGGCGCCGACCGCCGTGGCGGCGGCGAACAGGAAGTCGCGGCGCGTCTTCGGCGTCTCGTTGATCGCGTGGTCGGACATCAACTCCCCCCTCGATTCCGATACATCCCTTGCGCGCAGGGCGGCGCTCGGGCACTTGTGATCAAGCTAGGCACTCGGCGACGCCATTCCTAGGCCCGCCCGCTTCAAAAGTACCCGATTCCGGCTCTTCCTCAAAAGGTTCCATGCCATGCGCGTCGCCCTCTATCAGCCCGACATTCCCCAGAACGTGGCGGCGGTGGCGCGCCTCGCCGCGTGTTTCGGGGTTCCGCTCGACGTGATCGGGCCGGAGGGCTTCGTCTGGGACGCCCGCCGGATGCGCCGCGTCGGTATGGACTACCTCGCCGCCGCCGAGATCGTCCGTCACCCGGGATGGGAGAGCTTCCGCGCGCACTGCGCCGGGCGGCTGGTGCTGCTTTCGACCCGGGGCGCGACGCCGCTGCCCGGGTTCGCCTTCCGCGCCGACGACGTGCTGCTGTTCGGGCGCGAGAGCGCGGGGGTGCCGGAGGAGGTCCACGCCGCCGCCGCGGCGCGGGTGCTGATTCCGATCCGCGCCGAGACCCGCTCGCTCAACCTCGCGAGCGCGGCGGCGATCGCGCTCGCCGAGGCGCTGCGCCAGACCGGCGGATTTCCTCAGGCGAAGTAGAGGTTGGGAGCGGTGTTGTGGTCGAGCCAGTCGCGCCAGGGCTTCCAGGCCTCGACCGCGGCGGCGATCGCCGCCTGACCGTCGGCGGCGGGAACGACGCCGTTGCCCTGCGCGAGCGCTCGCGCATAGCGCTCGCCGAGCGCGCCGCACAGGTCGAGGTAGGGCACGCCGCAGCGCGCCGCGGCGGCGGCGAACCCCTGCGACAGGCCGCGCACCCGCACCGGGTCGTAGATCATCGCCTGACCCTGCCGCCCCGATTGCACCAGGCCGCTCGCCAGCACCGGCGGCGGCCCGATCCAGAACGCCGCGCGCCACGACGCGGCCTCGGAAACGATCGCCTCGGCGGCGTAGAGGCTCTCCGGCAAGGGCACACGCACGCCGCCCGCGTCGCCCGCCTGATCGTTGACGCCGAAGCAGAACACCACGGCGGCGGCGGGCAGGCCGGTGAGCCGCACCTCCGCCTCGGCGCGCCAGCGCCGCGCGACGTCGCGGGTGGTGTCGCCCTCGACGCCGAGCACATAGTTGACGATCGCGTGGCCGTGGTCGCGTTCGGCGCGCGTCAACCGCTGCGGCCAGCCGAACCCTTCCGGGTCGCGCAGACCGAGCATCAGTTCGTCGCCGACGAAGCAGACCGAACGTTTCGCCATCGAGCCCTCCGGCTCCCGTCGTAGCGGCGGCGCCGCGCGCCGCCTATGACCATCGTCACCCGGCGCGCGCCTTCAGCCGGTCGAGCAACGCGGCGCGGTCGGGAGCGAAATCCTCCGCCCGCCACTCCGCCTCGACCGCCCGCAAGAGTTCGCCGACGCGCGGCCCGGGCGGCACCCCGAGAGCGAGCGCATCCGCCCCCTTCAACGGGAACGGCGGCACCGGCGCGGTCTCGGGCAGGCGCAGCAGCGCCTCCCACGCCGCCGACCCGCGCGACCCCGGCAACGGCCCGCCCGCGCCATAGCCGTGGCGGTATTCCGCCCAGGCGAGCAGCACGCGGTCGCGCCAGGTTTCCGGCCCGCAGTCGGCGAGCGCGCGGCGTGCGTCGGCGCGGCTCATCCCGGCATGCGGCCGGTCGGCGGCAAGACACCCGGCAAGCCGGTCGGTCTCGCGGTTGGAGAGCCGCCAGCGCCCCGCCAGCGCGGCGGCGCGGTCGGCGTCGGCGATGGGATCGAGAGTCGCGATCAGCGCCGCGAGACGGCGGATCGGATCGGCGTCGAGCCCGACGAGGCCGCGGGTTTCGAGCCACGACAGCACCCGCAGCCGCCCCGGCGCGAAAGGCTCCGGCAGCACCTGCCGCGCCACGCCCTCGCCGCGCATCAGCAGGATCACCTCGGCGGGGTCGGGGCCCGAGAGGATCTTCAGCATCTCCCGCGCGATCCGCTCGCCCGAGAGACCGGCGATGCGGGGGGCGAAGCGGCGGCACGCGGCGAGCGCCTCGACGTCGGGCGGCGGCGCGCCGTAGCGGCCGAAGAAGCGGAAGAAACGGAGAATCCGCAGCACGTCCTCCTCGACCCGCGCCGCCGCGTCGCCGACGAAGCGCACCCGCCGCGCGCCCAGGTCGGCGAGCCCCTCGCAATAGTCATAGACCGCGCCGTCGGCATCGGCATAGAGGGCGTTGATGGTGAGGTCGCGCCGCATCGCGTCGGCCGCCCAGTCGTCGGTGAAGGCGACCACCGCATGGCGGCCGTCGGTCTCGACGTCTCGCCGGAGGGTGGTGATCTCGAAGCTGCGGCCCGGCAGCACCGCCGTCACCGTGCCGTGAGCGAGCCCGGTGGGCACGGCGCGGATGCCCTTCGCCGCGAGCAGCGCCAGGGTTTCCTCCGGCGGCACGTCGATGGCGATATCGACGTCGGCGACCGGCCGTCCGAGCAACGCGTCGCGCACGCACCCCCCGGCGAAGCGCGCGGTCGCGCCGCGGGCGGCAAGCGCCGCCATCACCGTGCGGGTGTCGGGTTGGGTGAGCCAGTCCTGCGGCGGAAGTTGGCCGAGCGGAAGCATCGCCGCCCCTCCTACCGCGGCGGCGGCGCGGGAAGGTAATGGCCGGGAACGATTTGGCCGTCCTTCCACTCCGGCGGCACGTAGACAGCCCCCGCGGGCGCGCCGCTGGTGAGCGCGAACCAGGCGAGCACCGCCACCAGGCACACAGCGCCAGCCGCGAACAGCAGATGCCACGGGTGCTTCCATTCGCGCTCCGCGCCGAACCGGCGCATCAGCGAGACCCATGCGAAATAGGCGACGAACGGCGCCAGGAACGGCAGCACGAAACGCAGGATGAAATTAGCCATGACCCGCCAGCAGAGCCGCGAAGTTCACCAGGATACCGGCGGTCGCGCCCCAGATGAAGCGTTCGCCGTAGGGAATCGCGTAGAATCCGCGACGGCGGCCGTTCTCCTCGCGAAAGTGGCGCTCGTGATGGGCGGGATCGACGAGGTGAGCGAGCGGCACCTCGAAGATGTCGGCGACCTCGAACGGATCGGGCTTGAGATCAAACGGCGGCGTCACCAGCCCCACCACCGGGGTGATCGCGAAGCGCGTCAGGGTCACGTATTGCGGCAGCACGCCGAGCACCGTCACCAGCCGCGCGTCGAGGCCGATCTCCTCCCGCGCCTCGCGCAGCGCGGTGGCCTCGATGGTGGCGTCGCTCTCTTCCTTGCGGCCGCCGGGGAAGGAAATCTGCCCGGCGTGGTGGTGGAGGTGATCGGTGCGGCGGGTGAGGAGCACGTTGAGGGCGCCCGCACGCGCCACCAGCGGCACCAGCACCCCCGCGGGGCGCGTCGCGTCGAGGCTCGGCCGCCAGGATTCGCGCCCGGGCGCGGCCGAAAGCACCTCGGCCTCCGCCACCAGGGCGTCGGAAATGCCGATGTCGGAAAGGGTGGGGGAAGGGCCGAGCGCCGCGAGCTTCGCGCGGATCGCCGCGACCGAAAGATCGGCTACGCCGTTTCGCCGAGCACGAAGAACCGCCGATTGCTCCATATGCCGATGACTTCCTTTCCGTCGTGTTGGCCGACTTCGCCGAGCGCGGCGAGTTCGTAGTAAACCGGGCGCGACAGCCGCGCCGAGAGTCCCTCCGCGACCACAAGGTAAGGCACCGGCTCGCCGAGTTCGGGATCCTCGGCGAGGTAGAGCGGATGCTCGGCATCCAGGGCGACGATGCGGTCGACGTTGGTGCGGAAGCTCAAGGTCTGGGACTCGCCCGCCCCGGAGCGGAACACCTCGACCGCGAGAAACGGCGCGTCGGCCACCAGAACCGGCAGAGGCCGGGTCTCGTTCGGCAGCAGAACCTCGTAACCGCCGGACTGGGTCCGCCGCAGGCGCGAAGCCAGCAGGCACACCAGTTCCTTACGGGTGAACGACTCGCCGTTGAAGAACCAGGTGCCGCGCCGGTCGATCCTCAGCTCCTGGCCCTGAACGGGCTCGGCCACCGCCGCCATGACGCGGCGCACCTCCCCGGAGTCCGAACCGACCATCCCCGACCAACCCATTTCCGCCGCGCCTTTCACGCTCCGTACCCGATGTCCGATATATGGGCATCCCCCGTGCGGCGCAAAGCCCCGCCCCCGCCGATTCGCGCAACCCGCGCCATCCGGACCAGGCCGCCGACGGCGGATCACCATGCCCGCAAGCCGTTGTCGGCGCAAGCCATACCCCCACGAATTGTGCGTGCTTTCTGGACATGCGCGCCACGCTTGAGTATGGTCCCCAGCATTTTCCGGGGAACGAGGGGGGAAGCGCCATGAACTACGATGCCATCGCCGACCAGGCGATCGCCAAGCAGCCGCTCGACCGCGAGCAAGCGTTGCGCGTGCTGGGGGCCGCCGACGCCGAGACGATGGACGTGCTGGCGGCGGCCTACCGCGTGCGCCGCCACTATCGCGGCAACCGCGTGCACGTGCAGCTCCTGAGCAACGTCAAGTCCGGCCTGTGCGGCGAGGACTGCCACTACTGCTCGCAATCGCGGGTGTCCCAGGCGCCGATCGAGAAATACGCGCTGTGGCAGGCGGACAAGGCCAGGAGCGAGGCGAAGCGCGCCACCGCGATGGACGCCAAGCGCTACTGCATGGCGCTTTCGGGCGGCCAGCCCACCGACCGCGAGATCGACCGCCTCGCCGACATGATCCGCGAGATCAAGTCCGAGACCCCGATCGAGATGTGCCTTTCGATCGGCTTCCTCTCGCTCGAACAGGCGAAGAAGCTCAAGGCCGCGGGCCTCGACCGCATCAACCACAATCTCAACACCTCGGCGCGCCACTACGCCAAGATCTGCACCACCCACACCTACGCCGACCGGGTCAAGAACCTGATGACGGCGAAGGAAGCGGGGCTCGGCATCTGCTCGGGCGGCATCATCGGCCAGGGCGAGGACGACGACGACATCTTCGATATGTTCGACGCCCTGCGCGCGATCGAGCCGCTGTCGATCCCGCTCAACTTCCTGATCCCGGTGAAGGGCACGCCGTTCGCCGATCTCGACACCAAGCTCACCCCCAACCGCTGCCTGCGGGCGCTGTCGCTGCTTCGCTTCATGCATCCGGACGTGGATATCCGCGTCGCCGGCGGGCGCGAACACCACCTGCGCCAGCTCCAGCCGCTGTCGCTCTACGCCGCCAACTCGATCTTCGTCGAGGGCTACCTCACCACCGGCGGCCAGGAGACCCCGGCGGCGATCCAGATGATCCACGATCTCGGCTTCGAGCTGGAGCTGGAGTCCGCGAGCGAGGATTCCCTCGACGCGGCCGAGTGAGACGGAGGCCGCGATGACCCCGGAAGAGGCGCTCGACGATCTCAACCGGCGCGGGCTGCTGCGCAGCCTCAAGCCCCTGCCGGACAATCGCGGCCGCCTCGTCGTCGACGGCGAAACCTGGCTCAACTTCTGCTCCAACGACTACCTCGACCTCGGCCACCACCCGGCGCTCGCGGCCGCCGCGGTGGCCGCGGTCGAAAGCCTCGGCTGCTCGGCGGCGGGCTCGCGGCTGGTCTCCGGCCACCTCGATCTCCACGCCGCGTTCGAGGCCAAGGCGGCGGCGTTCCTCGGCACCGAAACCGCGCTGCTGTTCGGATCGGGCTTCCTCGCCAACCTCGGCACGGTGCCCGCGCTCGCGGGCGATAAGGCGCTGATCTTCTGCGACCGGCTCAACCACGCGAGCCTGATCGACGGCATCCGGATGTCGGGGATGAAGTGGCACCGCTACCGCCACAACGCCCCCGCCCACCTCGACGAGCTTCTCGCCCGGCACCCGGCGGCGGACGGCGAAACCCGGCTGGTGATCACCGATTCGATCTTCTCGATGGACGGCGACGCCGCGCCGCTCGCCGAAGTGGCGGACACCGCGAAGCGCCACGGCGCGCTGCTGCTGGTGGACGAAAGCCACGCGATTGGCGTGATCGGCCCCTCCGGCAGGGGGATGTGCGCCGAACTGGGCCTCGCGCCCGACGCCATCACCTGCGGCATGGGCAAGGCGTTCGGCGGCTACGGCGGCTTCGTCGCCACCTCCGCCACCCTCGCCGCGCTGATCGTCAACCGCGCCCGCAGCTTCATCTATTCCACCGGCCTGCCGCCCGCGTGCGTCGGCGCGGGCATCGCCGCCCTCGACCTGTTCGCCGGAACCGAAGGCCGCCTCGGGCGCGAGGCGATGGACATGGCGCGACGGATGCACGGCCTGCTTGCCGAGGCGGGCTTCGCGATGCCGCCGTTCGCCTCGCCGATCCTGCCGGTGATGGTGGGCGACAACCACCTCGCCCAGGATTTCGCCGCCCGTCTCGCGGCGCGGCGCATCCTCTGCTCGGCGATCCGCCCGCCGACGGTGCCGCCCGGCACCGCCCGCCTCCGCCTGACCGTCACCCGCGCCCATACCGAGGCCGACCTGCTGGCGGCCCGCGACGCCTTCGCCGAGGTGGCGCGCGAACTCGGGCTGCTGAGATGAGCGCCGCGCCGGGCATCGTCCTCTGTTCCGGCTGGTCTTCCGGGCCGGCGGCATGGACCGGCGTGCTCGACGCGCTGCCCGCGCTTCCGGTCGCCCACCTCGACTGGTGGACCGCCCTCGCCGACCCCGCCGATGCGCTGAAGGCCGCCGCCGCGCGCGCCAACGCCGCCGCCGGACGCGCGCCGGACGCGCCGGTGATCGCGGTCGGCTGGTCGCTCGGCGGGCAGATCGCGCTCCGGGCGGCGATCGACGCGCCGGAAGCGGTCTCCGATCTGGTGCTGATCGCCACGCCGGTGCGCCTGCTCGCCGACGAGACCGGCCTCGGCACCGATCCCGCCGCGCTGCGCGCGATGCGCCAGGGCCTGCGCCGCGACGCCGCGGGAATCGTCAAGGCGTTCTGGGGCGAGGCGCTGGCGGGCGACCGCACCGGCTACGATCACGACGAGGTGTTCGCGACCCTCGCCGACGTCGACGCCAAAACCCTCGACGCGGGTCTCGCGGCGCTGGAGAAGACCGACCTGCGCCGCCGCCTGCCGCAGGTCGCGGCGCCGACGGTGGTGCTCCAGGGCGACGACGACCGCATCGTCGGCGTCCACGCGGCGCAGCAGTTGAACGACGGCGTGCCCACCTGCGCCGTGCTCGCGGTCGCGGGCGGCAGCCACGCCCTGCCCCTCACCCATCCGCGGATGGTCGCCGAGGTGATCGCCGCGCTGGCGAACGCCCAGTCGGGCGAGGCGGACCGATGAGCGCGCAACTGGCGAAATCGGCGATCGGCGCCAACTTCTCGGCCGCCGCCGCCACCTACGACGGTTGGGCAGTGGTGCAGGCCCCGGCGGCGCAGCAGCTGGTGGACGGCCTGCCCCCCGGGTTCGCGCCGCAAACCGCGCTCGACGTCGGCTGCGGCACCGGTTCGCTCACCCGCCGCCTCACCCACCGCTATCCCGGCCTGCGCATCGCCGGGGTCGATCTCGCTCCGGCGATGGTCGACACCTGCCGCGCCGCGTGGCCGCGCCATTATTTTCTCTGCGGCGACGCCGAGGACTTCGACGCCGAAGGCAACGCCTTCGACCTCGTCGCGTCGTCGTTCGCGTTCCAGTGGTTCGCCGACAAGGCGGGCACTCTCGCACGCTTCGCCCCGGCGCTGAAGCCGGGCGGCATCCTCGCGCTCGCGGTGCCGGTCGCGGGCACCCTCGCCGAACTCTCGGCGGCGCACGCCGAGGCCCTCGGCCGCCCGCTCGCCGCCCTCGACTACCCGCCCGCCGCCGACTATCTGGCGTGGACCGCGGCCGCCGGGCTCGCCGCGATCGACGACGCGGTGCAGCCGATGATCGTCCACTACCCCGACGCGCTCGCCGCCCTCAAGTCCTTCAAGGGCATCGGCGCGGTGTTCAAGGGCGGGGCGAAGCCGCTCACCCCGCGCGAGGTCGGCCGCCTCACCCGCACCTACGAGGACCGTTTCCGCGACGGGCACGGCGTTCCCGTCACCTATCAGGTTCTCACCCTGATCGCCCACAGCTAGGAGAGACGAGCATGAAAGGCTTCGTCGTCACCGGCACCGACACCGACGTCGGCAAGACTCACGTCACCGCGGCGCTGTGTTTGTGGCTGCAATCCCGCGGCGTCGCCGTCGCGCCGATGAAGCCGGTGCAGACCGGTTCGAGACCGCTCCCGGACGGCAGCTTCGCCGCGCCCGACCTCGATTTCAGCCTCGACCGCCTCGACCTCGCGCCGGACGCCGAGGAGCGCGCGCTGATGCAGCCGTTCTGCTACGGCCCGGCGTGCTCGCCGCACCTCGCGGTCGGCCCCGGCGAGGCCGGGCCGACCGTGGACGGCATCCTCGCCGCGGCGCACCGCCTCGGCGAGCGCTTTCCGGCGGTGGCGGTGGAGGGCGCGGGCGGCCTGATGGTGCCGCTCAACACCCGCGAGACCATGCTCGACCTGTTCGCCGCCCTCGGCCTGCCGGTGGTGCTGGTGGCGCGCGTCGGCCTCGGCACCATCAACCACGCCCTGCTGTCGGCGATGGCGCTCAAGACGCGCGGCGTCGCGGTGGCGGGCGTGGTCCTCAACGAGACCCGGCCGCAGTCGCCCGAGGACGCCTTCATCCGCGCCGACAACCCCGCCACCATCTCGTGGTTCGGGCAGGTGCCGGTGTTCGGCACCCTGCCCTTCCTCGCCGAGACCTCGGCGGCCGCGCTGCGCGACGCCGCGAACCGCCTGGAAGGCCTCGACCGCGCCTTCGCGCACCTCCTGCCTTGAGGGATTCTGCGATGTCTTCCGATCTTCTCGCCCGGGACAGCCGCGTCATCTGGCACCCATTCACCCAGGCGCTCACCGCGCCCGAGCCGATCGCCGCGGTTTCGGCGAGCGGCGCCGAGATCGTCGATGCCGACGGCAACGTCATCCTCGACATGATCTCCTCGTGGTGGGTGAACCTCCACGGCCACAGCCACCCGCGGATCGCCGAGGCGATCGCCGCCCAGGCGAAGACGATGGAGCAGGTGATCTTCGCCACCTGCACCCACGAGCCCGCCGTCTCCCTGGCGGAGGGGATCGTCGGCCTGCTGCCCGCGCCGCTGTCCCGGGTGTTCTATTCCGACAACGGCTCCACCGCGGTGGAGGTGGCGCTCAAGATGGCGCTGCAGTTCTTCCGCAACCGCGGCGAGACCAAGCGCACCCGCTTCGTCGCGATGGACGGCGCCTACCACGGCGACACCGTCGGCGCGATGTCGCTCGGCGTCAGCTGCGGCATCTTCGACGTCTGGGGCGAAATGCTGTTCGCGGTCGACACCCTCCCCAACGCCCCGACCTGGGACGGCGACGACGACGTGGACGCGAAGGAGGCGAAGGCGCTCGCCGCGCTCGACGACTACCTCGCCGCCAACGGCGACGCCGTGGTGGCGGCGGTGGTCGAACCGCTGGTACAGGGCGCGGGCGGGATGCGGATGTGCCGCCCGGAGTTCCTCAAGGCGTGGGTGGAAAAGCTCAAGGCCGCGGGCGCGCTGATCGTGTTCGACGAGGTGATGACCGGGTTCGGCCGCCTCGGCGAGGCGTTCGCCTGCCTCAAGACCGGAGTCTCGCCCGATTTCGTCTGCCTCTCCAAGGGCATTACCGGCGGCTTCATGCCGATGGCGGCGACCGTCACCACCGACGCGGTGTACGCCGCGTTCCTCGCCAGGGACACCGCCAAGGCGTTCCTGCACGGCCACTCCTACACCGCCAACCCGCTCGGCTGCGCGGCGGGCAACGCCTCGCTCGCGCTCCTGCGCGACCCCGCGTGCGCCAAGCGCCGCGCCGAGATCGAGGCGTTCCACCGCGCCGCGCTGGCCGAGGTGCGCAAGCTGCCCGGGGTCCGCAAGCCGCGCGTGACCGGCACGATCGCCGCCCTCACCCTCGACCCGGGCGGCGCGGAACGCGGCCTCGGCGCGGCGGTGGGGCTCAAGCTCAAGGAGTTCTTCAAGGCCGAGAACATGCTGATCCGCCCGCTCGGCAACGTCGTCTACCTGCTGCCGCCCTACTGCGTGACCGACGACCAGCTCGCCCGCGCGTGGGACAGCATCGCCCGCGGCATTCGCGCGGTCTCCGCCTGAACCGGTTGCGCGGCCGCGCCGGGCCACACTACATCATGATTCGGCGATGAGTATTCGCAATCAGGGAGACCGATCATGAGCAGCACGACGTTGAGCATCGAAGGCATGCGTTGCTCGGGGTGCGCCGAGAACGTCGAGCGCGCGTTGCGCGACGTTCCGGGTGTGGCGAGCGTGGTCGTCGACCTCGACCACGGCACCGCGGTGATCGAGGGCGGCGGCGAGCCGCAGAACCTCGTGAGCGCGGTGAAAACCGCGGGCTACGCCGCCAGCATCGTCCCAGACGTGCAGCAGAATCCGAGCATCGTCTGATCGTCCGACGAGGGCGGGGGCGACCCCCGCCCTTCGCGTTTCGGGGTTGCGCGGGCGCATCCCCCGTGCCCACATAGCGAATCGGTTTCCTTCCAAACTCCGAGCGAACACGCCATGGCCACTCCCCTGCACCTCGGCATCACCGGGATGAGCTGCGCAGGCTGCGCCGCCAACGTCGAGCGCGCCCTCGCGCGGCTGCCCGGAGCACGCGACGTCTCCGTCAACTTCGCCCTCGCCACCGCCGACCTCACCCTCGAAGCCCCGGCCGCCGACGCCGTGGAAGCCGTGCGCGGCGCCGGCTACGACGTCGCCCTCGCCACGGTTTCCCTCGAAATCGGCGGAATGAGCTGCGCGGGCTGCGCCGCTGCGGTGGAAAAGGCGCTCAAGGCCGCGCCCGGCGTGGTCGACGCCCGGGTCAACCTCGCGCTCAACTCCGCCGAGGTCGACGTCGCCGACGCCGAGCCGCGCGCGCTCGTCGCCGCGGTCGAGGCGGCGGGCTACACCGCGCGGGTCCCGCTCGCGGACGGAACCCCGGCTCCGGCCGAGGCGCCCGACCGCTCCGGCCGCACCCTCCTCGCCGCGGCGCTGCTGTCCGCGCCGTTCCTCGCCAACATGGCGGCGATGCTGACCGGTGCGCCGCCGCTGCTGCCGCCCTGGGCGGAATGGGCGCTGGCGACGCCGGTATGGCTGCTGTGCGGCTGGCGCTTCCACCGGGGCGCGGTCAAGGCGCTCGGCCACGGCGCGGCGAACATGGACGTTCTCGTCTCGCTCGGCACCTCGGTCGCCTACCTCTTCAGCGTCTGGATGGTGCTGGATGCGCCCCCGGGCGCGCATCCGCACCTCTACTTCGAGGCGGCGGCGCTGATCGTCACTTTGGTGCTGTTCGGCAAGTGGCTGGAAGCGCGCGCCAAAAAAGTGCCGGTGTCAATTCTTTCGCGCAAATCAAGAAGGACTTGAAACCGTATATGGGACAGTAGGTTAGCTCCTTTCGGGGCCGCTTAGAAGAAGAGCGGCGTTGTCGGCTAGGAGCGACATAGGAGCGTTGGGAGAGAAAGCCGCATCGCACTGTGTAGTGCTGGATTGCCGAGGAACGGCGGGCCTGTCGCATCATCATAGCCCAACAGGCTCGGCGGCATCCAGAATGAAGAACGCGCAGCCTGGGCTGCGCGTTCGATGGATGCCGTTGAATAGCATGCGGTGCAATCATGGCGGCTTCGGTGGTGTGCTGCGGGTCGCCGTGCCCTTCCTGAATCCTCGATCCCCCGCCATGAACGCTTCCAGCATATGCGGGATCAGCGTCGCCGCATCAACGGCCTCGCCATACGCCTGCGCGTGTAGCGCGGCGTAGCGGTCGAGGTCGACTTTCAAGCTGGTCGGGCAAACGAAAGTCAGCTTGGTGCTCTCGGTCTTCGGCAGCGGGCCGAGCCGCAGCTTCTTGGTCGTGCTCATCGTGAAGTCCCCCGGTTGAAGAACAGCGGCTGGTACGGCCGCAGCACCAGATCCCGGTTGACGATGATGCGAACCGGCAGGCCCGGCCGTTGCGTTAAGGTCGGCTGGATGTTGAGGTTGCGCCGGGTCATCTCCTGGCCGACCTGATTGATGCTGTCCTGCGCGCTGTCGCGCCCAGCGATGATGACGCGATCACCATCCTGCCGGTTCTCCGGCGCGGCCAGCTCGGCACCGACGCCCAGCAGCGTGGTGAGTGCCGCACCGGCAAAGATGCGGCCCCAGTGGTAGTCCACATCGTCCTCCAGCCCGGCATAGCCGGCTGGGTCGGTGCCGGCCAGGTTGTCGAGCGTGAGCGAAGACGTGTCCGGCAGGATGATCCGGTTCCAGACGACTTGAACGCGGCTCTGCCCGTAGCTGACCTGGCTGTTGTATTTGCCCAGGATGCGCGAACCCTGCGGAATCAGCAGGAAGCGCCCGGTGGCTGTGTCATAGACCGGCTCCGTCACCGTGGCGATCACGTCGCCGGGCAAGTCCGACTTGATGCCCGTCACCAAGGCACCTGCGACCACTGTTCCGGCCATAACCTGATACGGCGAAATTGGCAGAGTCAGATTGCCGGAATTACGGGTTTCAGTGGGGCCAGCTTTCATGAAAGCCTCTTTCTGGTCTTGCCGGTTTTGCACCGCTGTCGGGTCAGCAGGTTGGGCCGCCGTGGAGGCCGGCCCGGCCGCCAGCGGGTCAAACGCCGCATTGGCGGCGAAGCCCGGCGCAGCGGCCACCTGTGTCTGCGCTACCGGCGCCGCATTCTGCCCACCCGAGCGGAAGAACACGGACGAGGCCGCGGCCGCCTCGGCTTCTTTTCGCAGGGCATCGTTCGGGTCGTGACCGGGGGCCGCGTAGGCAGCCGTCGCCGGTTGCTGCGACTTCACGATAGCCGGGCCAAGATCGCCCGGCAGCGGTGGCCCTAGTTCGGGAACGGCAGGCAGCAACGCCGGCGGCAGCTTGGAATAGTCCGTCGGCAGCGCATCCAGTCCTTCCGACTTTGACACGCGATCGACGTTGTAAAGCTCGGTCTGCTCGCCTGTGCTGCGTCGATGAGGTTGCAGCGACCACATCAGCGCGCCGAGCACGGCGACCGCTAGGACGCCGGCAAGGATGGCCAGCGAGCGCCGGTTCAGGCGTGTGACTGGACGCGGCTGGGCGCGCAGCGCCACTGCCTCCGGCGCCACCTTGTCCGCCTGCGGCGCGGCAAGGTCGGGAGTGTCATCCTGGCTCATGGTCAGTTCCTCCGTGCAACACCATCGGTGCGCTCGATCCGCACCACGTCGCCGCCATCGCCGCCCAGCCGCAGTTCGGCCGCGCCGAACAGGCGATCCACGACGTAGTACGGCGAGCGAAAACGGTAGTTCACCAGTTGCCCGTCGCCCTGCGCGCCGATGACAAACAGCGGCGGCAGCTCGCCCTGGGCGATGCCCGGCGGGAACTGGATATAGACCTTCTCTCCATCATCGAAGGCGCGCAGAGGCTTCCACGGCGGGTTGCTGCCCGATACCGCGTAGCGGAAGCGGATCTTGTCCAGCGACAGGCCCGTATCGACAGGCGTTGTTGCCTGCGCTGCCTGCGCCTGGCGCTGCAACGCGAGCATTCGGTCTTTCGGATAGTCCCAGGACACCGACGCCATCCATGCCCTCTCGGTCGAGGTCAGCTCCAGCAGGTAGGTGCGCCGACTGGTGGTGATGACGAGATTGGTTTTCAGACCGGAGCGGATAGGCTTGACCAGCACATTGACGCGCAGATCGGCCCCGCCGCCGCTGGACGTGTCGCCCACGATCCAGCGCACGGTATCGCCGGCGGCGACCGTTACCAGTTCCTCGCCCGGTTGAAGCGAAACCACCGTCACGCGCCCCGGCGACGCATAGACCTGATAAAGCGCGCCATCGGTGAACGGCCACACCTGAATCGCGTTGACGTAGCCCTCACGGGTAGGCGCGATACGCGCTTCTGCATTGGCACGGGAAACGCGCACCTTTTCGTCGGCCGGCTCCGGCGCAACGGGGGCCTCATCGAGTTCCGGCAGGGGCTTCAACTGCGCCGGCAGCGCCAGCGGTTCAGGGACGGCGACGACTTCGACGGGCTTGGGCGGTTCGGGCAACGGCTGGGCCAGCACCGTCTCGTCGAGCGAGATGGATGGCGGCGGCTTCCCCTGCGAGGCGCAGCCCGCGAGGGCCAGCAGCGTCAAAGGAACAACGTAAAGGCGGAAACGAAGTTTCATGGTTTGGCTCCTTCGGAAGAATCCAGTTCGCGGCTCCATGACAGGCCGTTGACGTAGATACCCAATGGGTTCTTGAGCAGGCGCTGTTCAGTACGCGGGGTTTGCAGGACGGTCGAAAGCACGGCGTTCCAGCGTTCGGTGCCGGCGGGCGCACCGTTGACATAGCGCTGCTCTGTCCAGCGCACGTTGAAAGACGTGTCGCTCGCGCGAACCACGCTGGTGATTTGCACCGTTACCGATTCCTTGCCGATGCGGGCGAATGGGTCATTGGTGCGGGCGTAGTCGTTGAGCACCGCCGCGCCCTTGTCGGTGGTGTAGTCGTAGGCATCGAGCCAGTTCTGCCGCACCACGATGGGGTCGATGGACAGCGAGCGAACCAGCGTCACGAAGCGCGCCAGGTGGTGCGCGATCTGCGCGTCGCCGGGCCGGTACGGCGTGGCGGCCTCTCCCACGGCGCGCACCTGCCCGGCTTGATCGACCTCGATGACATAGGGCGTCACGATGGACTGCGCCGAGCGCCACACCAGGCCGCCGGCCATCAACAGCGCGAGCACTAGGCAGCCGAAGGCCATCAGGCGCCAATTCTTCGCCTGCACGCGGGCGGAGCCGATACGGTCGTCCCACACCTGGGCGGCGGCTTGATACGGGGTGGCAGGCTGCGGCGTATCGGCGTAGCGCACCTGCGGTCGTTTGAATCGCATGGGTGTTCTCCTTGAAGGTTAGGTATCGGAATCCCGCAGGCTCGGGCCTTGCCCGGAGCCGCCGCCGTCGCCGCCGCGCAGCGTGTGGGCGGCAGTGGTCGCGGCATGGGTAGCCTGCTGGCGGCGGTGCATCCGCTTGGCCCAGGCCGGTTGCTCTTGCTTCTGCGAGCCTGCGGTGCCGTCTGCGGTCTGGCCGGGGCCAGCACCGTCGCTGCCGGCTTCTGTGCCGTTCCAGCCAGCGCGGAAGGAGTCGGCCACCTTCTGCCCAACAGCGGAAGCACCAGAGGTGACGCTGCGGCCTGCGGCTTGTGCGCCAGTCTTGGCGACATTGCCGAGGCCAGCCGCCGCGCCCTTGGCACCGCCGCCGGCCGCAGCGGAACCGGCCTGGAACGCCGATCGGGCACTGCCGGCCGCCGAAGTCGCGGCACGCGCACCGGCACCGGCCAGCTTTGCGGCCGCCGGGGCCATTCGTGCCCCGGCCATGACGGCGCCGCCCACGCCCGTTACGGCGGCGCCGATGGCAACGCCGGTGCCGACAGCCCCGACCGCAGCACCAGCCATCGCGCCCGCACCAAGCTGTGGCGCACCGGACACCAGGCCGGTGGCGATACCGGGGCCGAAAATGCCCAGCGCCAGCAGCGCGAGCGAGGCCAGCATCACGACCAGCGCGTGGTCGATGGATGGTTCGTCGGGATGCACCTGGAACTCGGCGAACAGGCCTGAACCGATGCCGACGATGACGGCCAGCACCAAGACCTTGATGCCTGACGACACCACGTTGCCTAGCACCTTTTCCGCGAGGAACGAGGTCTTGTTCCAGAGTGCAAACGGGATCAAGACGAAGCCGGCGAGCGTAGTCAGTTTGAACTCGATCAGCGTGATGAAAAGCTGTACGGCCAGCACGAAGAAGCAGAGGATCACCACCAGCCAGGCGATGAACAGAACCACGATAGGGTCGATGTTCACGAACACCTCGGGGAACCCAGCCATGTCCCCGATCTGTTCCAGAATCGGCGCGGCTGCGTCGATGCCGGTCTTCGCCAGCCGGCCCGGCTGAAGGAAGTTCTCCATCGTGATGGCCGAGCCGGTAGCGGTAATTCCCAAGCCGGCGAACGAGCGGAACACGATGCTCGCCAGCCAGTTGAAGTTGCCGATGATGTAGGCGAACGCGCCGACACAGAGCACCTTGCGCAGCAGCTTGGCGATCACGTCGTCGCCCTGGCCGGTGGCGTGGCTCATGGCCCAATACAGGCCAGCGATCGTCATGTCGATGACGATGAGCGTGGCGGTGAGAAATGCCACTTCGCCCTGCAATAAGCCGAAGCCCGAGTCGATGTAGCGCGAGAACGTATCGAGGAAACGGTCGATGATGGTCACGTCGTTCATGGCGAATCCTCGGGCGGAGTGAGCGGAACGGCGCCCTCTGGCAATTCATCTGCGGGCGTATCGAAGCTCGGCGGAATCGGCGGGAGTTCAGCCAGCGAGTTGTATTCATCCGGCCCGGTATGGCCGGCGAAGAAGCGCCGCCGGAAGGCTTCAGCGGCGGCGCGGCAGGCATCCTCGCCCACGGCCTGCCGGTCGGCCGCGCATTGCCCGCGCAACGCCTTGAGCCGCACCGGATCTGCGGCCAGGGCGTCGGCCAGGTTCTCGGCCGGCTGCTGGCCGCACGCGGTCAGCAGCACGGCCATCAGGACGGAAGCGCATCGCATGGCCGCCTCCGGTCAGTTGTTATAGAAGTTGACGGACTGCGGCGTGTACGGCGTGCCGGTGCCCAGAAAGCGCCGCCGCACTTCGCGGGCGCGCTCCATAGCCGCCGCTTGCCGCGCCAGTTCCAGTGAAGCGGCCCGGTCTTGCGTGATCTGGAGCTGCTGCGCCTGGATCGACTGCTTGGCCTGCAAAGCCAGGAGCTGGTTCGTCGCCTGCATCGCTTGCAGCGCGCCGGTGGCCGACTGGCTCTGGCTCACGAGATCGGCCAGCGCGCTTTCGTCTTGGGCGAGGTTCTGCGACACCTGCGCCTGCATCCGCATCGCGGTGTGCAAGCCGTTCAAGGTGTTCTGCCAGCGTTCGCGGGCGTCCTGTGCCATGCGGTCGCCGCTGATGGTGGCGGCGTACTGTTCCGGGTACAGGCGGGCGAACGTGGCATCCATGCTCTGCACGTCGTAGGCCAAGCCGCGCGCCTCGGCGATCAGGCGCTCGGTGGTGGCGAGCGTCGAGCGCAGGCGGTTGACGATGTTGAAGTCGAGATTTGCCAGGTTCCTGGCCTGGTTCATCAACATCTGCGCCTCGTTCTGAAGCTGGTTGATCTGGTTGTTGATCTGTTCCAGCGTGCGCACGGCGGTCAGCGTGTTCTGCACGAAGTTGGACGGGTCGAACACCGTCAGCGCGGATGCGGGCTGCACGGCCAGCAGCGATACCGACAGCACGGCAGCGAGTGAGACAGAGAGCAAACGGGGCTTGGTCTTCATGGTGAAACCTCCAGCGGTTGAGAAGCGAGAAAGGAAGCTGCCGCCGGAGCGGACGGCAGCAGGTCGGCGGCCCAGCCGAGGCCGCGATGGCGCAGCCACGCGCCGGCGAAGCCGGGAGCGCCGGCCTGCGTCAGCACGCGGTCAATATCGCGTTGGTCTTGAGGGGTGGATGCGCCCGCGAATGCGAGCGCGACAGGCCCCAGGTCGAGGTCGAACAGGCGATTGCCGAGGCGCGACTGGTAGTAGTAATCGCGCTTGGGCTGTGCGGTCGCCACGATCTCAATCTGGCGGCTGTTCAAGCCGAAGCCTTCGTAGATCGTGCGAATCTGCGGCTCGGTGGCCTGCGGGTTAGGTAAGAAGATCCTGCTCGCGCAGCTTTCGATGATGGCTGGCGCGATGGTCGAGTCCTTGATGTCGGCCAGCGACTGCGTGGCAAAGATGACGCTGACGTTCTTTTTTCTGAGCGTCTTGAGCCATTGCCGGATGCGGGCCGCGAAGGACGGCTCATCGAGGAACAGCCACGCTTCATCGAGGATCAGCAGCGTGGGCGCGCCGTCAAAACGTTCGTCGAAGCGGGCGAACAGGTAGCGCAGCACTGCTTGCACGGCGGCGGGGCTGTGCATCAGTTCTTCCATCTCAAAGCCCTGCACGTCGGCCATGCCCAGCCGGTCGTGGTCAGCGTCCAGCAGCTTGCCGTGGGCGCCGCCCAACACATAGGGCGCGAGCGCTTGGCGCAGCGCGTTGGACTGCAATAACACCGACAAGCCGGTCATGGTGCGCTGCTCCACTGGCGCACCGGCAAGGCTTCGCAGCGCCGACCAAATGGCAGCCTTCTCGTCCGGGCCGACCGTCACGCCTTCGTGCAGCAGCCGGCCCTCCACCCATTCGGCGGCCCAGGTGCGGTAGCCCTCGTGGGCTATTCGCGCGAGTGGCTGGAAGGCGATGCCGCCATCGGCACCGAGGTCGTAGTGCTCACCGCCAAGGCCGAGGATGGTGGCGCGCATCGAGCGCCCCATGTCGAAGGCGAAGATCCGCGAGCCGAAGTAGCGCCGGAACTGCATGGCCAATATGGCGAGCAGCACCGACTTGCCCATGCCGGTCGGCCCGGCGACAAGGGTGTGCCCCACGTCGCCGATGTGCGTCACCAGCCGGAACGGCGTCGCGCCATCGGTGCGGGTGACGATCAGCGGCGGGCCATCGAGGTGTTCGTTCTTCTCCGGCCCAGCCCATACCGCTGACATCGGCATCATGTGCGCCAGGTTCAGCGTCGAAACGATGGGCTGACGCACGTTCGCGTATGCGTTGCCGGGGACGGACGACAGCCAGGCATCGACTGCGTTGAGGGTTTCGGGGATGGTCACGAAACCCCGGCCCTGGATGACGCGCTCCACCATGCGCAGCTTCTCGTCGGCCACGGCCGGGTCGGCGTCGAGCACCGTCACCGTGGCGGTGAGGTAGCCGAAGGCGACTTGATCGCTGCCCAGCTCCTGCAAGGCGGCATCGGCGTCGGCGGCCTTGTTGCTGGCATCGGTATCGACCAGCGGGCTTTCCTGCTGAAAGATCGTTTCGCGCAGCAGCGCGATGACGTTCTTGCGCTTGGCGAACCATTGGCGCCGCAAGCGCCCCAATTCCCGTTCCGCCTCGGCTTTGTCCAGGCACAGGAAGCGCGTACTCCAGCGATACGCAAAGCCCAGGCGGTTGAGGTCGTCCAAGATCCCCGGCCAGGTCGAGGTCGGGAAGCCTCGTACCGACACCACGCGCAGGTGCTGATCGCCCAGCATGGGCGCCAGGCCGCCGACCAGCGCGGCATCGGCCAGCAGTGCGTCGATATGGAACGGCACGTCGGGCACGCCGACGCGATAGCGCCGCGTGGAGACTGTGGCATGCAGGTAGGTCAGCGTCTGGCTATCGTCCAGCCAGGCAATCTCCGGCATCACACCATCGAGCAGGTCGAACACGCGATCGGTCTCTGCCACGAAGGAATCAAGCCGACCACGCCAGTCCACACCCTCAGTGGGCCGGTTCTCGTACAGCATCCCAGCCGCACGGGCGCGAGACTCTTGCGGCGGTAGGTGTTGCAACGTGAAGTGATAGACGCTCTCGAAATGGCCATCCGACTCCTCGAACGCCGCGCGTCGCTCCTCATCCACCAGCCAGGACAGTGGTTCGGGAAAGGAGGATTGCGGATAGCTCGATGCCCGCATCCGCTCGGCCTCGATATAGAAGGCCCAGCCAGACCCGGTACGGCGAAGCGCGTTGTTCTGCCGCGCCGACGTGGCAATCAGCTCGCCCTGTGTCGCACTGTCCAAGTCGGGGCCGCGAAACTGGAACGTGCGTTGAAACGAACCATCTTTGTTCAGCACAACGCCCGGCGCGACCAGCCCGGCCCAGGGCAGCCAGTCGGCAAGCAAGGCCGGGCGCTGACGATATTCGGCAAGGTTCAGCATGGCGTCCTCCCCTCACACGTCCAGAAGCGGGCGGTGTTTGATATGCCGCGCGAAGACCTGCATGAACTGCGGATCGACGCGCGCACCCCATACGGCCAGCGAGTGGCCGACGATCCAGAGCACCACGCCGGGAATCCACAGTTGCAGGCCCAGCCCGACGGCGGCGGCTAGCGTGCCGTTGGCAATCGCCACGGTGCGCGGCGCACCGCCCAGCAGGATCGGCTCGGTCAGCGAGCGATGCAGCGGCACTTCAAAGCCCGGAAGATCGGTGGCCTTACTCATACGACGGCCCCTCCGGAGAAGCTGAAGAACGACAGGAAGAACGAGGACGCGGCGAACGCGATGGACAGGCCGAACACGATCTGGATCAGCTTGCGAAAGCCGCCGCTGGTATCACCGAACGCCAGCGCAAGCCCCGTCGAGATGATGATGATCACCGCCACGATCCGGGCGACTGGCCCTTGGATGGATTCGAGGATGGAGGTCAGCGGCCCTTCCCACGGCATCGAGGAACCGGCGGCCTGCGCCGTGCCCGCCAGCAACAGCATCAGCGCGGCCAGCAGCAGCCCTTGCCCTGCGGGACGGGCCAGGTGGCGCAGCCGCGCCATGCTGGACAGGCGAGAAATAGGATTTACGGAAAGACGGAAAGCATCAACGTGCGTCATGGCAGTTCTCCAGGTTGGTCAGGGGTCGAGGAAGGCGCAGCGGCAGCGGCTGCAAGAGGAACCGGCGGCAGCTCGGGAAACGGCGTTTCCAGCGCATCTGTCAGGCGATAGCCCGCACCGTCGAAGCCGACGACACGGGAGATGGTTTCGACGTGACGTTTGCGGCCACGGCCTGCGATGTGAATCACCACGTTGACCGCCTCGGCGATCAGGGCGCGGGGCGGATTCACTGCCACTTCGAGGATCAGTTGCTCCAGACGCAGCAGTGCGCCCAAGGCGGAGCCGGCATGGATGGTGGCAATGCCGCCGGGGTGGCCGGTGCCCCAGACCTTCACCAAGTCCAGGGCTTCGCCGCCACGCACTTCGCCGACGATCACGCGGTCAGGCCGCAGGCGCATCGTGGCCCGCACCAGCTCGGTCATTGTGACGACGCCGGCGCGGGTGCGCAGCGGCACATGGTCGCGGGCCGCGCATTGCAGCTCGATGGTGTCTTCGAGCACCAGCACGCGGTCGCCTGTGGCGGCGATCTCGGCCAGCAGCGCGTTCGCCAGCGTGGTCTTGCCGGTGCTGGTGCCGCCGGCGATCAGGATGTTCTGCCGCTCGCGCACGGCGCGGCGCAGGAACTCGGCCTGCCCGGCGGTCAGGATGCCGTCGGCCACGTAGCGATCCAGGCCGATGATGCTCACGGCCCGCTTGCGTAGCGCGAAGGCTGGCCCCGGGGCGGCCGGAGGCAGGATGCCCTCGAAACGCTCGCCGGTTTCCGGCAACTCGGCGGTCAAGAGCGGCTGGCCGCGATGCACCTCCGCGCCGACATGCGCGGCGACCAGGCGGATGATGCGTTCACCATCGGCCTCGGGCATCTCCACGCCCAGCGGCGAGCGACCCGACGACAGCCGATCCACCCACAGGGTGCGATCGGGGTTGAGCATGATTTCCACAACATCCGGATCTTCGAGCGCAGCGGCGATCAGCGGCCCCATCGCCGTGCGCAGCATCTGGATGCGGCGATCCTGGGACGCCGCGGCGGATGAGCGAGATTCAGGCGGAATCTGCGGAACGGCACTCATGACGCACGCTCTGCAGCTCGCTCATCGGCGGACGCCATCGCTGCTGCGTCATCCATCCGCATCGGATCGGGGTGCAGTTCCTCCACCACGTCGCGCACCAGACTGCGGCCACGCAGCAGGTGGCGACCCAACTGCTCGACGAACTGCTCGAAGCGCGCTTTGCCCTGGGCGCGGGCCGCGTCCTTGTGGGCTTCTGGCACCGGCGTGCTGATGGTCAAGAAATAGCGGATGAACAGCGCCAGCGTTTCGATCTGGATGTTCTGGTCGCGCTCCATGCGTTCGGTCTGCCGCGACAGTCGATCCAGCCGCTTGGCAATGGCGGCCTCACGCTGGTCGCCCGCATCGGGTGACAGCCAGGACGCCAAGGCCGCTGCGACGATGGAGGACTTGGACACGCCTTTCTTGGCGGCAAGTTCATCCAGGCGCTTGGCGTGCTCGGGCTGGATGAAAAGATTGAGGCGGTATTGGCTCATAGGTCGATTCCGTCGTTGGGGTCGAGAGAAGCCAGCCGGGCCGTGCGCTGCATGGCCGGGTCGAGCTGGCCGGGAAGCGGGAGCGCCAGGTCGTCGTCATCGAGCAGCTCCAGGTCGTTCGCACACGCGTCCAACTCGGGCTCGTAGGCGACGGTTTCGGAGAGTTCGAGCTGGCGGCGCGGGCCGCCGTCATCGGTGCCGCCCGGACCATCGGCGGATACCGAGGTCGGCGCCGTAGGTACGGCCGGGATCGCCAAGCCGCTCCAGTCGTCGGGGCGGGCTGGCGGCGCGTCGGCGTACCTCCCGACTGCGAGCACGGGCGGTGGCAGGACGCGATCCTTGAAATTGGCGTCGACGTAGTAACGCAGCTTCTTCGCGCGGATCGGGGCAACGCTGGACACCATGACTACGGCGTCCTCAGGTGGAAGCTGCATCACCTCGCCGGGCGTCAGCAGCGGACGTGCAGTTTCCTGACGCGACACCATCAGGTGCCCCAGCCACGGAGCGAGGCGGTGGCCCGCGTAGTTGCGCTGCGCGCGAAGCTCGGTGGCGGTGCCGAGGGTTTCGGAAATCCTTTTCGCCGTCCTTTCGTCGTTGGTGGCGAAAGTCACCCGGACATGGCAGTTGTCGAGGATGGAATGGTTCTGCCCATACGCCTTGTCGATCTGGTTCAGGCTTTGAGCGATGAGAAAGCTGCGGATGCCGTAGCCGGCCATGAAGGCAAGCGCGGACTCGAAAAAATCGAGGCGACCCAGCGCCGGAAACTCGTCCAGCATCAGCAGCAGCTTGTGCCGGCGCGCGATGCCATCGCTGCCGTCGAGCGATTCGGTCAGCCGCCGCCCGATCTGGTTCAAGATGAGCCGGATCAGCGGCTTGGTGCGGCTTATGTCGGAGGGCGGCACCACCAGATAGAGCGATACCGGGTGCTCGGCGGAAATCAGGTCGGCGATGCGCCAATCGCAGCGCGATGTGACTTCGGCCACGGTCGGGTCGCGGTACAGGCCGAGAAACGACATGGCGGTGGAGAGCACGCCCGATCGCTCGTTGTCCGACTTGTTGAGCACTTCGCGGGCAGCGGATGCGACAACCGGGTGAGGCGCATCGCCCAGGTGCTTCGTCGTCATCATCCGGTGCAGCGTCAGCTCGAACGGACACGCCGGGTCGCTGAGGAAGTTGGCGACGCCGCGCAGCGTCTTGTCCTCGCCTGCGTACAGAACATGCAAGATTGCACCGACCAGTAGCGCGTGGCTGGTCTTCTCCCAATGATTGCGCTTCTCTAACGCACCTTCAGGGTCAACCAGAATGTCGGCGATGTTCTGCACGTCGCGCACTTCATGTGCGCCGCGCCGGACTTCAAGCAGCGGGTTGTAGGCGGCCGACTGCCTATCGGTGGGGTTGAAAAGCAGGCAGTGCGAAAAGCGCGAACGCCAGCCCGCCGTGATCTTCCAGTTCTCTCCCTTAATGTCGTGAATGACGGCGGACGCCGGCCACGAAAGCAACGTAGGCACCACCAAGCCCACGCCCTTGCCCGAGCGCGTGGGTGCGAAGCTCAGGACATGTTCCGGCCCCTCATGTCGGAGGTATTGGTCGTCGTGTTGGCCGAGGAAGACGCCCGCCGGGAGGGTCAGTCCAGCTTTGCGGATGTCGACGGCATCGGCCCAGCGTGCCGAACCATAAGTCGTAACCAGCCGCGACTGCCGAGAACGCCATACCGACATGGCGATGGCGACGAGTAAAGCGAACAAACCGCTACCACCCGCAATCGCACCGCCTGTGTCGAAGACGTGCGGCGCGTAGGCATCAAAGAAGAACCACCATTCGAACAAGCGCCACGGGTGATAAACCGGTACACCTAGAAGATCGAACCAGGGCGATCCGAGGCGTACTTGATAGCCAAGGGTCGCTGCTGTCCATTGTGTGGCGCCCCAGACGCCGGCGATCACGATGCCGATTACCACAGCGATCTGGCCGAACAGAACGTTCGTCCCTTGCATGACCTGTCCTCCGATTTCTCCTGCGCTGGTGTCTCATTGAAAGCGTTGCACAGGGGGTGTCGCAGGCGTCAGGATCGGTTCTGGGCTAGTGCCGGTCAAAGACCGTTCGCAGCACAATGGTCGAGGGAAAAGAAAGAATGAGCGCGGTGGCGAGTCAAAGAAAAGCGCCGCAAGCGAAAGCGCACTGCGGCGCATACAGAGTTCCAAGCAAGTTACCCAAAAAAAGCCGTCAATGGGCCTTGCTTCCACTCATAGGCAATATTTAGATATCATGAAAAACGATGATATTTAAGATTGGAATAAAAATGAAAAATATCAAGAGTATGGATCTCAACTTGCTCAAGGCGCTGGACGCATTGTTAGACGAACGCAATGTGACACGGGCGGCGGCCCGTCTGGGACTAACCCAGCCGGCCTTGAGTGGCATGCTGACGCGGTTGCGCGAGAGCTTCGGTGACCCGCTTTTCGCGCGCTCGCAGCGGGGTATCGTTCCAACGCAGCGGGCGCTGGATCTAGGGATGCCTGTCAAGCAGGTGCTCGCCGAAATCGACGCGCTGCTCCAGCCACCTTCCTTCAATCCGGCCACCGCACAACTGACCTTCTCCATCGCCGCGACGGACTATGCGCTGCGTGCCGTTGCTGTCCCATTTCTATCGGCACTTAAACGGCACGCACCGCGTGTACGAGTCTCATTAGTGCCAGTCGAGAGCGGGCAGCTACAGAACCAGCTTGAGCGCGGTCAGATCGATTTAGCCCTCCTGACGCCAGAGATCACTCCGCCAAATCTGCATGCCCGAGAGCTGTTCAAGGAACACTATGTGTGTGTCCTGCGGGAAGACCATCCTGCGGCTATGGGGCGCAAGCTGACCGTTAAACAGTTCTGTGCTCTCGACCATGCGCTTGTTTCCTACGATGGTGGAGGTTTCCGCGGCGTCACCGACGATGCGCTAGAACAGTTGGGCAAACGACGCAGCGTCACACTGTCGGTCAAGAGCTTTCTGATCTTGCCAGACATCCTGCGTGCCAGTGACATGGTTGCGATCTTGCCGAGCCGCTTGGTCGCCGGTATGGACAAGCTGGCTATCTCCCTGCCGCCGGTGAAGATACCGGGGTTCACCAAGACGGCTGCTTGGCACGAACGCACCCATCACGATCCAGCACATCGCTGGATACGAGCACTGCTGTTCACTTCCTGTGCTAACAACAAGTAGGCAAGATCGCTCCTATCGTCATGCTCAGCACAACTCTACCTCGCACTACAAATAAGCAATCAGTCGGCTCAATTGGAGACGCGCCCTTTCGTAGCGCCGCTGCGAGATAGCCTAGTCGGTGGATGGCAGAACCTAGGCCTTGATATCATATTTTATGATATCAAAAATAGAAACTTAGGATTTCACTTATTGCAGATGGAGGCTCATGATTTGCTCCATGACCACTTGAATGACGCAGCCACCCCTGTTGCGTCATCGACATTTTGTGAAGGAGCTTCGATATGAGCAAGCAACAGAACGCCATCCTCTGGCCCGAAGGCTACACGCCGGGCTTTACTGAGAATTTCGCCTCCAATGAGATCATCGCCGCCGGCTTGAGCGCGGCCGACGTATGGCCTCTACTCGTCACACCATCGCTGTGGCCAAGCTACTACGCCAACTCGGCTAACGTGTGCTTTCATGACGGCAAAGGCCCGGTACTGGCCGACGGCGATCGGTTTTACTTCGAGACCTTCGGCTTCCCGGTAGAGGGGCAGTGCAACGAATACGTGCCACCTGCGGATGGGCAACCCGGCCGCGTGGCCTGGCACGGCTGGTCCGGCGAGGAAGGCACAGATACGCGCCTGGATGTGCATCACGCCTGGCTGGTTGAGAACCTGGACGGCAGGCGCGTGCGCATCCTCACGCAGGAAACTCAGAAGGGCAAACCGGCCGAGGAGCTGCACAACGCCAAACCCAACCCGATGATCAACGGCCATCAGGACTGGCTCGACAGCTTGGTCGAGGCAGCGCGCAAAGCCAAGCAGGCGTAGTGGTCTCCGGCCGCTTGATCCCAAGCGTCTGAACGGAGAAAACCATGATGAGAACTCCCCTCAGGATTCTGCTGGTCCTGACTTCGCAGGCAACGATGGGCGACGAACTGCTCAACCGCGAATGGTTCCGCAGTCGGACCGAAGCGAAGGTGCTGATCGAACGTTGGCGACAGTTCTACAACGAGCAGCGGCCGCATAGCGCGCATGCTTACAAACCGCCGGCGACGATCCGGCGCAACTGGATCCAATCCGATAGCATCCCCTCCGAACTCACTGCCTGACTGGCTACAAAGTTCGTACTCAGGTCACCTTGGCGCAGGCACTGAAGGTGGAGCCACCCGGAATGGGTGCTCCCACCGCCTTACGCGCACTGGCTCGAACTCTCCCGAGGCGCCGGCAAGCTCGTCACATAGCGACTAGAGAGAGGAGGTGACCGTACGAGTTCCCAGCGCCCGATCCACTCTGGGAGCTGGGTCGCCTAGCGACTACGCTACCAATGGAGCTAGCGATCAACTCGATAACTTGAGCGTGATAACGCCCAGGATGATCAACGCCACGCCAAGGTATCGCATCAGGGAGGTTGGGTCGCCATAGAAATGAATTCCGACTAAGAAAGTTCCCGCCGCTCCGATACCCGTCCACACCGCATAAGCAGTCCCAATCGGTATCTGACGCTGAGCAAGCCATAGGAAGGCGCCGCTAATTGTCATGAAAGAGACGGCTACTGCGACCCCACTCCAACGCGATGTTGGCTCTTGCGCCATTTTCAGCCCGACCGGCCATCCGATTTCAAACAATCCAGCCAAAACAAGATAGATCCAACCCATTGCGATTCTCCTTCAAATTTTTCATATCCGGCATACATACTCCGGCATGACCACCAGCTTAGAACTTCGGCGGCTCTTTAGGCGTGGTGTGGGGCACATCGCCATCTTCGTAAAAGCGCTTTCGCGTAGCCTCGGCAACCCGGTTACATAGTTGGTCGCCCAGCATTGGTCGATCCAACTTGCATTGCTTGCGCAACTCTTTCAGACGCTCAGGATTGAGCGCTAATTCATCGACTGTCGGAAGGTTGGCTTTATCTGGTTTCCCAGATGGGCTGCAGGCTGCCAATGTCGAGGAAAGCAATATGAGAGCAATCTTCTTCATGGTTAATTTTCTTTGGGAGATTGTGTGATGGTTTACCGCCGACCTTTGGCATCTGGAGATTTGATCGAATGAACGCGTTCCATGAAGCGAGTCAGCATTTCTGACGGCTCGCTGGCCGGCCGTAGTAGATAGGTCGTGAGCATTGGCGAACGTCCAGTCAGCGGCCGTGCGACCACCCCCTGTTCCCTGCTGGCTGTGATATGCGCGCCTCCTGTGAGGCCTAGTGCAAGTCCCGCCGAAACCAGGACCATCATTAGATCGCTGGAAGTCACGCGTTCGGCAATCAGTGGCTCTATGTCCACGCGACGTAGCACCCGTTCAACTTGCCGAGCATGGCCCTCACACGCCACCGCGTCGCAGAGCACCAGCGGATACCGCAACAGCTCTTCTAGGGGAATCTGTTTGTGGGATAGCAAGGGGTGCCGTGCGGGCACAGCTACCATCAGAGGGTCACTCCACACCGGCACGGCGATGATGCCTTCGCCGACTTCATCCGATTGAGCGAAGCCGAGATCGTACAGTTCGCCACACAATCCCTTGATTTGCTGTGCCAAAGGCACCTCGAAGAAGCGAACTTCCACTTCCGGCTCTTCCTGCCGGCAGAGCGCCAACAACGCAGGCAGGCGCGATGGCGTGATTCCATCAGACAATGCAATACGGAGCTGGCAATGAAAGCCATTGGCTGCGGCGTTCACACTGTCGCGCGCCTGCTGCAAAGCTGCGAAGACACGCGGCACGCTCTCAAAGAAGAGCCTGCCCGCACGAGTCAAGCGGGTGCTCCGAGTGGTTCTCGCAAATAGCGCTACGCCCAACTCTTCCTCAAGTTCCTTGATGGCGCGCGACAGCGGCGATGTCTCTATGTGGAGGCGCTCTGCGGCTCGGGCAAAGTGCAGCTCCTCTGCCACCGCCAGAAAGTAGCGCAGGTGTCGAATTTCCATGTTCGCATTCCTCATCACTCAGGCCTCACCACCTTCGCCTTGCGTCACGCTATTTAGCTAGCCTTCGCAAGCTGCTCCAGCATGTTTCTGCGATCAAACAGGAGAGCCGGATAATGCTTTTGCCAGGACGCCCCATTGCATGGCTGTCTCGGCCCGCGTGCGGATCAGCGAAGCCTGCGCTGACAGCACCCCGGCCTCAGCCTCGGCCACCACCGTGGCGTCCACTTGTCCCGCCTCGAACAGACGTCGGCTGCGATCGAGCTGACGCTCCGCGACTGCGACACCCTCGGCCTGATGCTCCAGTGCTGCGTGCTGCGTATGCCAACCGAGATATGCGTTCTCTACGTCCTGCAAAGCACTCAACAAAGTGCGCTCGAACTCCGCACGGGCAGCTCGGCTGCGCGCCTCTCCGGTCTCGATGCCGGCACGGATCGCGCCACCATCGAAGATCGGCAACGACACCCCGGCCCCAAGTGAAAAAATGTTTCCAGTGATGCGGGTTCCCACACTCTCTACGCGCTGCCGTCCGCCGCTCAGGTCCAACACCAGCCTGGGGAAGCGTTCGCCTTCGGCTGCGTTCCAGCGCGCGGTTTCGGCGGCGAACTTCGCTTCGGCGGCGCGCACGTCGGGCCGCTCACTCAGCAGGTCCGCAGGTATGCGTGTCGGTGTCCAGTCCGGGACGGCGAGCGACGCAAGAGTTGGGGAAGCTGCAGGCGCTCCGGGCGTTTGTCCCACTAGTACATCGAGTGCATGCGTCGCCTCGCCGCGCGCACGCCGCAGTTGCTCTTGCTCCACGCGCAGTGCGACGACGCCGGCGCGGGTACGCTCGATGTCGAAGCCGGTAGCTTGTCCGGCCTCGAACTTCCGTTGCATCAGCAAGACGAGTCGTTCTGCGGATGCCAGCCGCGCCGCGGCTAGCGCTTCGAGCTCACTGGCTTGGCGCTGCTGCACAGCCGCCGACACTGTTTCAAACGCGACCTGCCACCGCGTGGCAACCCACGCTTGTTCGGCTGCCACCGCATCCAGGCGCGCACCTTCTGCTGCCTGCGAAAGCCGTCCCGACAGGTCTGCCTCCCACGATGCGGACAACGTGGCGCGGCCATCATTGCCGATTGCAACGTTCTCTGAATAGTCGCGTCCTCGAGTTGCCTGCGTGCCCGCGGACAACGAGGGGAGCAGGGAGGCCCGTGCTCGCCGCGTGGCGGCCGATGCCTCGTCCACGCGCGCTCGCGCAATCGTCAGTTCGGTATTGCGCTCCAGCGCCGCCCGGACCAAGGCATTGAGGTGCGGATCGCCGTAGGCCGTCCACCAATCGACGGGAAGAGTACGGCGGGACGATTTGTCCAAGATGCCTTCACCTCCCTCTTCATTTGAGAAATGGGCCGGTACATCCAGGCGAGGTGGATCGGCAGAGTGCGGGGCATGGCTGCAGGCCGCAAGAAGCAGTAGCGGAGAAATCATGGCAATGAGGCGATAGCGTTCAAGAATTTGAGACATGGCAGCTCCTTGCGTTCCGAAAAAGTCTTGACGGACTGTTGTATGGCTTCTACTATACCGTCTGGACTGTATATGACTCAAGCTTTTTTGGAGCACGACCATGCCGCCCCGCGCGAAAACAAAGTTGCCCCCCCCGTCCACTGCCCATAGCAGCGCCGATGCGCAGCCCGGCCTCCAGCAAGGAGCCCAGCGAACTCGCGACCGCATCCTGCAGGCCGCCCGCGAACTGGTGCTGGAGGAAGGTGCCAGTCGCTTGACACTGGACGCCGTCGTTGTGCGGGCCGGGTTGAGCAAAGGGGCGTTTCTCTATCACTTCAAGACCAAACGCGATTTGTTCGTGACACTGATCGACGAGATGATCCGGGCGTTCGACGCGGTACAAGCCAATCACGAGCGCAGGTTTGCCGGAGATCCGGACCCCTGGCTGTCGAGCCAGGTGGAAGCGATGCCCGACGACGAGATGCAGAAGATGGGCGCAGCGCTGCTCGCGGCAGCTGCGGAAGATCCAACACTTCTCGACCCACTGCGCGAGTGGTACCGCGTGCAGTACGAACGCGTGCGTCGATCCCCGCGTGGCACCGAGACCGCGGCACTCATCATGCTGGCATTGGATGGCGCCCTGTTCGCCGATCTTCTGGGTTTGCCAATACTCGCACCCGCAGAGCGGCGGCATTTCTTTCGGGCGCTCCAGGATCTCGCCTCGGGCCATCTCGAACTTGTCCCGGCAAAAGGACGCACATGAGTCGCGTCCGTAGCGGTGTCATGACCGCGTGCGCACCGCGCTCCTTGGCGGTTGCTTGCACACTATCCATTTCGACTCTGCTCTCAGGGTGCGGAAACTCGCAATCCACCGTATCCGAGCCTCCGCGCGCAGTGAAGCTCGCCGCCGCGCAGTCGGATCTCCCGCATAGCTCTCGCATCGAATTGACTGGCTCGGCGCGAGCAACCGAGCGCAGCATCCTAGGATTTGAAACAGGAGGACGGATCGCCAAGTTGAACGTCGACGTGGGTGAACGGTTCTCCCGCGGCCAAGTCCTGGCAGAACTTGATGCGCAACCTGACCGGCTTCGCGTGACACAAGCGCAAGCATCCCTGGCGGCCGCCGAAGCCGGCCTGATGGATCGACGTGTACAGACAGATCAACAGCGCCGGTTGCTCGAAAGCGAAGTCATCTCCCCTGCTGCGTTCGAGAGCGCGAAGGCGCAGCTAGCGGTCGCAGAGGGTCAAGCGCGCACTGCCAAGGCGGCGCTTGGCCTGGCCGAACGAGCACAACGTGGCACGATGATCGTCGCTCCTTTCGATGGTGTCGTGGCGGAAAAGCTGGCTTTGGCGTTCACCGACATTGCTGCTGGTGCGCCGGTATTTCAGGTCGACGGCGTGCGCAGTGGCACTGAGATCATCGCGAACGCGTCTACTACACAGGCACCTCACATAGATGTCGGCCAACGCGCAGAACTGAGCTGGAGCGGAGCCGAACAACCAATCCGAGCGGTGGTACGTCGTGTCGGTCTGCGCGCCGAAAATGGCTCGCTCCTACCCGTGGTGCTAGTGCCTGAAGATAACGCGCAAGCGCGCGCACTTCGGCCAGGTATTCCCGTACAGGTCGTGCTCGACGCACCTGCGGCAACCTCCAAGACCTCTCGGCCCGAGACTGTATCCATACCTTATGCCTCGCTGGTGCTCGGCACGAAGCCGGGCGAGGCTTCCGTCTTCGTCTACACCCCTGAAGATAAGAAGGTGCACCGTCGCGCGGTGCGCTTCACGCCGGTACAGGAAGGAGACAGCGCGCGCGTCCTCGCTGGACTCAAGCCCGGCGAGACGGTGGTTGCCGCCGGAGGAGGATGGCTCACCGATGGACAGCCAGTGACACCACTGGAAGCCACCACTCAATTGACCAAGCGCTAACGCGATCCACCAGGTTACTTCATCATGAAGATCACCGAGATGGCGCTGCGCGCCAGTCGACTTACCTACTTTGTAGCGCTCATCATTTTCGTCGCCGGCATCGCGACCTTCCTGAATTTTCCTTCTCAGGAGGAGCCGACTGTCACGGTCCGCGATGCGATGGTCACGGCGTTGAACCCGGGGCTGCCCGCCGAACGCGTTGAGCAACTCATTGCCCGGCCGATCGAGGAGCGCTTGCGCGAACTGGCAGAGGTCAAGCGCGTGACGAGCACCGTGCGCGCAGGCAGCGCCATGATCCAGGTCACGATCTGGGACCGCTACACCGACTTGGCACCGATCTGGCAGCGCGTCCGGGCCAAGGTCGCCGATTCGAAGGATGCCTTACCACAGAGCACGATGGGGCCTTTCGTCGACGAAGACTTCGGCCGCGTCGCGGTTGCCTCGATTGCGGTCACTGCACCAGGTTACTCCATGAGCGAGATGCGCGTCGCGCTCAAGCAGATGCGCGACCGCCTGTACACCGTGCCTGGTATTGAGCGCATCACTTTCTACGGCCTGCAGGAAGAGCGCGTCTATCTCGAATTCGATCGGCCTAGGCTCGCGCGATTGGAGCTGACACCACAGGGGGTGATCGACCAACTCGTCAAACAGAACGTCGTCGCTTCGGGTGGACAAATTGTTGTCGGCGGCATCAATGCAACCTTGGCGGTCAGTGGCGAAGTGCGTGACGCTCCCTCCCTGCGAGCAATGCCGATCGCGCTGCCACGACCGCAAAGTAGTACGGCGCCCGTGCCGACGATCGCATTGGGTGAACTGGCGCAGGTGAGTGTGCGGCCAGCCGATCCGCCGGAATCTGCTGCCATCTACAAAGGCCAGCCCGCTGTCGTCATGGCGGTTTCGATGGCCTCCGGTCAGAACGTGGAGCAGTTCGGAAAAGCGCTCAAAGCACGGGTTGCAGACCAGGAGAAGCTGCTGCCGGCGGGTTTCGATCTGTCATACGTCACTTTCCAGGCCGATGTCGTCAAGCACGAGATGGGCAAAATGAACCACGTCATGATGGAGACGATCATCGTCGTCCTCGGTGTCGTCGTGCTATTTCTCGGTTGGCGCACCGGGATCATCGTGGGCATGATCGTGCCGTTGACGATCCTCAGTGCACTCATCGTCATGCGCGCGATGAACATCGAGCTTCAGAACGTCTCGATGGGCGCCATCATCATTGCGCTCGGCTTGTTGGTGGACAACGGCATTGTGATTGCCGAAGACATCGAACGCCGCCTGGCCGGTGGCGAAGATCGTAAGCATGCCTGCCTCGAGGCGGGCCGCACGCTCGCCATTCCGCTGCTCACGTCCTCGCTCGTGATCGTGATCGTGTTCTCGCCGTTCTTTTTTGGCCAGAACGCCACGAGCGAGTATCTGCACAATCTCGTGGTCGTGCTGGCACTGACGTTGTTCGCTTCGTGGCTGCTGTGCCTGACTGTCACGCCCCTATTGTGCTACCACTTCGCCAAACCCCATCACAAGCAGGAGCAGGGCGACGCCTATGCCACCCGCTTCTACCGTGGCTACCGGCGCGTACTGGAGTGGGTGCTCCACCATAAGGCGGTCTATGTAGCGTCGATGATCGCGGCGCTTGCCATTGCGCTGTATGGCTTCACCACCCTGCCGTACGATTTCATGCCCAAGTCCGACCGGCTTCAGTTCCAGATTCCGGTGCAGCTCGCCCCCGGTACCGACTCGCGCGAAACGCTCGCCCGCGTGAAGCAGATCAGTGGTTGGCTGGGCGACACGAACATCAATCCAGAAGTCTCCGATCACATCGGCTACGTCGCCGATGGTGGCCCGCGCTTCATCCTTAGCCTGAATCCACCACTGCCGGCATCGAACATCGCGTACTTCGTTGTCACATTGAAGCCGAAGAGCGACATCGACGCCGTCCTCGCCCGCACCCGCAGCTACTTTGCGCAAGCACATGGCGACGTGCGCGCCGAGCCCAAGCGTTTCTCGCTCGGTGCGACCGAGTCAGGGACTGCCATTTATCGCGTCAGCGGTCCGGATGAGGAGGTATTGTTGGGGGCCGCGTCCAAAATCGAAGCAGCGCTGCGCAAGCTGCCCGGCACCATCAACGTCAAGAACGATTGGGATACGCGCGTTGGCCGCATCGACGTACGGGTCGACCAGGACCGCGCGCGTCGGGCGGGCGTGACGACTGAAGACATCGCTGGCGGGCTGGATGTCCGCTACAGCGGCAGATCGATCTCGGTTATTCGCGACGGTGACACCTCCGTCCCGATCGTCCTGCGCAGTATCGTAAGCGAGCGTCGCAGCACGGCAGACGTAGGCGCGACGCTCATCTATCCCACCAACGGCGGTCCAGCGGTGACGCTGGCTCAGGTCGCAGACGTATCGCTCGCGAGCGAGCCCTCGGTCATCCAACGGCGCAATCTCATCCGCACGATCACCGTGCAAGGACAGAACACCTCTTACACCGCCCAGGAGATCATCAACCGCCTGGCGCCTAGCGTCGCTGCCCTGGACCTGCCCGCGGGCTACTCGGTTGAACTTGGCGGCGAGATCGAGGAAGCCGCCGAATCGAACGCCGCGCTGTCGACCTACATGCCCCTCGCATTTCTGGCGATGCTGATGCTGTTCGTATGGCAGTTCAATTCTTTCCGCAAGCTCGGTGTGATCCTCGCGACGATCCCTTTCACGCTTATCGGCGTGGTATTGGCTCTGAAGCTGACCGGCACACCTTTCAGCTTCATGGCGACCTTCGGCGTACTGGCCCTGTTCGGGATCATTGTCAACAACGCCGTGCTCTTGCTGGAACGCATCGACCAGGGGCTAGCGGAAGGCCTGCCACGCCATGAAGCCTTGGTTGGGGCCGCGATACAACGGCTTCGTCCAATCGTGATGACCAAGGTCACCTGCATTTCGGGACTGGTGCCACTCATGCTCTTCTCCGGACCATTATGGAAAGGGATGGCGATCGCGATGATCGGTGGGCTGGCACTCGGAACGCTGGTGACGTTGGGCTTGATTCCGCTGCTTTACGAAGTCCTGTTTGGAATCAAGCGAATTGGGCCGTGGAACCTGAGTGTCGCCACCGCGCATGGAGATCGCTCATGAGTCTCTTGCGAGCCGCCGCGTGCTGCGCATTCTCAGAATTCGTATGCACCCACGCTTCATGCGTATGTCTCGCTAGGCTTATGCGATTCAGCACCCATCCGCTGATCTGGAAATCCTGGTCGATTGTCATTGCCGCAGGGGTTCTAGGAGCGGGCTATCCACTGGGCCTGCGGGCCATCACGGCGGGCGGTCCGATGCGCTGGGTCGGCCTCTGTGTGGCAGTGACGTGCATGGCGGCCAGCGGCGCACTTTTGTGGTTCGCGCTCAAGCGGATTCCGATCAGCGCGGCCTCTGCAGCCTGGGCAGGAATCGGGCTACTTGGAAACTTGGGCGTCGGCGCCCTCCTACTAGGCGATGTCGCATCGGTAACGCGCTGGTCTGGCACCGCCCTCATCGCAGCAGGCATTGCCTGTCTTAGTTTCGTTTGATCAAGGAGACCCATTATGAAGAGCAAAACTGCATTGATCCGCGGCGGCATCTTTTTTTGCGTAGCAGGCGCGCTCTCTGGATGCGCGACCAACAGCATGACGCGCTCCGGATTTCTCGGCGACTACGAGAAGTTATCGCCGACACGATACGAGAACGTACTGATGTACCGCGCAGCGGGATTCGAGCCCAAGCGTTATGCCGCTGTCGTGGTGGAAGAAGCGCAGATCAAGACCGCCTCGGGTCGCATCGATGGGCTCGATGACGCGCAGCAGCGCGAAGTGCTAGACCATGTGACGAGCGAACTGAAACGCCAGGAAGGCAAAAGTCCCGCCCCCCCAGGTGGCGCGGGACAGGTTCGGGTGCGTGTAGCGGTCACCGAACTGCAGACACCGAATCGGGCAGTCAATGCAATGACGACCCTGCTGGTTGGACCCGTGACGACGGGTGGTGCCAGCCTAGAGTTCGAAGCAGTCGATTTAAGGACGGGACGCCGGGTTGCTGCCGCCAGTTGCTTCGAGCGCGGCAACGTCATTAAAGAGTTCGCCGGTTCGTACACATTGCTGGGTCATGCCAAAGCGGCGATCACGAACTGCATCGAGCGCATCGACAGCGCTTGGCGGGACACGCAGCCATGAGCAACGCTTCACAGGCTTGGCTCCGGCAGGATGCCATGGTCGGCGGTGATCACAAATGGCTGGCGGGTGGCGACTGGACGATAGAGCACTACGCCAGTCTGGCAAAATCCGTGTCCGCCGCCCGCATCAGTCATGCCGAGGGGTACGCCACTCCCTTACTCGACTGGACGCAAGTCCAGAGACTGGACACCGCCGGCGCGGCTCTGCTGGTGGAAATTCTCGGGCCAGACTCGATACTCGACCGGCCGGAGGCAGCTCCAAATCTGTCCTCGGATCGCCTCGCCCTAATGAGAGCGCTGGCCGCCGCTGCTACCGATCAGCAGAAGACGGAGAAAGCAGCGGTGAGCGGGAATCCTCTGCTCCGCGGTCTGGGACGCATAGGCCTGACCTTGGAACAGGGCTGTCGTGCGTGTCTTGGTCTGGCCGGGTTCGTGGGCCAGATCATCGAAACATGGAGCCGTACCGTTCGTCACCCGCGTCGCTGGCGCGCGACCTCGGTGATCGCTCAAATCCAGCGATCAGCGGTGGACGCCATTCCCATCGTGGCGCTACTGAGCTTCATGGTAGGAATGGTGGTGGCGTTCCTGGGAGCAACGGTGCTGGCCAACTTCGGTGCGAGCATCTTCTCGGTGCATCTGGTCGCCTTCTCGTTCATGCGCGAGTTCGGAGTGCTGCTCCCGGCCATATTGATTGCAGGCCGTACCGCAAGCGCGTACACCGCCCAAATCGGTTCGATGAAGGCAAATGAAGAGATCGATGCGCTTCGCTCCAACGCGCTCGACCCCATCGAGTTACTGGTGCTGCCACGCGTGCTGGCGCTTCTTGTGTCCTTGCCACTGCTCACCTTAGTAGGCATCTTGGCTGGCATTGCGGGCGGCGCCACCGTATGCGCACTGAGCTTGGAAATTCCTCCCGCACAGTTCCTTGCCATCGTGCAGGAAAAAATCGAGGTGCGCCATTTTCTTGTCGGAATGAGCAAGTCCCCGCTCTTCGCGGTGATGATCGCCGCTATCGGCTGCCATGAAGGGTTCAAGGTCGCCGGTAGCGCTGAGTCGGTAGGCGACCACACGACGTCTAGTGTCGTGCAATCAATCTTCATGGTGATCCTGATAGACGCCATCGCTGCACTGTTCTTCATGGAGATGGGCTGGTGAGCGCGGTGAAGCAAGACACCGACAACGGTGTGCGACACGCTATTGAAGTGCGCGGCCTGGACAACAGGTTTGGAACCCAGCAGGTCCATCAGGACCTAGACCTGGACGTGCGGCGCGGGGAAATCCTTGGCGTGGTGGGAGGGTCAGGCACCGGGAAATCCGTGCTCTTGCGTAGCGTCGTCGGGCTGCAGAAGCCGCATTCGGGCGTGGTCCGTATCGGGGGGCGCGACCTACTGCGAGCCCAATGGCTTGCGCGCGCGCGTATGGAGCGAAGGTTCGGCATTCTGTTCCAGAAGGGCGCGTTGTATTCATCGCTGACCGTCTTGGAGAACGTCGCTCTTCCTTTGATCGAGCATGTCGGTCTGGCGCGGCCTCTTGCCGAGCGTTTGGCAAGAAGCAAGCTGGGCTTGGTGGGGTTGCCTGCCGGAGCGGGAGACAAGTATCCGGCCTCGTTGTCCGGAGGCATGGTGAAACGAGCAGCACTGGCGAGAGCCTTGGCGCTTGATGCGAACATCCTGTTTCTTGACGAACCCACCGCAGGACTGGATCCAATCGGGGCTGCATCTTTCGACCAATTGATTCTGACCCTGCGCAATGCACTGGGCCTCACGGTGTTTCTGGTAACCCACGACCTCGATACGCTGTACACCATATGCGACCGTGTCGCGGTCCTGGCGAACCAGAAGGTACTCATCAACGACGGCATCGAGGCAGTCGAGCGCTTCAAGCACCCGTGGATACAGGAATACTTTCACGGCCCCCGTGGCCGTGCGGCCGCACAGGCCACTGGTGCTTCCAGCCAAGAGACGCAGCCATGAAACCCCTCCGCATCTGCATCATTCTTCCGTCGCGCACGCATTGGGCTGGGCGCACGCAATATTTAAACTCTGAGAACGAGGTGGTCTGATCATGGAACCACGTGCCCATCATGTATTCATTGGTCTGTTCGTCGTGCTGCTCGGTGCGATTGGTATTGGCTTCGCGCTTTGGCTCAGCGACACACGTTCCGACCACGATTACCAGTATTACCGGATTATGTTCGATGAGCCAGTGACCGGGCTTACGCCCGGCAGCCAGGTTCAGTACAGCGGAATCACGATTGGCGAAGTCGTTGCACTTTCTCTTTCACCGCGAGACCCAAGGCGGGCGATAGCGCGCGTACGCATCAATGCCACCATCCCGGTCCGGCAGGATACCCGCGCTGAATTGGTCATCACGGGAATTACCGGCAACGCGGTGATCGAGTTGAGCGACGGTGGGCCAAACGTGCCATTGCTGGATCGGAGAGAGGACGAGGAACCGTTGATCCTCGCACCACGTTCGGCGATGGCATCCCTGGTCTCCGGTGAGGGGAACAGCATGACGACACTCAACGGCATCTTGCTGCGCACGCAGGAGTTACTGTCGAAGGAGAATTTGGCTCTTGTGCACCGCAGTCTGGTGAATCTTGAACAGACCACGGGCGCGGTCGCTGACCAGAGGGCCGAGATCGCGACGTTAATCAGCAATCTGACCGAAGCAAGCAGAGAATCGACAGCTGCCGTGCGCCAAGCAAATAGCACTCTTCGCGATGCCAACCTGCTACTAAATAACGATGGTAAGCAAATCATGGTGAACACGCGTGATGCAACGGCATCCCTCGAACGCGCCGCTTTCAGGGTTGAGACGCTACTGCAAAACAATCAGGAATCGCTGAACCAGGGCTTGGCCGCCACAGGTCCTGCCATGCACGAACTCCAGCAGGCGCTGGCCAATCTAAACACCGTGCTGCGCCGACTGGATCGCAATCCGGCGCAATACCTGCTCGGTGGAGAGAACATTGAGGAAACCAAGCCGTGAACACTTCCGCCAGGATGATTCCCGTCGCTGCCGTGACTATGACGCTAGTACTCGGCTTGTCCGCGTGCAGTGTGCTTCCCAAAGCAGCTCCAATGGTCACCTACAAATTGCCCGACTATCACATCGCCCAGGCGGAGAGTACGCCGCGCGCCGTTCCGGGACCCGGGGCGCTGCGCGTCTACGCCCCTGAGAGTAGTCGCGTCCTGGATTCGGAGCGGCTGTTCATTGCGCAGCCCGATGGTCGCTTGTCGGCTTGGCAAGGAGTGCGTTGGGCCGACCCCGCACCGGTGCTGCTGCGTGACCGAATCGTCGAAGCCTTCATGCGCGATGGGCGGTCGACTTCCGTGATTACCGATAGCACCCCAATGAGCGCCGATATGGAGTTGCGCAGTACGCTGCGGGCGTTCCAGCTCGAATACCGCGGCACTGAAGCGATCGCCGCGGTTCGGCTCGATGTGCAACTGGTCGATCCGGCCAAACGGACTGCTATTGCCAGTAGACGCTTCGAAGCAATCCAAGCCACAGGCAGCAAGCGAGAGGCCGATGTGGTGAGCGCGTTCGGTGTCGCCACGGATATATTGGCCGGGCAGATCGTTGAATGGGCAGTTCAGGTCGGGGCAGCGCGTTTGCGAGTTGCACCGGAATTGGCAAGCAACCATGCACCCACAGCGTCGTCGATAAGCACAGACTAGTCGTCTTAACGGAGCACAGAAGCTAGGGCCAAAACGCTGCTCGACACCTTAACTCGGTACGACAGCCTACGGCCCCGATCCAATCCCAGGACCTCTTTGCCGTCCAACCTCCCATGACACACCGCCGCCGCGTACAGTCGCGGCGATCTGCTGCCCCAGTCGTGGCTCGATTATCGGCCGCCAAGGCACCAGACTGAATCCCATGCCGTCATCGAGCAGCGCATAGCGACCGCTGGCGAGCATGACCGAGCGCCGGTAGATGCCGGCTACGCGCTGCCCGTCTGTGACGTGCCGATGCTCCAATCCGCTATCGGCGGCAATGTGCTGGGCGGCCTGCGCCAGCTCCCGATTGCGCAGCGTTTCCAGCAGATTCCGGGAGAGAATCAGCCGCTGCCCGCGCCGCTGGGCCAGCCCCTGTTCTTCGAGGAAGTCGGCGCGCTGCTGCAAGGCTTGCCTAGCATCGCCGCCAAAGCCCAGGTCGCCCAGTCCCTTGCCGCCGCCGATCAACTGCTGATCCAGCCAGGTCGCGCCGATGACGCGGGCCTGCCGTTCAATCGGCAGATGCGATTTCAGTTCGACCGCCACGCCGCCCAGCCGCTGCGCGTCGTACTGGCGGCCACGCTCGGCCAAGTCGTCCGGCACCTTCCATAACCCCTCGGCCACGCGCTCCACGATGCCGGCCCGCCGTAGGGCTTCCAGCCGGCGGATATGGGCCGCCACAGCCTCTTGCGGGTCGCGGCCGGGCTTGGCTCGGCCTTGCTCGATCGCCAGGTGGTGATCGGTGCGGTACAGGCCATTGCTCGCCAGCGTGGCGATGTTCTTGTCGGCCGCCCGCACCTCGGCGGAACCGCGTACCTCCACCACCGCGCCGATGGGATAGTTCGCCAGCTCGTCGCGGGCGTCCAACGCGACGTAGTGGGCTTTGCCGTCCAACCCGTCGATGACCAGATAGCCGCGGTCGTGCAGCTCGTCGGCCAGACCCTTAGCAGCCACGCGACCGACGATAGTGCGGCCGTCGTCGCCCGGCTCGAACACCGCCAGCTCGCGAGGCTTGCCGCTCATGGCCCGCTGCATCGTTCGGATGATGTCGCCACGCTCGCCCAGGGCACGCAAGGTCTTCTCCGCGTCCGCATGGACGGCCCAGGTGCCGGGCTGCACCTCGTCGGCCAGGCCCAGGCGCTGCAAGTGTTGCAGGCGGCCGATCAGCAGCAGGCGCTGGCGTTGCAGCCGGGGTTCGTTGAAGCGTTCGATCTGCACCCGGCCATCCTCGCCGGCCTCGCGCTGCAACGTGCGGTCGAGGCTCGTCCACCGCTCTTGCTCCACCTCGCGCTGCAAGGTCTGCTGGATCTCCAGTTCGGTGCGCGGCCCCAGCCATTCCGTCGCCAGCTCGGCGGCGCGATGGCGGAAGCCGTGGGCGATGTAGTCGCCCGCGATGATGAGGTCTTTGCCGGTATCGTCGCGTCCGCGCACGATCAGGTGCGTGTGCGGGTTGTCGGTGTTCCAGTGATCGACCGCCACCCAATCCAGCCGCGTCCCCAGGTCGGCCTCCATCCGGTTCATCAGGTGCCGGGTGTAGGTGCGCAGGTCGTCCAGCTCCGCACTGTCTTCAGGTGAGACGATGAAGCGGAAATGATGTCGGTCGTCCTGGCAGCGTTCCTTGAAGGCATCGAGGTCGGCTTCGTCGGTCTGCGGCCCGTAGGCACGGCCCGGCTCGCCGTTCCGGCCGGCACCGTCGCGCTCGATGTAGCGCAGGTGCTTGGCGAGCGACTGCGGACTGGCGTTGCGCTGGTTGACCAGCAGCGTCTTGATGGTCACGCGCCGTGACATAGGGGTCAGCTTTGCGCCTGCGAAGCGCGCCGCCGTATGGCCGCGTCCAAGCCGTGAGCCGGGCCGCTGGCCGGCGTGCTGGCCGCTCCCGCCAGCGGTAGGACGGCGCACCGCCGACTTGCCGCCGCTGGCCTTGCCAGCCTGCTTGAGCACCTTGGAAACGAAGCTCTGGCCCTGGCCTTTGCCTCGGTTCTTCGGCGCGCCAGGGCGCACCCAGAAATCATGGTCGCCGCGGTCGGTCATGGCTGTGCTCCCTGCAAGCTCCGGCGTGTCCGAGCGTGCGAAGCACGCGGACATGCCTGCATCGGCGCGTGCCTCGCGCCCCACGCGGCACGGCGGCGAAGCCGCGCCGTGCCGCGCCACCCCCACGTGCAGACTGGCTTTGCGGGCGGCAGAGTGCCGAACCCTTTTGTCTTGCCTTCCGCCTTTGCCCCTCGCTCCCGCTCCGGGCATCGGCGGCCCGGCGGCGCTGCTGCACGAGCAGCCAGCCCGCCGGCGAACACGCCAATGGCCGCAGGCCAGGCGCGTTCGAGGCAAGACGCCTGCACGTTGGGCGGCTGCGCCGAAGGCAGCGCGAAGTGCGGTGCGAATGCACCCGCACTGCACGCGCGACGACACGGCGACGAACAGTAGAACGACATGCCCGATGGCACGATGAGAGGCGCGGCAAAGTGCAGCGAATCGGCGGCCATCATGGACGTGTCTCCAGCCAGATCGGATGCGCAACGCCGATCACGGCGAACGCGCTGACCGGCCCGAAATAGCGGCTGTCGAACGACGCCGGGTTGGTCGCGCTCAACAGGAACAGTTCGCCCGGTTGGAGACGGCGGCAAAGCTGCAAGGATGGCAGCGGCCGGCCCAGCCGGTCGGCAGGCAGGGCGGCGGCCACCGGCACGCCGTCGATGCGAACCTGGCCGGCGACGATGCAAACGTGTTGTGGCGCGACTGCGCCCACACGTTTGAGCAGCGGAACGCGGGTCGGCAGGTAGCCGCGCTGCGCAGCCAGCATGGCGGCCCTGTCGGGCAGCGGCATCAGCACGATGCTGTCCACGGACAGCGGACGTGGCCGCGAGGCGGTGCGCGGGTCGAACGGTTCGATGCGATACCAACCGACCGCCACGCTGTCGGACGGGTTGTAGGCCATTCGCGGCAGGGGCTGCACGAACGCCGCCCAGGCCAGCGCAGCGAGGCCGACGGTGGCGAAGCCTGCCAGCACGAGGCGAGCGCGCAGGCGCGAGCGAGGATGCGGCACGGGGCCGGTCGTGGAAATCGTGGTCATGGCAATGCCCTCCCGGCCAGCCAGGCGGCGTGCCGTTCTGCGGTGTATGTGGGTAGCGCCGAGCGCGCTGCGAGCCGGTTCGCGAGCGTGCGCCAGTACGCGGGCGATGTGTCTGCGGCTGCGATGCCCAGCGCCTCGATGCCGTCGATGCGTTCCAGCACGGCGCGCACGTTGGCATCGCCTTCGGCGTGCAGCAGCAGACGCGCGCCCGGCTGCACGCCGGGGATGCGCTGCACGGCGTCCAGCGGCGTGGCGGTCTGCATCACCATGAGCTGCCAGCGGATCGTGCCGTAGTCGTTGGCCTGCCAACGGATGCGGCACAGAACCGCGTTCGGCAGGAACACGGCGCAGCGCCGCCAGCGGTCGAGCTGGAGCGTGCGCGCCGGTTCGCCGAAGCGCAGGTAGAGCTTGAAGCGCGGTTCGATGTAGGCCAGCGCCACGCGCGTCAGCGGCACGTTGCCGGCCTGGCCGGCGAGTGTCGAAGGCGCCGGCGGCGGCGCAGCCGTGGGCGCACTTGCTTTGGGGGTGTGGGCGGTCGAAGCGGATGCGTTCACGGCGTGCCCTCCGGGGGAAACTCCCGCTCCAGCAGGTCGCGCAGCAGTTCGGCTACGGTCACGCCTCGCGTGAAGGCCGACACCTTGATGCGCGCCCGCATGGCGGGCGTGATGTCGAGCGTCAGTCGAGCGGTGTAGAGGTCGCCTTTCTGCACGGCATCTGCGTCGCCCTGGCGAATCCACGCTTCGGCGTGCGGATTCGCTGGGGGACGCGCACCGATGCCGACGCGCTTGCTGCGTGGTGGTGGCTTCCCAGTCATGTCGGCCACCGCAGCAGTTCGTCGGTGAGCGCGGCGATCTCGCGGGCAGCGGCGCTGTCGGGCGCGGTTTCGCGGGCGAGCCGGCCAGCGGCTACGCTGTCGGCAAAGACGATGCGCTGGTGGATCTCCGAGCGCAGCGCGGGCAGCGGCTGTTCGGCCAGCGATTGCCGTGCCTCCCTGCCGATGATGGTGGTGCTGACGCGCCGGTTGATGACGAAGGCCGCGCGCAGCGCTGGCCGGAACACCTGTGCTTCGCGGATCAGTGCGACCATCTCGGCAGAAGCCCATACGTCGTAGGGGCTGGGCTGCACGGGGATCAGCACGCGCTCGGCCGCCAGCAGCGCGGAACGCGCGAGGGCGGCGATGCGCGGCGGGCCGTCGATGATGATGTGATCGGCCCGCCTGGCGAGTTCTGGCGCTTCCTGATGCAGCGTTTCGCGGGCAAGGCCCACGGCGCTGAACAGACGGGGCAGGCCCTGCTGGCTACGCCGCTGCGTCCAGTCGAGCGATGACCCCTGCGGGTCGGCATCCAGCAGGATGACATGCAGGCCGCGCATCGCCAGTTCGCCGGCGATGTGCGTGGCGAGCGTGGTCTTGCCGACGCCGCCTTTCTGGTTGAGAAACGCGAAGATCATGGCGCGGCCCTCCGAGCTGGAAAGCCGGCCTGGCCGTGCCGTTTCGTGGTTGTCCACCGAAACGGCGCGCTTCTACTAAAAGTTATGTATTTCTTGTTAGGTAAGTTAGAGGGAACGCAAACCCGCGCCGTTGTTGGCTTTCCGGCGTTTTCGTACTCCTGATAGCACGAGGGTCGTACTCCTGATAGCACGATACCCGGTACTCCTGATAGCACGAGGCCGTCCACAGGTTCTCCCGCAGTTATCCCCGTGCCGCGTGCGGCACGGGCCGGAAGGTCAGCAGCTCGGTGTTGTCGTCCGGCATCCGCTCGATGCCGAGGACGTAGCCGGGCAACGACTGCCGCGCCACCAGGGCGCGCACGTCGTAGGCGAAGTCCGAGAAGCGGGCCGCGCTGCCGGATTTGCGGTACAGGTGTCGGAAGTCGAATTGCCAGCCGTGCTCCTGCCGCCCGCCATGCTTGCGCACCAGGCGGTACAGCCAGCGTTCGATACCGCCCTTCAAGCGGAAATAGGCCGGGTCGATGGTCAGCACCAGGGCGGCGTCGAGCACGCCGGCATAGAACCAGTCCGGCAAGATCAGCTCGATGCCCAGCGGGGTGCCGCTGGCGTCGGCGAGTTCCTTCCACTCGTTGATCCACGAGAAGCGATGCAAGCGCCTTCCCGTGGTTTCGCGGATGGACGTGGCCACCGTGGTCGATTGCAGCCGGTCGAGGGCGGCCTTCAGGCGCTGGTAGTCGTTGAGGGACGTGCCGCGCCCGATGAAGCGCAAAATCTCGTAAGGCGTGGCGCGTATCCAGCGCGACGGGCGCAGGCCCGCGTCGCGCGCCTCCACGATCTGCGAGGCGGCCCATATCAGCACGTCGGCATCCCATATCGTTGCGATGCCGTGCTCCTGCGTGCCTTCCACGCGAATGGTGACGTTCCCGCTGCGGAAGTCGATCGGCGCCGTGCGCCGCGACTTGGCAAGCGAGAAGAACGGAAAGGCCATCAAGTCCTGGGAATCGCGTGGCGCCATGTCGCCCGGCAGCGCGCGGAACAGATCGAGCTGTTCGCGCTGCGGCAAGGCTTGCCCTGGCGGGCTGGACATGGCGAAGGCCACCCACGCGCCGACGATCAGCGGCCATCACGGTAGTCGCCCGCGTGGCGCTCGGCGTATTCGGGATCGGACGTGGCCTCGTAGCTGCGCTGGTCGGCCCAGGCATCGAGGTCGGACACCGCGTACATGACGCGGCGGCCGAACTTGCGGAACTTGGGGCCGCCGCCGATCACCCGCTGCTTCTCCAGCGTGCGCGGCGACAGCCGCAGGTAGTCGGCGGCTTCGTCGTTTGTCAGGTAGCGTTGAGGCTGCGAGGTCGCAGTGACGGCAGCGGCGGCAGGCCGCGAGGGAGCAGGTCGCATGGGATGTACCTCCATCAAGCCCGGCCACACCACGCGGCCGGATAGAGGCACTCTCAAGAAAGCAAGGCTTCTTGCTAAGGGACGATTCGCACGGGTCGAGAAACGTCCCCCCTAATGCGACGGGAACATTGGAAGCTGCGCTAGTCGGCGGTAGCCGCCGTGCATCAGCTCATCGCCGCGGCGTACCAGCCGCCGTACGCGGGCACGCAATGCACTGTCTTTGTGCCAGTCGGCCGCGACGGCATCCGCGCCGAACAGACCTTCGCCCACCTCGCGCAAGGAGGCTCCCGCGAGGGTCGCGTCGAGCGCTTGCAAGGTATGCAGTTCCAGCAGCGCGGCGGGCGTGGGGCGGGAGCGGGCTGTTGCCACAGGCGTGGCCACGGTTGCGGCAGATAGCGCATCCAGCTTCGCAGCGAGCGTGCGGTAGCGCGCACAGGGCGTGGCGCAGGCGCGTGTGGCGTAGAGATAGGCCGAACCATCTTCCAGGTCGGGTGCGAGTGCCAGCCGAACGCAGCAGCCTGGCCAATGCGATACGAGCACCAGGCGCTTGCCGTCGTGGGTCAGTTGCTTGCGCCCAGGAATGCGCCAGAACTCGAAGGTATGCGCATCGGGTGGTGGGTCGGCGTCGGGGTATAGCTGCACCACGGCATCGTGATCGGGGAACCAAGCAGGATGTGCGTCGCGCGCATCCAGGCCGGGATCTTCCAGCAGGCGCAGGCCCCAGGCCTGCGCCGCATCAGGCTTGCGACGCCGGCGTAGCCAGTCGCGCCGGTAGCTTGGATTCCTGCGCAAATACTCCCAAGCCAGCGCTGGGCCATCGAGGTGCAGCGTGTAGAGATACGCGGCCGTGGGATACCAGTGTTGGCTGCTGCGGTCAGTCATGGCGAAACCTCCCTGTTTCTGGGAACGTCGCCACAATTCCGCTGTGCGGGAGCTATCGAATCGCCATCAAGTGGTCATCAAACTCGGGTTACGCTTTAACTGCTGGTGTCAAGACAGATTCGCTCCAGTGCATTGCCGAAATCGTCTAAATGCGACGACTGCACCGCCCGGAAATGGGGTGCAGCATTGAACACCGTGCCGAATCTCGCGCCTGGCATCATGACTGTTTTGGTCAGGAGCGCACCACCCTGGTGCAAGCATGCGGATCAAGACTTGCCAGGTCTTGGCTAAGACCGAAATAGTCACAATGCGATACTTTTTGCCTGGTCGCGCTGGAATGCGTCAATCGGTGATCGAACCGTTTTCCTGAGCCAGTCGAACGTATTCCGACAGCGGCCGCGTCGGCTGGAAATACCGATCTCGTATCACGGGCTGCTTGAGCGGCCCGACGATGGACGCCAGATCGGACAGCTTCACCGTCGCCAGGGCAGGCATCCCGATCCCGAGGTCGATCAGGCCGTAGGCCGTATCGCCATCGGTCGGATCGAGCGCGGCCAATAGCCAGGTCGCATGTGCGTCCGGTGTGAACAGGCGCACCACGGGCAGCGGGTCACATTCCTGGCCTGCGGCGCGGGTGAGGCCGTGGGCCAGTAGGTGCACCCGGTCTTCCTCGGTGACAAGCGTGGTCAAGGCCGCGCCCCTTCCACGAACACACGCAATCGCCGAGGCGCATCTGTGCCTGCGGACGGATGCACGTATGCGCAAGCGCACGAAGCCGCAAAAGCGGAGAGGCACGAAGGCGTATTGGTGGAAGTCAGGAAAGACACGGATGCGGTTCCCTGGGTCTGAGGAAATCCGCAGATGCGGATCTCCGTAAAAGCACGGAAAAGGAAAACATCACCACCAAATGAACACTATAGATTGTAGTCCTATAGGGCGCAATGGGCTGTCATCTTGGTTTTTTGGGGAAACCATAGGTGGCAGCGAAGAACTCATTGGCAGCGGCGATTCGGACGGTAAGGAAGGCGCGTGGTTTGAGCCAGGAAGCGTTCTCCAACGTGTCCAGTCGCACCTACATGAGCACGCTGGAGCGCGACCTGAAAAGCCCAACCATCCAGAAGCTGGCCGATCTGTGCGAGGTCATGGAAGTGCATCCGCTCACGCTGCTCACATTGGCTTATGCCGGTGACAGCACCCGCGAAGCTGATGAATTGCTGGCACAGGTGCGCCAGGAACTCAGGGCGATATTGGAAGAGCCCGACACGCCTTAGCGCGTTGGCGTGTGGTACTGAATTGCAGCAAGCGGAGCGCGCAGCGCCGCAGGCGCGAAGGCGTGAGGGATTGAAGCCGGATGGCCGTGACGGCTTGCCGGCACGGGGCGAAGCCCGAAAGCCCGGCGGCGCTTACAGCGCCGACACGCCACACACCGCTCGTTGACACGGATTGCGAGCCACAAGGCACGCATGCAGGCCCGCCGTGACGGGCGTATCCAGCACGCGGCAGCAGCAGAAATCCTGCGCGTGCGGTGCTGCGATCAGCAGCATCGCGCCCCGCCGCAGTGGGCGGGACGCGGTAAGCGGCTGTCAGGCCGCCTTCGGCTTGTTGCGCGACCAGATCAGGTCGTGCGTGCCGTCCTCGTTCTCGATCAGGCGGGCATAGACCGTCGCCGGGAACGAAGGGTCGTCGATGGATACGGACAGGTATTCCCGCCCGGCCTCGCTGGTCTTCTTCCACGCTGCGCCGACTTCGTGGCCAGCCGCTTGCAGGTGGAAGTCGGGGGCGTTCTCGGTGTCGCCCTTGTCGTTGGGAACCAGCTTGACCTTGACGTTGAGCGTCAGGGTGCGAAGCGTGCCGGTGAAGCCGTCTTTCTCTGCGGTGAAGGTGCCGATGTTAGCCATGATGTTTCTCCTTTCGGGTTGAACAAGGTCGCGCCAGTGCGTCCTTGTTGTGATCCGGCCGGCGGGGGATGGGCTGGTCGCACCGCACAGCGGTCGCAACAACGTGGAGAACCTGGAAGCGAAAAGAATTTGTCCCGCGAGGAATGCGCGCAGCGCAGGGGAAATTGTTTTCGCTGCAAGGTTGCGGCCATCAAGCACAAGGCGCAGCCGCGCCACCGCCAGGATTCACAACAAGACAAGGACGCACAGGCCGCCCGCTCCCGAATGGAGACGTGGCCAACTCGGCATCCCCGCGTGACGGCTGCACCGGCTTGCGCCCTGACGCGGGCCAGGTCAATGCCCCGACGACAAGGCCAGAGCGCCCCTGCCGCAGCTCACGGCCACATACTGAGGCGTGGTGTGGAAGCTCCATAGAAGCGAGGCTGGGCGGCGTGTCGGTGAACCGTCTTTCGTGACGTACAGACAACGAACCGCCAGCGTCGGGGACGGCACGCTTTCGTGCAACCTGCCGCAGCAAGCCGGGGCGTAGCCACACCAGCCCCGCCCATTGCGGCGGGGCTCGGTCGAATCGTTGGCGGCGCGATGCGCCGCCACACTTGCTGGCTTCGTGGATTTCGCGCACGAGCGCCCTTGTGCGTGGCCCCATCGCCGCCTGTCCGAAGGCGGCGATGGGGCGTTTTGGCTTTGAGCAGTGAAACCGGGCGCGGCCACCGCCGCGCCCGGAGTTTTCGACCACCGGCCCCAAGGCGGCACGGCTTGGGGCCGGTGCGGCTCGTTATTCCTTGGTTTCGATGATCCACCACACGGCGCGCGGCAAGGCGCGGCCCGTGAGGGGATGCAGATCGGTCAGGTCGGCGCGGGCCGTCCAGCCACGCGGCGGACGGTAGCCGCGCACGTCGCCGTCGCCGTGCCAGCGGCGGGCGCGCACCGTGCCGGAGGCATAGGTCGCAGCTATGCGGGGGCGGTTTGCGGGTTGGTGGGTCATGGCAGGCATCCTCAACATGAAGCGCCCCGGCCGGAACCGGGGCGCTATCTACGGTGCGAAGTCACGCGGCCAAAGCCTCGGCCTGCGGCTGGTCATCCGCCACGGCGGCCACTTCTTCCTGTGCTTCGGCTTCGCCATCCGCCGGCGCGTCCTGCCCGGTCTGCTGCGGGCCTTCGGAGCGGAAGATGGCGGGCATCCAGCCGGTGCCAGCGGCCAGCCGTTCGGCTTCGCTGGCAATGTCGCCCTTCTTCAACTTCGCCAGTCGGGTGACGTGCGAGGGCGCGAACCCGCCAACGGCTTCCAGAATCGCGGCCTTCGGCACATGCCGGAAGTAACCCTCATTGGTGGGCTGCCACCACGCGGCCATATCCAGCCCCACGGCCTGCGCCAGTTCCGCGCCGGGCTGGTGCGGCGTGGCGCGAGGCGTCACCACGTCCACCGTGGAAGCTAAGCACACGGCCAACAGCCGCACCAGTTCATCCTGTGATTTCGCCAGCAGCGCGGCGAACAGTTCGGCGCTGTCCTCCGGCAAGGTTTCGCCTGCCACCTGTTGCAGTTCGCGCAGCGCCACGGCGGCGGGTGATTCCGGCCAGTCCGGGGCCATGCCTTCCAGCCGGTCTTGCACCGTGAGGCGCACACCCAGCGGCAGGTCGTGCCCGTAGTGCCTTTCCTGCAAGACGGTCTGCACCATGCCATGCACCACGGCGGCCAGCGCTGCTTGCGGATGCCGTGCAACTTCGATTTGCAGCGCAGCGGTACGGTGCGCGCTCAACCGCTGCGCCAGTCGGTCAGACATGGCGGCGGTCTTGGGCTGCTCGTCGTCCTCGCCTGCGTCCTCGTTCGCGGCTTCGCCTTCGCTGCCGAAACCCTGCCGCAGCCGCTCCAGCGTGCGCAGTGCCTTGGCCTCCGCTTCGCGCAGCAGCCCGCGATGAATCGCGGCCTGCCCGTCGCGGTCGATGGTGACAATGGCACCGGCTGCGGCCTTCACGTTGGCCGCATAGTCCAGCAAGCCATCTTCCAGCGCCTGCAACTGCTCGCCCAGGCGTTCGCCTTCTTCCTGCAAGGCATCGGCCTTTTCCTCGTCCTCGTCGTCCAGCGCGGCATCCACCGCCTCGGCCAGTTCGTGCAGCTTGGTTTGCAGCTTCTCGATGCGCTGCGCGTCGCGCTTGTTCGGACTGCGGCGTTCCCTTGGCGCACGCTGGAAGGCTTGCAGATCGGCATGGGTCATGCCCGGCGTGGCATCCACCCACGCCCAGCCCTCGGCCTGCACCTTGGCGGCGATACCTGCCAGCTTGTCCTGCGCCAGCCGTTCCAGCAGTGCGGCATCGGTCAGATACACGCCTTTGTCGCCCTCCGCGAACAGGTCGCGGCGGATGCCACCGCCTTCCTGCTCGTAGCCGTCCAGCCCGACAAAGCGCACCAGCGGATGCCGGTAGGCGTCGATTTCGCGTTCGGTCAGGCGGTCGCGCAGGTTGTGCGGGCCGCGCTGCCATGTGGGCGCATCGTAGAACGCGGCTTCCTGCGCAGCATGGTCGTCGGTGATGGCGAGGGCCATCAACTGGTCAAGGCTCACGGCCTCGGCCCGGTAGTCGGCCAGCAGGCGCGGCGACACGTTGGCGAGTTTCAGACGGCGCTGCACCACCAGCGGCGTGACGCTGAAATCCGCTGCAATGTCCTCGATGCTGCGGCCTTCGGCCACGAGCGCGGCGAACGCCTCGAACTGGTCGGCGGGGTGCATGGCTTCGCGCTGCACGTTCTCGGTGAGGCTGGCCGTGCGGGCGGTGCCATCGGCCACCAGCAGGCAAGGCACCTCCCATTCCTTGCTAATGCGGTGCTTTTTCGCCAGCAGCTTCAACGCTGCGAGGCGACGGTCACCGGCCACGACCTCGTAATGCTCGCCATCGGCGGCGGCAATCACGATGAGGTTTTGCAGCAGGCCGACACGCTGGATGCTGGCGGCGAGTTCGGGAATGGACATGCGCGGGGTCTTGCGCACGTTGCGGCCAGTGGGACGCGACACCAGCCGCGACAGCGGAACCAGAATCAGGTTCTTGGTCGGATCAGCGGCTTCCAGCGGGATAGCGGCGGCGGTGTTGATGGCGCGGGCTTCGGTTTGGGTAACGGCGTTCATGGTGATAACTCCTATCGGTTCAGGGATGCAGCAGCGAAGAAAGCGACAAGGGCTGCTGCCTGCCCCTGCCGCGTGGGGATTCAGGCTTTCAACTGGCGCATGCCATCGGCCAGCAGCCAGAGGGCGCGATTTAGTCGGATGTTTTGGTCGATGCCCTGCACCGGGCGGGTTTGCTGTCGGCGCCCGTTGGCGCTGCGGCCACGCAGCCCGCCTTGGGTCAGGTTTTCTTGGGTGCGGTTGAACACGCTCCACAGGTCGGGGCGGCGGTCGTCGAAGCGGCGCGGCATCAGGATTTGCGATTCCGTGATGGGCGCGGGCTTGTCGGGGTCGTCGTACTTGAGGGCGAGCGCGGCGCGGGCGAACACTTCGGATTCGCCATCGTCCAAGGTGATGCCGCGCATGGCATCGCGCGATTCCTTCACCCGATCGAAACCGCTCAAGACTTCGTAAGCCCCCTCAATGACCAGACCGGCCACGTCGCCTTTATGGGGCACTCGCACATCGGCCACGGTGTTGCCGCAGACAAGGCCATTGCTGCACACGAACCGGAACATTCCGGCCAGCATCTGATAGCTGCTGGTGCCGTCGTGCGAGTTCAGCAGCACGATTTCGTTGGCCTCCGCGCCGTTGATCTGGCTGGCATGGCGCAAGCGAATCATGTGTTTGGTGTGCTCGCGCTTGCCTTCGTCGCGCACGCGGGTTTGCGTCACCATGAAAGGCTGGAAGCCTTCTTTGCGAAGCTCGGTCAGCACGGCGGCGGTGGGGATATAGGCGTACCGCTGCGAACGGCTCTCGTGCGGGGCATCCGCGAAGATGGACGGGGCCACGCGGTGAATCTGGTCGTCGGACAGCGGGTAATCGCTGCGCAGCGAGGGGGAGCGGAAAGCGAAACGGGATGCGAGTTGCATGGTCTTTCTCCTGACAAAAGAGGTTTGCTGTTCACACCGCACACCGGATTTCTAGATTCGGAGCCCAGCCTTTCGGCTGTTTGGTGCGGTCGGCACGAGGAACCCGGTTGGCCCTGTTGCCACCGTCTTTCCTGAGTTCATCGCCCGCGCCCAAAGGAGCGCGCGGACGGGGGCCGTCAAGGAGCCAAGCGCAGGGTTGGTGCGGCCCGCAGGCGCAGCCGAGGACACGGCCCTGCGCGCCTTGACGGCACACGGTCGCGGGCTACGGTCGCGGGTAAGGTGATGAAGTCAGGGGAGACGGCTGGACAAGGCAACGGCCATCCCTTTGTGCTGACCGCACGCAAGCGAAGCGCGCAGGCCCGAAGCTGGAAGCCGGGCCGTAGGCGTCAGCGATGCGGAAGGCTGGCGAAGCCAGTCCCGCCAGGGATGAGCGACTAGCGAACCTGGAGCAGCGCGATCCGCGAAGCGGAGACGCAAGAGGACTCTTCGTTTACCATTTGTTTCGCAAGCAAATGATGGGAAAGCAAGAACACGGAGATATAGAGATGATTGTCTGCATCAACCGCCTCAAACAGTTCGGAATCTTCAGCGACTTCAATGGAACGAAGATCCAAAAGTTCGGCCGGTACAACCTGGTCTATGGTTGGAATGGAACAGGCAAGTCAACGTTATCGAATCTATTCTCTTGCTTTGAGCTTCGCTCGATGGTTCCCCGCTTCAGCACGGGCCAATTTTCAGTAGTTCTGGAGGATGGCTCAACGATCACGGAATCCACACTCCACTCATCCCAATTGAATATTCATGTTTTCAATCAACGCTTCGTGCATGAGAACATTGATTGGGACAAATCCGTAAAGAGCATCCTTCTTATTGCGAAAGAGAAGATTGATGACTTGCAGAAGCTGGAGAAGCTGAAGAGCGAGCTTCAGTCGAAAAAGAAGGCTCACGACGACAAGCAAAGCGATATCAAGAAGCAGCGTGAGGCATTAGAGAAGTTCCTGACCAATGCTGCCAAGAAAATGAAGCTTGGACTTCAGGCGATTGATACGAGCGACAGTTATTACTTGAATTACGACCGCCGCAAGCTCTTCAACTTCATACAGAATAACGGCGAGACAATTATCAAGGCGGAGTCGGTTCTTCCAGATGAGAGGGTTATCGACCTTACGAATGCCGCCAAGCCAGATCAGCTTCCAAGCATTGCTTTCGCCTCAACGGCCATTGAGCCGGACTACTTTAAGAAAGCGGCGGGCCGCATCAGAGATTTGATTGGGACTACGGCGGTCAATCAAGCAATCCAGCGGCTGACCGATAACCCGGAAATCCGCGAATGGGTTCAAGCAGGCTTGGAAATCCATAAAAACCACGACTCGCAATCCTGCGAGTTCTGCGGCTCTCCGTTCGCCCAGCTTCGTGCCGAGGCGCTTGCTGCCCACTTCAGCAAGGAGTTCACGGAGTTTCAGAGCCGACTTCAGAACGCGGCGACATGGATTGAATCTCAAGGCGCTCCAGCTAATCAGTTTCCCGCATCGACCGAGTTTTATAAAGAACTATCGGCCGAGGCAGAGAAGCTTCAAAAGGACTACGCAACTGCTGCTGAAAAGATCGACCAGCAAATCGACGCCTGGCGGGAAGCCCTGAAGGCCAAGATCACAGACCCTGGGAAGACAGACATTCAGATCTCGGATGTGGTTGAAGACGATGTCACCAATTTCAATGACATCCTGAAATCGATTGTTGCTCTCGTTGGAAAGCACAACAATAAGACTTCAAATTTCAAATCTGAGACCTCAAAAAGCAAGGTGGCACTGGAGCTTCACTTTGCTGCGGCTGAGGTGCAAGAGTTTGACTATGCTGGAAGTGAGAAGAAGTGCAATGACCTTGAGTCAGAAGCAAAGAACGACCATAAGGAAATTGAAAAAATTAGTCTAGAGGTCGGAGCCATAGAAGCGGCGCTCTCGAATGAAACGGTCGGGGCAAAGGAGTTCAATGACATCCTGCATCGCTTCATTGGCCGCTCTGAGCTTTGCCTGAACTTCAATCAGAAGAAGAAAGGCTATGAGATCATCAGAAACGGGGTTGGTGAGCACGATGGGAATTTGAGCGAAGGTGAGAAAACTGCGATTGCATTTGTCTATTTCATCACGAAGCTCAAAGAAAATGGAAATAACATCAAGGATACGATCGTCGTCGTTGACGATCCGGTCTCAAGCTTTGATTCTAATCACTTGTTTCACGCCTACTCGTTTTTGAGAACGCAATGCACTGAAGCCAAGCAACTTTTTGTGCTGACTCACAACTTCACTTACTTTAAGCTAGTGAGAGACTGGTTCACTGGCACCAATAGGAATCGAGTCAAAAAAGGCAACGCCGAGAATTGCTTCTTTTATCGCCTGGATGCGCCACCTGGCTCCCCTCGTCACTCCCTACTTGTGGATGCCGACGACTCACTCAAGAACTACGGTTCCGAGTACCACTATATCTTCAAGAAGCTCTACGAATATAGGGCGCACACAACACTCAATCGAGATGAGGCGTTCTTGACCGCCAACCTCGCCCGAAAGCTTGTTGAATCGTTTTTCACCTTCAAATATCCAAGGCGTCGAAGCGACATTAGTCAATTGATGGAGGCTGGCCTAAAAGATTGCACCATCACGACACCAGAGCTTAAAGAAAAAATCTACCGCTTTATCAATAAGTATTCACATAGCGACGTTATTGAGATAACAGAGGAATCCGCAGAAAACTTGGCAGGCGAAAGCCACAGCGTCATCGGGAACATCTTCCAGTGGCTGGAAGAGGTGGACAAGAAACATTACGACGAGATGATTCAGGTTGCGACGGCCTGAGCATCAGGCCGCGAGGGCCATAGCTATGCCACCAGGCGCAGCAAAAAGGGGCCGAAGCCCCTTGGGCTAGATCAGCCCATGCTCGGCGAACGATGCCGTTTCGTTGCCCGCAACGATGATGTGATCGAGCACGCGCACGTCCACCAGACCCAACGCTTCCTTGAGCCGCTGGGTCAGCGCCCGGTCAGCCGCGCTCGGCTCGGGGTTTCCGCTCGGATGGTTGTGCGAAACGACGACCGCCGCCGCATTGAGCCGCAGCGCCTCCTTGACCACTTCGCGCGGATACACCGACGCACCGTCAATAGTGCCGTGGAACATCTCCCTGTATTCGATCAGACGATGGCGCGTATCCATGAACAGCACTACGAACACCTCATGCTCGAAGCTGGCCAACTTTGTACGCAAGTATTCCTTGACCGCCGCCGGCGAAGTGAACTCTGCTCCGCGCCGCATTTTCCGGTCAATGACCTGGCGCGCAGCTTCCAGAATGTCGTCGGCCGATGCCGGTAGATAGCGCCCGTGCGCGTCGCGCACCAGCAGACAGGAATCGAACGAGGGAAAGGACAGTTGCGACATGATCGTGCTCCGGTTGCTCGGGCGGAATTGCCCGGAACCGGCGGCAGCACGGCGCAGCGCAAGCAGTCAGGGGTCGCAGACGGCCGCCAGGACGCAAGCGCGCATGGCGCGCGCCGCCCTTGACGGCGAGAACGCCGTGATACGGTGAAGGGAACAGCAAGACCGCCCACACCCGCCCACTGCACAGAGTCGATTTTTGGCAAGCGGAGCGCGCAGGCCCGGATCAACGAGCCGGGACGGAGGCGTCAGTGATGGAAGCCCGACAGGGGCGAGACTCGCGCAGCGAAGCTCGATGCGCAGCACGACAGCGCGACGGCGGCACGCCGGGACGCCCGACTGCTTGGGACAGGACTACTCGTTGTCCGTCTTGCGCTGCTCGATTTGCAACTGCGCCCGTTGCGTTGCCTGTTGCAGCCGCTCCACCAGCACGCCCCTCGGCGGCAAGGCGGTCAGATACTCGGCAACGTGGATGCCGGACTTGTCCAGCTCCAGCAATTCGATCTGCTCGCGCTTCTTGCCGGTGCAAAGGATGATCCCGAGCGGCGAGGCTTCCTCCGGCTCCCGTTCGTGCTTGTCTAGCCACCGAAGGTAAAGCTCCATCTGCCCTTTGTAGGCCGCCTTGAAGTCACCTACCTTCAACTCCACCGCAACCAGCCGCCGCAGCTTGCGGTTGTAGAACAGAAGGTCAAGGTGGAAATCCTCGTCGTCGATCGGAATGCGCTTCTGCCGGGCGACGAATGAGAAGCCCGCGCCCAGCTCCAGCAGGAAGGACTCCATTTCACGGATGATCGCCGCTTCCAAGTCGCCTTCCTGCCAAGTGTCCCGCAGGCCCAGGAAGTCGAGGATGTACGGGTCGCGCATGACCAGGGCCGGCGACATGCGCTGCGCATCGCGCAGGGTCGCCAACTCCTGCGCTATGGTTTCTTCCGGCTTTTGGGAAAGCGCCGTGCGCTCGTACAGCATCGAGTCGATACGCTCGCGCAGCGTCCGCACGCTCCAGCGTTGGGTGCTGGCCATCTGTGCGTAGTAGTCCCGCTGGAGCGGGTCTTTCAGCGGCATCAGGGCGATGAAGTGCGTCCAGCTCAATTCTCGTATCAGTGATACGAGAATTCGCTCGTCGGGGAAGGTGGCGGCGAACTGCACCATGCGGCGCAAGTTCTGCTCTGCAAAGCTGCTGCCGTACTCCTCCACCAACTGCGCAGCCAAGGTGGGCAGAACTTCCTTGCCGTAGGCGCCCCGGCGCCTGTCCAAGACCTGCGTGTGGATGCGTTGGCCGATGCGCCAGTAGAGCATCGTAAGCTCGCTATTCACCGTCGAGGCGGCGCGCAAGCGCGCCGCCTCGATCAGTGCCCGAATGTCGCCCAGCAGCGCCGCGGGCGCTGCGAGCGATGCTGCTGATGGCCGGCGCCCGTTCATGCCACCGCCTCCGCAAGCTGCCGCGCGCCCGTGATGGCTTGGCGGCGGCTGGCCACCAGCTCGGCCGCCTCGCGCACCGGCTTGTCCTCGGTGTGGACGTAGTGCATGAACATCGCCACGGTCTTGTGGCCCGTCAGCTTCATTCCCACTTTGGTCGGCACACCGGAATTGGCAATGTCGGTGGTCGAGCGATGACGGATGCCGTGCGTGCCTACGTGCGGCACGCTGGCGGCCTTGAGCGTCCGGCACCAGCCGCCATAGTGCTCGCCAAAGGTCAGGTGCTTGGCCGGGTCGTTCGGCGACGGCAGGACGTAAGGGCAGCCTTCCAGACGCGGCGCCGTCGAAAGCAGCCGATAGGCTTCCTCGCTCATGGGCTTGGAAATGCCGCCAACCTTGCTGTCGGGCCACACCACGCGCCGGTTCTCGAAGTCCAGCCAGCTCCATTCGAGCGGGCAGATTTCGGAGCGCCGCGCCGCAAACTCGAATTGCAGCCGGATCGCCAACGGGATGACGTAGTTCTCCAGCCCCTCCGCCTCCAGTTTCTCCAACTGGCGGAAGATCCGCACCATTTCCTCGTCCACGATGAGCCGGGTTTCCTTGCCCGGCGGGTACATCGGGACGTGGCGGCACGGATTCGTGCCGTCCGGGCGGAAGCCCCAGACTTCGGCCAAGTTGAACATCTTGCGCAGCACGCCGAAGGTCTTGTTGGCCTCGGTCGGCTTGTAGGCCAGCTTTTCCATGAGCCCCGCAATGTCGGGCCGCTTCACGTCATGCACCTTCTTGCGGCCCAGCAGCGGGATGATGTTGCGGTCGATGACGCCCTGGTAGCCGTCCTGCGTGCTGACCTTGTTGCGCTTCTTGGAGTAGTCCTCCATGAACTTTTTGCACAACTCGGCCATCGTGGGCGCCTTGCGCGCCTCGGCCTTGGCACCGCCGGGATCACCACCCCGGCGAACCTCGGCCAGCCAGTCCTGCGCTTTGACCCGCGCCTGTTCGACGGTTAGCTCCCCGTAGAGTCCCAGCGAGGGCTTGCGGGGCTGGCCAGAGTTCGTGCGGTACTGGAGCATGAACACCCGGCGTCCCGTCGAGGTAATCTTGCAAAGGAAGCCGGGCACGACGGTATCCCGTAGTTCGATGTCCTTCGCCTGGGGTTGCGCCGACTCTACGGCGGTCTTGGTGAGCTTGATCTTTGCCATGATGACTCCTTGGAACGACCCGGATTCCAGGAGCCAGATAGGAGCGGCGCGAGGGAGAACCGGGTCAAGTTTCAGAAAGCACCGGCATATGATGGAAGCGCGTAAGCTATTGATAAACCTGCTGTATCGGGCTACGTCGCAGTCCAGCGAACTACCGGGCTGGAGTCATCGTGAAACAAAAAAGGCGCGACAGCGGCGATCCGCGCGCTGATGGCGCTGCGCCCCGAGGACGCGCTGATCGAGCGCGACGGGCGGCAGGAGCGCGTCGCGATCGCCGAAGTCGCGATCGGCGACGTCGCCGTGGTCAAGCCCGGCGAGCGGATTCCGGTCGACGGCGAGATCGTCTCCGGCGCCACCGAAGCCGACGAATCCCTGATCACCGGCGAGAGCTTGCCGGTCGCCAAGACCCGCGGCGACCTCGTCGTCGCCGGGTCGATCAACGGCTCGGGGCTGATCCGCGTGCGCGCCGCGCGCGTCGGCGCGGATACCACGCTCGCCCGGATCGTCGCCCTGGTGGCGGCGGCGCAGGGCGGCAAGGCGCCGATCCAGCGCCTCGTCGACAAGGTGTCGGCGGTGTTCGTGCCGGTGGTGGCGGGCGTCGCACTGCTCACCTTCCTCGCCTGGATGGCGCTCGGCGCAGGGGTGGAACAGGCCGTCACCGCCGCGGTTTCGGTGCTGGTGATCGCCTGCCCGTGCGCGCTCGGTCTCGCCACCCCGGCGGCGCTCGTCGCGGGCACCGGCGCGGGGGCGAAGGCGGGCATCCTGATCCGCGACATCGAAACCCTCGAACGTGCCGACGCGGTCGACACCGTGGTGTTCGACAAGACCGGCACCCTCACCGAGGGCAAGCCCAAGGTGGTGGCGGTCGAGGCCCTCGGCGACGAGCCCGAGCTGGTGCGCCTCGCGGCGGCGGCGCAGCAGGGCTCGGAACACCCGCTCGCCAAGGCGATCCTCGCCCATGCGGGCGCGGCCCCGAACCTGCCCGAGGTTGCCGATTTCCGCGCCGTCGGCGGCGCGGGCCTGACCGCGATGGTCGAGGGCCGCCGCGTCGCGATCGGCACCGCGGCGCTGCTGCGCGGCCTCGGCGTCGACCCGGCGCCGCTCGCCGAGACGGTGCGCGGCTGGCAGGACAACGGCTGGAGCGTCGCCCTGGTGGCCGCCGACGGCGCGCCGCTCGGCGCGTTCGCGATGGCCGACACGCCGCGGCCGGAGACCCCGGAAGCGGTCGCCGCGCTCAAGGCGCGCGGCGTCACGCCATGGATGCTGTCGGGCGACAGCCTCGCCGCCACCGCCCACGTCGCCGCCGATCTCGGCATCGCCGACTACGCGGGCGGCGCCCGCCCCGAGGACAAGGCGCGTCGCGTCGCCGAACTGCGCGCGCAGGGGCGCGTCGTCGCGGTGGTGGGCGACGGCGTCAACGACGCCCCGGCGCTCGCCGAGGCCGACGTCGGCATCGCCGTCGGCTCCGGCACCGACGTCGCCATGGAAACCGCGGGCATCACCCTGATGCGCCCGGACCCGCGCCTCGTCGCCGCCACCTTCGCGATCGCCCACGCCACCCGCCGCACCATCCGCCAGAATCTGTTCTGGGCGTTCGCCTACAACGTCGTGGGCATTCCGGTGGCGGCGCTCGGCTACCTTCACCCGTCCTTTGCCGCCGCGGCCATGGCGTTCAGCTCGGTCAGCGTCGTCGGCAACGCCCTGCGCCTGAAAAGCTGGCGACCGCCGCAGGACGCACACCCCGCGCCAGCCGAGAGAGCGCCGTCGTGACCCTCGATTCCCCCGCCGCCCGGATCCGGGCCGAAATCGCCGCCGAACAGGCCGACCTGATTGCCCTGCGCCGCGACATCCACGCCCACCCGGAAACCGGCTTCGAGGAGACGCGCACCGCCGCGCTGGTGGCCGAGCGCCTCAGGGCCTGGGGTCTGGAGGTGACGGAAGGGATCGCCGGAACCGGCGTGGTCGGCACCCTCCGCGGCAAGCGCCCCGGCAACCGCGCGATCGGCCTGCGGGCCGACATGGACGCGCTCCACATCGAGGAGACCACCGGCCTCCCCCACGCCTCCACCCATCCCGGCAAGATGCACGCCTGCGGTCACGACGGCCACACCGCGATGCTGCTGGCGGCGGCGCGACAGATGGCGAAGGACCCGGATTTTTCCGGCACCGTCCACTTCATCTTCCAGCCCGCCGAGGAGGGGCTCGGCGGCGCGCGGGTGATGATCGAGGAGGGGCTGCTGGAACGCTTCCCGATCGACGCCGCCTACGGCATGCACAACGCCCCCGAGGGCGCGGTCGGCACCTTCGCCCTGCGCAAGGGGCCGATGATGGCCGCCGCCGACACCTGGACCGCCACCTTCACCGGCACCGGCGGCCACGGCGGCGCGGCGGCGCACCTCTCCACCGATCCGACGATCCCGGCGGCGCACTTCGTGCTCGCGGTGCAGGGTATCATCGGGCGGAACGTCGCCGCGGCCGACACCGCGGTGCTGTCGGTCGGCCACATCGGCGCGGGCGACTACCAGTCGCCCAACATCATCCCCGCCAAGGTGGTGGTGCGCGGCACCGCGCGCAGCTACAAGCCCGAGGTGCGCGACATCCTCGAACGCCGCCTCAAGGAGGTGGCCGCCGGATGCGCCGCCACCCACGGCTGCGGCGCCGATCTCCACTATCTCCGCCGCTATCCGCCGCTGGTGAACGCCGCCGCGCAGGCGGATCTCGCGCTCGACGTGGCGGCCGGTCTGGTGGGACGCGCCAACGTCGACGACGACCTGCCGCCGCGCACCGGCGCGGAGGACTTCTCGTTCGTGCTGGAGCGCGTGCCGGGCGCGATGATCTTCATCGGCAACGGCGCGCCGGAGCGCGGCCTGCACACTCCGGTCTACGACTTCAACGACGACATCCTCGCGCTCGGCGCGACCTATTGGGTGATGCTGGCGCGGCGCGAACTGGCCTGATCGGCGGCGCGCTCGGTGCGGTTGCGGCCGGAATCCTTGGCCCGGTAGAGGGCGGCGTCGGCGCGCGCGATCAGGGCGTCGGCATCCTCGCCGAGGTCGCGTTCCGCCACGCCCGCACTCACGGTGAGCGCGATCGTCACACCGCCCGGCAGCACCAGGGGCGTCGCCGCCACCGCGTCGCGCGCCTTGTCGGCCACCGCCTCGGCCGCACCGAGATCGCAATCCTCCAGCAGCAGCAGGAATTCCTCGCCGCCCCAGCGGCACAGCGCGTCGGACCCCCGCACCGCCTGATGCAGGCGCTCCGCCACCGCCACCAGCACCTGATCGCCGACCGCGTGGCCGTGGGTATCGTTGATCGCCTTGAAGTGGTCGATGTCGAAGAACGCCAGCGACGTCGGCCGCGGCTCCCGCAGCGCCCGTTCCGACGCCTGGGCGAACACCACCGCGAACGCGAGGCGGCTCAGCAGGCCGGTGAGCGGATCGATCGCCGCCAGGGATTCGAGGCGGCGGTGCGACCGCCGCACCAGCAGCGCGCACAGCCACGTCACCACCAGCGTCGCCGCCGCGCCGAACGCGAGACTGGTGACGAGGGTGCGCTGCGCCGAGGCGAGCGCCGCGGTGCCGTTCTGCTCCACCAGCAGATACCAGTCGAGATCGGGAATGAAACGGCTGGTGACGAAGAAGGTCTGGCCGTCGCGCCGGTATTCGAAGCTGCCCTGGGGCGCGGCGAGCAGCGCGTCGGCGACGTCGCGAATCCCCGGGCGCTTGCGGATGTCGGGTTCGCTGGCGTCGAAGTCGCGGCCGTAGAGCTGCAGCATTCCCTTGCGGTCGACGAAGGTGACGGTGCGGTGGTACTCGCGCTCGTACCGTTCCACCAGCTGCTTCACCGTGCTCGCCTGCAAGCCCACGCCGGTGGCTCCGATGAAGTTGCCCCGGTAGTCGAAGACCCGAAAGTTGATGAAGATCGTGATGGTGTCGAGGTTCGCCATGTCCGGATCGACGTTGGTCTCGTAGGGCCGGGACATGTCGCGCACGCGGTAGAACCACACGTCGCGCGGTTCGTCGGGGTGGACGGTCTTGAGCACGCCCTTGGACTGGTAGTAGACGCCGGTCCGGTCCGACACGAAGAACGCGGTGAAGGCGTCGTATTTCTTCTGAATCTCGGCGAGATAGCGGGTCATCCGGCCGGGGTCGCGCTCGCCGTCCAGCACCCAGTCGCGCACGAAGGTGTCGTGCGCCATCAGCGACGAAACGAAGATCGGCTTCAGCAGATCCTGCTGGATTTCCGAATAGAGGGTATCGGAGGTCAGCGGCAGATCGCTCTTGACGATGGTCTCGCGCACCCAGGCGCGGCTGACCGCATAGTTGGCGAGCGTCACCCCGAGGAAACCGAGCGCCACCACCGCGACGATCAGCACGACGATGCGCCTCTTGGCGCCGCCGTCCATTCCCGGGGCGGAGGAAGAGGAAGACCCGGCCCTGCGCGTGCTCGACATCATGCGAAAGAATGAGATGGGTTCATCTGGCTTGCTGCGGGAGGTTACGGCGGGCTCGCCCCGGATGTCCAGGCAATTCGACCCGGGGGACCTTGACGGACTCGCGGGAAATCCTCAGAGTGACTGTGGGAATTTCGATATTCATCGAAGCGATCGCGGCCGGACGGGCGGGGCGGACGGACACCTCGCCGGGCGTTTCGGCGCGCGCGGCTCACAGGAATTTCTCTCATGTTTAAGTCCTTGCCGATCAACGCAAAACTCCTGGCGCTTTGTGCGACGTTCTTCCTCCCGATCGGGCTGCTGACCTTCCAGTATCTGGAGCGCACCGGTGCCGATCCGGCCCTGAAGGCCCACCAGTTCGGCGACATCACTCTTTCGGTGGGGGTGGTGGTGGTGTCGTTCGCGTTCTCGGTCTGGCTCGGGCGTTCGATCGCCCGGCCGATTCACGACATTTCCAGGGCGCTCGACTCGCTCGCCCGCGCCGACTACGACGTGCGGGTGCCGCACACCGACCGCGCCGACGAGATCGGCACCATCGCGATGGCGGTCGACACCTGGCGCAAGAACGCGATCGTGCGCCGCAATGCGGCGCACGAGGCGGAGCGCGAACGCGGGGCGCGCGAGGAACGGGCGCGGAAGGTCGAGGCGCTGACGGTCGCCTTCAACGAGCGCATGCGCGCCAGCATCGACCGCCTGCACGACGCGGCCACCGGCCTCGAACGCACGTCGACCACGATGTCCGAGGTGGCCGAACGCACGGAACACCAGACCGGCGCGGTGGCCGGGGCGGCCCACGACAGTTCGCAGAGCGTCGACTCGGTCGCCGCCGCGACCGAGGAAATGAACATGTCGATCGCCGAGATCGCCCGGCGCATCGAGGAGGCCGACGGAATCGTGAAGAAGGCCGCGGACCAGACGATCCGCGCCGAGGGTCTGGTGGCGAGCCTGGAGCAGACCGCCCTCAAGATCGGCGAGGTGGTGCGGCTGATCACCGACGTCGCCAACCAGACCAACCTGCTGGCGCTCAACGCGACGATCGAGGCGGCGCGGGCGGGCGAGGCGGGCAAGGGCTTCGCGGTGGTGGCCGGAGAGGTCAAGAGCCTCGCCCACCAGACCGCCAACGCCACCGAGGAAATCGCCGGGCAGATCGGCGCGGTGCAGGATGCCTCGCGCACCACCGCGCACGAGATCGGCGCGATTTCCGAGGTGATGGCGTCGGTGACCGCGATCACCGCGTCGGTGGCGGCGGCGGTGGAGCAGCAGCAGGCGACCACCGCGGATATCGCGCGGTCGATCACCATGGCCGCGTCGAGCGCCCAGGAGGTCAGCCAGAACATCGCCGGACTGAACGACGGCGCCCGCGAAACCGGCGACGCCTCGCGTTCGGTGCAGGAGGCGGCGAAGGCCCTCTCCCGTCAGTCGGACGCGATGAAGGACGAGGTCGATCGCTTCCTCGCCGAGGTGCGCGCCGCCTGACGGCGCCGTCCTCAGGCTTCGGCGAGTTGGCGTTCGGTTTCGGCCACCGAGCGCTCGACCACCGCGTTCACGGTCTTGTGGAGCGTCTCGATCTCCGCTTCGAGTTCGCCGACGGTGCCGCGCAGGCTCGTGGCGACGTCGCCCACTTCGGTCGCCTGCTGCGACACCGCGGCGATCAGCGTCGCCACCTCCTGCGCGCCGCCCGCCAGATCCTGAACGTTGCGGGAGATGTCGCGGGTGGTGGCGGTCTGCTGTTCCACCGCCGCGGCGATGGTGGCGGCGGCTCCGTCGACCTGCGCGATCGCCTCGCGGATCGCCGTCATCGCCTCGACCATCCGCCGCGACCGCTCCTGCATCGCCGCGATCTGCCGGGTGATCTCGCCGACCGAGCGCTGGGTCTGGTCCGCCAGCGCCTTCACCTCGCCCGCCACCACCGCGAACCCCTTGCCCGCCTCGCCCGCGCGCGCCGCCTCGATCGTCGCGTTGAGCGCCAGCAGATTGGTTTGCGCGGCGATGTCGGAGATCAGCTTCACCACTTCGCCGATGCCGTCGGCGGCGGCGTCGACCTCGCCGACCAGTTCGCCCGCCTGCCGCGCGAGGCCGCCCGCATCGCGCGCCACCGCGGTGGAGGCGGCGGACTGCTCGGCGATTTCGCCGATCGAGGCGGACATCTCTTCCGCCGCGCGGGCCACGGTTTCGGCGTTGGCGAGCGCCTGTTCGGCGGCGGCGGCGACGGTGGTGGCGTTGGCGTGCATCGACTGCACCAGCCCGTCGAGATGGGCGACGCCGCCGGTCATGGTGCCGGTGCGCTCGGCCACCACGTCGAGCGCCGCATCGGTCTCGCACCCGACCTCGCTCGCCATGTTGCGCACCGCGCCGAGCACCGCGTCGCGCGAGCGCGCCGCCAGTTCCCGTTGTTCCGCCTCCATCCGGCGGTTGTCGACGAGCTTGCCGCGGAAGACTTCGAGCGCCGCCGCCATCCGCCCGATTTCGTCGGCGCGGCCGTGCCCGGCGATCGCGATTTCGAGATCGCCGTCGGCGAGACGACGGGTCGCGTCCGCCATCGCGGTGATGGGGCGGAGATTGCGGCGCAGCAGAAGCCAGGTGAGGCCGCCCATCAGCAGCAATACCGCGCCGCCCGCCAGCACCACCGACCGCATCAGTCCGGCGGCGAGGGCCTCGATGTCGGCGCGGCTGCGGCCGGTGTAAAGGACGCCCACCACCGTGCCCGACGGATCCTTGATCGGATCGTACGCGGTATAGTAGGTCTCGCCGAGAATCGTCGCCGTACCGCGGTAGGGCTTGCCCGCCTTCAGCACCGCGTCGTAGACCGGGCCGGGGGCGAGCTTGGTGCCCACCGCACGGGCGCCTTCGGCGGTCTTGACGTTGGTGGCGACGCGGGTGTCTCCGGCGAAGATCGTCGCGGTGCCGCCGATCATCCGCGTCACCGCGTCGACGGCGGCGAAGTTGCCGTTGAGGGGCACGCCGTCGGCGGCGAGAACCCCGTCCTTCAGGGCATACGCCTTGCCGACGCCTTCGAGCACGTGCCAGGCGACCCGCATCGCGCTTTCCTGGCGCTCCTGCGCCTGACGGCCGAGGTCCTCGCGCACCACCCTCAACGTCACCGCCGAAAGCGCGCCCAGCATCAGCAGCAGCGACGCCAGCGTCACCAGCGTGATCTTCTGCACCAACGACACCCGCAAGCCCATCCCGCACCATCCTCTTCAGAAACGCGAAAATCCCGGAACATGACGGGTGCTTCATATGGGCGAAGGCGTACGGAATCCAGAAAAAACGCCCCGAGCGGCGCGGCTCCCCGCCGAAGGCCTCGAAACTGCCCGGCAGCGCTCTGAGGGCGGGCGGAAATTCCCGATTCGTCCGAAGGCGGAGTTACCCCCGGCAGGCGAGCGCGCGGCGGAAGGCGGCAAGGGTCTCGGGGCTGACGTGATGCTCGATTCCCTCCGCGTCCTGCCGCGCGGTAGCGGCGTCGACGCCGAGCGACAACAGGAAGGCCTCGACCACGGTGTGGCGTTCCCGCGCGGTTTCGGCGAGGGTGCGACCCGCGGCGGTAAGAAACGTCCCACGGTAGGGGCGTCGCTCCACCAGCCCCTCGTCCTCCAGACGCTTCAGCATCCGCGCCACGGTCGGCTGGGCGACTCCCATGCGCGCGGCGAGATCCACCTGCCGCACCTCGCCGTGGGCGTCGAGCAGATCGGCGATCAGCTCGACGTAATCCTCCACCAGTTCGACCCGGCGCGCCGCGCGGGCGAGTTCGAACCCCTCGACGTGATCCTCGGGGGCGACGAGCGGGCGGCGGCGGGGTTCGGCGGGGCGAGCGGGCATCGCGCGGTCCTTCAGGGGCGGAGTTCCGAGGCTACGGGATTGCCGCCGCAGGTTCAACCATCGACCGGAACGATCGGCGATTGCGGAACAATCTGCTTCATAGCCTCTTGCATGAAATATAGCTGATTATATATTTAGAGGCGTTGCAATCGGGAGGTTCGCCATGTCCGAGCACGCCGCCGCGGTTTCGCCGCGCCTGATCGACCCCACCACCCTCAAGATCCGCGAAGTTCTCTCGGGCCGCCGCCGCGGACCGCGCTCGGCGCTGCTGTTCGCCGGCCCGGCGGTGATCGCCTCGATCGCCTACATGGATCCCGGCAATTTCGCCACCAACATCCAGGCAGGCAGCCGTTACGGCTACGGACTCCTGTGGGTGGTGGTGGCGGCGAACCTGATCGCGATGCTGTTCCAGGGCCTCTCCGCAAAACTCGGCATCGTCACCAACCGCAACCTCGCCGAAATCTGCCGCGACCATCTGCCGAAGCCGCTGGTCTACCTGATGTGGGCGGTTTCGGAGATCGCCGCGATGGCCACCGACCTCGCCGAGTTCATCGGCGGCGCGATCGGCTTTTCTCTGCTGTTCGACCTGCCGCTGATGGCGGGGATGGGCGTCACCGCGGTGCTCACCTACGCCATTCTGATGCTGCAGAGCCGGGGCTACCGGCCGATGGAACTGGCGATCGGCGGCATGGTCGGGGCGATCGGCCTGTGCTACCTCGCCGAAATGGCGATCGCGCCGGTCGACTGGGGCGCGGCATTCGCGGGCGCGGCGACGCCGCGGCTCGCCGACCTCGGCGCGCTCACCATCGCCGTCGGCATCGTCGGCGCGACGGTGATGCCGCATGCGCTCTACCTCCACTCCGGGCTCACCCAGGACCGCGCTCCGGCGCGCAACGAGACCGAGCGCCGCCGCCTGCTCGCGTTCTCGAACCGCGAGGTGGTGATCGCGCTCGCGGTGGCCGGGTTGGTCAACGCCGCGATGGTGATCATGGCGGCGGCGGCCTTCCACGCCGGACATCCCGAGGTCGCCGAGATCGAGACCGCCTACCACACCCTGACGCCGCTCCTCGGCGGCGCCGCGGCGGGGATTTTCCTGGTGTCGCTGATCGCCTCCGGCGTCTCGTCCTCGGTAGTGGGGACGATGGCGGGGCAGATGATCATGCAGGGCTTCGTCGGCTTCCGGATCCCGGTCTGGCTGCGGCGGCTGGTCACCATGGCTCCGGCGTTCGCGGTCGTCGCGATGGGAGTGGACGCCACCCGGGCGCTGGTGATGAGCCAGGTGGTGCTGAGCTTCGCCCTGCCCGCGCCGATGCTGGCGCTGGTGTGGTTCACCGGGCGGCGCGCGGTGATGGGCGAATACGTCAACGCCCGGCGCACACAGGCCGCCGCGGTCGCGGGCTGCGGGCTGGTGCTGGCGCTCAACGTCGTGCTGCTGGGCCAGACGTTCGCCTGAGGTCAGCCGCCTTCGCGGGCGCGACGGGCGTCGTAGGCCTTCATCTGCAGCACGGCGAGGGAGAGGATCGACGCGCCCGCGCCGTTCGCGCCCTCGCGCAGGAGGGCCCCGAGGATATGGTCCGCCTCGGTGGGGGCGCCCCGTTCGACGTCGCGCAGCATCGACGCCATCAGCGCCGATTTCGGATTGGAGAGAATCGCGCGGCTCTGCTCCACCATCGCCTCCGACGGCGGGAAGCCCCGCCCTGCGGCGATCGCGCAGCATTCGTCGAACAGACGCCCGATCACGTCGCCGCCGCCCGCGGTGACGATATCTCCGATCGCCGACCGCATCAGGCAGGTGATCCCCGCGCAGGCGGCGATGAACACCCACTTCTCCCACATCTCCTGAACGATCGCGGGCGAAACCCGCAACGCGAACCCGGCGTCGGCGAGCGCGTCCTCGACCCGGCCGATGGCGTCGGACGCGGGATCGTTGCGGTCGCCGCAGACGAGGTTGTGGGCGTCGTTGAAATGCAGGATGCGGCCCTCGGCGTCGCGCCCCACCGAAATCTGGCAGAAGCCGCCCAGCACCCGCGCCGGACCGAAGCGGGCATCGAGCGCGGCAAGGTGGGCCATGCCGTTCAGCAGCGGCAGGATCAGGGTCTCCGGCCCCACCGCCGGGGCGAACGCGGCGATCGCGTCGTCGAGATCGTAGGCTTTGCAGCTCAGCAGCACCAAGTCCGCCGGGCCGGAAACTCCGGCCTCGGTCACCGCGGGCGGAGCCGGGTGGAGGAAATCGCCGTAGGTGCTCTTGATCGACAGGCCGGTCTTCGCGAGCGCCGCCGCCCGCGCCGGACGCACCAGGAAGCGCACGTCGCGCCCCGCCTGAAGAAGTCTGCCGCCGAAGTATCCGCCGATGCCGCCGGCGCCTACCACGAGTATCCGCATCGTTCGTCTCCCTCTATCTCCGGGGGAGCGGCAAGCCTATGCCCCGCGGCGGCAAAAGCCAATCCCCGACGGGCGGCGGACACGCAAAAAAGGCCGGGAGCGACCCCGGCCTTCCATGTTTTCCGCCCCGGTTCAGTTCCAGGGCAGGTAGGGCGCGATGAACGGCAGACCGTTCAACAGCACCACGAAGATCGCGACCGGGCTGACGATGCGGACGAAGAACAGCCACACCTTGGCGAGACCGCCGAGTTTCGGGTTGCCGGTGCAGAATTCCTCCATCATCTGCTTCGGCACCACCCAGCCGACGAACAGCGAGATCGCCATGCCGCCGATCGGCAGCATCAGGTTGGTGGCGAGGAAGTCCATGATGTCGAGGAAGCCCTTGCCGAACAGCGTGGCGTCGCTCCACACGCCGAGCGACAGCGACGACGGAATGCACAGCAGGAACGCCACCACGCCCGCCGCGACGGTGCAGACCTTGCGGGTCCAGCCGAGTTCGTCGACGAAGTAGGCGGTCACCACCTCGAGCAGCGACACCGCCGAGGTGAGCGCCGCGATCGCCAGCAGGACGAAGAACAGCGGCCCGAAGATCACCCCGCCCTGCATCTGCGAGAACACGTGCGGCAGGGTGATGAAGGTGAGCCCGGGACCGGCGGCCGGATCCAGGCCGAAGGCGAACACCGCGGGAATGATCATCACCCCCGCCAGCACCGCGATCAGGGTGTCGAGCGACACCACGGTGAAGCCGGATTCCACCACGTCGGCGTCGCGGCTGATGTAGGAGCCATAGGTGATGATCGTGCCCATGCCGAGGGAAAGCGAGAAGAACGCCTGCCCGAGCGCGTCGATCACGGTCTGGAAGGTCACCTTGCTCCAGTCCGGGGTAATGAAGAAGTCCCACCCCGCGCCCGCGCCCGGCAGGGTCAGCGAGCGCGCGCACAGCACCACCACCAGCCCCAGCAGCATCGGCATCAGCCAGCGGCTGGAACGCTCGACGCCCTGGTTGACGCCGCCGATCACCACGAACACGGTCAGCGCGGTGAACGCACCGGCCCACAGCACCGGCTCCAGCGGATCGGAGATGAACGTGGTGAACATGCCGCTGAGGGCGGAATCGTCGGAGGTGGCGAGCAGCCCCGAGGCGCTCTTGAAGATGTAGGCGAGCGTCCACCCGGCGACGACGACGTAGTACGACAGGATCACGAACGCGGTGAGAATCCCGGCGTAGCCGATCAGCGGCCACCACTTGCCCCCCTGCAGGCGCTTGAGCGCACCCACCGGGTTGCGCTGGGTGGCGCGGCCGATCACCAGTTCCGCCATCAGCACCGAAAAGCCGATGGTGGCGACGATCGCGAGGTAGATCAGAAGGAATCCGCCGCCGCCGTTCTGCCCCGCGACGTAAGGAAATTTCCAGATGTTACCGAGACCGATCGCCGATCCGGCCGCCGCCATGATGAAACCGAACTTCGACGACCAGTTGCCGCGTGCCTGCATGGTCTGCTCTCCGACAGGAAATACTCTTGTTTTTGCTTCGAATGCCCGCGGCGGCCCCATCCCCCTGGGTTGCGCCGCCGAACCGCCCGGTTGCGGGGTCGGCGCGCACAAATCGCCGATTAGGACGCCCCTGTCAAGCTTCGATGTCTAAAAAGCAGGCATGTTTGAACGAAAATTACGCACCCCGCCCGACCGCGGCGGCGCGCCGGGAACGGCCGGGGGTTCGCCTCCCGGTTGACACATCCGCCCAGCGACGCGCATAACCGAAACAAGACGTCACAAAAACTACATAAAACTGTCATCTGCCCGCCGAGCGGGCGAACGCGGGAGGAGCGTCATGCTGAAACGTCTGGTTCCGGTTGCCGTTGCCATGTGTCTGGCGTTGCCGCTCGGGGCGCACGCCGCCGACTATCCCAACGGACCGGTCACGATCGTCGTGCCGTCGAACGCGGGCGGCTCGACCGACGCCACCGCGCGGCTGTTCATCATCTCGGCGAAGAAGTTCTGGCCCGACGCCGAGTTCGTGGTGCGCAACGTCGGCGGTTCCGGCGGCCAGAAAGGCTTCGAGGAAATCGCCGACGCCAAACCCGATGGCCAGACCATCGGCATGGTGTTCACCACCCAGGTGGTCGCGCACGTCGTCTCCAAACGCGCCCGCTACACCCTCGACAGCTTCCACGTGATGGGCAACCTCAACGACGACCCCGAGATCGTCGTGGTGCCGCAGGACAGCGCGATCAAGACCCTCGGCGATCTCGCCAAGGCGGGCAAGGCCAAGAGCCTGACGGTGGCGGTCAACGGCATCGGCTCCGACGACTTCATCGCGGTGAAGAAATTCGAGGAGAACGCGGGCGTCGAATTCAATCTGATGCCGACCAAGGGGTCGACGGAGCAGAAGGCGGCGGTGCTCGGCGGGCACGTCGACGCGAGCTTCATGAATCTTTCGCAGATGTTCGCGCAGCACAAGGCGGGGCAGGCGCGGATCGTCGGCATTCTCACCAAGGCCCGCAGCAAGCTGCTCCCCGACGTGCCGACCGGCGTCGAACAGGGCTTCCCGGTGGAGATGACCGCCACCCGCGGCTTCGTCGCCTCCGCCAAGATCGACCCCAAGATTCTCGCCCGGCTCGACGACCTGTTCCTCAAGGTCCAGGCCGATCCGGAATTCCAGGCCGCGTCGGAAAAGGACAACCAGTTCCTGCTGCCGATGACCGGCCCGGAATACCGGAAGTATCTGGTTGACCTGCAGGCCGAAACCCAGCGCTACTACGACAAGAGCCCGTGGTAATGCGGCGTCGCGCCCTCGAAATCCTGCTGCTGGCGGGATTCCTCGTCCTCGCCGTGCTGCTCCACCGCAGCACGGCGAGCTATCCCAAGTTCGTGCAGGGCTCGACCGCGGCCTACGTGCGGTTCCTTGCGATCTCGCTCGGCGGATTGTGCGTCCTGGACCTGCTGCTGTCGCTGCGGCGGCGCCGGCTCGAAACCGGCGAAGGCGACGCCGCGCGTCCCGACGCGCGGCGGTTCTGGGCGCTCCTGGCGCTACTCGGGCTCTATGCCGCAGCGCTCGGTCCGTTCGGCTTCTTTCCCGCCTCGGCGGCGTTCCTGCCGGCGGCGATGTACGCCACCGGCGCCCGCCGTCCGCTGCCGGTTCTGCTCACCACCCTCGGCATCCTCGCGTTCGTCCATCTCGTCTTCGTCCGGCTGCTGGCCGTGCACCTGCCGATGGGCACGCTCTACTGAGGCACGCGCATGATTTTCGACGCCATCGTTTCGTTGTTCGCGCCGTCGGCCCTCCTCGCGGTGTTCATCGGCACGGTCGCCGGAGTAATGGTCGGCGGCATGCCGGGCCTCACCGCGACGATGGCCGTGGCCCTGCTGATTCCGGTCACCTACGCCCTCGAACCCCTGACCGGACTGGTGCTGATGGGGGGCGTCTACTGCGGCGCGATGTACGGCGGCTCGATTCCCGCGATTCTGCTGCACACCCCCGGCACCCCCGCGGCGGTCGCCACCGCGATCGAGGGCTATCCCCTCACCCAGCAGGGACACGGCGGCCTCGCCCTCAAGGTGTCGGTGATCTCGAGCTTCGCGGGCGGGGTGTTCTCGACCCTGGTGCTGCTGCTCACCGCGCCGCTGCTGGCGATCTTCGCGCTGCAGTTCGGTCCGCCGGAATACTTCCTGCTGGCGATTCTCGGGCTGGTCGGCATCATCTCGCTCGCCGACGAGGGCAAGCTGATCAAGGCGCTGATTTCGGGCGTTCTGGGATTGGCGATCGCGGTGATCGGCACCGATCCGATCTCGGGCAGCCTGCGCTATACCCTGGGAATCCGCGAGCTGTTCGACGGCGTGTCGTTCATGCCCGCGCTGATCGGCATGTTCTCGATCACCGAGATGCTCAAGCTCTCCGGCACCGGGCGGATCATGCGCGAAACGGTGGAGTTCGCGAAGATCAAACGCGAACCGATGCCGAAGGGCCTCGGCCGCTTCATCGGGCTGGGTTCGGGGCTCGGCACCCTGGTCGGCATCCTGCCCGGCGAAGGCGCGACGATCGCCGCGTTCATCTCCTACAACATCGCGCGTCAGCACTCGAAGAACCGCAAGCTGTTCGGCAAGGGCAATCCCGAGGGCATCGCGGCGGCGGAAAGCGGCAACAACGGCTGCGTCGGCGGCTCGCTCGTGCCCACCCTCACCCTCGGCATTCCCGGCAACAGCGTCGCCGCCGCGCTGCTCGGCGGACTGCTGATCCACGGCCTCATTCCCGGCCCCGAGCTGTTCACCAAGCACGGCGTGATCACCTACGGGTTCATCCTGTCGATGCTCCTCGCCAACCTGATCTTTCTCGGCATCGGGCTGCTGTTCGCGCCGTATTTCGCGCGCATCTCGCTCGTTCCGGTCCACCTGCTGATCCCGACGGTGTGCCTGTTCTCGGCGCTCGGCGCCTACGCCATCGACGGCAACGTCTTCGACGTCTGGGTGACGCTCGCCTTCGCGGTGTTCGCGCTGCTGCTGGAAAAGGGCGGATTCTCGCTCGGCGCGCTGATCCTGGGCCTGATCCTCGGGCCGATCGCCGAGACCGGATTCGCGCAGGGGCTGATCATCGGTCACGGCAGCTACGCGGTGTTCTTCGAGCGCGGGCCGTGCCAGATTCTGTGGGCGGTGATCGTGCTGCTGCTGGTGCCGCCGACGCTGCAGCTCTATCGCAACCACATCGCCGCGGGGCGGGCGGAGTGAGGCGGCGGGAGGAGGATCACTCCACCTCGCCGACGCCGCTCATCACCTCGGCCATGTTTTCGTACTTGTCCTCCGGGAGCTGCCGCCGCACGTCGAGCACGACCGCTTCCGCGCCCTGCTCCCTGGCGTGCCGCACCAGGTCGTCCTTGTCGGCGGGAAAATCGAATCCCTTGAGATAATGGGCGATATTTGCGGGCGACCGCCCGCCGAGACCTCGCGTCGTGTCGCGTCTCCTTCGGGGTTTCGGGGCCGGTCGAAAGACAACTCGCAGACGGCCCCACGGTTCCGCGATCAGGCCCGGCGGCGCAGCATCGCCGCCGCGTCGAACCCCGCCGCGCCGACGCCCAGGCGGCGGGCGAGACCGTCGGCATCGGCCGGAGCGCGCACCTTGGCATCGTTGTCGAAATAGACGAACACGTCGCGCCCGCCCGTGCGCTTCGGCGCCGGGCCGCCCGCCCGCTCGGCGTCGGCGGGTTCGCCGCCCGCCGCCCAGGCGGCGGCCCGGCGCGCCCAGGCGTCGAGGGCGTCGTCGTCGTAGCCCGAGGCATAGAGTTCCTCCGACCCGTGCAGACGGCAGTAGACGAAATCGGCGGTGACGTCCATCAGCCGCGGCCATGCCACGGCATCGGCGCACACCAGGGCGACGCCCCGTTCCCGCAACAGGTCGACGAACGCCGGGTCGCGGAAGCTGTCGTGGCGGATCTCGACCGCGTGGCGCACCGGGCGGCGCGCGTCCGGAGCCAGGACGCTGCGGCCGTTCAGCCGGGAGTCGTGCTTGCGCGCGAGACGGCCGAGCGCCTCGGTATCGTGGGGAAGAAGATCGAGGAACCCGGCGAAGCGGTCGCGGTCGAACCTCATGTTGGGCGGGAATTGCCACAGGATCGGTCCGAGCCACGGCCCGAGCGCGAGCAGGCCGCTGGCGAGAAAGTTGGCGAGCGGCGTTTCCACGTCCTTCAGACGGCGAACGTGGGTGATGTAGCGCGAGGCCTTGATCGCGAAGACGAAATCCTCGGGAACGCGGGCGCGCCAATCGGCGAACGCGGCAGGCCTCTGCAGGCCGTAGAAGGTGCCGTTGACCTCGATGCTGCGGAACCGGCGGGCGGCATAGTCCAACTCCCGCGCCTGCGCCAGCCCCTCGGGGTAGAAGCGCCCGCGCCAGGGCGGATAGGTCCAGCCGGAAATGCCGATGCGGATGTCGCCGGTCATGGCCAGTCCTCCGTCGGCCGCGCGCCGCGGCCGACGGCAGGAGGGGATCAGCGCCAGACCGGCTTGCCGAGGTCGATCTGATCCTTGTCGGTCAGCGCGCCCGCGGCGCCGCCGCCGATCGCGCCGATCGCCGCGCCGGTCACCGGCGAGCCGGTGAGCGCGCCGACGCCGAGGCCGGCCGCGCCGCCCAACGCCGCGCCCGAAGCCGCACGGTCGCCGGTGGTGTCGCCGCAGGCCGACAGACCGAGGGCAAGAGCGGCGGCGACCCCGGCGATCATCGTGGTTCGTTTGATGTCCGTCATCGCAATGCTCCTTTGCGTCTTGTCTTGCGATCGCGTGCAGACAAAACGGCCCGGCGGGCCCAAGGGTTCCCCGGCCGGAGGAGTCCTCGGCGGTCAGGCGGTGGCGCGGGCGATCACCGAAAAGCCGAGGTCGACCACCGCTTCGGGCCACGGCTGATCGGCGACGCGGGCGAGCAGCGCGTCGGCGGCGGTCGCTCCCATCAGGGTGCGGTCGATCTTCACCGTGGTCATCGCCGGGTGGGTGTGGGCGGCGAAGTCGAGATCGCCGAACCCGATCACCGCGATGTCGTCCGGCACCCGGAGGCCGCGCGCCTGCGCCTCGACGATCACCCCGAGGGCGAGCATGTCGGACGAACAGAATACCGCGCCGCGGGAGAACCCCTGCGCGATCAGCGCGGCCATGCGCTGCCGCCCCCACTCGAGGGACGAGCCCGGCGGCGTGGTTTCGAGGTGGACCGGACCGCCGCCCCGGTGCTCGACCTCGGCGGCGAACGCCGCCTGGCGCTTCAGCGCGCGGGCGTCGGAGGCGGCGACGCAGGCGAACGCGGCATAGCCGCGGTCGAGCAGATAGCCCGCCGCCGCCCGGCCGACCTTGTCGTGATCGTAACCGACGACGACGTCGAGCGGCGTCGGCGTGATGTCCCAGGTTTCGACGATCGGAATCTTCGCCGCGAGCAGCTTTCTCCGGCACTCGAGCGCGTGGTTGATGCCGATCAGGAAGATCGCGTCCGGGCGGCGGCCGAGCACCGCGGCGACGACCTCCTCCTCGGTGCGGAGATCGTATCCCGACTCGCCCAACAGCACCTGATAACCCTTCTCGCGCACCCGCCGGGTGAAGCTCTGGATCGTCTCGGCGTAGACCAGATTGGCGATCGACGGCACGATCGCGGCGAACAGCCGACTGCGGCTGGAGGCGAGGCCGCCCGCGAGAAGATTGGGGAGATAGCCGGTCTGGGCGATCGCGGCGTTGACCCGCGCGAGGGTCTCGGGCGCGACCTTCTGCGGGTGATTGAGGGCGCGCGACACCGTCGCCGGGGCGACCCCCGCCCGCTCGGCGACGCTTTCGAGCGTCACCGCCGCGCTCGGCCGCCGCGCCCGCGCCGCCCTGCGCCGCTTGACCCGTTGCGCCTCGTCCATCCGCTCCTCCGGAACTCCGCCCGCAGACTATGTTACCGGGCCGGGGTTGAACAGGGCCAGCGCATTGTGCAGGCCGAGGCGGTCGGCGGCGACCGTCCTGCGCCCGCTCGCGACGTCGAGGATCAGCCGATAGAGCTCGTCTCCTACCTCTTCCAGGCTCGCCGCGCCGGTGGCTATGCGCCCGGCGTCGAGGTCGACGAGATCGCGCCAGCGGGTCGCGAGGTTGGAGTTGGTCGCCACCTTGATCACCGGCGCGGCGGCGAGGCCGTAGGGCGTGCCGCGGCCGGTGGTGAACACCTGAAGGGCGATGCCGGAGGCGAGCTGCTGGGTGCCGCAGACGAAATCCGACGCCGGCGTGGCGGCGAACACCATGCCCTTGCGGCGCACCCGTTCGCCCGGCGCGAGCACGTCGACGATCGGCGCGCTGCCCGACTTGACCACCGAGCCGAGCGCCTTTTCGACGATGTTGGCGAGGCCGCCCGACTTGTTGCCGGGCGTGGTGTTGGCGGAACGGTCGGCGCCGTTGCGGGCGAGGTAGGCGTCGTACCACGCCATCTCGCGGATCAACGCCTCGGCCACCGCGTCGTCGGCGGCGCGCTCCACCAGCAGGTGAATGGCGTCGCGCACCTCGGTGACCTCGGAGAACACCACCGTGCCGCCCGCGCGCACGATCCGGTCGGCGGCGAGACCCACCGCCGGGTTGGCGGTGAGGCCGGAGAGCGCGTCCGAGCCGCCGCACTGCACGCCGACGACGAGGTCGGAAACCGGGCAGGTCTCGCGCCGCCGCGCGTTCAGGCGTTCGAGAAGCGGCAGCGCCGCCGCCATCACCCCCTCGACCATCGCCCCGAACCCGTCGAAGGCGTCGTCCTGCAACCGCACCACCGTCGCCGCCGCTCCCTGCGTCCGCAGCATCTCCGGCACCAGCTTCTCACACCCCAGCCCGACGATCAGGGTCTCGCCGCCGAAGTTGGGATTGCGCGCGAGGTTGCGCAGAGTGCGGATCGGCACCTGCGCGCCCGGCGCGTCGATGGCGACGCCGCAGCCGTAGATGTGGTCGAGGGCGACGACGTCGTCGACGTTGGGGAAGCGGGGGAGAAGCTCGCGCTTCATCCGCTCGACGACGTGGGCCGCCACGCCCGCGACGCACTGCACCGACATCGAGATCGCGAGAACGTTCTTCACCCCCACCGAACCGTCGGGATTGCGGAACCCCTCGAAGGTCTGGCCCTCCAGCGGCTCCTGCGGCGGCATCGGCCGCCGCGTGCGCGGCATGGTTTCGAGATCGGGCGCGGGCGGCATCCGCACCAGCGCCTCCGAAACCCAGGCGCCTTTCGCGATCGGCGCGGCGGCGTGGCCGATCACCTCGCCGTAGCGCACGATCGCCTCACCCTCGCGATGATCCCTGAGCGCCACCTTGTGGCCCATCGGCACGTTCTCGCGCAGCGCCGTGCCGTCGGCGAGGGTCTGCCCCGCCCGCCCGCCCGAAGGCGAAACCACCACCGCCACGGTATCCGCCGGGTGGACGACGATCGTCGCGACCGCGCTCATGACGCCGCCTCCGGCCGGTTGCGCCACGCCTGATAGAAGGCGTAGCCGAGCGAGAGCGCGATCAGCACCCACAGGCCCGCCGCGATCGGACTCTTGGTAAAGAAGATGCCGAACGACCCGTAGGATTCGAGGCTCTTGACGAAGTAGACCTCGGCGTCCTTGCCGAGGATGAAGCCGATGATGAACGGCGCGGACTCGAGGCCGACCTTGTGGCCGAAGTAGCCGAACAGGCCGAACAGGAAGAACGTCCAGACATCGAACATGACGCCGGAATTGGCGGAGAACGCGCCGACCACGCACATCATCAGAATCACCGGATAGAGCAGGTACTTCGGCACCTGGATCACCTTCACCACCCAGCGGATCGCGAAGAACATCACGCCGAACATCACGAGGTTGGCGAGCAGCAGGTTGAACATGATGGTGTGCCAGGCTTCGAGGTGCTCGCCGATGAACAGCGGCCCGAGCTGCAGCCCCTGGAGGGTGAACGCGCCGATCATCACCGCGGTGGTGGAATCCCCGGGAATGCCGAGGGAGACGAGCGGGATCAGCGCGCCGCCGGTGAGGCCGTTGTTGGCGGCCTCCGACGCCATCACGCCCTCGGGCTCGCCGGTGCCGAGGCGTTCGGGGTGCCGGGAGAGGTTCTTCTGCTGCACGTAGGCGAGCACCGAGGCGGCCGAACCGCCGATGCCCGGCAGCAGGCCGACGAAGGTGCCGATCGCCGAGGCGCGCGCCACCGTGCCCGCGTGGCCGCGGAACACCGAAAAGCGGAACGGCGCGCCGCCGAGCCGGAAGCTCGACACCGGCTCGGGCGGCACTCCCTTGCCCGCCTCCTCGAGGATCACGGTGAGACCGAACAGGCCGATCAGCACCGGCAGCAGCGAAAAGCCGTTGATCAGCTGGTCTTCGAGAAAGCCGGGCACGAGGCGGATGTCGCCGTTGCCGCCGGTGTTGATGTCGTAGGTGCCGACGAGACTGAGCCAGATCCCCAGCACGCCCGAGATCGCGCCGTTGAGCAGGCGCTTCGACAGCGACGCGATGATGGTGAGCGCGAACAGGATGATCAGGAACTTCTCGACATAGGAGAACTTGATCGCGACGTCGGCGAGCGCCGGGGCGAAGAAGAACAGCACCACCGCCGAAAACAGCCCGCCGCACAGCGACGCGACGATGCCGATCTTGAGCGCGCGCTCGGCCTCGCCCTTCTTCGCCATCGGGTGGCCGTCGAAGGTGGTGGTGATCGACGACGGCGTGCCGGGAATGTTGATCAGGATCGCGGGCACGAGGCCGCCCGAGATGCCGCCGACGTACAGCCCGAGCAGCAGCGACAGACTGGTGTCGAGATCGAGGCCGTAGGTCATCGGCAGGCACACCGCCACCGCCATCGTCGCGGTCATGCCGGGAATCGCACCGAAGACGATGCCGATCATCACCCCGACCGCGACCAGCGCGATCATCATCGGCGTTACCGAGACGAGCAGTTCCATCACGCGGTCCTCACGGCAGGGTCAGGAAGAACAGCTTGGCGAGCGCATACCACACCATCAGCGGCGCGGCCGCCGCGAGCAGCGCGGCGACGGCGAGCTTTCGCGGCGGGCGTTCGCGCAGGTAGAGGCACGAGAGCGCCGCCATGAACGCGATCGAGCAGACGAGGAAGCTCAGCCCGGTGTTGGGCCAGACGTCGGAGAGCCGGTCCATCGCGACGATGTAGACGACCAGCAGGACGACGGTGCCGCCGAAGCGCGCGAAATCGAACCTCGCGCGCGCCGCGCCGCAGGCGGCGCGCAGGCCGCCGAGGGCGCAGGCGATCTCCCGCCGCCGCACCGCCAGCGCGACCGCGAACAGACCCGCCAGCACCCAGCCGACGATGCGCGGAAAGAACAGGTGCGATTGGTCGAAATCGATGGTGATGTGCAGGAATTCCATGGCAGGCCTCCTTGAGGCGCGCCGCCCCGCGACCGCTGCGGGGCGGCGGACGGGAGCGTCGTCAGCGGGTCGCGTCGATGAGCGTCTTCGACTGCGCCGCCTTCGCCTTCAGATACGCCTGCGCCTCCCGGGACGGCAGAAAGTTGGGGATGAAGAACGACTGCTTGAGCTTCTTCTGCACCTCGCCCTTGGCGAAGATCTCCTTCAGCGCGGTATCGAGGTAGGCAACGATCTTCGGATCCATCTCCTTGTTGTAGATGAAGAAGAATTCCTTATCGAAGGTGAAGTCCCGCTTGCCGTCGAGCGTCACGTGAACGTTCGGCGAGGTGAACTTCAGCAGTTCCTCGCGGCTGGTCGCGCCCATCCCTTCGGGGTTGGCCTGGGCGATGGTCTGCTGCCGCGCCGGCAGCCAATAGAAGCGCATCGCCTTCTGATCCTCGGCGGGCAGGCGGGTGTATTGTTCGTTGGCCTGCACCGAGCCGTGGATCACCTCGGCCTGGCGGTCGAACAGGAGCTGGTTCTTGTCGCCCTGCGAGCCGGTCTTGACGGTGACGAGGTTCGCTTCCTTGCCGGGGTAGCGCACCTTGATGGCGTTGTTGAGGGCGCCGTAATAGACCTCGGAGACGCCGCCGGGCTGGATCGCGACGCGGATGCGCTCGCCCCTGGCCGCCCCCTGAATCACGTCCTCGATGGTCTTGTACTTGGAATCCTTGGCCCCCACGAACGCGTCGCCGGGATTGATCGACACCGTCGGACCGACGGTATAGGCCGCGAACAGGTCCTGATACCCCTTCAGCCCGAGCAGGTGGCCGAGGTAGGACTGATCGTGGAAGAACATCACCGTGCTGCCGTCCTTGACCCGGCCGACCGCCTGGAACGCCGCGGAGACGCCCACCGCGTCGACCTTGGCGTTGATGTCGAGGTGCTTCGAGAGCTCGTCGGCGATGATCGCCGCGTTCTGATAGGTGTCGCCCGCGGTCGAGCTCGATCCGATGACGATTCGCAGGTTGCCGGAGATCGGCTTGTCCGCCGCAGCGGCCGCCGACGCAAGCCCCAGCGCCGCACCAGCCATCACACACAGTCCCAACAGCCGTTGTCTCATGAGGTTGTCCTCCCGGGATTTTTTCGGATTACGCAACGCCGTTACCTGCGGTTTCTCCGCTGCATTTCCGGCCCCACCCGCGCGGGCAGCTCTGGAAACGCTTTCATACCCACCCGTTTCGGTCTACCATTGGGAGACTTTCGGACCAGCGAGTCAAGCGTTTCCAGTAAAACCTAGAGTTTTCCGCCAATTCTGCCGCATCCGACGCCCAGAAAAGAGTGGGGAAAACGAACAGACTAATTGCGCTTTCATATCTCGGACGGAATAACCCATAGTAGAATTCCCATGGCCAGCGGCGGGCGGACCCGCCTCACGGAGGATCGGAAGATGACGGCAGCGGAGCGGGGCGGCAGCCCGCGGGTGAAGGACATGCGCGTGGTACCGGTGGCGGGGCGGGACAGCATGCTGCTGAACCTGTCGGGCGCGCACGGGCCGTTCTTCACCCGCAACGTCGTGGTGCTGACCGACGACGCCGGGCACACCGGCCTCGGCGAGGTTCCCGGCGGCGAGCCGATCCGCAAGACCCTCGAAGACGCGATCCCGCTGGTGGTCGGCCGTCCGGTGGCCGAGTGGCACGCGGTGCTGAACGCGATGCGCGCGGCGTTCGCCGACCGCGACGCGGGCGGCCGCGGCCTGCAGACCTTCGACCTCCGGATCGCGATCCACGCGCTCACCGCGGTGGAGGCGGCGATGCTCGACCTGCTCGGGCGGTTCCTCGGCGTCGCGGTCGCCGATCTGCTCGGCGAAGGGCGGCAGCGCGACCGCGTGCCGATGCTGGGCTACCTGTTCTACGTCGGCGACCGCCGCAGGACCGATCTCCCCTACCGCGCCGGCGACCCCGGCGACGACTGGCTCGCGCTGCGCGACGAGGAGGCGCTCTCCCCGGCGGCGGTGGTGCGGCTCGCCGAGGCGGCGGAGGCGCGCTACGGCTTCAAGGACTTCAAGCTCAAGGGCGGCGTGCTGTCGGGGCGGGAGGAAATGGAGGCGGCGGCGGCGCTGAAGGCGCGCTTCCCCGCCGCGCGCGTCTCCATCGACCCCAACGGCGCGTGGTCGCTGGAGGAGGCGATCGCCCTCGCGAAGGCCTACCCCGGCGTGCTCGCCTACGCCGAGGACCCGTGCGGTGCGGAACACGGCTATTCCGGCCGCGAGGTGATGGCGGAGTTCCGCCGCGCCACCGGGCTGCCCACCGCCACCAACATGATCGCCACCGACTGGCGGCAGATGGGCCACGCGGTGCAACTCCACGCCGTCGACATCCCGCTCGCCGATCCGCATTTCTGGACTCTTTCCGGCGCGGTGCGGGTGGCGCAGATGTGCCGCGACTGGGGCCTCACCTGGGGTTCCCACTCCAACAACCACTTCGACATCTCTCTGGCGATGTTCACCCACGCCGCCGCCGCCGCGCCCGGCCGCGTCACGCCGATCGACACCCATTGGATCTGGCAGGACGGCAGCGAGCGCCTCACCCGCGAACCGCCGCGGATCGTCGGCGGCGCGGTGGACCTGCCGAAGGCCCCCGGCCTCGGCATCGACCTCGACGAGGACCGCCTCGATGCCGCCCATGCGGTCTACCGCTCGCTCGGCCTCGGCGCGCGCGACGACGCGGCGGCGATGCGCTATCTCGTCCCCGACTGGCGCTTCGACACCAAGCGCCCGGCCCTGGTCCGGTAATCGGTTGCACCGCGCCGCGCAAGCGGGCGAAACTCACGACACGCGAAGGAGCAAGCCTCATGGAACTGCCGGTGAATGCGTTCAAGCGTCGGCTCGCCGCGGGCGAAACCCAGATCGGCCTGTGGTCCCATCTCTCCAGCTACATTTCCACCGAGGTGATCGCGGGCGCGGGATTCGACTGGATCGTCCTCGACGCCGAGCACTCGCCCAACGACCCGTTGACGATCCTGCCGCAATTGCAGGCGTGCGAGGGCGGCACCGCCTCGCCGGTGGTGCGGGTGCCGTGGAACGACACCGCGCTGATCAAACGCTTCCTCGACGTCGGCGCGCAGACCCTGCTGGTACCCTACGTGCAGAACGCCGCGGAGGCGCAACGCGCGGTCGAGGCGATGCGCTATCCGCCGCGCGGCATGCGCGGCTTCACCGGGCTCTCCCGCGCCGCGCGCTTCGGCCGCATCCCCGACTACCACACCCGCGCCGAACAGGAACTCTGTCTGATCGTTCAGGTCGAGACCGGCGAGGCGCTCGGAAACCTCGAAGCGATCGCGGCGGTCGACGGGGTCGACGCGGTGTTCGTCGGTCCCGGCGACCTCTCCGCTTCGCTCGGCTACCTCGGCAAGCCGGGCCACCCGGAGATGCAGAAGATCATCGTCGACACCGTCAAGCGGATCGTCGCCACCGGCAAGGCGGCGGGCATTCTCGCGCCCGACGAATCCCTGGCGCGTCTCTATATGCAGAGCGGCGTCACCTTCGCCGCGGTGGGGGCGGACATCGCGATTCTCGCCCGCGGCGCGGAGGCCCTCGCCGCCCGTTACAAAGCCTAGAGGAAAGGAGCAGTCATGAGCAAAGTCGGTTTCGTCGGTCTCGGCATCATGGGCAGGCCGATGGCCGCGCACGTCATCGCCGCCGGCCACGAGGTCTATCTGCAGACCCGCTCGGGCGTGCCGGAGGAGCTGATCGCGGCGGGCGGCAAGGCGTGCAAGACCGCGGCCGAGGTGGCGCAGGCCGCCGACGTGATCATCACCATGGTGCCCGACACCCCGGACGTGGAAGCGGCGCTGTTCGCCCCCGGTGGCGTGGCCGAGGGCCTTTCCCCCGGCAAGATCGTCGTCGACATGAGCTCGATCTCGCCGGTGGCGACCAAGGACTTCGCGGCGCGGATCGAGGCGGCGGGCTGCCGCTATCTCGACGCGCCGGTCTCCGGCGGCGAGGTGGGCGCGAAGGCGGCGACCCTCACGATCATGGTCGGCGGCCCGGAGGACGCCTTCGCCACCGTCAAGCCGCTGTTCGAGCTGATGGGCAAGAACATCACTCTGGTGGGCGGAAACGGCGCGGGGCAGATCACCAAGGTCGCCAACCAGATCATCGTCGCCCTCAACATCGAGGCGGTCGGCGAGGCGCTGCTGCTGGCCGCGAAGGCGGGCGCGGACCCGGCGCGGGTGCGCGAGGCGCTGATGGGCGGCTTCGCCAACTCCAAGGTCCTCGAAGTCCACGGCGAGCGCATGGTCAAGCGCACCTTCGCCCCGGGTTTCCGCATCGCGCTGCACCAGAAGGACCTCAACCTCGCGCTCTCCACCGCCCGGGCGCTCGGCCTCAGCCTCCCCAACACCGCCACCGCGCAGGAGCTGTTCAACGCCTGCGCCGCCCACGGCGGTGCGGGCTGGGACCACTCGGCGATGGTCAAGGCCCTGGAGGCCCTCGCCGACTGCAAGGTCGCCGAGGACTGAGCCCGTCTCAGGCGCGGCGCGACCGGATCCCCCGGAGTTCGGCGAACTCCGGGGCGAGACGGCGGTAGGCTTCCCCGTAGACCGCGAACATCTCGTCGTAGATCGCGGCGGCGGCGGGATCGGGCTCGACCACCTCGCAGCCGTCGAACACGCCCCCCGCCATCTCGTCGAGGGAGCGGATCAGGCCGACGCCGTAGGCCGCGAGCATCGCACCACCGAGGGTTTCGGTCTCGCTGACGCGCAACCGCACGATCGGATAGCCGAGCACGTCCGCGAAGATCCGGCACCACAACCGGCTGCGGCCGATGCCGCCGCCGAGCGATAGGCGGCTGGGCTTCGGCATGTGCGCGAGGGCGATCTCCTGCCCCTGGCGGATCGAGAACGCCACGCCCTCCATCACCGCCCGCACCATTTCGGCGTAGCCGGTGGCGAAGCTGAGGCCGAAGAACACGCCGCGCGCGTCGGGATCCCAGATCGGGCACCGCTCGCCGGAGAGATACGGGAGGTAGACGACCCCGCCCGCGCCCGGCTCGGCGGTGGCGGCGAGATCGTCCATCAGTTCGAACACCGAGCGCTTCTCGGCCTCGGCCCGAAGCGACAGCGCCGAACCGAACACGTCGCGGAACCACCGCAGCGAGGCCCCGGCCGCGTTGGTCGCCTGAACCCCGAGCCACTGCCCCTCGACCGCATGGCGGCAGTTCATCAGCCGGTCGTCGAACGTCGGCGTATCGGTGGAGAAGCACGACCGCCCGCAGGTGCCGATGGCGAGGAAGATGTCGCCGGGCGCGATCGCCCCCGCGCCCACCGCCGCCGCCACCGTGTCCATCGCCCCCGCCACCACCGGCGTTCCGGGCATCAGTCCGGTGGCGTCGGCGGCAGCGCGGGTCACGCCGCCGACCACGTCGCTGGCACGGTAGGGCGTCGGCAGCAGGTCGAACGGCACCCCCGCCGCGTCCGCGAGGCCCGCATCCCACTCGCCGGTCCGGATGTCGGAGAGCAGGGTGAAGCCCATGCGCGAGGTGTTGATCGAGAACTCGCCGGTCAGATGGCGGATGATGAAGCCGCTCGGCACCAGGAACTTATAGGTATCGGCGACGATGTCGCGGCGGTTGCGGAGGAACCACCGCACCGTCGGCAGCGAGAACGTGCCGCGCGCGATGCGATTGCCGGTGACGCGGAAGATCCGCTCCACGCCGACGTGTTCGCGCAGCCAGTCCACCTCGTCGGAGGCGCGCTGGTCGAGCTGCAGGATCGCGTTGTACAGCGGCGCTCCGTCGGCGGCGACGGGAATGAAGGAGTTGGTGCAGCTCACGCCGATCGCCGCGATCTCCTCCGGCGCGACGTAGCCGGAGCGGAAGCAGGCGCGAACGTTGTCCGCCACCGCCCGCCACCACGTGTTCGGGTCCTCCTCCGCCCAGTCCTCGCGCGGATGCAGCATCGGGTATTCGCGGTAGGCGCTCGCCACCGGGGTGCCGCCGAGGTCGTAGACCGTGCACTTCGCCCCGGTGGTGCCGACGTCGATGCCGAGCACCCGTGCGCCCGGCCGGATCTCTTGAGGGTTCATGATGCTCCGCCGATCAGTATTTGCCGACGAGGTCGCGCTGCTGCGCCTCGGTGAGCGGCCGCCCCCAGCCGCCGAGGGTGAAGTGGAGATGCGCGTTCTCCTCGATCTCCTCGATCAGGTTGAGCGCGGCGGTGAGGGTTCCGGCGGCGGCGAGCACGCCGTGATTGGCGAGCAGCACGCTGTCGCGGCGGGCGATCACCTCCGCCACCGTCTCGGCCAGTTCGGCCGAACCGGGGCGGAGATACGGCACCGCGGGCAACCGGCCGACCCGCACCGCGTAGCCCGGCGTATAGACCGGCAGGGCGCAGTCGAGGTCGAGATCGGCGAGGGTCGCGGCCGCCACCGAATAGGCGCTGTGCACGTGGATCACCGCGTTGACGTCGGCGCGGCGATAGCAGGCGAGGTGCATCCGCCACTCCTTCGAGGGCTGCCCCATGCCCTCCGCCGCACCCTCGGCGGAGAGGGCGACGACGTCGGCCTCCTCCACGTCGCCGAGGCGAATGCCGGTGGGGGTGATGAGGACCCGGTCGCCCGAGCGGATGCTGACGTTGCCGCCCGAGCCGCCCACCATTCCCCGCGCGTAGACGCGGTGGCAGATCGCCACGAGATCGGCGATACCGTCGGACCTTTGCATGACGGAGACTCCCTTCTGGAAAGCGGCGCTCATTTCAACAGCGCCGGCAGCCACACGGTCAGCGCGGGGATGTAGGTGGTCGCCATCAGCAGCGCCGCGCCGATGGCGAAGAACCAGACGCACCAGCGCAACGTCACTTCGAGCCGCCCCTCGGCGATGTTGTTGCCGAGCAGGGCGCACAGTCCGAGCGGCGGGGTGAGCAGACCGAGACAGAGGTTGAAGCACATCACCACGCCGAACTGCACCACCGAGAGACCGCAGGCGACCGCGATCGGCAGCAGGATCGGGGTGAAGATCACCACCGCGACGTTGGCCTCCATGAACATCCCGACGAACAGCAGGAAGGCGTTGATCAGCAGCAGCAGCAGAAACGGCACGTCGGTGACCGAGAGCAGCCCGGCGGCGATCGAATCCGGCACCCGCGCCACCGCCAGCACCCAGCTCGACGCCTTCGAGCAGCCGACCACGAACAGCATGATCGTCGAGGTGATGCAGCTGTCGTAGATCACCCGCATGGTGGTCGCGCGGTCGAGATCGCGATAGACGAACGCGCCGACGACGAAGGCGTAGGCCGCCGAGATCGCCGCCGCCTCGGTGGGGGTGAAGACGCCGCCGAAGATTCCGCCGAGGATGATCACCGGCATCAGCAGCGCCCAGATTCCCTTGCGGGTCTCGCGCACCAGCCGTTGCGGTTCGAGCTTCTCGCCGACCGGCAGATCGAGGCGGCGCGCCAGCAGGAACACCAGCAGAAGAATGCCCCCGGCGAGCAGCAGCCCCGGCAGCACCGCCGCCAGGAACAGATCGCGGATCGACGCCTGCACGGAATTGCCGTAGACGATCAGGATGATGCTCGGCGGGATCAGCGGCCCGAGGATCGAGGCGCTGGCGGCGATCGCGGCGGAGAGCTCGGCGGGGTAGCCGTCCTTCTTCATCGCCGGAATGGTGATGCCGCCGATCGCGGTGACGGTCGCGGTGCCCGAGCCCGAGATCGCCGCGAAGATCGCCGAGGCGCACACCGTGACGATGCCGAGGCTGCCCCGCACCCAGCCGACCGCGGCGCGGGTGAAGTCGAGAATGCGGTCGGTGATGCCGCCGCCGGTCATCAGGTTGCCCGCGAGCACGAAGAACGGGATCGCAAGCATCGGGAAGGAATCCATCCCGGCGAGAATCTTCTGCGGCAGAATGATCAGGCTGTAGTGGCCGCCGAAGATCGCCGCGGCGGAGGCGATGCCGATCGCAAAGGCCACCGGCATGCCGAGCAGCACCAGCGCGATCATCACGCCGAGAAGAACGGACCCGACCAGCATCTCTCAACCCTCCCCGCGCAACCGGCCGAGCGCCAGCTCGACCGCGAACAGCAGCATGATCGCCGCCGAGATCGGAATGCTCATGTACATCACCGACATCGGCAGCCCGAGGCCGGAGGAAATCTGGTTGCCGGTGCGCATCGCGATATCGATGCCGTAGACCAACAGCGCCACCAGAAAGCCGAGGATCAGCAGGAGGTTGAAGGCCTCCACCGCGCGCCGCACGGCGGGCGGCAAGGCGTTGACCGCAAAGTCGATGCGGATGTGCTGGGCGTTGCGCAGCGCGTTCGCCGATCCCAGCATCACCACCCAGATGAAGGCGTAGCGGGCGAACTCCTCGGCCCAGATGTTGGCGCTCTGAAAGCCGTAGCGCAGCACCACCTGGTAGCAGATCACCACCGTCATCAGGACCAGCAGCAGGGTGACGATGCGGCGGATCAGCGTTTCGACCGCCGCGCAGGCACGATGGAACAGGCGCATCGCGACCTCCCTTCGATATCGGGATTTCCGCCGCCTCGGGCGGAGGGGAAGCGCCGCGCGGAAACCGGTTCCGCGCGGCGGCGGGCGATCACTTCACGGCTTTGATCCGCTCGACCCACGGCTCCAGCTTGGGGAAGCTCGCCTTCACCACGCCGGAGGTGGCGTCGCGGAAGCCCTGGATCTCGGGATCGACGATCTCGGCGCCCGCGGCCCGCCACTTGTCGAGGTACGCGCCCTCGCTGCCGTTGATCAGGCTTTCGACGTAGGCGGCGGCCTCGTTGCCCGCCTCGACGATCGCCTTCTGCGCGTCGGCGGGCAGCTTGTCGAAGAACCCCTTGTCCATCATGAAGACGTCGGCGCTCCAGCGGTGATTGGTGCGGATCAGGAACTTGCAGACGTCGGCGAGGCCGAAGTTGTAGGAGAGGATCGGCGGGTTCTCCTGCGCCTCCACGGTGCCCTGCTGAATCCCGGTGAGAACCTCGGTCATCGCCATCGGCGTCGGCGTCGCGCCGAGCGCCTGCCAGGTCTTGACGCTCATGTCGTCGGACGGCACGCGGATCTTGAGGCCCTTCATCTCCTCGACCGAGGCGAACCGCTTGGTCGAGGTGACGACGCGCACGCCGCGATAGGACGCGCCGAACAGCTTCATCTTCGCGTCCTTGCCCGCCTCGGCGAGAATCTGCTCGCCGAGTTCGCCGTGCCACACGCGCTCGAAGTGGGCCTTGTCGCGATAGAGGAACGGCACGAGATCGAGCAACGCGAGCTTGGTGTAGGAGGGGATCGTGCCGAAGCCCTCGATCACCACCTCGTCGGTTCCCAGCTGGAGCCCTTCGATGATCTCCCGCACGTCGCCGAGCACGCCCGCGCCGTAGACCTCCACCTTCACCTTGCCGCCGGTCTTCCGCTCGACCAGCTCCTTGAACTTCAGGGCTTCCTGGTGCTTCGGATCGGTTTCCGAATTGATGTGCGCGAGGCGCAGGACGATCGGCTTCTCGGCGGCCAGCGCGGCGTCGCCCGAACCCCCGCAGCCGAGAGCCGCCAAGGCTCCGACCACGGCTCCCAACCAGTTCAACGTCTTCATGTCGTGCGTTCCTTCCCTTGTTCGCGATCCGGCGGCGTTCCGCGCGTCGGCGTTCGTGGCGTCAGTGGTCGGCGTCGCCTCCGGGGATCGCCACGGGCTCCCCGAGATTGGCCTCGGCCAAGCGGCGCACCTGCGCGATGCGTTCGACCGCCGCCGCGTCCACCGCGTAGTCCTCGCAGGCGCGCACCAGATGCGCGGCGACGGCGCGGCGGAATCCCTGTGCATCGCGTGCCGAAAGGGCGGCGATGATGGCGCGGTGCTCGGTCAGATTCTTGTCGAGGATGTCGCGGGTCAGCGGGGTTTCCGCGTTGCCGAGAAACGCGAAGTAGGTGAAGCGGTTGGAATCGAGACCGTTGTAGAGGCCGATCAGGGCGCCGTTGTCGCACACCGCCATGTAGCGGCGGTGGAAGCGGGTTTCGGCCTCCACCCACGCCTGATAGTCGATGCCGCCGGGACGGCCGATCGCCGCCAGCATGTCGGCCAGCGCGGCGTCGAGATCGGCCACCAGCGCCGGATCCGCGGCCGCGCCGCGCACGATCTCGGGTGCGAAGAACAGCTCGCTCATCAACCGCACCGCCAGACTCTCGATCAGGTCGTGGGTGGTGAAGCGCCGCACCACCATCGAACGGTTGGGAAACGCCTCCACCAACCCTTCCGAGATCAGGCGGTTGAGCGCGTCCTTGACCGGCGTGTGGGAAACCCCGAGCGCCTCCGAGAGTTCGCGCACGATCAGCTTCCGCCCGGGCAGATACGCGCCGGAAAAGATCGCGGTGCGGATCCGTTCGGTCACGAGGTCCACGAGCGAGGTGCGGACGAATGCGCCGAGATCGTCCGGAGCGGCGGGCGGCGGAGATGCGGACGGGGGCATGAGGACCTCGAAATTTACCTAAAAATCTTTAGGTAAATTTTTGCCCCGCCGCCGACGCGAAGTCAAGGCCGCCCCGCCCGAAGGGGTGGACACGCCCGCCTGTTCTATCCTTTGTCATTGAAATCGTTGAATTCATCTCGTCCGGACGGGCCCTCTCCGGGGCAGCGACGGCGGTGCCGCCGCCGCCGGACCCGCACCGACTCCGGAGCGGCAACCGCCCCGGGTTGCGCCGCCGCGCGCGGCATGAAAGACTTCCCGCTCCAATCGGTTGCACGGGAGGCGAAAATGCGTCGCGCGGTCGGACTGATGTTGGGGGCGGTGATCCTCGGGCTCCTCGCGATCTGGGCAAGCGTGCCGCGCACGCCGGAAGCCCGGCCCGCGCCGCCGTCGCCCGCCACCACCACCACCCTGGCGCCGGTCCGCAGCCAGGCCGCGTCGGAGGCTCCGGCCCGCCCCGGCGAACTGGCGTTCCGGCGGGTGATCGCCGACGCCGGGCGCGACCTGCCGGAAGCCTGCCTAGTGTTCTCCGCCGACCTCGACGCCTCGGGCGCGGTGCGCTACGCCGATTACCTTGGTCTGCCCAAGGGCGCGCAGGCGGGCGTGCGGGTGACCGGGGCGCGGCTCTGCCTTTCCGGCCTCGGTTTCGGCACCACCTGGACGGTGACGCTGAAGCAGGGCCTGCCCGCCGCCGACGGCGCGAAGCTCCCCGCCGACACCGAGGTTCAGGTGGACTTCGGCGACCGGCCGCAGCGGGTAAGCTTTCCCGGCGGCTTCGTGCTGCCGCGCGACACCGCCGACGGCCTGCCGGTCACCACCGTCAACGTCGACCGGCTCGCGCTCTCGGTCTACCGCGTCGGCGACCGCCTTCTGGCGCGGATGCGCCAGGATTTCGTCGACGACCGGACGATGTACGCCTATCGCCTGGAGTGGATGATCCGCGAGGATCTCGCCCCGGTATGGAGCGGCGAAATGCCGGTCTCCGGCCCCCGCAACGACGCGGTCACGAGCCTGTTCCCGCTCAGCGCGGCGATCGCCAAGGCCGAGCCGGGCGCGTATCTGGTGGTGGCGCGGATCCCCGGCGCGGACGACGACGAACGCCCGGCGGCGACGCAGTGGGTGGTGCGTTCCGACCTCGGGCTCACCGCGCTCACCGGCGCCGACGGACTGACTCTCGCGGTGCGCTCGCTCGCCAGCGCCAAGCCGGTTTCCGGCGTGCGCCTGACCCTGATCGCGCGCAACAACGAGGAGCTCGCCGCCGCGACCACCGACGCCGCGGGCGTGGCCCACTTCGACCCCGGCCTGCTGCGCGGCGACGGCGGTCTCGCCCCGGCGATGGCGATGGCCTACGCCGCCGACGGCGATTTCAATTTCCTCGACCTCCGCCGGCCCGATTTCGACCTCTCCGACCGCGGCGTTTCCGGACGCACGCCGCCGCGCGGCGCCGACGCCTTCCTCTACGCCGATCGCGGCATCTACCGCCCGAGCGAAACCGTGCATCTCGCGGCGCTGCTGCGCGACGAGACCGCCCATGCGCTCACCGGGCGCACCCTGGTGCTGAAGGCGATCAAGCCGGACGGCCGCGAATATCGCCGCTTCGTCGTCGCCGACGCGGGCGGCGGCGGCGCGACCCTCGACCTCGCCCTGCCCGCCGCCGCGCCGCGCGGCGGCTGGAGCGTCACCGCCCACGCCGATCCGGAGGGCGCGGCGATCGGCCGCGTCGCCTTCGAGGTGCAGGACTTCGTGCCGCAACGCCTCGCCCTCGACCTCGGCGAGGCCCCCGCCCGCCTCGCGCCGGGCGCGGCGATCGACCTGCCGCTCGCCGCCCGCTTTCTCTACGGTGCGCCCGCCGCCGGTCTCACCGGCGAGGGCGAGGTCGCGATCTCGCCGGACCCCGCGCCGTTCCCTGCGTTCTCCGGCTACCGCTGGGGGCGCGCCGACGAAACCTTCTCCGGCGTGCGCGGCGATCTCGCGGTCGCCGCCACCGACGCCGAGGGCAGGAGCCGCGCCGCCGGGCAGGTGCCGCAGGTGGCGCGCACCACCCTGCCGCTGCGCGCCGAGATCGGCGTCGCCATCCACGAACCCGGCGGCCGCTCCACCTCGGCGCGAATCGACGTGCCGGTGCGGCCGCTGCCGCTCTACTTCGGCGTCCGCCCCGGCTTCGACGACGGCGTGAAGGAGGGCGCGGAAGCGGCCTTCGAGGTGATCGCGGTCGACGCGGCGGGCGAGCCCCGCGCCGCCGAGGCGGAGTGGCGGATCTTCCGCGACGCCTCCACCTGGCAGTGGTACCGCTCCGGCAGCCAATGGCGCTACGAGCGCATCGCCCGCGAGGTTCCGGTCGCCTCCGGCCGCGTCGCGATCGCCGCCGACGCCCCGGCGCGGCTCGCCCACGCCGTCTCGTGGGGGCGCTACCGCCTGGAAGTGCGCGACCCGGCCAGCGGCGCGGCGACCTCGGTGCCGTTCACCGGCGGCTGGTGGGGGTCGACCTCCGCAGACCGCCCCGACCGCCTCAAGCTCGCCGCCGACCGCCAGGGCTACGCCGCAGGCGAAACCGCGCGCCTGCGCATCGAGAGCGACGCCGCGGGCGAGGCGCAACTGGTGATCGCCAACGAGCGCGTCCACGAAGTGCGCAACCTCTCGATCCCGGCGGGCGGCGGCGAGATCTCGGTGACGATGAAGCCCGAGTGGGGCGCGGGCGCCTACGCCCTCGTCACCCTCTACCGCCCGCTCGCCGACGACCTCGGCCATGCGCCGGTGCGCGCCGTCGGCGTCGCCTGGCTCGGCCTCGACCCCGCCGCGCGCACCCTCGGCATCACCCTGGGCGCGCCCGAGCGCACCGAACCGCGCCGCGCGATCGAGGTGCCGGTCGAGGTCAGGGGCGCAACCGGCGCGGCGTTCGTCTCCCTCGCCGCGGTCGACCAGGGGATTCTCCAACTCACCCGCTTCGCCACGCCCGATCCGGCCGCTCACTACCTCGGCAAGCGCCGCCTCGGCGTCGGCGTCCGCGACGACTACGGCCGCCTCATCCGCGGCCTCGGCGCGGCGGGCGACGACGCGGGCGGCGACGCCTTCGGCGGCAAGGGGCTCGACGTGGTGCCGACGCGCTCGGTGGCGCTGTTCTCCGGTCTGGTGGCGCTGTCGCCCGAGGGCCGCGCCCGCATCCCCCTCGAAATTCCGGATTTCCAGGGCGAACTGCGGCTGATGGCGGTGGCGTTCGACGCCGCCAAGGTGGGCGCGGCGGAGGCGCGGCTGACGGTGCGCGACCCGGTGGTGGCGGAGGTGATCCTGCCGCGCTTCCTCAGCCCCGGCGATCGCGCGCTCGCCACCGTCAACCTGCACAACGTCTCCGGCGCGCCCGGCGACTACCGCGTGCGCGTCGCCGCCTCGGGCGCGGTGGCCGCCGCCGAGGCCGGGCGCAACGTCGCCCTCGCTGCAGGCGTGCGCCAAGACTTCACCGTGCCGCTCGAAGCCGCGTCCGGCGGCGTCGGCGCGGTGCGCCTCGCGGTCGACGGGCCGGAAGGCTTCCACGTGGAGCGCGACTGGCCGATCCAGGTGCGCGCGGCGCAACTGCCGCAGACCGTCGAGACCACCGCGGCGATGGCTCCGGGCGAGACCGCGCGCCTCGACGCCGGGCTGCTCGATGGCTTCGTGCCCGGCACCGCGCATGCCGCCGCGAGCCTGTCGCGCTGGCCGGGGCTCGACGTGCCCGGCCTGCTGCGCTGGCTCGACCGCTATCCGTTCGGCTGCCTCGAACAGACGATCAGCCGGGCGATGCCGCTGCTCGACTTCAACGACGTCGCCCTGCTCGCGGGCGGCGATGCCGATCGCGGCATCGACGCGCGGGTGCAGGAGGCGATCGAACGGGTCGCGGCGATGCAGGCGGAGAGCGGCGGATTCCGCATGTGGGGCGCATGGGGCGAGGAGGCGCACCCGTGGCTTTCCGCGTTCGCCATGGATTTCCTCACCCGCGCCGCCGACAAGGGCTACGACGTGCCCGCCGCCACCCTCGACCTCGGCCGCCGCCGCCTCGCCGCGATCGCGGGCGACGGCCGCCCCGAAAAGGCCGAGGCCGACGCCCGTGCCTACGCCGCGCTGGTGCTGGCGCGACGCGGCTTCGCCAACCCGGCGGACCTGCGCTACCTCGCCGACGAACGGCCGCCGCGCGCGCCGCTCGCCCTCGCCCAGCTCGGCGCGGCGCTCGACGCGGCGGGCGAACGCGCCCGCGCCAAGGCGGCGTTCGCCGCCGCGCGCAAGGGCTTCGACGCGGCGAAAGCGCCGGGCCAGCCCTACGGCGACCGCCTGCGCGACACCTTCGCCGCCGCCGCCGCGCTGGCGGAAAGCGGCCGCGCCGCCGAGGTGCCGGAACTGATCGCGCGGGCGCGCGGCTTCGACACCCGCGCCGACCGCACCACCACGCAGGAGAAGGTATGGATGCTGCGCTTCGCCGCCGAGATCGCGCGCGACGGCGGCCGCCTCGCGGCGGAGGCCGACGGGCACCCGCTCGCGGGCGACCCGGCGATGCTGCCGCTCCCGCCCGAGCGCCTCGCCGCGGGCGTGACCCTCAAGAATGCGGGCGCGGGCGAAATCTTCCGCACCGTCAGCGTCGAGGGCGTGCCCGCCGCGACCTTGCCGCCGGTGCAGGAGGGGCTGGCGCTGTTCAAGACCGTCCACCGCGCCGACGGCCGCCCGGCCGACCTTGCCGCGGTGCGTCGCAACGACCGGCTGGTGGTGGTGGTGCAGGGCGAGATCTCCGCCGACCGCCACGGCACCTTCGCGGTGCTCGACCTGCTGCCCGCGGGGTGGGAGATCGAGGCGGTGCTGCGCAACGGCCAGCCCGGCTACGACTGGCTCGGCGCGCTGGCGGAACCGCGCCTGCAGGAGGCCCGCGACGACCGCTTCGTCGCCGCGCTCGACATGCCGTGGGACGGCCTGCGCGATACGCGCGGCCGCACCTCCGGCGATTTCCGCCTCGCCTACGTGGTGCGCGCGGTGACGCCGGGCGACTTCGCCCTGCCCGCCGCCGCCGCGGAGAACATGTACGCGCCCGCGATCCGCGCCCGCACCGAGATGGGCCGCCTCGGCATCGCGCCGTGAGACGGCGGACGGCCGCCGCGCTCGGCTGCGCCGCCGTGGTCGCGGCGGCGGTGGCGCTCGACCGCGCCCTGCCGCCCGATCTCTCGCGCTATCGCGAGCGGTCGACGGTGGTGCGCGACGCCGACGGCGGCCTGCTGCGCGCCTTCGCCGCGCCCGGCGGCGCGTGGCGGATCGCCACCGCGGCCACCGACGTCGACCCGCTCTACCTCGCGATGCTGAAGGCGGTGGAGGACCGTCGCTTCGACGTCCATCCCGGCGTCGATCCGCTCGCCGCAGCGCGCGCGGCGATGCAGGCGGCGACCAACGGGCGGATCGTCTCCGGCGCGTCGACCCTGTCGATGCAGGCGGCGCGGCTGCTCGCCCCCAAACCCCGCACCTTCGCCGCCAAGGCGGCGGAATCCCTGCGTGCGCTCCAGCTCACCGCGCGGCTCGGGCGCGAGGGCGTGCTCGGGCTCTACCTCACCCTCGCGCCGTTCGGCGGCGCGCTGGAGGGCGCGACCGCCGCCAGCCTCGCGTGGTTCGGCAAACCGCCGCTGCGCCTCTCCCCGGCGGAGGCGGCTCTGCTGGTGGCGCTGCCGCAATCGCCCGAACGCCTGCGCCCCGACCGCCACCCCGAAGCCGCCGCCGCCGCCCGCAACCGGGTGCTGGCGCGCGCCGCCGCCGCCGGGGTGATCGGCGACGACGTCGCCCGCGCCGCCGCCGCCGAACCGGTGCCGACGCGGCAGGCGGCGCTGCCGCGCCACGCGCCGCACCTCGCCGAACGTCTCGCCGCCGCCGAGCCGCCCGGGGCGGAGATCCGCACGCGGATCGACGGCGGCCTCCAGCGCGCCCTCGAACGCCTCGGCCGCGCCTGGGGGCAACGCCTCGAACCCGGAGCCGACCTCGCGGTGGTGGTGCTCGCCAACCGCGACCGCCGCCTGCTCGCCCACCTCGGCAGCGCCGACTGGCGCGATCGTCAGCTCGATCTGTCGCGGGCGCTGCGCTCGCCCGGCTCGGCGCTGAAGCCGTTCGTCTACGCGCTCGCCTTCGACGACCTCGCGCTCCACCCCGGCACCGTGATCGACGACGCGCCGCAGCGCTTCGGCGCGTGGCTGCCGCGTAATTTCGACCGCGACAGCCACGGCGAGATCACCGCCCGCGAGGCGTTGCAGCGCTCCCTCAACCTTCCCGCGGTGCGGGTGCTCGACCGCGTCGGTCCGGCGCGCTTCGCGCTGCGGCTGGAGGGCGCCGGGGCGCACCTCGCCTTCCCCGACGACGCACCGCCCGACCTGCCGCTGGCGCTGGGCGGCGTCGGCGTGCGGCTCGAAGACCTGGCGATGCTGATGGCGGCGCTCGCCGACGGCGGCCGCGTCCTGCCGGTCTCGGTTCTCGCGGACGAACCGCCGCCGCGCCCGACGGCCCTGGTGGGCGAAGCGGCGGCGCGCGCGGTGATCGACATCCTCGCCGACGCCCCCTCGCCCTCCGGCGTCGCCCGCGGGCGCGGCGTCGACCGGACGCGGCGGGTGGCGTTCAAGACCGGCACGTCCTACGGCTTCCGCGACGCCTGGACGATCGGCGCGTCGGCCGACCACACCGTCGCGGTGTGGGTGGGGCGGCCCGACGGCGCGCCGCGCCCCGGCGAGACCGGCCTCGCCGCTGCCGCGCCGCTGCTGTTCCGGGTATTCGACCTGCTGCCGCCCGACCACGCGCCGCGCCCGCCCCCGGCGGAGCCCGATCACGCGCTGTTCCGCAACCCGCCGCCGCCCGGTCTCGCCCGGTTCGATCCGCGCGAGGCCGGGCGATGGGCCGACGCCCGGCCGCTGCGGGTGCTGTTCCCACCCGACCGCGCCACCGTCGAGAGCCTGCCCGAGGGCGTCGGCCTTTCCGCCGAGGGCGGGCGGCCGCCCTATCGCTGGGTCGCCAACGACCGCCCGCTCGCCGCCGAGGTGCGCTTCTGGCGGCCCGACGGCGAGGGCTTCGCCCGCCTCGCCGTCACCGACGCCGACGGCCGCCGCGCCGCCGTCACCGTTCGGGTGGTGACGCCGGGCGGGTGAGCGGCTCGGTGGTGACGCGGTGGATCAGCTCGCCGCAATCGGCATCCTCGCCGACGCCGAGTTGGATCGTCGGAATCAGCGCCGCCAGCGGCGTCAGCACCGTGCCGAGCAGCGCCGCGAGGCCGCCGCGCGCAACCGCCTCGGCCCCCGGCGCGAGCACGGGCGACTTGAACGGCCCGGTGATGCGGATCGGCGCGGGCACCGAGCCCACCGCCGGACGCTTCGCCACCGTCCGGATGCTGTAGTCGAGACGCTCGGCGCCGAGGTCGATCGCGCCGTCGCCGAGAATGGTGTCGCTTTCGGTGTCGATCACCGCGACGCGGGTGTCGAGAACGCCATCGGCAAGCGGCATCGCCACCACCGCGCAGCGCACCTGCAGCCGTTCCGGCAACCCCAGGGCGCCGATCAGCGCGTTGCCGAACTGCAACCCCGAGAGGCTCACCAGCACCGCGCTCAAGTCGCCGCCGGTCATGATCAGGATCAGTTCGCCGTCGCCGTCGGCGAGAAAGCTCGCGACCGAGTTTCCGGTAGCGGAGAGCCGGGCGATGCCGCCGACCGTGCCGGAACCGCCGAAGGTCTGCGTCGCCCGCATCGCGCGGGCGAGGTCGAGGTGGCGGACGTCGACGTCGGCGGTCAGGCGGATGCGGTCGTCGGCCAGGGGTTCGAGGTCGAGGTTCGCCGCCACCGCGCCGCCGCCGACGCCGAACTTCAGCGGCTTCAGCGCGATCCGCCCGTCGGTGATGGTCAGGTGGCCCGCGATGTCGTCGAACGGCATGTGCTCGCCCTCGATGCGCTGGCCGCGATAGGAGAGATCGACGTCGGCCGCCCGCACCTTCGGCATGTTGACCGGGGTTTCGGGCAGCAGCCGCGCATCCGCCTCGGCGGCGGCGTAGGCGCGTTTCTGCTCCGGGGTTCGCTGCACCTCTTCCGCTCCCGGCTGCGCGCCGACGAAGCCGCCCAGATCGCGCAGGTCGACGCGCTCGGAACGCAAATCGGCGGTCACCTTCGGGCGCGGCTCGCCGGGCGCGACGGCGATGTCGCCGAACAGGTCGCTGCGGCCGACGCGGCCCTCGAACTCCGAAAACCGCACCGCGCCGTCGGCATAGGCGAGATCGCCCGCGACGCGGTAGGGCGGCGTGTCGGGGATCGGCACGCCGGTGAGGGGGGTGAGATCGGCCATGTTCGCGCCTTCGAAGGTCAAGCGCACGGTCGCGCCGCCGAGATGCAGCGGATCGGCGAGCGTGCCTTTCGCGGTGACGCGGGTTTCGCCGTTGGCGAGGGAGAGGTCGACCGGATACGGCCCCGCCTCGCGCAGCGACAGGATCGCCCCGGCGCTCAGGCGCGCCTCGATCGGTTGCCCGGCATAGGTGCCGCGCGCCTCGGCGACGACGCCGTCGTCGCGGGTGGCGACGTCGGCGTCGAAATCCGCCCGCAGCCGGGGGATATCCACCCGGATCCGGCCTCCGGCGATGTCGAGGCGGCCGATCTCCGGCGGGGTCCCCGGCTCCGAGCCGGAGTCCCCGGCGGGAAAGCGGTAATTGGCCGCGCCGTCCGCGGTGGCGGCGATGCGGAGCTGCGGCCGGCTCAGGGCGATGCGCGGCAGCACCACCCGCCCGCGCAGCAGCGGCCCCACCGCCACGTCCGCCTCCAGCCGCTCGGCCCGGGCGAACGGCTGGCCGGCGGGAAAGCCCTCGGGATTGGCGACGGTCACGCCGCCGAGGACGACGCGGGTAATCCGCCCGGGATCGACGTCGAGGCTTTCGATCGTCACCGTGCGGCCGGTCGCCGCGCCCGCGCGCGCCTCCACCAGCGGGATCAGCCAGTCCCACCGCCACAGCGCCGCCACCAGCGCCAACGCCGCCAGCACGCCCCCCGCAATCTTCGCCCCGCGCGGTACCCGCCTCATCGCCTCCTCGTCCGAAATTCCGCTCTCTTTCACAAGTCCCCGGAGTTGCGCGGAGTTCCGGCGCGGGCGATGGACGCGCGCCGCGGGCGATGCTAGATTTGGAACCCTGCCAGGGAGGACCGCGTGGAGATCTCCGCCGAAACCCGCCGCGTCGACGACGCGCTGCGCCGCTGTTTGTTCTGCGGCCACGACGTGGACTGCCGCGAGGCCGAACCGGGCGCCGACTTCGTGCCCGCCGACTGCCCCAACGCCCGCTTCTTCTCCGCCCATGGCGCCCTGTGCCGCGGCGACGAATCCGGAGCATGAGGCCCGGCCCGGCAGATCCCGAGAGTCCCTTCATCAGGAGCGTCCCATGACCCGCGCCCACCCCTTTGCGCCGCCACCCGCGGCCGAACGCGACGATACCTGCGGCGCAGTGATGGACTGGGGACGCACAGCCCGCGTCGGGCTGCCGGAGGCGGTCTACGCGCCGGGCAAGACCGCGGCGCAGGTCGACGCGATCGTCGCCCAGGCGCTCGATCTCGGCGAACGGCTGCTGATCACCGGCCTCGACGCCGACAAGCACGCCGCCCTGGCCGACGCGAGCCGCACCCGCCTCGACTACCACCCGCGCTCGCGCACCGCGATTCTCGGCGCGATCGAAACCCCGGCGGAAGCGGCGGTGGCGGTGGTCACCGGCGGCCTCGCCGACCTGCCGGTGGCGGAAGAGGCGATCCGCACACTGGCGTTCTCGGGCGTGGGCGCAACCTGCTTCGGCGACGTCGGCGTCGCCGGGCTCTGGCGGCTGCTCGACCGCATCGACGAGATTCGCCGGTTTTCCGTGGTGATCGCGGTGGCGGGGATGGAAGGCGCGCTGTTCAGCGTCCTCGCCGGGTTGATCCCCCAGCCGATCGTCGCCCTGCCCGCCTCGGTCGGCCGCGGCGTCGCCGCCGGCGGCCGGGTGGCGCTGGAGTCGGCCCTGGCGAGTTGCGCGCCCGGCCTCGTCGCCGTCAACATCGACAACGGCTTCGGCGCGGCGCAGGCGGCGCTGCGGATTCTCCGGGTCGGGCGTTCGGATCCCCGACCCTAGGCCGGCACCGCCGTCAGCGTCGCCGCACCGACGTTCGTCAGCATCCGCCCGAGCGCAAGCGTCGCGGCGACGTTGCGCGCGGCGAGGCGAAGGTTCTGCTCGCCCTCGGCGAGCGCCTCCGGCACCGTGCAGCAGCGATAGAGGATGCTGAAGATCGCCTCGATGCCGTGGGCGTGAACCTCCCCGGCCTCGTCGGTGAGGCACCCGGCGATGCCGATCACCGGCTTGCCGAAACGCTTGGCGACGCGGGCGACGCCGATCGGCGTCTTGCCGTGGGCGGTCTGGCCGTCGATGCGGCCCTCGCCGGTGATCACCAGATCGGCGTCGCGCACCGCGTCGGCGAGGCCGACGGCGGCGGTGACGATGTCCACGCCCGGCCGCAAATCCGCCCCGAGGAACCCCAACAGCGCCGCCCCGAGTCCCCCCGCCGCGCCCGCGCCGGGAGTCTCGCCGACCGCGACCCCGAGGGTCTTGCCGATCAGTGCGGCGAAGCGCGCGAGGTTGGCGTCGAGATCCTTCACCATCTCGGGAGTCGCGCCCTTCTGCGGGCCGAAGATCGCCGAGGCCCCCTTCGGTCCGCACAGCGGGTTGTCGACATCGCAGGCGACCTCGACGCGGCAGTCCCGGAGGCGCGGATCGAGACCGGAGACGTCGATCGCCGCGATCTCCGCAAGCGCCGCGCCGCCGAAACCGAGATCGCGACCGCGCGCGTCGGCGAGCTTGACGCCGAGGGCCTGGAGCATGCCCGCGCCGCCGTCGTTGGTGGCGCTGCCGCCGATGCCGACGATGAGATGGCGCGCGCCGCGGTCGAGCGCCGCGCGGATCAGTTCGCCGACGCCGTAGGTGGTGGTGACGCGCGGGTCGCGCCGCTCGCGCGGCACCAGCATCAGGCCGTTCGCGGTCGCCGCCTCGATCACCGCCAGTTCACCGTCGCCGGAGAGACCGAAGAACGCCTCCACCGGAGCGCCGAGGGGGCCGGTGACGGACAGCCGCACGATCGTGCCGCCGGTCGCCTCCACCAGGGTCTCCGCAGTGCCCTCGCCGCCGTCGGCGACCGGCACCTTGACGTATTCGGCGTCGGGGAAGACCTCGCGGAAGCCCGCCTCGATGGCACGCGCCGCCTCCAGCGCCGACAGGCTTTCCTTGAACGAATCCGGGGCGATGACGATCTTCATCGACGCTCTCCTGGTTGGAAGGTCATTCGGCGGCGCGCAGGAACGCCGCGCCACGACGATAGGGACGCACGCCCGCGAACCGCCGCCCGGCGGCGGCGCAGAGCGCGGCCACGCGGGCTTCGAGCGCGGCGCGCGCCGCCGCCTCGGGCAGGCGTTCGCACTCGACGTAAACCCCGGCGGCGGTGACGCGGCAGCGCAGCGCCCCGGCGTCGGGCAGCGCGACCGCAAGCTCGCGCTCCGCCGCTTCGACGAACCCCAGCACCTCGGGTTCGACGGCGATGCCGGTCTCGATGCGGCTGGCGAGGCAGGGCTGGGCGGGCAGTGCCGCGAGATCGTCGAGGCCGAGGGCCGCGGCGAGGCGGTAGATGTCGGCCTTGGTCAGCCCCGCCTCGACGAACGGGTGGACGACGTTGTGGGCGCGCGCGGCCTCGAGCCCCGGGCGGAAGTCGCCGAGGTCGTCGAGATTGGTGCCGGACGCGATCGTCTTGCCGGTCGCAGCGGCAATGCGGCGGTAGAGGTTGCTCTTGCAGAAGAAGCAGCGGTTCACCGGGTTGGCGCGATAGTCGGGGTCGGCGAGTTCGCCCGCGTCCACCAGCCACAACGCCCAGCCGTGGCGCTCGGCGTGCGCCTCGACGCGCGCCGTCGCCTCGGCCGGAACCGCCGCCGAGCGGGCGTGCACGGCGGTCATCGCGGTGCGCGAATAGCGATGCGCGACGTAGGCGAGGAGCATGCTGTCGACGCCGCCCGACACCGCCACCGCGAGCGCGTCGTGACGATCGAGCGCCGCCACCAGACGGGCCTGCAATTCGCTGTGGGACATCCTCAACCCTCCTCGGCGAGACGCGCGGCCTTGCGCCGCTGCGCCAGGGATCCGAGCCCCGCGAGGTCGTCGCTCTCGACCTTGACCGACGCGCCGCCGGGGCGTTCGCTGCGCTTGCGGCGCAACGCGACGCCCTCGACCATAGCGCTTTCGGCGGCGCGCGCCAGCACCCGTCGCTCCTCGCGGCGCCAGCGCAGGCCGATCGTCGAAGTTTCGCGGAAGCACGCCTCGCACACGTCCTCGAACGCCTCGGGACGCGCCAGGATCCGGAAATCGGTGAGCGGACGCCCCTTCTTGCCGACCCGCGCGCCGAGGCTGACGTCGAGCACGCCGGACAGCGCCCGCAACCGCTCCGCGGCCACCCCGATTTCCTCGCCGGACATGTCGTCGACGTCGAACCCGAGCACCGTCACCGCGTCGCCCGTGCCCGGAGCCGCCGCACCCGGCGCGAACACCAGCGCGCGGAGGATGTTCGGCACGCCCGGCAGATCGCGACTGCCTGCGCCGCACCCCACCGCCTTGAGCGCGCCGCACCGGCGCACGCCGCCCGCGGGGGCGAGATGGGCGAGAATCGCGCCGCCGGTGGGCGTCACCCGCTCGCCGAACACGCCATCGTCCCGCCACAGGAAGCCCTTGAGAATCTCCGCCGTGGCGGGCGCGGGCACCGGCAGGCGGCCATGGGCGGCGCGGATCGTGCCGCCGCCGAGCGGCAGTTCGGAGACGCTCCAGGTCGCGCCCGCGAGCGCCGCGGCGATGCTGCCCGCCGCGACCACGTCCATCAGCGAATCCCAGTCGGCGATCTCGTGGAAATGCACCTCGTCCACCGGCACGCGGTGCATCCGGCTCTCGGCCTCGGCGAGGCGGCGAAGGATCGCGATCGCCTCGGCTGCGGTGCCGGGCGAGATCGCAGCGGCGGAAATCCGCGCCGCGATCTCGGGAAAGCGCACCGGCGCGGCGTCGGGATGCGGATGGGGGTGCGCGTGCCCGTGGTCGTGGTGATCATGGGCATGATCGTGGTGGTGATCGTGCCCGTGGTCGTGGTCGTGATGATCGTGAACGTGATCATGATCGTGAGGATGATCGTGAGGATGATCGTGATGATCCGCCACCAGGGCGAAGCGCAGCGCGGAAATGCCTCCGCTCACGCCCTCTTCGAGGCGCGGAGTCCCGGCGCAGGCGGGCATCACCGCGGCCAGATCGGCCAGCACCCGCGACCGCAACTCGGGGAACGCGTCGATCAGCGCCGCGACGAACATGTCGCCCGCAGCGCCGCCGACGGCGTCGAGATGAACGTGCAAACCTTCAGACATCATTCCACCACCGGCACGACATAGGGACCCTCGGGAATCACCGCCACCGCGGCATCGCCATGGCGGGCGATGGCGGCGCGGACGGCGGCGTCGACCGACTCCACCAGTTCGACGCCGGTGATGCGGCGTTCCTCCGCGTCGAGACCGGTGGTGTAGAGCTGGATCGTCGCCATCCGCATCGGCTTGAGCTGCATCTCGGTCTGCCACTCGTCGATTTCGGCGAAGGTTTTGGCCTTCAGCGTGGCGAGGAAGCGCTCCGGCCCGAGTTCCACCATCCGCGTCTGCGCATCGCGGAACTCGGGCGAGCCGAACCCTTCCGAACACTCGGAGGCGATGATCAGGGTACCGCCCTCCGCGAGGATGCCCATCGGCGTGACCATGCCCTTGACGGTCTGGTAGTAGGTCTTGTCGAGCGGGTAGCCCGCCGAGGAGGTGACGACGGTCTTGAACCGCCGCGGCACCTTGACCGCGCAGGCGTCCGCGACGAACGCCACCGCCGCGAGATGGCTTTCGACGATCTCGCCGAAGTTGACGTGGACGAGGTCGCGCTCCTCGTCGAGCACGGTATTGAGGGCGTAGACCTCGCCGATCTTGGCGGCGATCTCCAGCTGTTCCTCGTGCAGCGGGTTGCCCGCGAGATTGCACTGTACCGCCAGCGGGTCTTCCATGAACCGCGCCGAGTGGAAGGTGCGGATGGTCTCGTGGTGGGCGACGCCGGGGGCGATCACCTTGCGTCCGCCCGACCATCCCGCCATGAAGTGCGGCTCGATCAGGCCGGAGACGATCCGCAGATCCGCCTCGACGAAGCGACGGTCGATCTTCACCGGCGTGCCGCGCGAGGTGGGGCCGAGGTCGACGTGATCGGCGTCGTTGCGGGCGAAATGGTTCTCGACGCGGACGGTCTCCAGCACCCACGGATCGCCGATCAGTTCGGCGAGTTCGGCCCCCTCGTTGGGCCGATGAAGGCCGGTGGCGACCACCACGGAAATCCGCCCGGCGGGCACCCCCGCCGCCAGCAGGCCCTCGATCAACGGCCGCAGAAACAACCGGTTGGGCACCGGCCGGGTGATGTCGCACACCAGGATGCAGGCGCTTTTCCGGCCCTTCGCCAGTTCGGCGTAGGGCGCGGCGCCGACCGGCGCGGCGAGCGCGGCGCGCACCGCGCCCGCCGGGTCGGCGAGCTTCTCCAGAACCACCTTGCGAATCACCGTCGGCTCGGCCGCCTCCGGCAGCGCCACCCGGAGCTGGCCGCGGCCGTAGGCGATCTCGATCATCTTGCTCATGCTGGAACCACCTGTTTCGGAAATCGACGCACGTGAAGGGGGGCGCGCCGGCCGCGGCCGGCGCGGATCTCAGTTCGGCAGAACGGTTTCGGCCGACGCGGCGACGTCGTCCTCCTCGCCTTCCTCGATGCGGCCGTTGACGCCGCGTTTCCGCTGCCAGCGGTCGATCATGATCACCGCGAACGGCCCCATCAGCGCCGTCGAGATCGTCGAGATCGAGATCTGCAACGTCGCGGTGGCGACGAGGTCGTGATACGCCTGCGCCTCCGCCGCGGTCATCATACCCGAACTCACCGCGATCGTCGCCGCCGCGGCGATCGCGGCGGGGGTGCCGACCGCGTTGCCCGCGGTGGTCGCCTCCGCGACCGGGGCGATGACGCTGCGCTCGCGCGCGATGTAACGGAACACCAGCGCGCCGACCGTGCCGGTGAGCACGGTGGTCATCACGCCGAGCAGCAGGCCCGCGGCGACCACGTCGGGATTGAAGAACACCGCGAGGTTCATCCCCGCGCCGAGCGAAAACGCGAAGAACGGCACCGGCAGCATCTCGCCGGGCTTGAGGAACGCGCGCATCTTGTCGTCGAGGTTGCCGAGCAGCATGCCGAGCGCGATCGGCAGCAGCACCGCGATGAACGCGATCACCGGGAAGCGCGAGCCGAGCAGGCCGAGCGACATCAGGGTGAAGAACGGGCCGTCGTTGAGCGACAGCACCGCCACCGCGGCGGTGTCCGAGCGGTTGCCGTACTGCGCGGTGAGTGCGGCGTACATGCCGCCGTTGCCGTTGGTCATCGCGGCGATGATGGCGAGGGTGGACAGCCCGAGGAAGCCGCTCATCGGATCGAACATCACCCCGAACAGAACGCCGACGCTGAGGCCGGTGAGATATTTGGAGGCGGTGAGGATGACGCCCTTCTTCATCGCCCGGCCGCCGACCCGCAGGTTCATCTGCGCGCCCGAGCAGAACAGGAACAGCGCGATCAGGGTGAGCGCGCTGGTCTTGAACAGCTGCTCGGTGAAGCCGCCGATGCGCAGGAATTCGTAATATCCGGCGGAAGTCTTGGGTGCGCCGAGTTCGGCGAGGATCGCCTGAACGAAGGGAAGGTGCATCTGGTCGATGGTGTTCATGATCGTGCCGAGCAGCAGCGGCACCACCATCATCCCGCCCGGCACTCTCTCGATCATGTCCTTGATCGGGACCTGTCTCATCGCATTCCTCCGACTGTTCTCTGTTTTCTTTCAGCGAAGTGCTGGTGTTGTCGCATGTGTCCGCCGGCCATACCCCCACCGGCGAGGGAGCATCCGCAAGCGCTATGCCATGGAATATTCTCTTGAAACATCAAGGCTTTGGTTCACAGCCGCCGGAGCCGGACGATGCAAATCGCCGCACCCCGATGGATTTTGCATCGTCCTATTCCGCGACCCGCGGCGCGGCGGGATCCTTGAGCCAGCGGGCCAGCGTGGTGCGGTCGACGCCGAGGCGGCGCGCCGCGCGGCTGCGCGAGCCCCGTTCGAGCGACAACACCCGGGCGACGACGCGGTCGCGGATTTCGCCGAACGAACCTTCGAGCAGATCGCAGCCTCCGCAAGGCCGGGCCTCCGGACGCGCGCCGTCGATGTCGGCAAGCGCCGGACGCGCCGCGGCGAGCGTCACCACCGCCGCGTCGGCGAGAATCGCGAGACGCTCCATCACGTTGCTGAGCTGACGGAAGTTCCCCCGCCAGGAACCGGCGACGAGCGCGCGGCGAAGATCGGGCGCGAGATCGGTCGCCGGGCTGCCGTAGGCCTGCGCATGACGCCGCAGCGCGAACAGCGCGCTCGGCACGATGTCGTCGGGTCGCGCGCGCAGCGGCACGGTCTCGAACTTCAGCACGTTGAGGCGGTAGAACAGATCCTCGCGGAACGCGCCCGCGGCAACCATTTCCTCGAGGCATTTGTTCGACGCGGCGATCACGCGGATATCCACCGGGATCGGCTGCTCCGAACCGAGGCGCATCAGCTCGCGCTCCTGGATCACCCGCAGCAGACGGGTCTGCAGCGACTTCTCCAGTTCGCCGACCTCGTCGAGGAACAGCGTGCCGGTGTGGGCGAGCTCGAAGACGCCTTTCTTGCCCTTGCGCGACGCCCCGGTGAACGCGCCCTCGACGTAGCCGAACAGCTCGCTTTCGAGCAGCGTCGGCGGAAACGCGCCGCAGTTGACGGCGACGAACGGCCCCTCGGCACGCCGCCCGGCGCGGTGGATCCCCTGGGCGAGCAGTTCCTTGCCGGTGCCGCTTTCGCCGGTGATGAGAATCGTCGCGTCGGTGCGGGCGTAACGCCGCACCTGATCCAGGCGGCGGCGCATTCCGGCGTCGCGGGTGATGTAGTCCTCGAGGCGATACTGCGCGACGAAGCGGTTTTCCTGCCGCTCCTGGCGGCGGATCTTCTGTTCGACGGTATAGATCCGCTCGACCCGTTCAAGGGCGAACACCATGCCGCGGCCGACGCCGTCGGACACGATCGGATAGAGGTAGCAGACCATCCGGCCGAAGCGGGTCTCCACCACCGGCCCGACTTCCCAGGTGCCGCGCGCCAGGGTCTCGTGGGCGATCGCCAGCGCCGGGTCGACCGCCTCGATCGGCTGCCCCATCATCTCCGCGCGGGTCATTTGGAAGGCGACCGTCGCGGCGCGATTGGCGTGGGTGACGCATCCGCCCTGATCGAGCGAGAACACCGCCTTTTCGAACAGGTCGAGGACGGTGGAGAGGTGGTCGCGGTTGACCCGTTCGAGATCGATGGCGTCGAGCAGCGCGGCCGCGCTTTCGAGCGCCTTGGCGACGCTCTCCGGCCCCGAGGACACCAACCGGAATTCCGGACAAAGCGGCGCGAAACGGCTCTGCGGAATGGTGTCGCCGATCATCAGATCGACCGGATCGCGGACGAGACGCGCCCGCACCGCCGCCTGCAGCTGCTCGTATTCGAGGGCGTCGGCCTGCTCGAACAGGATCGAATAGGAGGCGAGGCCGAGGGTGTCGGCCATTTTGGTCAGATCGCGCAGGATCCCGGCGTGGCCGACGATGGCGATGCGGCAGGGTTTGCCGATCAGATCGGCGAGCACGCGCAGGACGTCGTAGCTGTCGATCTCGATGGCGATCACCGGCAGCGCGGTGTGCTTGCGCAGCAGTTCGGCGGTCTTTCCGCGGCTGACGAGCACGCGGTAGCCCGCCGCCTCGACCTCGGGCAGCAGCGCCAGCGCGTCTTCGAGATTGGCGGTGCGCACGTCGAACCCGCGCGGCACCACCCCCTCCACCTGCCACGCCACCGCGGCAAGCTCGGCGTAAGGTGCGATCAGACAGATTTCGTTGGCCATCGCCGCGCCTCGCTCCCGCGCGGCGACCGGCCGCCGCGCGCGCCCGACGATATCACGGATGCGCGGCGCGACGAAACCGAGCGGCGGTTGTCAGTGCGCGCAGATCTTCTCAGGCGAGGTGTTGAAGCCTGCGCCCGCGGGGGCGAACTTGCCGCGCGCGGCGAGGAAGGCGACCAGCGTCGCCGCGTCCATCCCCTCGGCCGAACAGGTGTGGAAGCGCGCCTCGCGCCCGAAACGCGCCTCGATCGCCGCCGCGAGATCCGCCTCGGTGGCGAAGCCCTCGGGGGTTTCCAGCATCATCTCCAGCACCGCGTGGCCGTGGATGGAGTCCATGTCGTCGCTCCTTGTGCGTCCGTTGCCGCTTCCGGAATGCCGAAAAATCACCTAAAGGTCAACAATTGTTTTCCGGCAACGCGTCACTCGCCGGTGCGGAGGCGGTAGCCGACCCCCGGATCGTTGACCAGCAGCGCGGGCTGGGCGGGGTCGGCCTCGAGCTTCTGGCGCAACTGGTTGACGTAGACGCGCAGGTAGGCGGTATCGTCGACGTGCGCCGGGCCCCACACCTCCTTGAGGATCTGGCGATGGGTGAGCACGTGGTCGGGGTGGCGCGCGAACATCGCCAGCAGCTCCCATTCCTTTTTCGACAGGCGCACCTCGGCGCCGTCGCGGCGGACGACGCGGCGGGAGAGGTCGACCGTCACCGCTCCGGCCGTCACCACCTCGAGCGCGGGCGCGCGGGCGCGCAGGGCGGCGCGCACCCGCGCCATCAGCTCGGCGATGCCGAACGGCTTCACCACGTAGTCGGTGGCGCCGCGGTCGAGCGCCTCGACCTTGTCGAACTCGTCGGCGCGCACCGACAGCACCAGGATCGGCACAGTCGAAAAACCGCGGATCTCCGAGATCACCTCCTGGCCGTCGCGATCGGGCAGCCCGAGGTCGAGGATCACGAGATCGGGCGGCGCGGCGCGCGCGGCGGCGATGCCTTCGTCGGCGGTTTCCGCCTCGCCCACCGCGTATCCGTTGGCGGCGAGCGAGATCCGCAGGAACCGGCGGATCTGCGGTTCGTCGTCGACGACCAGAACGCGCGCGCTCATGCCGCCGCCTCCGGCAACGGCGGCGCGGCGGCGAGCGGCAGGCGGATCACGATCGCCGCGCCGACGCCGTTGATCCCCTCGTCGACGCGGATCGCGCCGCCGTGCGCCTCGACGATGCCGCGGCAGATCGCCAACCCGAGCCCGGTACCGGAGCGGCTGTCGGTCCGGCCCACGCGGTAGAACATTTCGAACACCTTTTCACGATCCTCCGGCGGAATCCCCGGCCCCTGGTCGACCACCTCGATCAAGACGTCGGCTCCCGACGGCTTCGCCCAGATCTTCACGACGGTGGCGGGCGGCGCATACTTGCAGGCGTTGTCGATGAGGTTGAAGACGGCCTGTTCGATCAACACCGCGTCGACCCGCAGCAGCGGCACCTCCGGCGCGATCTCGATCTTGAGAACATGCCGCCGGGCGATCCGCCGCGCCCGATCGACCGCCGCCCGAACGATGTCGGCGAGGTCGGCCCAGTCGGTCTTCGGTTCGAGCGCGCCCGCGCCGAGCCGGGTCATGTCGAGCAGGTTCTGGACGAAGCGGTTGAGACGCTCCGCCTCGTCCTGAATCGTCTGAGCGAGTTCGCGGCGGGCGACCGCGTCGAGGGCCCCGTCGTAACTGACGAGACTGGTGGCCGCGCCGAGGATCGACACCAGCGGCGTGCGCAGATCGTGGGACAGCGACGACAGCAGCGCCGCGCGCAGGCGCTCGCGCTCGGTGGCGACCTTCGCCGCCTCCATGTCGGTGACCAGGGTGGTGCGCTCGATCGCCACCGCCGCCTGATCGGCAAGGGTTTCGAGCAGGCGCAATTGCGCCGCCGAGGGCGCGTCGGCACGATCGGTCATCTGCACCCCGAGCACGCCGATCCGCCCGCGCCCGGTCGCGAGCGGCAGGAACAGCCAGTCGGCGGCGGGCAGCGTCTCCGAGCCGCGCCCGGCGATCTTGCCCTGCGCCCACGCCCACTCGGCGGCGGCGGCGGACTTGTCGTCGAGGCGGTCCTCGGGCGGATACCCGGCGACGATCGCGAGCGCACCGCCCGCCTCCGGCGTCAGCACCAGCGATTTGCCGCCGATCGTCGCGGCGGCGAGGAACAGCACCACGGTGAGGATGTTCTGGGTGTCGGTGATGGCGAAGGAGTAGCGCGGCTCGGTGAACAGGAAGTTGAAGGCGAAGAAGCTCGCCAGCGACGCGGCGATCGCGGGCCGCAGCCCGGCACGCATCGCCGTCAGCAGCACCGCCATCAGATAGCCCACCGAGATGTTGGCGATCGGCAGGCCCGCACGGTCGACCGCGAAGCCGAGCCCGGTGGCGGCGGCCGCGGCGGCGACGGCAAGGCCGAACCCGGCCCAGCCGCCCGAACGCGGCGGCGCGGGGCGCGGCAGCGGCTTGTCCGGCCCGCCGCCCACCACCAGCACGTTGATCTGTCCGGCGGCGGCGATCAGGCGGTCGGTGACCGGCTTGCCGAGCCCCCAGCGCCCCGGCCGCGCGCGACCGACGACGATCTGGGTGACGTTGCGCTCCCGCGCGAAACCGAGAACCGCCGCCACCACGTCGTCGCCTTCGAGATTGGCGGTTTCGCCGCCCAGCCGCGCGGCCAGGCGCATCGCCGCGTCGATCCGGTCCTTTTCCGCTTCCGAGAGGGCGTAGGATTTGGGCGTCTCCACCGTCGCCGCGATCAGCGCCGCGCCGCGCCGCTCGGCGGCGCGCTTTGCCACCCGCACCAGCCGCAACGCGTCGGCGCGCTCGTCGATGCACACCAGCACCCGCTCGCGCGCGGGCCACGGCCCGGCGATCGCGTGGGCGCGCATGAAGTCCACCATCTGCCGGTCGACCCGTTCGGCGGCATGGCGCAACGCCATCTCGCGCAGCGCGGTGAGGGTGCCGGGCGAAAAGAAGTGGTGAACGGCGCGGCGGGCCTGCTCGGGCAGGTAGACCTTGCCCTCGTTGAGGCGCTTGATCAGCTCGTCGGGCGGCAGGTCGATCAGCTCGATCTCGGCGGCGGCGGCGATCATCGCGTCGGGCACGGTTTCGCGCACCCGCACCCCGGAAATCTGCTCGACCACGTCGTTGAGACTTTCGACGTGCTGGATGTTCACCGTGGTGGCGACGTCGATCCCCGCCGCCAGCAACTCCTCGACGTCCTGCCAGCGCTTGAGGTGGCGCGAGCCCGGCACGTTGGAGTGGGCGAGTTCGTCCACCAGCGCGAGTCCCGGCTTGCGCGCCAGCAGGGCGTCGAGATCGAGCTCCTCGAACGTGCGCTCGCGATAGGGCACGCGCAGCCGCGGCAGCACCGTCAGCCCGTCGAGCAGCGCCTCGGTCTCGCGGCGGCCGTGGGTCTCGACCAGACCCACCACCACGTCCACCCCCTCGCGCCGGCGTTCGCGCGCCGCCTCCAGCATCGCGAAGGTCTTGCCGACCCCGGGCGCCGCGCCGAGGAAGATCTTGAGACGCCCCCGCCCTTCCTGCGCGGCCTCGGCGAGCAGGGCATCGGGCGACGGACGGGGGTCGGCTTCGTGCATTCCGCGATCTCACCGCATCGGCCGTCGCGCGTCCAGCGCCAGATTGAATTCCAGCACGTTGACGCGCGGTTCGCCGAGCACGCCGAAATCGCGGCCCCGGGTGAATTCGGCGACCATCGCCCGCACCTCGGCCTCCGGCGCGCCGCGTGCGGCGGCGATGCGGCGAGCCTGATAGAGCGCCGCGGCGGGCGAAACGTCGGGATCGAGACCGGACGCCGAAGCGGTGACGAGATCGACCGGAACCGGTCCGGCTTCGCCGGGGTTCTCGGCGCGCACCGCCGCGACGCGATCCGCCACCTGCGCGGCGAGCGCGCGGCTCGACGGCGCGAGATTCGAACCGCCGGAATTGGCCGCGTCGTAACCGTTGGCCGAGGGGCGGCCGTGCAGATATTCGGGCCGGGCGAAGCTCTGCCCGATCAGCGCCGAACCGACCACCCGGCCGTCCTGTTCGATCAGGCTGCCGTGAGCCCGGTGCGGGAAGACGAGCCCGGCGACGCCGGTGACGGCGAGCGGATAGCCGAGACCGGTGACGAGGGTGAACAGCGCGATCAGAACCAGCGCCGGACGAAGAAACGCGCGCATCTGGGAAACTCCCTTTCTCAGGCGAGGCCGAGGGCGGCCACCGCCATGTCGATCAGCTTGATTCCGGCGAACGGCGCGACCAGGCCGCCGACGCCGTAGACCAGGAGGTTGCGCTTGAGCAGCGTCGCCGCGGGCGCGGGGGCATAGCGCACGCCCCGGAGCGCAAGCGGGATCAACGCGACGATGATCAGCGCGTTGAACACCACCGCCGACAGCACCGCCGACTGCGGGCTCGCCAGTCCCATGACGTTGAGCGCGGCGAGCTGCGGATGGCTGGCGAGGAACAGCGCCGGAATGATCGCGAAGTACTTCGCCACGTCGTTGGCGAGCGAGAAGGTGGTGAGCGCGCCGCGGCTCATCAGCAGTTGCTTGCCGATCATCACGATCTCGATCAGCTTGGTCGGATCGCTTTCGAGATCGACCATGTTGCCCGCTTCGCGCGCCGCCTGGGTGCCGGTGTTCATCGCCACGCCGACGTCGGCCTGGGCCAGCGCGGGCGCGTCGTTGGAACCGTCGCCGCACATCGCCACCAGACGCCCGCCCTGCTGATAGGCGCGGATCAGTTCCAGCTTCTTCTCCGGCGTCGCCTCGGCGAGGAAGTCGTCCACCCCCGCCTCGGCGGCGATCGCCGCGGCGGTGAGGGGGTTGTCGCCGGTGATCATCACGGTCTTGATGCCCATCTCGCGCAGGGTGGCGAAGCGTTCGCGGATGCCCGGCTTGACCACGTCCTTGAGATACACGACGCCGAGCGGGCGGGCGTCTCGCGCCACCACCAGCGGCGTACCGCCCGACTTCGCCACCCGCTCGACATGCTGGCGCAGCTCGCGCGCCGTCGGCGGAGGCAACGCGCCGATGCGGGCGAGGATCGCATCCTCCGCACCCTTGCGGATTTCGCCGCCGTCGAGATCGACGCCGCTCATCCGCGTCTGCGCGGTGAACGGCACGAACGCGAGATCCGCGCGTCCGGCGAAACCGAAGCGCTGCCGCGCGAGGGCGACGATCGACTTGCCCTCCGGCGTGTCGTCGGCGAGCGAGGCGAGGAACGCCGCCTCGGCCAGTTCGCGCTCCTGCACCCCGGCGAGCGGCAGGAACTCGGCCGCCTGGCGCGCGCCGAGGGTGATGGTGCCGGTCTTGTCGAGCAGCAGCACGTCGACGTCGCCCGCCGCCTCCACCGCCCGGCCCGACTTGGCGACGACGTTGAACTTCACCAGCCGGTCCATCCCCGCGATGCCGATCGCCGAAAGCAAGCCGCCGATGGTGGTGGGGATCAGGGTGACGAACAGCGCCGCGAGGAAGGCAACCGGCACCCGCGCCCCCGACCACGCCGCGAACGCGGGCAGGGTGGCGACGACGACCAGGAAGATCAGCGTCATCCCCACCAGCAGCAGGGTCAGCGCGATCTCGTTCGGGGTCTTCTGCCGCTTCGCCCCTTCGACCAGGGCGATCATGCGGTCGAGAAAGCTCTCGCCGGGATCGACGGTGATGCGCACGACGATGCGGTCGGAGACGACGCGGGTGCCGCCGGTGACCGCCGAGCGGTCGCCGCCGGATTCGCGGATCACCGGAGCGGATTCGCCGGTGATCGCGCTTTCGTCGACCATCGCGATGCCCGCGACCACGTCGCCGTCGCCGGGGATCGTGTCGCCCGCCTCGCACGCCACCAGGTCGCCCGCCTTGAGGGTCGTCGCCGCAACCGTCTCGAAGGACTCCGCCTCCGGCGCGGCGAGGCGCTTCGCCACGGCGTCGCCGCGCGAGCGCCGCAGGCTTGCCGCCTGGGCCTTGCCCCGCCCCTCCGCCACCGCCTCGGCGAAGTTGGCGAACAGCACCGTGAACCACAGCCACGCGGCGATTTCGGCGGTGACCGCGATATCCGGTCCGCCGCGAACCGCGAGCAGGGTCGCCACCAGCGCCACCAGGGCGGTCGCGAACATCACCGGATTGCGCACCAGGCGGCGCGGGTCGAGCTTGGCGACCGCATCCGCAGCCGCCGCGCCGAGAAGCGCGCGGTCGAACAGCGCCGCCGCGCGCGGACGATGAACCGTCATCGGAACGAACTCCTCAATACAGGACCGCGGCGGCGAGCGCGAACTGCTCGGCCAGCGGCCCTAGGGCGAGAACCGGGAAAAAGGTGAGTCCGCCCACCACCAGCACCACCGCCGCCAGAAGGCCGACGAACAGCCCGCCGGACGTGGGGAAGGTTCCGGCCGAGTCGGGCACGCGCGGCTTCGCCGCCGCCGCCCCCGCAAGCGCCAGCACCGGTACGATCGCCGCATAGCGGCCGAGCCCCATGGCGAGACCGAGCAGGGTGTCGTGCAGCGTCGTATCGGCGCCGAATCCCGCGAACGCCGAACCGTTGTTGCCGGTGGCCGACGCGTAGGCGTACAGCAGTTCGGAAAGGCCGTGCGGCCCGGGATCCTGGATCGCCCCCGCGCCGAACGCCATGCCGAGCGCGCCGAAGCCGAGAACCCCCACCGGCAGCACCAGAATCGCCAGCACCGCAAGCTTGATCTCCCGCGCTTCGATCTTCTTGCCGAGGTATTCCGGGGTGCGCCCCACCATCAGCCCGGCGACGAACACCGCGACCACGGCGAACATCAGCATGCCGCACAGCCCGGCGCCGACCCCGCCGACCACCACCTCGCCCAGAAGGATGTTGACCAGCGGCACCATCCCGGCGAGCGGCATCAGGCTGTCGTGCATCGCCACCACCGCGCCGCAACTGGCGGCGGTGGTGACGGCGGCGAACAGCGCCGAGGCGGCGATGCCGAACCGAACCTCCTTGCCCTCCATGTTGCCGCCCGGCTGCCAGGGCGAGGCCGCCTGATCGACGCCGAGACCCGCGAACGCCGGGTTGGCCGCCGCATCCGCAGCCCACAGCGCGAACACGCCCGCGACGAACAGCAGCGCCATCGCGCCGAGAATCGCCCAGCCTTGGCGGACGTCGCCGACCATTCGCCCGAAGGCGTTGGTAAGCCCCGCGCCGATCGCGAAGATCGCGAGCATGTGGATCAGGTTGACCAGCGCCGAGGGGGTCTCGAACGGGTGCGCGGCGTTGGCGTTGAAGAAGCCGCCGCCGTTGGTGCCGAGGTGCTTGATGAACATCTGGCTCGCCACCGGCCCCTGGGCGATGGTCTGGCGCGCGCCTTCGAGAGTGGTCGCGACGGTGTAGGAATCGAAGTTCTGCGGCACCCCGAGCCACACCAGCAGCAGGGCTCCGGCGAAGCAGGCGGGCAGCAGCAGGTAGAGGGTGACGCGGGTGACGTCGACGACGAAATGCCCGACGGTCTTCGCCGAGCGCCGCGAAAAGCCGCGGATCAAGGCCGCGGCGACGGCGATGCCGGTGGCGGCGGAAGCGAAGTTCTGCACCGTCATGCCGGTCATCTGCACGAAGTAGCCGAGCGCGGTCTCGCCGCCGTAGGCCTGCCAGTTGGTGTTGGTGACGAAGCTCACGGAGGTGTTGAAGGCGAGCCGGGGCGAAGCCGCCGCCATCCCCTCCGGGTTGAGCGGCAGCCACGTCTGCAGCCGCAGAAGGCCGTAGAGCTGCAGCGCGCCCGCGAGATTGAAGGCGAGCAGCGACAGCGCGTAGGCGCTCCAGTGCTGCTCGCGCTCGGGCGACACGCCGCACAGGCGGTAGACCGGCCGCTCGACCCGGGCGAGCCATTGGGCGCGGCCGTCGAAGATCCGCGCGAGATAGCCGCCGACGACCGGCGTCAGCGCCGCGATCAGCGCGAGGTAGACGAGAATTTGCAGGATGCCCGTGGCGTCCATGGGAAAACTCCTAGAACCGCTCGGGATGGAACAGAACGTAGACGAGGAAGCCGAGCAGCGCGATCGCCACCGCTCCGCCGAGGATCATGTCGAACGCCATCGCCGCCTCACATCCGCGCGCAGGCGCGCACGAGCAGCGCACCGCAGGCGAAGATCGCGACGATCAGGCCGATGAACAGGATGTCGAGCACCGTATCCTCCCGTGCCGGGGAAACCGATACGGCAAAGATCGGCGCGAAGGCCGTTAAGCTTCCATGCGGAAGTCGCGCCCGCGCGTTTACGCGGCCTTTACATCGCACGCTGGCGTGCGGGGCGGCGGAGGCGGATTCAGCATCGCGTGACGAAATCTCAGTTTCGCGGGCGCCGTTCCCGTGCCACCTCTTGGTTTCGACCCTCGCCGACGGATGCCCCGGCGATCTTCACGGCACGGAGGTTTCGCGCAGTGCTGACCCACCTCTCCCGCAGCGATCTCGCCCGCCATGTCGAGACCTGGATCGAAGCCTGGAATCGTCACGACGTCGATGCGGTGATCGCGCCGTTTTCCGAGCATGCCGTGTTCGTCAGCCCGCGGGCGGCCTCCGTGACGGGCGATGCGGTGGTGCGGGGCCGCCGGGCGCTCCGGACATATTGGACGAAGGCGCTCGCCGCCGTGCCCGACTTACGGTTCCGGCTCGAATCCGTCGTCTGCGACGAGATCGCGCAGACCGTTCTCGTCCACTACGTGTCGCGGGCGGGAGGCCGAACGGTGCGCGCCGCCGAACTGATGCGGTTCGACGGCGGCCATCAGGTCTACGGCGAGGCGTTCTATGGCGCCGAGGTTGCGGACGCGGCGTCGGCCGGCTCGCGCGCCGCAAACGCATGAGCCGGACGACGCGTCCGGAGCGGCTCCGGCGGTCCCGGAGCGACGACGACAACACGGAGCGAGACCGATGCGACCGATCGTCAAACTTCACGAGCTTTCTCTCCAACCGCAATCGCATGGCGAAACCTTCGCGGCGGGCGTGGCGGCGGTGGCGGCGCCGCTCGGCGCCACGCACCTGGGCGCCCGCTACGTGGAGCTTCCGCCCGGCAAGAAGGCGTGGCCATTCCACTGCCACCATGCCAACGACGAACTGTTCGTGATCCTCGGCGGCCGTGGCGTGCTCCGTCACGGCGAACGGACGCATCCGGTCGAACCCGGCGACGTGGTGGTGTGCCCCGCCGGAGGCGCGGAATCCGCCCATCAACTGATCGCCGCGGCCGACGAGGGATTGCGGTATCTCGCGGTCAGCAGCATGCACGAACCCGACGTTCTCGAATATCCCGACAGCGGCAAGATGACCGTCTTCGCCGGTTCGCCCCCCGGGGGCGACAAGGCGGCCCGCCGGGTCGAGATCACCGTCCGCGCGGACAGCCGGGTCGAGTACTGGGAGGGCGAATCGTGACCGACCGGGACGCACAGGCGATCGACGGCTCCGGTTCCGCCGGAGACATCGATTTCTGGTTCGACTTCGCCTCGGCCTACGCCTATTTCGCGGCTCTGGAGATCGACGATCTCGGCAGGCGCGTCCGCAGACGCATCAACTGGCACCCGTTCGCGCTGGGCGCGGCGTTCAAGGCCACCGGATCGCGGGGACTCTCCTCGACCCCGCTGAAGCGCGACTACGCCCGCACGGACTGGCATCGCATCGCGCGGCTGCGCGGCGTGCCGTTTCGCCTGCCGGACCATCACCCCTCGGTGGCGCTCGCCGCGACCCGCGTCTTCTATCTCGTCGCGGCGCGCGATCCGGAGCGTGCGCCGGCGTTCGCGCGGGAGATCTTTTCCGCCTACTACACCCGGGGCATCGACAGCGGAAATCTCGACCACGTGCTGGCGGTCGCGGCGTCGCTCGGTCTGCCGGCGGACGAATTCGCCGCGGAGGCGACGACCCCCGCGATCAAGGACCGGGTCAAGCGGGTGTCCGAACGGGCGCTCGAACTCGGCATCTTCGGCTCGCCGTACTTCGTCGTCGACGGCGAGCCGTTCTGGGGGTGGGACCGCATGCCGATGATGGAACGATGGATCGAGACCGGCGGATGGTGAACGCGGCGGGCAGCGCGCACGTCCGCCGCCTCGCGCGCGACGATGCGGCGGCTTTGGCGGGTCTCCTCGCGGCATACGGCGCCGAGATGCGCCATGCCCCGCGCGGCGGCGACGACGATTTTCGGCGGGCGGCAGCGCTTCTCGACGATCGCGTCGCGGAAACCTTCGGCGCGTTCATGGGGGACCGGCTGATCGGCTTCGCGGTCGTGTTCGATCTGCCGGAAGCGATTTCGGGGCGCCGGGCCGGACAACTCGACGATCTTTACGTCGCACCGGAGGCGCGCGGCCGCCGCATCGCGGGGCGGCTGATCGCCGCCGCGGCCGAAACCGGCAGACGGCGCGACTGGGTGCATCTGCGCTGGCTGGTGCCCGAAGACAACGCCGCCGCGCGCAAGGCCTACGAGGTCCTCGCCGAGACCGCACCCTGGAAAAGCTACGTGCTGTGGCTGCGCGGCGGGGATCGGTGGTGAACCGACGGGGTCAACGGCCGGTCGCGGGCGGCGTCTCCGCCGCGGCCAGCATCCACGCTCGGAGGTTCCGGATGCGGCGGTCGCGCGCGCGTGCGGACGGATAGCAAAGGTAGTACCCGGCCTCGGCCGGAATCCGATGGTCGAACAGCGGACGGAGCCGCCCCGCGGCGATATCCCATCCCGCGATCTCGAGACCGGCGAACGTCAGCCCGGCGCCGTCGATCGCCGCCTTCAGCCCGAGACCGGCGGAATCGACGATGGTGATCGCCGCGGGGGCGACCGGTCCGCCCGGCAGGGTTTCGTTCCACCGCCGGAAATCGTCGCGGCGGTGATGGGACAGGAACAGGTTCGTGCGCGCGATCGCCGCGCGCATCTCCGCCTCGTCTCCCGCGGGCCAGTCGGCGGCATGCCCCAGCAGTGCGACGGTTTCGTCGAACAGGCGGTCGGCGACGACCCCGGGCCAGACGCCGCGGCCGTGGCGAACCGCGGCATCGGCAACTCCGGCGCCGAGATCGACCGCCGTCTGCGAGGTCGAGATCAGCAGTTCGAAACCGGCCCGCGAAAACGGATAGGAGGTCAGGCGCGGCGACAGCCAATGGACCGCGAAGGTCGGCAGCATCGACAGCCGCAGCGGACCGAGAGTGCGGTCGGCCTTGAGGTTTCCGACGGCCTCCACGATGCGGCGGAATCCCGCCGTCAGTTCCGGCGACAGCCGCCGCCCCGCCTCGGTCAGCTCCAGGCGCGGCCCGACGCGCCGCATCAGCTCGACGCCCAGCAGGTCTTCCAGAATCCGGAGCTGATGACTGACGGCGGACGGCGTCACGCCGATTTCTCCGGCCGCATCCTTGATCGACAGATGTCGCGCGGCGGCCTCGAAGGCGCGCAACGCATTCAACGGCACGCAGAGACGCGGCGCTTCGGTCACGGCGCCCTCCGCGAAATCGTCGGCACGGAGGCGCGCACCGCGGTCCGGAGCGGCGGAGCGAGCCCCCGGGATCTGCGAAGATTGCTTGCCCGCCGCAAGCCGGACCACCGGAAAAACGGTTCCCGCGGCGCGGCGTCACGGGAGCGCGATTGCCATCTCTCGGCCATGAAACCCTTGAGGTTGGGGCGGTCCTGCCCGCCGATAGTAACGGACGCCGCAGGCCCGCCGAAGGGGAAAAGTTTCGCGGTCCGCTTCCGGCGCGGCGGCGACGATGCCCGTGGACATCGTTCCGGTTCCCCCCGATGATCGGTCGGGCGCACCCGCCGATACACGCGAGCAGAGCAGACCGATTGTTCAGACATTCCCAACTCGAGTCCGTGCTGGCATGGCTGGCGCACCCCGCCCATGCGGCGATGCCGCTGCACGCGCGGATCCAGCGGGCGATCCGGCAACTCATCCTCGACGGCGCGCTCGGCCCCGGCAAGCCGCTGCCGGCGACGCGGGTGCTGGCGAAATCTCTGGGAGTCTCGCGGGACACGGTGGAATCCGCCTATGCCCAGCTCCACGCCGAAGGCTTCATCGAGCGGCGCGTCGGCAGCGGCAGCTTCGTCGCGGAGATGACCGAATTCGCGCCCGGACGCCGTTGTCCCGGACGCGATGCGCCGACGCCCGATCCTTCCCCGAACCTCGGTGCGCGCGGAACCGCAATGTTCCGCAGCGGCGGCATGGGCGAGCCCCCGACGCCCCGGCCGTTCGCCCATGGTATCCCGGAAACCCGCACCTTCCCCCTGCGGCTGTGGGAGCGGCTCGAACGGCAGGCGCTCAAGGACGCGGGCGCGCGAGTGCTCCATCACGGCGACCCGCAAGGGGACGCGACCCTGCGACGCGCGATCGCCGATTACGTCAATCTCGAACGCGGCGCACGCGCCACCGCCGACCGCGTCCTGGTGCTGACGAGCTCGCAACAGGCGATGACGCTCTGCGCGAACCTGCTGCTCGACCCCGGAGAGCCGATCTTCATCGAAGATCCGGCCTATGCCGGCGCGCGCAAGGCGTTCGAAGCCGCGGGACTCGATTGCGTGCCGATCCGCGTGGACCGGCTGGGCCTCGAGGCCCGACGGATCCTGGACGACCCAAATCGCGCCCGGGCGGTGTTCGTCACCCCGTCCCACCAGTTCCCGACCGGAGCGACGCTGGCGCTGGACCGCCGCCTCGCGCTGATCGCGTGGGCGTCCCGGCACCGGGCCTGGATCATCGAGGACGATTACGACAGCGAGTTCCGCTATTCGGGCAAGCCGACCGCCTGCGTCCAAGGCCTCGATCCGCACGACCGCACCCTCTACATCGGCACCTTCACCAAATCCCTCTTCCCGGGGTTGCGGATCGGCTACCTCGTGCTGCCGCCGCAACTGGTGAAACCGATGACGGCGGCACGCACGCTGCTCGACGGGCACACCGCCACGATCGCGCAACTGACGCTCGCCCGGTTCATCGAGGGCGGGCATTTCGGCGCATACGTGCGCGCCATGCGCGGCGTCTACGCCCAACGGCTCGACGCCTTGGCCGGACTGGTCCGCAAGCATCTTTCCGAATTCGTCGAGCCCTGCGTGCCGATCGGCGGCCTCCAGATGCCGTGCAGGCTCACGTGCGGCATCCCCGAACCGCTCGCCGTCGACGCCGCACGGCGCGTCGGCATCGAGCTTCTGGGCGTGTCGACCCTTCATGCCGACGCCGACGCCGCCGAACCCGGTTTGCTGATGGGCTTCGCCGCCTACACGCCCGCCGAGATGGAGATCGCCGTGGAGAAGCTGGCACACGCGCTCCGGACGGTGAAGACGGCGGAGAATTGGTCTGGATAACTCAACGGAAATGGTCGGAACATTCCGGCCATTTCCGTGATAGGACCCGGAAAGACCGCCCCGATCTCGCGCGGCGGCACCTTTTGCCGGAACCTTGAAGGAGACCAGCGATGGCGACATCGACAGCCGCCCCCAACGGATCGGACCGGATCGACGCGAATACGCGCGACGCAAGCCTGTCGACCGCCGACCCCGCGGTCTTCGCCGCGATCGCCGACGAGCGGAACCGCCAGCGGACTTGCGTCGAGCTGATCGCCTCCGAGAATTTCGTCAGTCCGGCGGTTCTCGAAGCCCAGGGCTCGATCCTGACCAACAAATACGCGGAAGGCTATCCGCACCGTCGCTATTACGGCGGCTGCGCCCATGTCGACGTCGTCGAGGACCTCGCGATCGCCCGTCTGACCGAGCTTTTCGGCAGCGCCTACGCGAACGTGCAGCCGCATTCCGGCAGCCAGGCCAATCAGGCGGTGTTCCTCGCGCTGCTGCAGCCGGGAGACACCATCCTCGGCCTCGACCTCAAGGCGGGCGGCCATCTGACCCATGGCGCACCGGTCAACCTCTCCGGCCGATGGTTCGACGTCGTCAGCTACGGCGTCGACCCGGACAGCCACCGGATCGACATGGACGAAGTCGCCGGGCTCGCGCGCCGCCACCGGCCGAAACTGCTGATCGCGGGCGGATCGGCCTATCCGCGAACCCTCGACTTCGCACGGTTCCGCAGCATCGCCGACGAGGTGGGCGCGATCCTCATGGTCGATATGGCGCATTTCGCCGGGCTCGTCGCCGGAGGGGTCTATCCGTCTCCGGTCCCCCATGCGCACGTCGTCACCTCCACCACGCACAAGACCCTGCGCGGGCCGCGCGGCGGGTTCGTGCTCACCGACGAGCCGACGATCGCCAAAAAGATCGACACCGCGATCTTTCCCGGCCTCCAGGGCGGCCCGCTCATGCACATCGTCGCCGCCAAGGCGGTGGCGTTCGGCGAGGCGCTCGACCCCGGATTCGGGCTGTACGCGCGGCGCGTCGTCGAGAACTGCCGGGTTCTGGCTCAGGCCCTGGCCGACGGCGGCCTGACGATCACCACCGGCGGCACCGACACCCACCTCGCCGTCGTCGATCTGCGGCCTTTGGGCGTGACCGGCAACGTCGCGGAAAAGGCTCTGGACTCGGTCGGGATCACCCTCAACAAGAACGCGATCCCCAACGATCCCGAAACCCCGATGGTCACCTCCGGCATCCGGGTCGGAAGCGCCGCGGGCACCTCGCGGGGGTTCGGTCCGGCCGAGTATCGCGAGATCGCGGCGCTGCTCCTCGAAACCCTGCACGCGGTTCGCGCCGACACCCTGGACGCCGACCGTCCGCGCATCGCGCGGCGCGTGCGCGATCTCGCCCTCGGCTTCCCGCTTCCCTACTGACGCCCCACGGAAGGACAGGACCCCATGTCTTCACCCCTCGAGACCGCGCTCGCACCGGAAGATCTCGCGCGTTTCGGCGACGATCCGGCGGCGACCTTCGCCGCGAACCTGAAAACGGTGCGAGAGCGGATGGCCGAGGCGTGCGTCCGCGCCGGGCGCAGCCCGGCGGACGTGCGGCTGCTGCCCGTCACCAAGACGGTTCCGGCCCACGTTCTGCGCCTCGCCTTCGCGGCGGGAATCCGGGATTTCGGCGAGAACAAGCTACAGGAAGCGCGAGACAAGCAAGCCGCGCTGGACGATCTCGAAATCCGCTGGAGCATCATCGGCCATCTGCAGACGAACAAGGTGAAGTATCTGGTGCGCATCGCCTCGGAATTTCACGCGCTCGACAGCCTCCGCCTGGCGGAAGAGCTGAACCGCCGCCTCGATGCGCAGGGCCGCGACCTCGACGTTTTCGTGCAAGTCAACACCTCGGGGGAGCCCAGCAAATACGGCCTCGATCCCGACGCGTTGATGCCCTTCGTCGAACGTCTGCCCGAATACCCCCGTTTGAGACCGCGCGGCCTGATGACGCTCGCGATCTTCAGCGCGAGAACCGAACGCGTGCGGGCGTGTTTCCGGCTGCTGCGAAACCTGCGCGATCGCGCCGTCGCCGTTCATCCCGGTCTGTCGCTGCTGTCCATGGGAATGTCGGGAGACTACGAAGCCGCAATCGTGGAAGGTGCCGATATCGTCCGGGTCGGCCAGGCGATTTTCGGCCCGCGCCCCACCAGCGACGCTTGGTACTGGCCGGAAGCCGGAGGCGGCGGTTGACGTAGCCGGAAGGGCCGCGCTTCAACTCCAGCCGATCAGGATCTGGATGACCTCGCTGACCTCAAGACGCGGCGTTCGACCTTGGATGCCGAGATCGACCAAGGCGATCTGGCAGACGGCGGCGGAGGTCCGTTCTGGCGCCGCCAAACTCGATGCCGTCGCGATCTGCCCAGGCTTCCACCCCCTGTGCGACTGCTGCCCGTTTTCGGAAGACTGCCCGAAGTTCCGCGGCACGTTCGTTGCCGATCCAGCCCTCGACCAGGACCTGGATGACCTCATTGACCTCAAGACCCGGCGTTCAACATTGGACGCCGAGATCGACGAACGGGGGGAGCGAATCCGCCGGTTTTGCCGCATGTCGGGCAACCGTACGCAGTGGCTCGATACCGGCCTCTATCGCTTCCGTAACGCCCGTATGCCGGGGCGCAAAACCGTTGATCCGAACAAACTGCGTTCGACCCTCTGGCCGGAAGCCGGTGTTCGCGCTGCGGGACGAAGCCGGCGGCGTCCGGTTCTCCGGCGTCAGCTTTCCCGACCTGGTGCGGAACACCCTCGGCATCGATGTGCCGGAAGATCCCCGTCTCGTCGATCTGCAAGGCTGGGTCCTGGCCGTCTCGATGACCGAAGGCAAACCCTTCGGCCCCTATGTGCCCGAGCCCACCATGCTGTCGCTTTGCCGCAAGACCGCGAAAGCGATCTGGCAGACGGCGGCGGAAGTGCGCTCCAGTGCTACCAGCCTCGACGCAGTCGCGATCTGCCCAGGCTTCCACCCCCTGTGCGATTGCTGCCCGTTCGCCGAGGACTGTCCGAAGTTCCGTGGCCTGTGTGTCGCGGATCCAGCCCTCGAACAGGATCTGGACGACCTCATCGACCTCAAGTCTCGGCGCTCAACCATCGACGCCGAGATCGACGAACGGGAGGAGCGGATACGCCGATTTTGCCACCTATCGGGTAACCGTACGCAGTGGCTTCATTCCGGCCTCCACCGCTTCAAAACCGCCCGCGTACCGGGCCGGAAACCCCTTGATCCGAACAAACTTCGTTCGGCACTCTCAAATTATCTCGACGCCCCGATTGTCGATGCGGTGCTCGCCGCTTCAACCGGCATCGGTGCCGACCACGAGCGCTTGACCATAGTAAAACAAAACCCCGGCCGATGAGGCCGGGGCTATTCTGAGAGTATCTTGCGCATGCGCGTTCAGGGCATGTTGAACGACATCGTGGGGTCGCAGCGTATTCCATCCAGCTTCCAGACACCCCCAGCGCGAACCAGCCGGTAGGTACCGATGATTTGCGAGATGCCCGGCCACCTGAGAGCGAGTACCACTTCATTGCGTCCGCTTTTTTCCGTCCTGAACAGGTACCCCTCCTCGGAGTAATCCTGCGCGCAGATAATCGGGTTCGCATCGAAGCTGCAATTATCGCCTTCGACATATTTTCCGTCGCAGTTCTTCTTGACCAGCCGCGCTTCCTCGCGGCTGATCGCCTCGCGCAGGCCGGGCGTGATGAGCCGTGCGTAATGGGCATCCTTAAGGGTATTCCGCCAGGGAACGTTCTCGGCATACCAGCCGAGTTCCGCATTCCCCGTCCCACCCTCCAGGGTGATGATGAGGTCGAGAAACTGCTCCGCACTCGTGGACGGATAATGAAACCCGTCGCTCGTCGCATCCTTGGGGGGTACATCCTGCCCGGCAACGGCAGGCGACGCACCGCTCGCGAACAACAAGCAGATACTAAGGAGCGAAGCGATAAAACCGGTGCGAAGGCTGCAGGGTCCGGTACCCCGGACCGCCCCAGAAGTCCCGCTGTTTGAAGTCCGACACCCACTGCTTCCCGTCATAAGCGGCGATGTGTCCATTCTCGTTTCCCCCCTCATATGGTTGGATGACGACGATATCTCCCTTCTGTGGGACATATCCAGCCTCGTCCACCGGCTTGAAGCCTTGCTTCTCCAACCCCGGGCCAAAATCCTTGGCAGATTTGGTCCCTTGGGGGAGATCGATTCCAGAGGCATTGAGTGCTTCCCTGACAAAAGTACCGCATTTATTCTGTGTCTTAGGCTTGGCTCTCTTATCCAGGGCATCGGCGAACTTGTCCGCGTCCAGAGAGCTTTTCCGAGGCTGCTTTTCGGGCGCCGCATCGGCCTTGACGGCGCCGCTGTCGGCGAGACGCAGCAGCGAGGACGGTTCTCCCCGCCCGCCCGGCGCGTCCGCACCGGACCCGGTGCCCGGCCTGCGCCGATCATAGTCCGAGACATGCACGGTCTTGCCGTCGCGCCCCTGTTCATAGGCCTGCACATGCACCGTGCCGGACGCGGTCTTGCCTTCGCCGACCGTCTTCTTCAGCGTGGAGATGGTGGGGCCGCCGGGATTGAGGATGCCATCCACATCCAGGCCGTTCTCCGCCTGATATCCCCGGATCGCCTCGTCGAGGCTGTTGCTGACGTAGCCGGAGGGGCCATCCTTCAACGGCTTGTAATGCCCGGTTTGGCCGAGAAAGGTCTCCACCTTCGCCACGTCGGGGCGGCGATTGGCAGAGCTCCCCGCGCCGACCGAACCGCCGAGCCGGAACGGATCGTCGCCGAAGAGGTCGGTGTTGGAGGCGCCGCCTTTCCACGCCTGCTGAAACGCGCCGAAGCGGTCGTCGTCCAGCGCGTCGTCGGCCAGGCTGCCCGCCTGCGCCCGCCAGGAGCCGCCGGAGGATCCGAGACCGGACTACCAGGCCTTTTTGGGGGTCTCGGAGAACAGGGAACGGAAATCCGAACCAAACATCGGCAGCCTCCTCGCGCACATCCAGAGTGGACGCGAACAACAATAGAACATGCGTGCCGTGCGGTCAAGGATTTTATCTCGATAATCGTAAGATATAACTCTTGACACGAATTTTCCGTGTCCGGCGTTTTTGCTTCATTTTCAATACGTAACGCGTGTTTTCGGCCCGCTTGGACGCCCCGTTGCACCCTAGACCCCCAACCTTCCCCGTAACCCCAGGAGACATCCCGATGTCGCTTCCTTTGCCCTCGCTCGACCAACTGCAGCCGGCCGAGTTCGATGCCAGAGAGCTGTTCTCCGGCCAAACCTCCGGCCGCATGGTCAAGGGCTACAAGAGCCCCTGCCTGCATACGCCGATCTGGGATCCGCACTACCTCTTCCACGACGCGATGCGGGAGGTGGTGGTGTGGTTCCTCGATCCCACCGATCCCCTCTACGTCTTCGGCCCCACCGGTTCGGGCAAGACCAGCCTAGTGCGTCAGTTGGCGGCCCGGCTGAACTATCCGGTCTTCGAGATCACCGCCCACGGGCGCCTCGAGTTCGACGACCTTGTCGGCCACTTGAGCGTCGAGAACGGTTCGATGACCTTCCAATATGGCCCGCTTGCGCTCGCCATGCGCCATGGTGGCATCTTCCTCCTCAACGAGATGGACCTGCTGGATCCGGCAAACCGCGGTTGGGCTCAACGGCATTCTCGACGGTGCGCCGCTGTGCCTGCCGATGAACGGTGGCGAGGTGATCCCGCCGCACCCGATGTTCCGCTTCAGCACACTGTCTGAAGGTCATCGCGGGGAGCGCTGCAGCGCGAGCAGCCAGCCGCTCACTCTTGCGCTTGTCGATCGGGTCAATCCCCTCGCGCACCAGTTGGCGACACCGACGAGCTTCTTCCCGCGCCTCGGCAAGAGATTTCGTGTGAAGGGCGCCAAGCCCCATGTCCCGGCGGCGCCCCACCAGCATGAATCGGAAGATCCAGGTTTTCGCCCCCCGCTCGGTCACCTGGAGATAGAGGCCGCCCCCGTCGTTATAGAGTCCCGGATTTTTCTGGGCCCGTACTGCGACAGCGGTCAGCTTGCCAATTTCCCTGGCCAACGGCACACCCTCTCTTCCACTGAACGCCTAGATCTTACCCATCAAATAACCCATCGACAAATTCCGGCTTCATGCGTTTATGAGCAACCGTCAGCGGACGACCGCGTAAAGAAAAACCGCAGAGACCCGTGGGTTCTGCGGTTGCATACGAACAAACTTGAACGTGAGAAAACGTATAAATGGCGGAGAGGGTGTCTTCCATAGTTCTGGCCACCGTTGATCCTGAAAGACCGCCAATGTCCGCCACATCTCCCTGATAATACAAGGCTTTATATTTTTACGTCTTCCGTCGTTTTTCAACGTCCGTTAAAATCCTCATCATGATTGTGGGTTGGTTTGGGGGTAAAATTTGTGGGTTGGAGGCGTTTATGGCGCGCGTGTCTAACAGGCTGACGGCGATGATGGTGCAGAAGCTGAAGGAGAAGGGCCGTTACGGCGATGGCGACGGGCTTTACCTCCAAGTCGGACCGACGGGGAGAAAGAGCTGGTTGTTCCGCTATACCCGACACGGAAAAGCCCGCGAAATGGGCTTGGGGGCGTTGAATGCGATGTCCCTCGCGGATGCCCGGAGCGCTGCCGCTTCCGCCCGCCACATGCTGGCCACCGGCATCGACCCCCTCGAAGCGAAGGCGGCGGAAAAGGAACGCCGGAGAGCCGAGGCTTGCAGCAAAATAACCTTCTCCGAATGCGCTGCCACTTATATCGAAACGCACAAATCTGAGTGGACGAACAAAAAATATGCCGCGCAGTGGCCCTCTAGCATCAAGACCTACGTCGAACCCATTCTTGGCGCATTACCGGTGTAGGACGTCAACTTAGATAAGGTCATGAAAGTGCTGGAACCGATCTGGCCGACCATACCGAAAACCGCCAAAGACGTACAAAACCGTATCGAAACCATTTTAGACTGGGCTACCGTGCGTGGGTACCGCCCCGCCGACAATCCAGCCCGCTGGAAAGGGTGCCTCGACAAGCTCTTTCTGCCGCCGTCGAAGGTCAAGAAAGAAAAGCACCATGCAGCCCTAGCTTACGCGGATGTCGGCGCCTTCATGAATGTCCTCCGCCAGAGGAAAGAGGGCTCCGCCCGCGCCCTGGAGTTCACCATCTTGACCGCCGCCCGAACGAGCGAAGCGTTGAATGCCCGATGGGAGGAGTTCGACCTGGATGCCAAGGTATGGAACATTCCCGGCGAGCGGATGAAGGGCAGAAAAGATCATCGGATTCCCCTATCCAAAGCCGCTATGACCGTCCTGACCAAAATGGCCGAGGTTAGGCAGGGGGCCTTCGTTTTCCCCGGAGAGAGGAAGGAACGGCCATTCTCCAACATGGCATTCCTTCAGTTGCTAAGGCGGATCGGGCGAGCGGACATAACGACCCATGGCTTCCGTTCGACCTTCAAAGATTGGGCATCCGAGCAAACGGACTTCCCCAACGAAGTCACCGAGATGGCCTTGGCTCACTCTATCCCCAGCAAGGTGGAAGCCGCCTACCGCCGAGGCGATCTGCTCGACAAACGACAGGAACTAATGGAGGCGTGGGGAGCTTTCTGTTCCGCCCCGGCCTGATTCCCTGACTCTCCAGGAGGGGCGCGACCATCCAACGAGCCCCCTCCCTTGCGTTCGGTATGAAAATATCATACCTATTTGGAGGTACATGGTGATGGAGGAGCTATCGATGGCCGCCGCCGAAAAACGAACCTTCAGCCTGCCCAGCGAGCAAGCCGTTTACATTGACCGCTTGGTCGCTTCCGGCACTTATGCGACGAGCAGCGAAGTCATCCGCGCCGGTTTGCGTGCCCTACAGGAACGCGACGCCGCCGTCGAGCGCTGGCTGCGCGAGGAAGTGGTCCCAGTTGCCGCCGCCATGCAAGCCGACCCGGATCGGGCCATCCCGGCAGAAACGGCTTTCAACAAAGTCCGGGCACTTCATGCACGGCGCATGAAAGGCTCCGACGTTGACCTATAAAGTCGTCTTCTCGCCGGAGGCGGAAAACGACCTTCTGGAACTTTATCTGTACATCGCGGAGCAGGCCGGGGACGCCCGCGCCCTGGCCTACGTCGAACGGCTGGAACGCTACTGCAAAGGCTTCGAGGATTTCCCCGAACGCGGCACATCCCGCGACGACCTGTTCCCCGGCCTACGCATCGTCGGCTTCGAACGTCGCGTTTCGATCGCGTTCCACATTCACGCCAACACCGTAACCTTTGACCGCATCCTCTACGGAGGCCGCGACCTAGAAAGCCTAGCCGACGAAGCCTAATTCGCTGCCCCTTTACTCAGGCCGCCCCCACTGACTTTGCCAGGCAGCTTCTTCAACACATTGAAATATATGAGAAACAGCCTCAAAACCAGCACGCAAGGAAATTGCATTCACCTGCTCGTTTAATGTTACCCACCTCCCATGAGCAAATAAATTTCGTGCCTTACGAAGCCCATCAACAACTTCAATCTGTCCACCCTCTATACATAGACGCAATTCTCCATGACGCTCTATATATTGGAGCATAAATTCAATATCCCCCATGGACGGGTCTGATTTTTTCGGAATTCTGCCACAGATTTCCTTTGCAACAAGCTTCAACCCCCACTCAACAAAACAGCACAGAAGAACGATTGACATGGATTTATTTATTATATTCACATTATCTTCCCACATAGGAATTTGATCATCAAGATAATCAAACTGTTCGGCTCCAGCATTCTTCTGTGCTACTGCCGCCATCCGCTGTACCTTTAGCTCGTTTAATCGAGTATTCGATGACAAAATCTGATGAAAACAATAATCGTTAAGTTGATACAGCTTATCAAAAATTAGAAAGAAAAGGTTGGAAAACCTCTCAGGCCGGTACATGTAACACCCATCTGCCAGAAGTTCTCCCCCATCACCCTCTACCACGGATCCAGCCCAGTACAATCCGCACTCATCTGATATTTCTAGATCATTAATCACTGTTCCACCTTTTCCCCAACATTCGAGCACAACTACTATTCAGCGCCCACGGGGACATTTCGGCACATTGCCTCTACGCCAGAGGAATCATAGGCGCGTTCAGACTTGTTCTATTGCTCAAGTTGAGTAACGCAGCTTAGGATTGGTTAAAGCCCTGTTTCCTGTCGCGCAGGGGTTCCATGACTGGCTACCAGGAGCAAAGGATATAGGCTTAGAGACCAACCATCGCTTTGTCTCTCCATCGCCACATACTTACATTAGTCTCCAGATTCCCCTAACTTAACTTCCAAGGCCACAGAATATGTCAGAAATCACCCGTGTCCTCATTCCACTCGAGAGCCATTCAATTGAAACATTTCAAACTGCGCTCAGCTACGCAATTCAAATTTGCAAGAAAACCAAGGCCTCTAGCATCATTCTGTTAACGCACACCAAGCAACAATTAAAAGGCACCAGCCTCTATCAGTTTCTAGGAGACCGAGCTGTAAAAGCTTTGAGTAAGGGGACAGTCGCACTCAGCGGAGGCATCCAACTGCGTCACGAAACCATGCAGACGCTTCGATGGGTATCTCATCCCTCAGTCATCCTAGCCTACTATGCCGAAACAAGGATTCTCGATCTGGCCGACGAGCAGCACAACATCGTCGGTGTCGTCGCCGTACCAGACCTGCCGGGAGAGGCTGACGATTGGGCGACGCGTTGGGGGACAATTGTTCACGGCAGAGGACGAGTAGCTCCAGCCGCGTTGATTGAGGACGGAATCGTAGTCCGGGCTCTTGAGCATCTAACGCAAATGATAAACTTATCCACGGGGCTAGGCCACCCTCGCGACAAAGAGCAGGCCAATGAAGTCCTACGAATTTTACGAGCCAAAGGGCATATGGACCCCACCCCAAAAATCAGGTCTTGGGCAATCCGTAATGGTTGGCGCCCCAAGGACGCAGATGAACTTGAGAAACTATCTCTAAATATATGGAAGCTCAAGAACAAGCCAAGCATTGCAAAGTTTTGCAATGCTCACGAGCGATACGACCGATGGCGTCGTGACGAAGATTGAAGAGCCGCTCCAGAGACGGGACGGCATCATATGACATTGCAAATTCCATAAAACGTCGTGAGGTCAGGAGGGAATGAGTGACCAATCCAACCCGCCCTGAGTTTCCTTCACAAGTAGGTCAAGTTCGCCGCACGGATGTAACGTTACGATCTCTATATCCACATTTAGAGACCAGAATTTTTGAGGTTGAACCTCATAGATATCTGCTCTTTTTCGATCGGGATCTGCTTGATGCAGCGTCGATTACAGAGCAGTTTGACCACCAGATTTGCCCGGTCGCTGCCTGGATCAGCATCTCAAATCAGTTGCCCGCCACATATCTGCAGGAAATCCAGCCGATCCAAGACAAAGAGCTATCGCGCGGATTTGAAGGTTTTTCGTTTTCTTTCTCCGACATCGTTAACATCCTTATCAGAAAATTTCCTGACTTACCTCTCCCTCATCGCTATTCACCGAACCAGAACAACCCGATAACTTTCGCATTTGAGCAACAGCTTTCCCCCAAACAGGAACAGCAAGTTCTCTCCGTGCTGAATGGCATCCTCCCCGGATGGCCTATTGCATTTGCCTACGACCAGGAAAAACCCGCGCCTAATTCTCCAAAACCGCTAACGCACCCCAGAGACGTGGATATCGACATCAAGCCGCATCGCTTGCGACCAAAGGCGCCATTGTTTGTTCGGGACGACGAGGACTTTTGGTTCGGCAATGTCGATCAGATATTTGAAGGCCGGTTGCCACCAAGCGCCATACCCGGTGCAGCGAATATTGGAATGGCCTGCTATATCGACGCGTCGGTTGCCAAACAGATCGACTTGCGCCAAGCACTCTTAATGTATGACACCATTTTCTTCTCCCCGCCCATAATGCAAGGGGCACACTCGAAGCCAAGCTTTTGGGAAGAGCAACACGTTAACCAAGCCGACGTTCTAAAACTGATTGAGGCAAGCCGGTTGCGCCTCATCCTGACGCAGCCTGAGGAACGCACCGCCCCTGACTTTCTCCATGCGGCACATGAACGCGATCCTCATGCCGTGATTGGACGCCTCACAGCAGCAGGCATCGTCGCAAGCGACTTGGTGAGGACCGCAGATGACTACCTCTTAGCTCGCCCCAACTTGAGGCCACAAGTCGGCAAACTCGCTTATTTGCTCGCGGAAGAACTAAGCTTGCCCACCGAAACTATGTTGCAACTGCTGCTATGGCCTCTTCACGCCCAGCGGCGTTGCCTGGCAGGTCTCATGCAGCGCGGACTTATGGGGATTCCGACCTTCAGTCAGGGGGGCATCCTTGCGAAAGAGCTTAATGCGACGACTGGTCGCGATTTGGAACTAGAGGCGCTTATGGCCAATAATGGGGTGCATGTCGCGCATGCCCTCAATGCCACCTTTATCCCTCCGCTAGAAGACGTCGGCGGATGGATCATCCCCAGAAAAATCGTTGGCGATCGCTTAAATTTTTATCGATCCTTCACGACAAGTACGGCCCCCTGTTGGGCTGAAAATGAGCGGCGCAAGCAAGCGGGAACCCGCGTTTTACCGCCTGTTCCGCTGTTTGATTTTAATAGACACGCCCCCATTGAAGACATAATCGCGATCACCTCTCAACGCTCCGTGAGGCGAAAGGGACGGACCTTGATATCGCGGCTTTCTGAACTGCCACAAGATGAGCGTGATGCGGAAATTGAGCGGATTGCCCAAGAGTTTTACGAACTTGGAGCCCGTCGAGATCGCCGCAATTTTCATCTGGATGTCGTCAATGACAGCATCGACGTGGTTGCGGCCGTGGCCGAATTGAGCATCTTTCCGGTTAAGAGTGCATGGAATCTGCTTGCGCGCTGTATCAGCCTAGCACGGCATTTCCCGGCGCTAGATGCGCTTGCGGATACAATCGAAGAAAATTTAGGGCCCAAGATTGGCAGAAACAGCGACCTGGACTTTCTCTCCAAGGTTTCGCGCGTTGCGGACATCCGGAAAGACCAGCCGCCTAGTGGAGTGCACGGTAACTAGGCTTGTGGGGCGGCTCAGATATCCAGCACGGCCTGGCGGGGAAACAAGCAATTTCATCGCTGGACAGAAAACACTCAACCACCGGAACGATGTGCGTTTAATATTTTCCAAACCGGTTGTTGGCCGGTAGTCTCCATCTGGAGGGGGACGATGCACCTACATTCCTATCGACTGCGAAATTTCCGCCGGCTTCGGGACGTGCATGTCGAGCTTGCGTCTGACATCTCCATTTTCGTTGGTGCAAACAATAGCGGAAAAACATCTGCCACGCAGGCGATGCAGATGTTTCTCTCCGGCGGCAAAGATGCATTCTCTCTGTATGACTTCAGCTCGCATGTCTGGCAGTTGCTGGATGAGATCGGCGAACGAGAGGGCGAGGTCGCCGAGGCCGAATTTCCTACCGCGTCGCTTGACGTCTGGTTCGAGGTAGGAGCGGAAGACCTCTATCTCGTTATACCCATCCTGCCTTCAACCGCTTGGGCTGGAACACTCGTTGGCGTCCGAGTGGAACTCGCACCGAAAAACAGCGCTGAATTGATCCAGCGTTATCGCGCCGCTCGTGATGATGGTCGGGCGAAGGCGGCGGCGCTCCCCGGTGGCGCAGGCAATTATGTGCCTTGGCCGAAATCGCTGTCAGATTATTTGCTTAAGGAGCTGAGACGAGAGTACGAGCTGAACTATTTTGTCCTGGATCACACGCAGTTTGATGCGAAATTTCAGCCGATGGAAGGATATCAGCCGCTACCGCTGGGCGATGAACCGGGTGGTGCTGCCGTGTTGAAATCGCTCATCAAGGTCGATTTCCTGAATGCACAGCGACACCTCGCGGACCCATCCACGATGTCCGGCGGCGGCCGTTCGGAGGATTTGTCGAAGCGCCTGAGTCGCTTCTATCAGCGCAATCTTGATCAGCGTCAGGACGATCATCAGGCGCTTAAGGCGCTGTTCGAGTCTGAGATAGGCCTCGACAAGCACCTCGCTGAGGTTTTCAAGGACACGTTGGAACGCTTGGGACACTTGGGTTATCCAGGCCTCAATAACCCAAAACTCGAAATCAGGTCCGCCTTGAACCCCGCGTCTATCATGACGCAGGACGCGCGCGTCCACTATATCGTGGGTGAAGGTGCGCAGACGATTACACTGCCTGACACCTACAATGGGCTGGGCTTCAAGAACCTGATTTATATGGTAGTCGAAGTGCTCGACCTTCAAGAGCGTTGGAAGGCCGAAGAGGAGAAGCGTGCGCCTCTCCATCTTATTTTTATTGAGGAACCCGAAGCGCACCTTCACGCGCAACTCCAGCAGGTGTTCATTCGCAACATTCTCGACTTGCTGATCATACCGGGTGAGGCTGAGGGGGCATTCACCAGCCAGGCGGTCATTACGACGCACTCTCCGCATATCCTGTACGAGCGCGGCTTTCAGCCGATCCGCTACTTCCGACGCAATCTGGTTGGAAGTGATCAGGTCACCGAAGTGCTTAACCTCTCTACATTTTACGCGCAGGAAACAGAGCATCGTGATTTTCTGCAACGATATCTGAAGCTCACGCACTGCGATTTGTTTTTCTCGGATGCCGCCGTACTCGTGGAGGGCAATGTCGAGAGATTGCTGCTTCCGATCATGATATCGAAAGTAGCAACCTCGCTAAGGTCCTCCTGCATTTGCATTCTCGAGGTTGGCGGTGCCTTTGGTCACAAATTCAGATCGCTGATTGAGTTCCTCGGAATCGTCACGCTGATTATCACCGACGTGGACAGCGTTATCCTGTTGCCTGCCAACCATGATGGCGATGACGACGACGAGCTTGAGGTTGAAGTCGAGGCACCAGAAACGGAAGCCGTTGATGGCTCCGAAGTGTCGCCGGAGGCGGGCGCTCCGCCCGCAACATCTGGCGAAGTGCCCGCCCCCGCGCCCATCTGTCGCTACGCAAAGAAATGCCTACCAAGTGTGGCCGGGGCGGTCACTTCCAACCAAACCCTCGTGAAATGGCTTCCTGCGAGGCAATCGATCAACGCTCTTTTCGAAGCGACGGAGCAGGAAAAGGAAACCCTGGTGAACGGCACGACCCGCATCCGCGTTGCCTATCAAACGCCTGTGACAATCGTGTGGAACAGTCATAACGCCGAACTGGCCGGGCGGACTTTAGAAGAAGCTTTCGGGCTTGAGAACGCAGAGTGGTGCCAGAGTGTAGAACAGAGGAAATTGGGCCTGCGCTTGCGTGGTGCACTAGCTGATCCTGCGGCACTGGCGGCAGGGCTTCACAAACGGGTCAGTGGCGACAAGTTTGACAAGACCAAGTTCGCTCTTGGGGTACTTACGGCCCGACCGGAAGAGTGGCAGGTTCCGGCATATATCCGCGACGGTCTCACTTGGCTCAAGGCACAGATTGATCTCGAAGTAGAGGCCGAGGTGGAAGGGGTTAAGGTCGGTGAGTAGTCGCGCGCAACAGCCCAATACGCTGGCCGACGTAGATCTCCGGCACTGCCTGGAAGCACAGCCGCCGACCAGCTTCAACATGGTCGCCGGGGCGGGATCGGGAAAAACCACGTCGCTGATCAAAGGACTCGCCTCGACCATCGCTATCCACGGTGAGCGTTTGCGACTGCGCAGGCAGCGCGTGGCTTGCATCACCTATACCGAGATCGCCGCCGAAGAGATTTGGGTGGATGTGGGGAATACCCCCCTCGTTCATGTTTCCACGATCCATAGTTTCTTTTGGCTGATCGCGCGCGGCTTCCAGCAAGACATCGCCGATTGGGTCGTGAACAGGATCGACGAACGGATTGGAGAATTGCGGCACGACGCAGCCAATTTTGGCCCCCGCGTTCAGCAGAAAACGAAAGACAAGAACGCCCGCGATATCGTGCGCTATGCACAGCAACGCGAGGCTATCACGCAGGTTCGTACCTTCACCTATGGAACCGGGAGCGATTACGCCAAGGGTATCCTCGGCCACGACGATATCATCAAGATGGTTTCGCAGTTAATAACCCATCGCCCACTTTTCCGAACTCTCGTGGCACAGCAATTTCCGTTTATTTTTGTGGATGAGAGCCAAGATACCTTTCCCATCGTCGTCGAAGCATTGATGACGATCCAGCGGCAGGAGCAGGCCCGCTTTTGCCTCGGATTCTTCGGTGATCCGATGCAGCGCATTTACCCTACCGGCATTGGCGCGGTTCCCAAACCTGATGATTGGTGGGCAATTTCCAAACCGGAAAACTTCCGTTCGCCGACCACGGTATTGAACCTCGCGAACGCCATCCGCCGCGACGGTGACGATCTGGTTCAGGTCGGCGGCCGGAAGAAGAAAGAGGGCGAAGAGGAAGTGCCGGTCGTAGGCACGGCGCGACTGTTCGTCTTGCCGATTGACGCCCATCGCGACGAACGCGTAGCGCAAGTGCGGGCGTGGGTCGCCAAAGCAAACGATGACGAAATGTGGCAACCTGCTGCCAAGAATGATCCGGTAAAAATGTTGGTAATCGTACATCGCATGGCGGCGAAGCGATTGGGCTTCGGAGACCTCTACGCGGCGCTCAATGATAAAGCGCCGGATGCTTTCAAAAATGGTTTTCTGGATGCGACGGCTTGGCCGCTGCGGCCGTTGGTTTCGTTTCTCCTGCCGCTTGCGGAGGCCGTCCGCGAAGGACGAGGTTTCGATACGATGCGGCTGCTTCGTCTCCATTCACCGTTGCTCGTGAAGGCCGACTTGCAGGGAGTGGACGTCGCCGGGCGCCTAAAGCACCTTCAGACAGCAAGCAATCAGGTCTGCAAATTGATGGGACCGGAATCGCAGGCGACCATCCGTGACGTGTTGATAGTTGCAAAAGAAAATGACTTGGTTGCATTTGACGCTCGTCTGTCCGCTTATATTGAAGATATCGTTGCGAACACCCCTGAGGCCGAAGATGGCAAACCGGAAGGGGAGGAAGATCTTTCAAGAGAAATCAATTCGATGGCCGCATTCTTCGCGTGCCCAGCCAATCAACTCCGGCCTTATCAGGCGTATGTTAACGAGGAATCTCCTTTCTCCACCCAGCAAGGCGTAAAGGGAGCTGAGTTTGATCGCGTGCTTGTTGTGCTCGACGACGACGAAGGCACGCACGTTCAATTCTCCTACGAAAAATACTTTGGATTAAAGCAACTTTCCGCGCGGGATTACAAGACACTGGAGGAAGGTGGCGAAACCGGTGTCGAGCGAACGAGGAGGCTCTTCTATGTTTGCTGCACACGCGCTCGACAAGATCTGGCGGTCATTCTTTTCGTCGCTGATCCCGCTGTAGCAATAGCACATATTCGCGTTCTCGGGCTCTTCCCGGAAGCGGATATCTTCTCGCAGGACGCCCTTACTTAGCTATCGTCGCGACTTGATCGACCGTCTCCCGGCTCTCCCGTCTGCGGACAACCTGTCCACTATCGGCCCAGACAAGACAAGCATGATATAACGTATTGTTGTAGAATGAGAAATATGCATATCCCCCCCCTTGAACGCCTGGATGCATATTTATCATCCTTTGTCGATATTGCTGTCATGCGCGCCTGTTGGTATTATTTGGCATCGGCTAACCGGCCGTGCCGTCCACACTGGCGAAGCCTTCGGGGCAGGTTTCTTATCATCCTGACACTCTCTTTTGAGGCGCTCAGGGCTTAGTGGACACGCCTCTCTCCAGCGCCGAGAAGGAGGATGTTATGCGTTTGTTCTTCCCAAATCTCACCCGACCGAAAAAGGCTGCCAAATACCTTTCGGGTATCTTTCCAAGGATTCCTTTGTCGAACGCTCAGCAAGCCGTTGCTATGGCGTGCGGCTACCGCGACTGGCACGAGTTTGAAACCTGTCATGCCACCTCCGAGCCGAGCGTATTGGACGAGGACCTAACCGACAGCGCCTTCCATGAACGGGCCGGAGCCTTGTCGCGCAGCTTAGCGGCATCACTGAACATGCATGACGGCGACGTACAGGCCGCGCTGCCAGGCATGAGACTGACCGGAAATCGAGCATTCTCTCATGACGACCACGAGGCGATTCGGATAGCTTGTTGGCGGTCTGGGCCGATTCCGTGGCGGGCGGGACGACATGCTGGAGCGATCTTCCACATCAAGAGCACGGGCTTCCCTAAGGACGCTCCTCATTGGTGGCGCCAATCTGCTGCTGGCGTGAGATTCATCAACCACGCCATCGCCAACGGTGCATGTGCCACATTCGAGGCTGTCGTTCCACGTACACGCCTGCGGGATTTCGTGCCCCGGCTCCTTTGGCTGCCATATGGATGGATGGACATGGAGGACAGCAGTCGTGTGCTATTTTCCCGCGACTATCTGCCGTTATGGCGGATAATCGGCGGCAAAGTGGAGAGAATCAAGCCGACGACTGAGGTGCACGCTTACCGTAATCGGCAATGGTTTCGGGAAAGTGGCCAGCCGTGGTCCCATGGCTCAGCGAAAGAAGCCGCCGAGCACATGCTGGCTGGGTATGGCATCACGTCGCTTCCCCGGCTCGCAGACGTTTTGCCGATCCTGATCCATGACGAGCACATCGACATTAGAGGCGCCGCCAAGGTTCTGGATGGCATGCAGGAGTGAATTAACTTGCGACAACGGAAGGGAGAGGCCGCTTACGGCCTCTCCCTTCCGCCTGCGATCGCCGCTAGCCACTGCGACAGGTCGAAGACAGGGAGAGTAGAGTCCATCAATCCCAGGCGGATGTCAGTGTATCGTCGGCTAGCCCGGTCGCAGGCAAGCAAAGACCAGCGAGTCCGATCATGTTCGTCGGGGCAAGCTGGAGACCAAACGGCTCCAACGCTTTCGCTGCCTTGAACTCCGATTTTTTTTAGCTTTGATGCCAGCTCCCGGGCACCGTCCTTCGTGGGCAGCAGGGCGACCCAATAGTCCTTGGTTAGCACTTCCAGCGCTACCCGATCAAGAAGTAGCGGGGTAATAGTGGCTGGAACCGGAGATTCGTCCATGAAAGAATAATAATGTAACCAAGCGATCCTTCTAGCCGTACCGGCGTTACAGGCTATTTGTCTACCACTCCAACTTTCTTGGTATAGGTTAAAGCGTCCCTCCCTGACACACCCCGACTCCATCCAGACCTGTTGTCGGATCATAGAGATGTTATCGGCAGTTGGTTCCAGCTTTCTGATTGAATCAGACGTCGGCCACAGGCGGGACAGATTGCCGATAAATCGCCCCTTGGAGGCCGCTAGCCCCGTGATCTCGTGAAATCCCACCTCAGCGTTATACTCAGCCCCCTTGGTCATTAGCTTACCCAGCGCTGCCTCAACGACCCCCGTGCGGTTCAGAGCAATGCCTTGAAGGGAGAAAAGAACTTCATAGGAGGTGGTCAGATCCGAATCTTCAATAAACCGCCATTTAGTCGCCCCCTCGACAGCCAAAGCGATTTTTCGGACTGCCTTTGGTGAGGCCCAGAAATCTTGGACCATAGCCATTAGATGGCTGAGAGGATCGGCATCACTGCATCGCATCGTCATGCTCCTTTTGGCAAGAATGTGGATGATGTCAGCCCCCATGGCTCCAATCGGGGCCCAAGAAAATTACAGAATTAAGCAATGCGCCCCCTCTACAATAGGCCTACCCCATATCAATCTACACTAGATAAGCCTCGCATATTGTCCGTCAGCCCTGTCACCCTCAGGTAAGCTCCTTCAGGGATTTCTCATAATTTGCGCTTCACAGCCGCCTGACGGCAGCGCGGAGCATGTCGTCGTCCACCTCGATGTAACGTTGGGTGGTGGCGAGGTTCTTGTGGCCTGCCAGGGTCATAATGACCTTGGCGGAAACGCCGCTATGGGCCAATCGGGTGATGAACCATCGCCTGCCCGAATGGCTGGAAGCACCATCAATCCCGGCCAGCCGGTAGATATGGGCGAACAGTTGGCATAGGGAATTCGCGGTGAAGGCCGCACCCTTCTGCGTCACGAGGAACGGCCGGTCGCCATCCCGTTGCGAGCGGCCCAGATCGGCCAGATAGGCCTCCAGTTCCAGTCGCAGTTTGCTCCCAACGAAGACCGCACGGGCTTCTCCGGATTTCGTGGTTGCGGCGCGGAGCAGGATGCGCTCCTTCACCTGCCCCTGCACGTCCACGACATCGCCGATGGTCAAGGCGGCGATTTCCCCGACCCTCAGGCCCGCATAGAAGGACAACATCACCGCTGCCCGGTTGCGGCTGCCGTGTCTCATGGTGTCGATAACGGATAGGACCCTCCGGAATTCACCCTGGGTCAGTACCTTGGCTTGCTTCATAACCGATCTGACAGCTTGTCGTTGCTCTCCTCGCCCCGCCACCAGGCGGAACACCGACAAGTATATTGACAGAAAACATCACGAAATGCACAGAACGTTATAGACAACGATGCTCTATAAGGCAACACATCGGACGTAAATCCATCGATTTACGGATTATTAACACCATATTTCAAGAAAATTAGAATTTTGAATTTTTGGATATAAAACGCAAACTCCTCAACGCACTAGATTCATCCAGAAATATCATAAAATGTGCAGAACGTGTTCTTTGTGATGGGGGCATATATCTGCACCGTTTTCCGCCTTGAAGTGGGCTCGTCCCGTCCGAGAAACAGCGCGGGCCAGCCGGGGCTTTTGTTCAGCAAACGTCGGGAATTGATGAAAACGTGGAGGGCAAGAACATGAAATTGAGCGCCATTACCGTTATGACGGCACTGTCCGCACTGATGCTAAGCGGGTGCGGTGACAGCACCGTTAAGAATTTCAACGATTTACACCCTGGGATCAGCCTGGAAAGCGCATCAAAATTTCTCGATAAATATGCAAACGGAAATAATTGTGAGAGAAATACGACTAAATCGAAAAGACTTCACTCGCTAACATGCGAAAGCATATTAAACCTTGATATTAAGGTCGTTTCCAGCCCGAATATATTTGATTTCTCCACAACCATTTACTCTGATGAAAAAAATAGCGCAGTTATCCGCGTGGATAAAAGTGCAAATCTGACAAATAAGGCCGATATGGACAGAGCATTTGATGAGGTCTTTTCCAATGCGCAAAGAAAATATGGCACTGACGGATGGAGCAAGAAAACCACTGAACCACGATCCATTGAATTACCGGGAAGAACGGCAACAATTTGGCTGAAGAGCATCAGCATGACAAAAACAATAAAAGATAATATTAAAAAATCCGTCTCCAAGGCAATTGTCTATACATTCAAGGAGACCACTGCATTCTTAGTTATGGATGTCGAGGAAAGTTTCTAAGGGAACGGCCTGACAATGCCTTGAATACCTGGGGGCGCCGTTCTTCAATCAGACGATATGAAACACGTCGACATGCCGCCGCATGACGCCCACTGAAAGAAATACGAACGGCATCCCCGCGACCCGACCGACGAAGAATAACGGGCGCTGCCCCCCCCCCTGCCGCCCGCCACGACAAGTCCACAAAACCCCTCCTTGGATTCCTGCTCTCATCACCGCAAAACTCCAGCCACCGGCGCCCCGCATTTATGGGGCACCGCCAGCCGGCTCGGTTGCTCGACCCTTCTTGCGCCTGCCAGGGGTTCGCTTTTCCCCGAACGTTTACCCCACAAAGGCGACCACCAGAGGCACCGGCGCTCTGGACATGCATATACGACATACCTGATTTGCAAGTATCGCGGGCGAAAATCGCCCCCATAGGCCGATTCCCGAAAATTTTGATCGTAGAGGGCCGCGAAAAATCCACCGCGCTGTGCGTTGGAAAGTTTCGGAGGAAGAAATGCCCTATACGACCAACAGTGACCGCGTCGCCGAGACCGTGAATGAGTTTTGTGCCGCCCTGGGGATTGGGCGCTCTCTGTTCTATAAGGAAGTCGGGAAAGGCCGCATCAAAATCCTGAAGGCCGGGAGCCGGAAAACCCTGGTCCCCATCAGCGAACGGGAAGCCTACCTGCAGCGTCTTACCGAGGAGGCCGCCCGATGAGTACGCTCAATCACGTCAACACGGAGACCGAGGCTGACATGTTCCCCGCCGTGGAACCTTGGCCCTCACACGTAGACCCCGCCGAGCTTCTTGACGACATCCGCCGAACCATACACAGATTCGTCGTTTGCGACGAAGAGGTTCTCGATGCGGTGACACTGTGGGCGACCTCCACCTACCTCATTGACCGGGCTCAAGTAGCCCCCATCCTCGTCATTTCCGCTGCGGAAATGAGCTGCGGCAAGACGCAGCTCCTTTCCCTGGTCGGGCTATTGTGCCGCCGCCCGCTGAGCACTTCGAACATGACCTCGGCCGTCGTCTATCGTGCGATTGAAGCGTACGGCCCCACACTGCTCATGGACGAGGCCGATGCCTTCATCAGGGGAGACAAGGGCTTTCAGAGCATCCTCAACTCTGGGCACACCCGTGGCATGAGCAAGGTCTGGCGCGTAGTAGGCAAGGACCAAGACCCCCAAGCCTTCCAAACCTGGGGAGCAAAGGCCATAGCCGGGATCGGGACCTTCTTGAGCAAAACGACCCTTGATCGTTCCATCCGGGTTGAACTGCGTCGGAAGCGACCAGACGAGAAGGCGGAGAGGCTTCGCCATGCCGATCCGGCACCCTTCGAACGGTTGCGACGACAACTTGCCCGCTTCGCGGAAGATGCCGGAGAAACGATTGGCAATATGCGGCCGGAGTTGCCTGACGAATTGAACGATCGCGCCCAGGACAACTGGGAGCCGTTGCTGGCCATCGCCGATCATGCCGGAGGACGCTGGCCGGAAGCCGCACGGGCGGCAGCGTTGCAACTGTCTGCGAGGGTACACGAACCCGTATCCGTAGGCGCCGAACTTCTGGACGGCATCCGCGACGCTTTCGACCGAACCGGAGGCGACAAGATCGGAACGCGATACCTCCTCTTCCGCCTGAACGCAGATGAGGAAAACGTTGGGCGACCTACTCTAGAGGGAAACCCTTGGGGCCGCGCCAGCTTGCCGAGTTGCTTCGTGAATACGGCATCCAGCCTCGCCAACTTGGAGGGAATGGGAGCAACGTAAGAGGCTACAGCCGGGATCAGTTCGAAGACGCCTTCGCGCGATATTTGCCCGCGAAGACGCCTGAAAGCGCCGCCTCCCCCTCGCGACGGACCGGTGCATGCCCGAACAACGTTCCGAAGTTGGCGGAAGTGGGCCTTGCGAAATGGGCTCCTTCAGGCTCCACCCTCCTCTTCGGCTCGGGCACAAAGACCGCTGATGCTGCCGACAAGCTCCCCTTTGCCCATCGTGGGCCTTCGTCTCCCTCTACCGCTAGGATGTCCCTTTCTGCTAGCCAGGAAACGATGGGAAATCAGCCATATAGCGGAATAGCAGATAAATGGGAGGATGACTTGGACGACTTCGAAGTATGACCCCAATCAGCCATGGCTCCGTCGCCATCGTCCGAACGGTCGGCGGCGGAGCCGAGGCAACAAAGCCCCCACGCATAAAACAGACAACTACTGAGATTTATCAACAATTCCATTTCACATGAAATTGAATTACTTGAAATTTTAAGAAATATACTATATAATTATGTAAATAATGAATGGTGAATGTGGTTGAATATCGGGTTGATCTCATTTCAGTTCAATTCCAACAATCATACCATTACCACGCATTATGCAAGCTGGCTCATCGAAGCCTTGCGCAACTACGAAGCGCGGACAGGTTCCTTACCCAATCTGGTGTTATCGGCGGGCTTCACCTGCCCCGATACCGCCGAACTGGCGGTGCTGGAACGGGAATTCAGCGGCAAACCGGTATCGATCGCGGTCGAGATGCTCGATCCGGCGGATAGTCCATTGACCGGGCCGCGTCACCTCAAGGGTCGCGGCCAGTTTTATGTCGTCGGCGGGGGTAAGACGGCCAGGATCGAACCGAGACAGCAATTCTCCTCCACCGGCAACGTCACGGAAGAACTGGCCGAAAAGGTGGTTGCCGGGCTCGCTCCGAATGGAAGCAGGCGGTTTTCCGTGCAGTCCCGACATGTCGGATGGATCGAATGCGGCGAGATCAACCTGTTGCACTGCCATAAGGACGGCGTCCGGGTTCGATACGAGGCCCTCGAACGGCGTTTCTTCGAGGCGGTGACGTCCCTCGACATCATCCTCAACCCGCAACACACCCGGATGAGCCGCCTTCACCTCCTCAGAAAGAAGGCGGAGGCTCTCTCCGCCTATAAAATTTTACAGGCTCCGCCGGGACGTCGTTGGCCCATTTATGCCGGAACCGCGAATTGGGATTGCGCCCGCCAGCACGGCTCTCAAAGCAGCCTTCAATGCGTCATGCGCGATGGGCAGCAGTTGCTGCCGAGCAGCGTTATCGAGACCGAGAATTACATTCTGTCCGTTTTCTCGGTGGACATACCGCAGCGCCTGGACTGACCCAGACCGAAAACACCGCCCACCGACGTTTCGCGAAGCTGCCCTTCCCTCACGACACCCCCGTTTTCGTTCCGCTGATCGCACCTGCGGTCACGCTATCGCTCAACCTGGGCGAGCCACCCGCCATTCCCATAAGGAGACACCAATGAGGACGAGCATACGAGCAAGCAGGATTCTGGCGGCGGTACGCAGCCAAACCGCATCGAAACGGTTGCTGATCTTGGCCTTGCCCCCGAAGGATACCGGCTTACCCATGATGGTCTACGTACCCACGCGCGACCCCAGCCGTTATCGAGCGCCGCGAATCAAAGTATCGCGCGACCACGGGCAGAGATCGAGCCTGGATCGACTGATCGACGTGTTGATATCGGACGATCCCTCGACTGTTGGGGCGACCGGGCTATCGAAAGGCGACCTCAGACTGGTCCGGGCCTGGGTTCTGCTGAACAAGGAGATATTGCTCCGCTATTGGAGCCTCAGCCTGCCCGCCCCCGCCATGATGGCAGCGCTCCGCCCGCTAGGATTACCACGAGGCCGAAAGTGACTGAGACCGTCCGGCAGATGGAAGCGAACGCACTTAACCTCTTAGCCATACCCTTCACTGGTTCTTGTTAAGAGGCGGAAATCAGGAATCTCAGCGGATCATTCGCGGACCTTCAGGAAACCGCCACCTCACCTTACAGGGGCTTTCTTCCAAGGAGACGGTAATCTAACTTCCTGATACCGGTAGCGATTCTTACGGAAGGCTTGTAGTCTTTTCCAACGATTCAGATTGCGAGGGGGGGGCTGCATGAAGACGGAAGATGCGTTTGCCGAGGCCGTATCCCGGTTTGGCGTACTCCTGAAGTCGAAGCTTTCCACCCCGGCGATTTCAGGGCAACCGGAAGATCAAATCCGCGCGCCTCTGGAAGCATTCATCCAGGACATGGCCGGGCTTTCCGGCCTGCCTTCCGGAAGCATCGTTGCTGTCGGCGAAACCTCGCTGTCCGACATGAAATTGAGACCCGATTACGCCATTGCCCGGCAGAATGCCCTGGTAGGGTTTATCGAGGTCAAGGCACCCGGAAAGGGGGCCGACCCCCGCCGCTTCACCGACAAGCACGACAAGGAGCAATGGGACAAACTCAAGTCCCTCCCCAATTTACTCTACACGGACGGCAATGCCTTCAGCCTATGGCGGAACGGCGAACTTGAAGCCCCGATCATCGTCTTGGGGGGCGATGTGGAAAAGGCCGGGGCCGATCTGTCGGCCCCGATTACCCTTCTGGGGTTGTTCTCCTCGTTTTTCGATTGGGAACCGATTCCCCCACGCAATGCTGTGCAATTGGCGGATATCAGCGCGCATCTCTGCAGGCTGCTGCGGGAAGAGGCAATCGAACAGCTCAATGCCGGGTCGGCGGCGTTGACCAGCCTCGCCGAGGACTGGCGGAGGCTGCTTTTCCCGGAAGCCACGAACGAACAATTCGCGGACGGTTATGCCCAGGCAGTGACATTCGGCCTGCTGGTGGCCCGGGCGCACGAAATCTGCCTGTCTGACGGTCTCGACGGCGTCGCCAAGCAACTGGCGAAGACCAACACGCTGATCGGCTTGGCGCTGCGGCTTCTGGTCGATGACGCGGAAAACCAGGAGACCTTAAAGACCTCCCTGCAAACCCTCATCCGCGTCCTCGATGCCGTGTCATGGGAAAAGATCAGTAAGGGCGATCCTGGTGCGTGGCTCTATTTCTATGAGCACTTCCTGAGTGCCTACGATAACGAACTTCGAAAGAAAACCGGTTCCTACTATACGCCGCCGGAAGTCGTAACCACGATGGTTCGGCTGGTTGATGACCTCCTGCGGGATGGAGGACGGTATGCGTTGGCAGGAGGACTCGCCTCGCCTGACGTGACCGTGGCGGACCCAGCGGTCGGCACCGGAACCTTCCTGCTGGGAATCCTGCACCGGATTGCAGAGACGACCGAAGCCGACCAGGGGCCGGGGGCGGTAGGCGCGGTGGTACGCGCGGCACTTGACCGGGTCATCGGTTTCGAGTTGCAGTTCGGCCCCTTTGCCGTGGCACAACTTCGACTGCTGGCGGAGGTGGTGGACCTGACTAAGGCAGACGCCGAGACCTTGCCGTCGTTGCGCCTGTACGTGGCGGACACCCTCGACAATCCCGACGAGGATCACGAGTGGATTCCGAAGATGTTCGCCCCGCTGGCAGAATCCCGGAAAAAGGCGAACCAGATCAAAAGATCGGAGCCGATCACCGTGGTAATCGGCAATCCCCCGTACAAGGAGAAGGCCAAGGGGCGCGGCGGCTGGGTCGAACAGGGAACGAAGACCGTCGATGCCCCCTTCAAGGCGTGGATGCCGCCAAAGGAATGGGGAGTAGGCGCGCACGCGAAGCACCTCTACAACCTCTATGTCTATTTCTGGCGTTGGGCGGCATGGAAGGTCTTCGGCGGCGCGCCCGTTCTGCCAGGTGCGCCGGGGGGGGGGGGAACACAAGGGGATCGTCTGCTTCATCACCGTTGCTGGTTTTCTCAACGGCCCCGGTTTCGAGAAGATGCGCGCCGACCTGCGCCGCGACACCGATGAAATCTGGGTAATCAACTGCTCGCCAGAGGGACACCAGCCGCCCGTCGCCTCGCGGATCTTCCAGGGAGTTCAGCAGCCGGTCTGCATCGTCCTCGCCTCCCGCGGCGCAACGTGCACGGAGGATGCCCCAGCGCACGTCAGGTTCCGCGACCTGCCGGTCGGGCGCCGGGAAGACAAGTTCGCCGCCCTGGCGGCGCTCTCCCTGGACGACGCTGAGTGGGTGGATTGCCCCGCCGGGTGGCGCGCGCCGTTCCTCCCTGCGGCAGCGGACATGTGGGAGAGCTACCCCTCGTTGGACGATCTCTTCGTCTACAACGGCTCCGGGGTGATGCCGGGGCGCACCTGGGTGATCGCGCCGGATGCGGAATCCCTGCGGGCGCGGTGGGACCGCCTGATCAAGGAAAAGGATGCAGGCCGCAAGGAGTTGCTGTTCCATCCTCACCTGAGGAACGGAAAACCCGGAGACAAGCATAGCAATAAGCTTGTCCCTGAGGGGCTGCATGGGCACCCGCACCGTACGGTGCGGGTGGCCGAAGATCAGGAGACAGTCGTTCCACCCGTTCGTTATGGCTTCCGGTCCTTCGATCGTCAGTGGATCATTCCGGACAGCCGCCTGTTAAATCAGCCCAATCCAACCTTGTGGGAAGTTCTCTCTAAGAGCCAAGTTTATTTGACGGCTTTGGCTCGCTGCGCCCCATCATCTGGAGCAGCGCTTTCATTTTCCGGATGTATTCCTGATCTAGATCACTATAAGGGTTCTTTTGGTGGAAGAGTCTACCCTCTCTGGGGCGACAACAAAGCGGAACAATCCAATGTTCGACCGGGGCTCCTGACCGCATTGACGAAGCGGTACGGGATGCCGGTGAGCGGCGAAGATGTCATGGCCTACATCGCGGCGGTGGCGGCACACCCGGGGTACGTCGCGCAGTTCTCCGGCGATTTGATCCAGCCCGGCCTACGCATCCCGATCACGGCGGATACGACGCTGTTCGCAGAGGCGGTAAATATCGGGCGCGAAGTAATCTGGCTGCACACCTTCGGTGAGCGCTATGCCGATCCAGCGGCAAGTCGTCCCGCAGGCCCGCCGCGCCTGCCAAAGGGGGACGGGCCGCTTATCCCCGCTGGAGGCGAAATTCCTTCCGATCCCGAAAAATTTCCCGATTCCATCAGCTATGACGCCCGGCAAAAGCGCCTTCACGTTGGAACGGGATATATTGATAACGTGCCCCCGGCGGTCTGGGCTTACGAGGTCTCCGGCAAACCGGTGCTGGAACACTGGTTCAGCTACCGCCGCCTGGACCGCAGCCGCCCGATTATCGGAAACCGCCGTCCGCCGTCGCCGCTGGGGGATATCCAGCCCAAGGCGTGGCTCGCGGAATACACCACGGAATTATTGAACGTCATCCACGTGCTGGGGCGGCTCATCGCCCTGGAATCGGTGCAGGCCGACCTGCTGGAGCGGATATGTTCCTCCCCGCCCCTGACAAAAAGCAGCCTGGACGACGAAAAGGCCTTTGAATTACCTTCGAAGGGCAAGAAGCCGAAAAACAAGGCGCAACTGACGCTGCTCTGACGTCAACAAGCCCGAACGAGTCCCGGGAATCCTATGCTTGAAGCAGAACCTGCTCGACCATCCCCAGGAATCGTTTCTCGCCGGTTTGGTCACGACTGTACGCCGGAGTGCGCGGCAATCCGGAAGCTGATTGTGGGTTGGTTTGGGGGTTGGAAGACCACATGCTTCCGAAAATAACCTATATTCAATAGGCTATTAGAAGGTCTTGGCGGAGAGGGTGGGAGAAGAACACCAACTTCCGCAAACCACGCCGATTCAAGACGTTAAGCGGGAAGAAACCAGCCCGCACACCGAATTCTGTACCAGTTTGCTGCCCCAAGCAAAAGGGAAAGCGACGAGGTGTGGCGCTTGCCACAAGCCGGTTTTTGGTGCAACCAATTGCACTGAGTGCAACTGGTTGGCCTGAAGCTTAAGGAGGAGACCATGGCCGTTACCTTCACCCGATCACACAGGGAGCCCACTCATGTCCCGCCAAAGTCGCTCAAACTGAAGCGCGCCATTCCCCACGCACGGCAGTGCACGGTCAAGGTCACGCCAGACACGAAGCTGAAATTGAAGATGCTCGCCGCGAAGCGAAACACAACAATGATGAGCCTACTCTCCGAAGCCTTAACCTCATTGATCGCGGAAAAGCCTGCATCGATTCCGGGCTTCCCGAAGCCAGAGCCTTTTGAAAAGATTGGCTTCAAGATCGACCCAGCCCTTTTTCAATCCCTGCAAGAGCTCGCCGCCAAAACACAATCCAACGTGCAATCACTGGTCAGCAAAGCCATTCTTAGCATCACCAAAAGTAACCCCTAAGAAGGTCTGCGCCCAGTGAACGGCCGCCCTCGATTGAAACATCAAAAACGGCTCCAGAATTGCTCTCAGACGCGAACAGCATTTGGAACATCATAGTTATTCCCGGAAAAACCGGAACGCAGCCTATGATCAAGCAACGCAGTCATAATGTCTCGGCAAGTGTCCGGCGTCGGAATAATTCTACCAATGTCATCAAATTCTATATTTAGGCCAAATTCAGCATAATGATCACGGAGATTCCGCATAAATTCTTCATTCTTATAGAATCCCTTCTGTCTAATTGCAGACGCCCTCCTCAGATGTATTTTATTCACCCCAACAAACTCTACAAATGTTCTCAGCGATTCCGGAGACTGAAAAATTTCCTGAAATTCTCCCTCCTCCTGCAACCCGCCAAAATCACCCTCAAGGGCTAGCTTGTAATTTAGCACAGACTCAAAATTTCTCTTATTTAGAATGAATACGGAATCGTCCATAAGCACAAAATCAAACGATCTATATATCTTAAAACCATCATCTTGGCATATATCAAGCTCGTTATTTTTAAATATGACAGGAACAATATTCCTAGCCGATCTCGTTCTCCATGACGTATCCGTTTTCCTCACAGCGAGGATAACTTTTTCTCTGGAGACCAATCTCATCACATAAAATTTTGCGTTCCTTAATGTTGTTACGTTTCTAATCTTCCGCCTTGGCAGGGCTTGAGCAATCGCCTCGTCAATCACATCAACGAACGTCTCATCTGCCGGGACAACAAGAGCGCTTCCCTCATTGTTTTCGGCCAACAGGCCGTATCCAATGACCTCCACAACATCCTGCAACTGCGCAGATAATATCGCCTTCATCTCATTATCGAGACCATCCGTAGTCTCGATCCAGTGCCCATTAACTTCCGGCATCGTCCCCTTAAACGTCCAGAGAGTTAATTCTGCGTTCGCGACATCGAAAGCCTTAAGATCTGCTAGACTCACCATCCCCGCCCTCATTCATGTTCTTCTTTGCTATGACGACATCTTCTACGTCGTTGTAACGGACCACATCTCCGCGACCTATTTCGTGGTCCGCGAGCATGTGTCCGCGCAACTCGTTAGCACATCCACTGTAAACATAAGTAACGTCGTACAACCTCCATCCCAACACTATCAGAGCCGGATTAAGTATTATTTGCCCAGACTTATGTGTTATCCAAAATAACCAAACCAGGAACACGACCATTCCAATTAATTTATCCTTCTGATCATAACTGACACCCATAAACGCAACAACGTAAGGCAGCGTATAACTCATAAGCTCGGATGGAACATGCTTTGAATCCATTATTTTACATGTCCTCTTTGTTCTCGTCATCTTGAGGACAAACCATGAGAAAACTAGGCAAAAAACACAAATCAATAATATTGATATAGATATTCCCGGATGATTAAGTGGTAAAACACATCCATCGCCTTCTGAGAGGGCCACACCCTTGAATAACTTTCGAGCGCAAACAAAATTAACGTCTTGCGCTAACAGTATTAGCGCCAGAGGGAAATACGATCCTCCAAATATCAGTATTGAAGTCCACAATCTTAATTGCATTGCCAAAACCTCATTTGGATCAGCTTTTACAACCGTGCTAGGAATACGGGCTCCCACAGCATTCGTTTCAGCTAACAAGCATCGCCCCATGCCGCTCATACGCTGGGGCAGCCGACCCACCTTCGAACGAACCGTATCACAAACACACGTCATCCGGCAGAGGCTACTATATTGACCTCGTCTGTCAGATGGGAGATGATTGGACTTGAATGATACCAAGGAGGGTTGACTTCAGCATATGCTGAGCAACCCTCTTTCGGTTTTTTCGGATGTGCTGAAGTCTCCGAACATATTGGAGATTTTGAAATGTCCGAAGCGCATATGCCTTCGCCTGTGCCGACCTACGAAGATATCCTCACCAACGCACAGCACCTCGCCCCCACCAGCGCTCCCACCGCCATCAACGGCATTCTTGAAGTTGCTGCCAGCTTGGACCTGACCGCTGTCCAGCGGGACCATTTGCTCAAGCTGATCTCCGCGAAGACCGGGACCACGAAATCCGCCCTCAAGGCCGACCTGAAGCAGCTTACTCAACAGCAGCAGACCAAGGCGAGTGACCTCGGCCTCATGATCGCGCAGAAGGTCCTCGGAACGTCCTACGGCAAGACCGGCTTGAAGCGGTGTACGGACGGCTCGCTCTGGGTGTTCGATAAGACGCACTGGCGGGAAACCACCGAGGGGCAAATCCGTAGCGTCATTCAGATTGAAGCAACAGCGCACCTGCCGTTCGCCGGGGGAAAATCGCTCGTCAGCCTCGTGAACAGCGCCCACACGTGCCTTATCGATCTGCTCGGCACCGACATGGATGTAATGGGAATGGCCGATGCTCCCCTGCCGCTGATCAACTGCGCCAATGGGGAAGTCTGGATCAGGCCCGATGGCTCCCCCGAACTGAAGCCGCACAACCCTGCCAGCCGGATGACTTACTGCCTCCCGATTTCCTACGATCCGGAAGCGGTCTGCCCGCTCTTCGATCAGGCGCTCCTCGACATCTTCGCCGAGGCCTCGGACCCGGCGGACGTTGCGCGGCACTGGAATGAATTCACCGGCTATGCGATCCAACCTGATCGCAGCATCCCCTCTTTCTGGATGCTGATTGGCCACGGCTCGAACGGCAAATCCATGCTGTTGAAGACCCTTGAACGGCTTGTTGGCCCCGACGCGGCTCTCAACGATCAGATCGGCACGTTCTCCAAGGACCACTTCAATGCTGCCGCGCTGGCCGGAAAACTGATCCTCATCGACGACGACATGGCCGAAGGCACCACGCTTCCCGACGGCCTCTTGAAGAAGATTTCGGAGGCGAAGACGATGAGCGCCCGCCACGCCTATGGCCGCCGGAAGTTCAACTTCGTCAATCGCGCGCTGCCGATCATGGCCGGGAACAGTTACCCCCGCACCCATGATGTTTCGCTCGGCATGTTCCGGCGTGCGCAGATTTTTCCCTTCGATCACGTGTTCACGAAGAAGGAAATCAACTCGGCGCTGTTCCCGGAGATCTGGGCGGAAGAAATGCCAGGCGTGCTCAACCGGGCGCTGGAAGGCTTGAAACGTCTTGTTCTGCGTAAGGGCTTCGAGATGCCCGAGGCGTGTCGTGCCGCTCTGGAGGAGTTCAAGACTCACGCGGTCCCGTTGATGGCTTTCATCGAAGATCGCTGCATCCACGACCCCGACGCCCGCCTGTTGCTGAGCCAATTCCGGGAGGCCCTCAAAGCGTGGGCACACCAGCAAGGCGTTAAGCAGCCTGTCGCCGATAAAACCCTGAAGCGGAAGCTCGAAGGACTCGGTTACAAGGTCAGTAAGGTCCACGGCTACCCGACGATCTTCGGCCTCGACCTTACGATCCCGATCTGAATGAAGATGCCGAGAATGACTACCTACGGCTCCCTTCGCAGATGGCCGCAGATCATCAAAACGAAGCCGGGAGGGGATGGTTCCTTCCATCCTCTCCCGCCTCTGTGCGGGCTTGTGGCGCCCCTGGCAACGGTGTTTCTTTAGGAATTAGAGTTTGTCCGACGGCCTACCCTCGATGGCTTCCGTCTTCTGTGCCACGTAAGCTGCGAGAGCGCTTTCCTGGTAGACGATCCTCATCAGGTTGATTTTCGCCGCGCGCTGCTCCAGCAGGATCGAGCTTTCCTTATTGGCCCACACGGCGACCACCTTATCGAAAGTCGCGCCTGCGCCGTTTTGAACCTTTTCGGTTTTCAGGCTCCCGGGCTTCCCGAACTTCTCGTTGTAGGCCGACCAGAACTGATCCCAGTAGTCCATGTTGGAGTCGATCACGATCCGGAACAGGCGCAGCTCCGCCGATGCAGGATCGGGCACGAACTCGAACCGCTGGAACACCTTGACCCCCGCGACATCCATGTTGAAGCCGGTTAGGCGGGCGGTTCCGGTACCGTAGTCGTTGCGGAAATGGTTGCAGCGGACGACACCGATCTTGGACTCCGTACTGCTCACCCTCAGCTCAGCTCCTCCCGTCGCCTGGGCGGCGTCGGGATTTCCGGTGCACATGATGCGCAGCCAGGAATGGCCGTCCGGATGCCGCATTACCAGGAATTCATCCATCGTCATGCCGAGCTTGAACCCGCGCAGATCGTAGGGCTGGGCGTTGGCGGTGGGAACGAATGCCGCGACCAAAAGCGCGGCGATGATCCAGGCTTTCATGTTCTTTTCCCCTTGGACGTTCACAGAAGATCGGGCTGGCGTGCGCCGCCCCCGGCGGACCGGCGGGACGCGGTGAAAAGGCGGGCGCGGATGGCGTTGAGGTGGTCGAGGTTGTCACGGACGGCGGTCAGAAGCGGTCCCATGCCTTTGTGCGTGACCCCGGCCACCAGCAGGTCGTTGCGAATGCCGAGCGCGGTCAGCGCGTTCACCTGTTGCCACTTCAGACGGCAGTTGATCGGCGCGGCGTCGGCGTAGAAAGCGGCGGTGCCCGCTGCATCCCGGTGGCGGTGCTCCGGCACGCATTCCTCCAGGCAGGCGCTCACAGCAGGGTTTTCGCGGGCGAACGTCTGGATCGCGCGGAGGCCGATGCGAGTGTGCTTGTCGAAGGCATAGAGGGGGATGCCTTCGACCTGTGGAGACGGCGGAACCTCCCGGGCCTCGACCTCGGGCACTTCGTCCTTGAAGGCCTCCCGCCAGATCAACGGCACCATCAGGCAGATCGGCTCGCGGGTTCGCACGGCAGCGAAGCCCGAGGCATCCGCCAAGGCGGCGGGGACGTTCAGTCGCCGGAGTAGCGCCAGGAGTGCAGGCAAATCGCCCGCGCCGACGCGGCGTTCCCGTCCCCACTCGATGCCCGACGCATACCAGACTGCAATCGAACGTTCGACCAGTCCCAGGCTTTCGTCGGCGGCGAACGCCAAACGCTCCGGCACCGAGCGACAGCCGACAATCTCCCGCATCCCCTCCAAGGCCGGATGATCCTTGGCCGCGCAGATTACGTAATCGGCACAGCGATCCTTGGGGCCATCGGCCAGCATCCGCGCCACCGTCGCGGCCACCTTGGCGTCTCCACCCAACCCTTCCCGCAGCTTCGGCGACTCGCAGGCCACCACGGCCTTGACCACGGCATCGGCGTTCGCCGCTCCCACGTCCTCGAAGGCGATCACCATCAGACGACGCCACAGGGAGGACGGGCGCTGTTGCAGCAGCGTCAGGGCTGCCCGCTCCGCCGTTTCCGTCTCGCCGCGCCGGATCGCCTTTTGCAAGAGACTGATCATCACCCACGGGTCCGCTGACAGGGGACGGTGCTGCGGTAAGGGGTTGGCGGTCACGTCACCGGCCAGTGCGGCGTAGGCGTCCTCGAAAGTCTCGATCATCTCGTCCTCGTGAGGTTATTGTTTGTGTCGAGGACGTTAACTTTCCGGCGAGCGTGGCCAAGAGAATTGCGGAATGGGGCTATTTGGCCCACAGCATGGCGCTGCGGGCGACGCAGCCCTTGGGAAGGGGGCGCATTCCGACCTCGCGGTAGCCTCGGCTGCGCATCAACTGCGCTACTCGATCTCCCGCCGTGGCGGTGGTCATGTTGTGCTTGCCATAATCGGCTCCGAGCGCCTTCTGAAGCAGTGGATCGAACCCAGCCAATGCGGGGAGACCTTGCTCCGCTGCCTGGAAAATCGCCTGCCGGACTTCCTCGGTGGCGATCATGTCGTCGATTGCGCGGGTGGTGGGACTGTTGTCGCTCGGGCAGGTCGGATTGACGTAGGGCAGGCCGCTGGTCTCGATCAGCTTCACCAGTTCCTCACCCGCCGTTCCGCCCGCATTCAAGGCGTTCTGGTAGAGGCTCGCCCGCTCCTCCCGCGAGAGCTTGTCGAGCCGTTCCTTCGTCCATACCACCATCGTCTCCCCCTTCCTGCTCGGCAAAATACCTCCCGATCACCGGGAGCAATCCACCCGTCATCCCGCGAACCGCCGAGACGATCTCCTCGATCCTCTCCGGCTCCCCCATCTCCGGACGCGGCATATCGCGCGTCAGGCACGCAAATACGGTGGCGTACGGCGGCGTCTCGAAAGCGGCGGGAAACCCGTCCACCCAATCGGCGCGTCGGCATTCCACGAATTCCTGAAGTCCCGGAGCGCATTCGCGTCGGAACGCGAGGCGCAGCGAAACCGCATCCCGCTTGTAGGTATCGACGCGGAGCTGGCAGTCTCCAAGCGACAGCGGCCAGCCGGAACAGCCGAACGGCAACGTCTGCTTGTTGCGGCGGCACCGCAGCGCCCACCCCTGATCCTGCGCGAGACCCGGAAGCGCCTGTTCGACGCTGCCGAGGAGCCATGCGTCGTAACCATCCGCGCCGTCCTCGGCATTGACGGCTCCCGGCTCGGGAAGCGTTCCCAGAACCGGGCGAATATCGAGAACGTCCCGCCCATCGACACGGAAGCACGTGAACTGGAGCAGCACCAGTGGCGTCCCCGCGTTGACCAGATACAGGGCAGCATCTATCGCCTGCGGATCATAGCTCTCGGCGAGGATAGCCAAACGGTGCGCTGGAGTACGCTCGCGCGGTAAGGTTCGCCCAAAGACGCGGCGGAACGCCTCATCGACGCCGCAGCCCTGACGGTCACGGCAGAGGGCGTCCACCTCCGGCCAATCCAACCGACTGACGTGGGCGGCATAGTCGATCACCTGGGCGACGACGGTACGGGGCGTCCGCCCGCGCTTCATCTCCACCACGAACAGCGCCCCGTCTTGGTCGAGGAACAGGTTGTCGATCAGGTGGCCATGTCGGGTGACAATCTCACGCCCGAGGGAAATCAGGGGATGGCCGCCGTTGACGATCTCGGGGCTAGCGTCGGCCCACGCCTGGATACACGCCTCATCATGGCGATCCGCGAAGCTCTCGGGACGCAAAAGCCCGAGCGAACCTTCATTTTCGGCGAACAGAACCACTCGCGCCCTCCTTGGCGTGCCCGGTTCCTGTTTACCTCCGGCGGCAGCGAGTCACCATCAAAATGTTAGTGCAATTGGTTGCACGTAGTTTCAGGTAATGGTTACCAGCGGCACCCACCATCAGAATGGGGGCCTCATGATGAACCTGAAGCAGCACATTGGCCTGAGAGTAAAGTCGGCCCGCCGGGAGAAAGGGCTGACGCAGGAGGAGCTTGCCGACCGCATCGGCAAGGCCGTCGCCACGCTATCCAACATCGAGCGTGGGGAAGCGCTGACCGGCCTTGAGACCCTGGCGCTGATTGCCCAGGCCACGGACAAGCCGATGGTGTTCTTCTTCGAGGGAATTGAGGACACCCGCCTCGTCAGCCGCAAACGGCTGGAGGCTGAAGACGAGCTACGCCTTCAGGCGAAGCGCCTAACAGACCAACACCTACTTCTCGCACAGGAAATTCTGGCCGCGATGGAACGGGCTCAGTCCTGATCGGAACCCCTCTGATTACCGCCGAGAAACAGGCGAATTCGCTCCTTGAGCACATCGAGCTGCCGTGTTTCACACTCCCAGACCACGAATACACGCCACCCCATCGCACGCAGTTGGTCGCACTCATCCCTGTCACGTGTCCGGTTCCGGCGCAACTTCGGCTCCCAGTACTCAAGATTGGATTTAGGCATACGTGCATCCCGGCAATCCGGGTCTGGATGCTGATGCCAGAAACACCCATGGACGAAAATTACGGCATTTCGTCCTGGAAACACCAAGTCAGGTTTTCCAGGAAGATCAGGCCGGTGGAGGCGGTAGCGGTACCCCATGGAGTGAACAAGTTTTCTGATCTGCATTTCGGGCTTCATGCCCTTACTGCGGATACGTGACATGTTGACGCTGCGTTGCTCAGGAGTCAGCTTATCAGCCATCTTCCCTTCCCGCTCATTCCGATGGATCAGAATGACCGATCATAGCCAACGCCTCGGCGCAATTCACAAAGAAATCCTCGACCTGCTCACTTCTCATCCTGAGGGCCTGGACATCGTTCAAATCCGTGAGGCCCTCGACATCGGAGCAACACAGCAACATCTCGACAAGCGAATTCGTGAATTACGGAGCGTCTATCAGATAGATGGAATGCACGCTGGCTCGCGATATGTCTACCGGCTTATCGGGAAGCGGGATGACCCCTATGCAGATGATGGGGATATTCCCGCACAGCTTCGAGCGCAAGTCCTGGATACGGCCAAGGGAACATGCCAGATGTGCGGAAAAACGATCGCCGAGGACCACATAAAACTTCAGATCGACCACAAAATCCCCCGCAATTGGGGTGGCCTCACTGAACTCTCAAATCTCTGGGCTATCTGTCAGAGATGCAACGGCGGCAAGAGGGACTACTTCGCGACCTTCGATGACACCGTGATGAACGAGGTGATGGCGTATGACTCGGTCCACGAACGCTTGGCCCACACGCTCCGCATTCACCTAGGCTCACCCACCCCGTCGGACCTCCTTGAATTCGTTGCCAACGCCAAAAGCCGTCAAGACGATTGGCACAAGCGCTTGCGCGAATTGCGGTACCCGGTGATCGGGCTGAAGATAAGCGTTGGAAAGAAGAAAACCGAGAGGGGGATGGAAACGACCTACACCCTCCGCAATTGGGTGGACCTACCCTCCAATCCAACCAAGGTAATTCGCGAATTCGAGCGCGACCGAGTGCGTAAACACCTCAAAGCCCGATAGACCGGATCATCCGAACAATACGTGGCGCACTGATAGCCTTAAGAATTTGCCCCGCGAGATTTTTCGCCACAGGCGGAGGAAGAGCGTTTCCGACTTGCCGGTAGGCTGCGGTCTTTCGCCCGCTAAACTGCCAATCGTCCGGAAAGCCTTGCAGCCGGGCCGTCATTCTGACCGTCAGCTTCGGCATTCCCACAAAGTCTCGCGCAGGAGGATGATCGCTGACGCCGTGTCCATCGACTGATAACTCGGCCCAGGCTCTTTTCGCACGGGTCGGGCCAAGATCAGGGCCACCGTGTTTCTTCGAGCCCCCCACAAGCGTCGGCGCGATCTCATTCGCCTTATCGCGCCAAGCGGCGGCTCCAAGCCAACCATTTTCGGCCATCAAGTCGTGGAGGCAATCTCCAACCGACAGTGGCTCTTTTCGCTCCTCTGGCCACTCAAAATGGCCCGCAACCTCTTTCTTAATCGCGACGAAAAACACCCTCGGGCGAAGCTGAGGTACGCCGAAGTCGCTTGCGTTGAGAAGGCGCCAATACGTCTCGTAACCCATCTTCGCGACTTGCCCTGCAATGTACGTCCGGTAATCGGAAAACACGGCATCCATCAGTCCACGGACATTTTCAAACATCACGGCCTTAGGGCGGACTTCATCGACCACTCTGATTGCGGCGGGAAACAGGTTCCTTTCATCGTCAGCCCCGAGTTGCTTCCCTGCCTTTGAGAAGGGAGGGCAAGGTACTCCTCCCGCAACAAGGTCGACTCCCCGGAACCCGGTAGCGTCAAAATGGTTGAGATCTGTTTCCCGGACATCCCATTGAGGACGGTTCAAGCGAAGTGTGGCACAACAGTGAGGGTCAAGCTCCACCAGTGCCGCGTGCGAAAAACCGGCCTGCTCAAGCCCCAGCGCCTGCCCACCTGCCCCGGCACACAGCTCTAAAGACGTCGGCTCCATATGCACAACTCCCTACTACATCTTCTTGGGAAACTGCCACACGCCAGACCCAGGGTCCAGTGATAAACACCATCTCCACGCCACATAGAGTGCGGCACGCCTAGGCGTAACACAAAATACAGGGCCTGCACGGTCAGAGAAGAACATGGACCACATTCCCCCAAAACAGCCCTCCATCCCGGATGTAACGGCCCAGCATCGCGTCTGAGGCATGCCCGGTCTGCTGGCGGATTTTGTACGTAGGGACGCCTGCTGCTGCTGCACTGGTGGCGAGCCCGGCCCTGAGGCTGTGACCGCTGTAACGGGCAGGGTCGAGACCGGCGGCTTCAGCACGGGTCTTTACCACCACGGCCACCGCCTTCCCGGACAGCCGGGTCTCGGCAACATGCCCATGGCGGTCCACCGGACGAAACACCGGCCCTTCGGTTATCCCTGCCGCTTCGAGCCATGCAGTCAGGGAAAACACTGCGCACACGGTTCCGCGTGCGAATGGAATCGCTACCTTGCGCCCCCTGCCGTCCTGATCGGTCTTCGACCGCCGGAGATGGATGATGATTCCCTGGGAAACGTGCTCGATATCCGATACGTCCAGCCCCACCAACTCCGAACGACGGAAGGCTCCCGCAAAACCGATCAGGATCAAAGCGCGGTCGCGGATGTCCTTTACGCTGGTGCCCATCCCCCCGACCATCGCCAGCACGTCTTCCTTGATCGCGGCGGCGGCCTGCCGTTGGGGCTTCCCCCAGGTACGGCGAATGCCCCGCATCGTCATCCGGACCAGATCGGACGAGCCGGGGTTCGGCAGTCCTTGCATGGTGTGCGCTTTGCCGATGGCGACAAGCCGCCGGGAGAGCGTGGCCACCGTCAGCGCCTCAGCGTACTCGGCAAGGTACTGAGCCACAGCCTCGGGGGTTGCCGGGATAGTGCCACCCCACGCGGTGAAGTGCGCCATGTCGCACCGATAGGCCCGGCGGGTGTTCGCGGAGATCGACGCTTCGAGGTAGGCGGAGACGGCCTCCGGCGGGCTGATTGTGGACTCCGATAATAGGGAGTTATCACGGGTTAGAGCACTGATCTGGACGAGCATCGCTTCACCTCAGGGAGGTTGGTTTTCGTTGAAACGATAGCCCCCACGACACCGCAGAAAAGAGAAAAGACAACGCTCGCAGAACGTTGTCTTGAGGCGTTCCCCCATGGCGGGTTTTGACCGTAATCCCCCGACAGATCGTTAAATAAATTCAGTGCATTGAAGCGATTTGACCGCCTCAAGGCCCCCTCGGGATCCTTTTGTCCAAAAACCTGTCCACGCCTCCGCTGAGATGACCCGGGACAGTCTCACCATGTCTTACGGCAGAAGCCCTGACTGAAGGAGCGCAGCAGGCCAAAAGTCCCAAAGTTTCCCGGCCCTCCAGACGTTTCGCTCGGCCTCTTGGAAGGCGTGTTTATAGGCCACCCTCATGTCCTCGGCGGGCAGCTGGGACAACGCCCACTCGACGCCACGGGCACGGCAACTATCCAGGAAGAACACCCAAGCGTGGGCCGTCTCAGGTGGGTCAACCTTACCCATGGGATCGATCACCGTCAGGCCGAGGAACGGGTTCTTCATCTTGTGGAGCGTCGTTATCGGCCTGTTCGGCTGCTTACGGGCCTCTACCCTGACATGGGACAAACTCCCGTACTTCGCCTCGAAGCCGGTATCGGCCAACTCCTGCTTCTTGTCGTAGATGCAAAACGGCGCGCGGGCCCCCTTTCTGAAGTGGGGGTAGAGCGTCTCTAGTTGCCCCGCCAACGAATGATACGCTAACCGCTTGAACGGCTTGCCCCCATCCGCCTTCACGTGGCTCGACACAAGAAGATTTTCGGTCCGGACCCCCAGCAGATCGACAGCAACGTCGAGGCGGGTCACTCTGCCGCTTGTGGCAATATCGCTCCACAGGTACTGGTCGAGCAGGACATTATCCCGCAGCCACTCCCTCAGATACAGCACGCCTTCCGCACCCAGCTTTGCCGGGTTGAACTCGAACCGGAGGAATGGCGCTGATTTCGTCGCCTCGTTCTTGGGCGTAGGTGGCCCCGCCTCCAACAATAGGTGCTCACCACTCCCAGGGATCGGCAGGAGAAGCCGCCACCCATAATTCGACTTACCATTCGCCGGAGAGGCCGGTAGAAGCGCCTTATCTTCCTTCGCCCCTATCAGGAACGTCTTGATGCCCTGTTGGTCCTCGTATGACGGGATGTCGAAGGTAATCGCGATCTTGTCTATCACCGGCCTCAGCGCAGCAAATCCACCCTCGTATCCGTATGCAATTAATTTCACGTCCACGCTCTCGGGCTTATTAGAGCCCCCTAGCCCCTTCGTTAACTGCACGACCACGACGCCCCCTTTCCCTCCCGCAGGAGGTCGAGGTCAATCGGGTATTCGATCTTCGACAAGCTTTTCGCGAGTAGCGGTAGATTCTTCGGCTTCCCGTAGGTTTTGTCGTGCACCCCCTCTTGGGAATGCCCCATCAGAGCCTTCGATGTCGCCTCACTCACCTCGGCATAGTCCAGTGCGTCTTTGAAGTTGTGGCGGAACGAGTGGAAAGTCGTCTTAGCCGTCTTAACACCAACATCCTCTGCGTAACGCGCAAACCACTTCGAGAACGCCGCAGAGAAGTAGCCGTCCTTGCCGGGATTGATGTCAGGAAATACACGCCCATTCGGTCCTTTTTTCCGCTGCCGATCAACATGCGCGAGAAACCCGAGGTCGATCAGAACCGGATGAACCGGCACACACCGCAGGCTTGACTCGGTCTTGATCGTTTTCCCCTCACCACGACAGACATCGAAATACGGGATCTCGCCATGCTCCTTGATGTCGGTTGCAAGCAATTGCACGATCTCGCCAAGCCGCATCCCCGAATAGAGACCGATGATCGGGATCCAGAACTTGCCATCTCGGATGACCTGATCCCCCGGCTCGCTACGCCGCCCCGCCGACTTGCACCCGGTAAACAGCGGTGACGTGAAGAGCTTCTGAAGCTGCTCACCTGAGAAGGGGTACCGCGCATCCTTTGCGTCGAGCTTCGACACCCCACTGATCTTAAGCCCCGGCCCAGGCATCGCAGCAAGATAGCCTTCTGCCACACACCACTTGAGGAACGTGCGGAACATCGAAAAATACTTGTCCTGGGTTTTCAGCGAGATCGTCTCGCCCTTGGCTTTTGACGCCAGGATCTCCTTCAGCGGCACGCCCTGCATTGCCTTCGATTTCATGTAGTTGCTGGGCAACTCCATCAGCGAGTCTCGCACCAGCCGCACATCATCCAAGGCAAGGGTAGCCACCGGCCTCTTTTCTCCCACCAACTCGATCACGAGGTTGAGAACTCGGCGGTGGTCCAGATAGGTTTTCCCGACCCACTCCTTATCCTTTTTCATCGCGCAGTAGCGGTTGGCGACAGAGCCAAGGCTCCGCTCCTCCGCCGGGACGTCCCCAGGTAGCGGCGGCATTTCCGTCGCCTCGATGCCGATGAAAAGCGGATCGGCGGAAACGGCCTGAGCGTAGTCGCCGCGCAACTTCGCCGCGAGAATGCGCCGGGTCTCGATCCGCGCCCGGAGCACGCCGTTGCAGACCTTGTCGAACTGTTCTAGGCCGACGGTTTTCCGGGATGCACCGACCTGCGCCAGCACCTCATTCGCCGCGTTGCGGGTTACCGGGTCGTAGTCGTGCGCCACGAGCAGCTTTCGCAACTGTTCCGACTCCGCCAACGTCTCCCCCGCTTCGAACACGAGATCGACGGACTGATCCTGTGGTGCAAGGTAGGCGACCTCCTCGGCCGTGCTCAGGCATCTCTCGAAATACGACCGGATCAGGCTCTTGACGACATCGGGGGTGAGATCGGGCATGGCGGGGAGTTCTCGGATCAGACGCTCGAAGACATCGCTGAGGGTACGGCAACGCATGCGCGCCGTGAAGGGATCGCCGGTTTTGAGCGATCCTTTGATCTCGCGAAGGCCGCATCTGGCCCATAAGCTTCGAGGAACCGCCATGCGGAAGGCGAACACGTCACCCCGGCGAACGAGGTGAGAAAGCCGCTGAAACGCCAAAGGACCGCCTCCTTGCTGTCCAGGTTTCTGTACCAGGACTGGAAACGGCCACTCAGCGTCTTGAAAATATCGTGATTTTATCGCCCCTTAGGGCGAAAATGGCGGAGAGGGTGGGATTCGAACCCACGGGACGCTTGCACGCCCAACGGTTTTCGAGACCGCCCCGTTCGACCGCTCCGGCACCTCTCCACAAGTCCGCGGTCAAGCGAAGAACGGCTTTCTACAGGCGCGCGAGCGCGGCGTCAAGCGCCCTTTCGCGGGAAACTCATGGGTTTTTGCCGGATCTTGCAGCGGCCGCCGGACGCGATAATCTGTATATGCACGTCGGCTTGCCTGCTCCGCTCGTACCCGGTGGAAAAGCGTTGACAGGGCTCGCCCCGTGAGTATAGTACGCGCCTCTTTCGCGGGCCGCCTGATGCGGTGCCGCGCTTCTTTGGTGTTTTTAAGAAGGCGGTCAACCATGTTTGCAGTCATCAAGACGGGTGGCAAGCAGTACCGGGTCGAAGCCGGCGACGTCATCGTCGTCGAGAAGCTGCCGGTCGAGGAAAACGGCGCGGTGACTTTCGACGAAGTCCTGATGGCGGGCGACAAGGTCGGTACGCCGCTGGTCGAGGGCGCGAAGGTCTCCGGGACCGTGCTCTCCCAGACCCGTGACAAGAAAGTCATCGTGTTCAAGAAGAAGCGCCGCCAGAACTATCGGCGCAAGCACGGCCATCGCCAGCACATCAGCGTCGTGCGCATCACCGACATCGCCGTCGCCTGACGACCGGCTAGGGCAGGAGTAACGAACTATGGCTCATAAAAAGGCAGGCGGCAGCTCTCGTAACGGCCGCGACTCCGAAGGCCGTCGCCTCGGCTTGAAGAAGTCCGGCGGTCAGGCGGTGGTTCCGGGCAACATCCTCGTGCGCCAGCGCGGCACCGTCTATCATCCCGGCGTGAACGTCGGCATGGGCCGCGACCACACCCTGTTCGCCCTCGTCGAGGGCCGGGTGGTGTTCAAGCGTGGCGCCAAGGATCGCACCTTCGTCGGCGTCGAGCCGGCTGCGGAATAACCCGCCCCGCGGCTTTCGGGCCGCGCGCGTGGTGGGTGGACAAAGGGGAATGGGTTGGCCATTCCCCTTTTTGCTTCTTTCGGGGCTGATGGAATGAAGTTCCTCGACCAGGTCAAGATCTTCGTCAAGTCGGGCGACGGCGGCAACGGCAGCCTCAGCTTCCGGCGCGAGAAGTACATCGAGTTCGGCGGCCCCGACGGCGGCGACGGCGGCCGCGGCGGCGACGTGGTCCTCGAAGCCGTGCCGAACCTCAACACCCTGATCGACTTTCGCTATCAGCAGCACTTCAAGGCGCAGCGGGGCAACGGCGGGATGGGCCGCGACCGTACCGGCGGCGCTGCGCCCGAACTGGTGATCAAGGTGCCGGTAGGCACCGAGGTGCTGGCCGAGGATCGCGAGACCCTGCTCCACGACATGGACGAGCCCGGCAAGCGGGTGGTGCTCGCGCGGGGCGGCGACGGCGGTTTCGGCAACGCGCACTACAAGACCGCCACCAACCAGGCCCCCCGCCGTGCCGACACCGGCTGGCCGGGGGAGGAACTGTGGGTGTGGCTGCGCCTGAAGCTGATCGCCGACGTCGGCCTGGTGGGGCTGCCGAACGCGGGCAAGAGCACCTTCCTCTCGCGCGTCACCCGCGCGCGGCCGAAGATCGGCGACTATCCCTTCACCACGCTGCACCCCAACCTCGGCGTCGCCGAGGTGGACGGCAACGAGTTCGTGATCGCCGACATTCCCGGGCTGATCGAGGGCGCGCACGAAGGCGCGGGCCTGGGCGACCGCTTCCTCGGCCACGTCGAGCGCACCTCGGTGCTGCTGCACCTGATTGACGCGACCGCCGAAGACGTGGCGGACAGCTACGCGGTGATCCGCGGCGAGCTCGAAGCCTACGGCGGCGGGTTGGACGAGAAACCCGAGATCGTCGGCCTCAACAAGGTCGACGCGCTGACCGAGGAGGAAGCGGCGGAGAAGCTCGCAGCTCTGAAAGCCGTGACCGACTCGCCGGTTATGGCGCTTTCCGGGGTTTCGGGATACAACCTCATGAGCGTTTTGCGGACGCTCGCCTCCTATGTGTGGGACGAGCCCGCCGAGGAAGAGGACGATCGCAGCAATTGGGCACCGTTGAAGAGCGAAGAGGACTGAGCGCGCCGATGACCACCGCATCCCTGCTCGAACGGGCGCAGCGTGTCGTGGTCAAGGTCGGTTCGGCGCTGCTGGTGGACGAAGCCTCCGGCAACGTGCGCGACGGCTGGCTGCAGTCCCTGGCCGACGACGTCGCGCGGCTGCGCGCCAAGGGCACCGAAGTGGTGATCGTCACCTCCGGCGCGATCGCGCTCGGGCGCACGCCGCTCGGCCTGCGCGGCAAGACGCTGCGGCTGGAGGAGAAGCAGGCGGCGGCGGCGGCGGGTCAGGCGACTCTGATCCACGCCTACCAGGATGCGCTGGCGCGCCACGGCCTCGGCGTCGCGCAGATTCTCCTCACCCTCGGCGACTCGGAGGCGCGGCGGCGCTTCCTCAATGCCTCGAACACCCTCGAAACCCTGCTGAAGCTCGGCGTGGTGCCGATCGTCAACGAGAACGACACGGTGGCGACGCAGGAAATCCGCTACGGCGACAACGACCGCCTCGCCGCCCGCATCGCGCAGATGGTCTCGGCCGACGCGCTGGTGCTGTTCTCGCTCGACATCGACGGCCTCTACACCGCCGACCCGACCTCCGACCCGACCGCCCGCCACATTCCCTTGGTCGAAGCGGTGGACGAAACCATCGCGCGGATGGCGGGCAAGCCGAAGGGCCACGGCTCGGGCGGCATGGTCACCAAGCTGCTCGCCGCGCAGATCTGCATGGCGGCGGGCTGCCACATGGCGATCGCGCCGGGCCGCGCCGACAACCCGCTGAAGAAACTCCTCACCCGCGAGACCCGCTGCACCTGGTTCGTCGCCGCCGACGAGCCGGTCGCGGCGCGCAAGCGCTGGATCGCCGGATCGCTGAACCCCAAGGGCGCGCTGATCGTCGACGACGGCGCGGTCGAGGCGCTGCATCACGGCAAAAGCCTGCTGCCCGCGGGCGTCACCGCGGTCGAGGGCCGCTTCGACCGCGGCGACGCGGTGCTGGTGAAGGATGCCCACGGGCACGAGTTGGCGCGCGGCCTCTCCGCCTACGCCAGCAAGGACGCGCGACTGATCGTCGGCCACCGCACCGCCGACATCGAGGGCCTGCTCGGCTTTCGCGGCCGCAGCGAAATGATTCACCGCAACGACATGGTGCTGACCCGCAACGGCGGAACGGAATCCCGGGAGGAGCACGGAAAATGAGCGCCGACGATCTCGAAGCCACGATGCGCCGCCTCGGCCGGCAGGCGCGCGCCGCCGCCGATATCCTCGCGCAGGCGCCGACGGAGGCGAAGAACCGCGCGCTGACCGCCGCCGCCGCCGCGATCCGCAGCCGCGCCGCCGCGATCGCCGCCGCCAACGCCGAGGACGTACGGGCCGCCGAAGCCAAGGGCACTTCCGGCGCGCTGCTCGACCGCCTGACCCTCACCCCCGCGCGGATCGAGGCGATGGCCGCGGGGCTCGACGCGGTCGCCGCGCTGCCCGACCCGGTGGGCCGCAGCCTGGCGCGCTGGAGCCGCCCCAACGGCCTCGACATCGAGCGGGTCGCGGTGCCGCTCGGCGTGATCGGCATCATTTTCGAAAGCCGCCCGAACGTCGCGGCGGACGCGGGCGCGCTCTGCCTGAAGTCGGGCAACGCGGCGATCCTGCGCGGCGGTTCGGAGAGCTTCCGCTCGGTGGGAGCGATCCACGCGGCTCTGGCGGAAGGACTCCGCGCTGCGGGCCTGCCGGAAACCGCGATCCAGACGATTCCCACCACCGACCGCGCCGCCGTCGGCATCCTGCTGACGATGGACGACCTCGTCGACGTGATCGTGCCGCGCGGCGGCAAGGGCCTGATCGAGCGGGTATCGCGGGAAAGCCGGATCCCGGTGTTCAAACACCTCGACGGCATCAACCACACCTACATCCACGCCGCCGCCGACGCGGAGATGGCACGCACGGTGACGCTCAACGCCAAGATGCGCCGTACCGGCATCTGCGGCGCCACCGAGACGGTGCTGGTGGACCGCGCGGTGCTGGCCACCCACCTGCCGGGAGTGCTCGACGCGCTGATCGGCGCGGGTTGCGAGGTACGCGGCGACGCCGAGGTCCGGACCCTGGATCCGCGGGTGAAGCCCGCCGCCGACGCCGACTGGGACACCGAATACCTCGACGCGATCGTCTCGGTGAAGGCGGTTTCCGGGCTCGACGAGGCGATCGCGCACATCGCCGCCCACGGCTCCCACCACACCGACGCGATCCTCACCGGCGACCCCACCACCGCCGAAGCATTCCTGAACGCGGTCGACAGCGCGATCGTGCTGGTCAACGCCTCGACCCAGTTCGCCGACGGCGGCGAATTCGGCATGGGCGCGGAGATCGGCATCTCCACCGGGCGGTTCCACGCCCGCGGCCCGGTCGGGCTCGAACAGTTGACGAGCTACAAGTACAAGGTCCGCGGTACCGGACAAACCCGCCCCTGATGCACGCCCCGAAACCCCTCGTCCGCAAGCGTCCTCTGCCCCCCGCCGGAGACCGGCGGCGACGCGTCGTCGGCCTGCTCGGCGGCTCGTTCAACCCCGCGCACCAGGGGCACCGCTACATCAGCCTGCTGGCGATCAGCCGCTTCCGGCTCGACGAAGTGTGGTGGCTGGTGTCGCCCGGCAATCCGCTCAAGGACAGCCGCTCGCTGCTCGACCTGCCGGAACGGGTGCGGCGCGCGCGGATGATCGTCCGCCACCCGCGGATTCGCGTCACCGACATCGAGAAGCGCCTCGGCACCCGCTTCACCGCCGATACCCTGGCGGCACTGAAGCGGCGTTTCCCCGGGATCCGCTTCGTCTGGCTGATGGGCGCGGACAATCTGCTGCAAATTCCGCACTGGGATCGCTGGGAGACGATTTTCGCCGCCGCGCCGGTGGCGGTGTTCGACCGCAAACCTTATACCTATCGTGCGCTCGCCAGTCGTGCGGCGCAACGCTTCGCCTTTGCGCGCATGGCCGGACCGCGCCAGCGCGCCCTGGCGCGGAGCGAACCGGCGGCGTGGTCGTTCGTGTTCTACCGCCGCCATCCCGCCTCCGCCACCGACATCCGGCGGAAATCGGGACTCGACAAACTGATCGAAAGACGCAACAAGTGAAATTTGGCGAAACCGCGACGATCATCGCGCGGGGTGACATTCACCTTGAGCCGAAACAACCGATGGAGACGACCATAAACGCCCATACCCCGTCCTCCGACGTCCAGGAGCCGCCCAGTCGCGGCAAGGACGTCTTCGCCGATGCCGTCGACGCCAAGATGCTCGCCGACATCGTGTGTCGCTCGCTCGACGACGACAAGGCCGAGGACATCTCGGTCATCGACCTCACGGGCAAGACCAGCATCGCCGACAGCATGGTGATCGCCACCGGGCGCTCGTCGCGTCAGGTCGCGGCCCTCGCCGACCACCTGATCCGCCGCCTCAAGGAGTCGGGCTTGCGCCCGGCGGTCGAGGGCAAGGCGAACGCCGACTGGGTGATCGTCGACGCCGGATCGGTGATCGTGCACATCTTCCGCCCCGAGGTTCGCGCGTTCTACAACCTCGAAAAGATGTGGGGCCACGGCCCCGCCGCCGAGGTGGAACGCCCTTTCCCGATGGTGGGATTGCCGCCGCTCCGGGCTGATCTCGGCGGGTTCGCGCTGAACGCCTGAAAGGCCGGATCATGCGGTTTCTGATCGTCGCGGTCGGGCGCGGCGGCAAGGGTCCGGAGCAGGCGCTGCTCGCGGACTACGCCGCGCGCCTGCGCCCGGCGATCGAACTCAAGGAAGTGGACGAGCGCCGCCCGCTCGCGGTCGACGACCGCAAGCGCCGCGAGGGCGAAAAGCTTCTCGCGGCGGTACCACCCGGCGCGCGGGTGGTGGCGCTCGACGAGCGCGGCAAGGCGCTCTCCAGCCGAGAGCTGGCGAAAACCCTGGGCGGGTGGGAAGACGACGGCGTGCCCGCCTGCGCATTCCTGATCGGCGGCGCGGACGGCCACGACGAGGCGGTGCGCACGCGGGCGGACCTGGTTCTCGCCCTCGGCGCGCTCACTTGGCCGCACCTGCTGGTGCGGGCGATGATCGCCGAACAGATCTACCGCGCGCGGACGATTCTCGACGGCCATCCCTATCACCGGCAGTGACGAACGGCGGTGGCATCGCCCCCGGCGATTGCCTATATTGAGGCCACCCTCCCCCGAATTGTCCGGATGACATGATGCCCAACGCGAAAGACTGTCCGAAGCCCGTTGTCTTGTGCGTTCTCGATGGCTGGGGCGAGCGTCCGCCCGCTCCCGACAACGCGATCGCCCTGGCGAACACCCCGAACTGGGACCGCTTCGTCGCCGAAAGTCCCTCGGCGATGCTCGAAACCTCCGGCCGCGCCGTCGGCCTGCCGGACGGACAGATGGGCAATTCCGAGGTCGGCCACATGAACCTCGGCGCCGGCCGGGTGGTGATGCAGGACCTGCCGCGCATCGATCAGGCGATCGAGGACGGCACCCTCGCCAAGGCACCCGCCCTCGCCGAACTGATCGCCAAGGCGCAGACCGCGGGCGGCATCTGCCACCTCATGGGCCTGATGTCGCCGGGCGGCGTGCATTGCCACCAGGCCCACATCGCCGCGCTCGCGAAGATCGTCGACGCCGCCGGAGTGCCGGTGCGCGTGCATGCGTTCCTCGACGGCCGCGACACGCCGCCGCAGTCGGCGCGCGACTACGTCGCCGCGTTCGAGGCGGCGGTAGCGGACTGCCGCAACGTGCGCATCGCCACCGTCTCCGGCCGCTACTTCGCGATGGACCGCGACAAGCGCTGGGACCGCGTCAAGCTCGCCTACGACGCGCTCGCGCAGGCCGACGGCATCGCCGCCGCCTCCGCCGCGCAGGCGATCACCGACGCCTACGAGGCGGGCGAGACCGACGAGTTCGTGAAGCCGCGGGTGATCGACGCCTACGCCGGCATGAAGGACGGCGACGTGGTGCTGATGGCGAACTTCCGCGCCGACCGGGTGCGCGAGATCCTCACCGCGCTGCTCGACCCGGCGTTCGCCGACTTCCCGCGCAAGACCCTCGGGTTCGCCGCCGCGGCGGGCATGGTGAAGTACTCCGATCCGCTCGCCCCCTTCCTCGGCGAACTGTTCCCGCAGGAATCCCGCACCAACGTGCTGGGCGAGGTGGTGGCGAACGCCGGGCTGAAGCAGCTCCGCATCGCCGAGACCGAGAAGTACGCCCACGTCACCTTCTTCCTCAACGGCGGCGAGGAGAAGGTCTTCCCCGGCGAGGAACGGATCCTGGTGCAGAGCCCGAAGGTCGCCACCTACGACCTCCAGCCCGAGATGTCCGCCTACGAGGTCACCGACAAGCTCGTCGCGGCGGTGGAAAGCGGCACCTTCGACCTGATCGTCGTCAACTTCGCCAACGGCGACATGGTCGGCCACACCGGTATCATCGAAGCGGCGATGAAGGCCGCCGAGGCGGTGGACGCCTGCATCGGCCGCCTCGACGCCGCGGTGGCGAAAATGGGCGGCGCGATCTTCTACACCGCCGACCACGGCAACGCCGAGCAGATGCGCGACCCCGTCACCGGCGGCCCATATACCGCCCATACCGTCGGCCCGGTGCGCGCGGTGCTGCGCCACGCCCCGGCGTGGGTCAAGGGCTTCCACGGCGGCCGCCTCTCCGACGTCGCGCCGACGCTGCTGGCGTTGATGAACCTGCCGCAACCGCCCGAGATGACTGGGCGGTGTCTGGTCGACCGCGGATGAAACGGCGCGTCCTCGGTCTGGCGCTGGCGTTCGGAGTCGGGGCGGCGTCCTGCGCCGCCGCCGCCGAGCCGCCGGCGTCGCCGAAGGACGACCTTTCGCGGATCGAGAAGACCCTGAAGGCGGAGCAGAAGCGCCACGAGGAGCTGAAGAAGCGGTCCGAGGCGATCTCCCGCGACGTCGAGGCGGTGAAGCGAAAGATGGTGCGCGCCGCCTCCTCCGCGCAACGATACGAGCAGGATCTGATCCGCCTCGAGCAGCGCCTGCGCGAACTGCAGAAGCAGCAGGCGGCGCTGCAGGGCGCGATCGACCGCCGCGGCGATCAGATGGTAACGGTGATCGCGGCGCTGCAACGTCTCGCCTGGCGCCCCACGGAAGCGCTGATCGCGCAGCCTTCGCCGCCGTCGGACACGGTGCGCTCGGCGATTCTCCTGCGCGCCGCGGTGCCGACGATCGAATCCTCGGCGCGCGACCTCAAGGCCGACCTCGACAAGCTCTCGGCGGTGCGCGCCCAGGCGAAGGCGCAGAAGGACCGGATCGCCTCGGTCACCGCCGACCTCGGCCGCTCGCAGGCCGAGCTCAAGGCGCTCGCGGCGGAAAAGACCGCGATGCAGCAGCAGGCCGCGCAGGCGTCCGACGAAGCCGAGCAGCGCATGCAGACCCTCGCGCGCGAGGCCTCCGACCTCAAGGACCTGATCGCCCGGCTCGAAGCCGAGCGCGCGCGCCAGCGCGAGGAGGCGCGCAAGGCGGCGATCGAACGCGCGAAGCGCGAGCGCGAGGCCGCGGCCCGCGCCGCCGCCGCGCTCCAGGCGGCGAAGACCGCGGAAGAGACCCGCGCCGCCCAGGCGGAGCAGCAGCGCATCGAGCGCGAGCGTCGCGTCGCCGCCCACGCCCCGGCGCAGGCCCCCAGGGGCTTCGGCAAGGCGCAGGGCCGCCTGCCGCTGCCCGCGGCGGGCAGCGTGGTGCAGAACTACGGCGAAGTGACCAAGGCCGGCATCCACGCCAAGGGCATCACCCTCGAAACCCGACGCCGCGCGCAGGTGATCACCCCCTACGACGGCGTGGTTTTGTTCGCCGGACCGTTCCGCGGCTACGGGCAACTCTTGATCATCGAATACGGGGACGGATATCATATCCTCCTGGCGGGAATGGATCGTATCGACGCCGCCGTCGGCCAATCGCTGCTCGCGGGCGAACCGGTGGGCGTCATGAACGACGCAGGCTCTCCGGAACTCTACGTCGAACTCCGCCGTGACGGCCAACCCATCAACCCACTCCCCTGGCTCACCGCCGGCAAAGGCAAGGGACAAGGATGACGCGCAACTCCATGATCGCCCTCGGGCTCGGCACCTTGATGCTGACGTTCGGGGCACCCTCGGGCGCAATCGCGCGCAACGACGGTTCGGCCTACGAATACCTCAACCTGTTCGGCGACGTGTTCGAACGGGTGCGCCGCGACTACGTCGACGACGTCACCGACAAGCAGCTCATCGAAGCCGCAATCAGCGGCATGCTGCTGTCCCTCGACCCGCACTCGGCCTATCTCGACGCCGAGAGCTACGCCGACATGCAGGTGGACACCAAGGGCGAATTCGGCGGCCTCGGCATCGAAGTGACGATGGACGCGGGCCTGGTGAAGGTGATCTCGCCGATCGACGACACCCCGGCGGCGCAGGCGGGCATCCAGGCGGGCGACCTCATCACCCACCTGAACCACGAGGCGGTGCTCGGCCTCACCCTCTCCGAGGCTGTCGACAAGATGCGCGGCCCGGTGGGCACCGACATCACCATCACCATCCGCCGCGGCGCCAAGGACACCTTCGACGTCACGCTCAAGCGCGCGGTGGTGAAGATCCGCTCGGTGCGGTCGCGCATCGAGGGCGACATCGGCTACCTGCGCATCACCTCGTTCTCCGAGCAGACCGACGCCAACCTCCGCCGCGAGATCAAGTCGATCCGCGAGCAGAAGGGCAAGAGCCTGAAGGGCTTCGTCCTCGACCTGCGCAACAACCCCGGCGGTCTGCTGGATCAGGCGGTCGCGGTCGCCGACGACTTCCTCGACCAGGGCGAGATTCTCTCCACCCGCTCGCGCGACGCCCGCGAGACCGAGCGCTACAACGCCAGCAAGGGCGACGTGCTCGACGGGATGCCGCTGGTGGTGCTGATCAACGGCGGGTCGGCCTCCGCATCCGAGATCGTCGCGGGCGCGCTGCAGGACCAGAAGCGCGCGATCCTGCTCGGCACCAAGAGCTTCGGCAAGGGCTCGGTGCAGACGATCATTCCGCTGCGCGGCCACGGCGCGATGAAGCTCACCACCGCGCGCTACTACACCCCCTCCGGCCGGTCGATCCAGGCGGTCGGCATCGAGCCCGACATCGAGGTTCCGGCGGCGAAGATCGAAGTGATCGAAGCCAAGAACCAGATGAAGGAAGCCGACTACCGCAACGCGCTCGACAACGGTCAGGAGCCGAAGACGCGGATCGTCGTGCCGCCGCCGACCGCGCAGCCGACCACTCCTTCCGCCACCGACCGCGACGCGGCCGCGGCGAAGGCGGCGGCCGAGGACTACCAGCTCCAGCGCGCGCTCGATCTGCTGAAGGGGCTGTCGCTCTACGCCAGCCGCTCGGCGCCGTAACGCGCACCTGAGGATCGCGAGGGGGGAACGCCGTGAGCCTCGACACCGCCAACGCCCAGGACTACGGCGCGGAACCCCCGCGCCGCAGCCTGTTCGCCCGCCTCCGCGGCAAGGCCTCCGCCGACGCCTTCGGCACCGCCTCGGCCGAGGACCCCTTCGCGTTCGCCGACGACGAGGCGCGCTTCCGCCGCCGCCGCCGGATTCTCGGCGTCGTGCTGATTCTGGTGCTGGCAGGCGTGGGCGGCGGCGTCGCCGCCTATCTGCACTTCGCCCCGCCCGCCGCCGAAGCCCCGGAACCGACCGAGGCGGGCGGCAACCGGGTGATCCAGCCGATGCCGCCGGTGCCGGGCCCCGAAGCGCTCGACACCGCGCTGATCGCGCCGCCCGGCGCCGCCGATTCCGACCGCCGCGCGGGCACCCTCGCGCAGCAGCCGCAACAACCGCAGCCCCAGCCTGCACCGCCGCAGCCGCAACCCGCCGCCAAACCGGTCCCGAGCATCGCGGTGCCCGGCGCGCCGTCGCCGCGGCTCGACCGCAACACCGCCTCCAAGCCGATCCGTTACGCCGACCTGCCGCGCACGCAGGCCCCGGCGCAGCCGCCCCTGCCCGCCGCGCCGATCGCGGAGCTGCAGCGCCGCACGCCCGGCGGCCTCGCCATCCCCGCCGTCGGGCCGGACGGTCGCCGCCCCTGGCAGGCCTACGGCCGGCCGTTCGCGGGCGATGCCAAGGCGCCGCGGATCGCCGTCGTGGTGTCGGGCCTCGGGCTGTCGCAGGAGGCTACCGCCGCCGCGATCGAGGCAACCCCGCCCGCCGTCACCCTCGCCTTCGACGTCGCCGCGCAGCAGCTTCCCGACCGCATGGCGGCGGCGCGGCGCGCCGGGCACGAAACCCTGCTCGAACTCGGGTTGCAGAGCGAGAGCTTCCCGGCCGTCGATCCTGGCCCGGGCGGACTGCTGGCGGTGCTCTCGCCCGCGGAGAACGCCACCCGCCTCGAACAGGCGCTCGCCCGCGCGCCGGTCTACGTCGGCGTGCTCGCGCGCGGCGGCGACGCCTACGCCGCCTCGCTCCCGCATGCCACGGCGCTGATGACGACGCTGCGCAAGGCGGGTCTCGCGTTCGTCTCGGCGGTGCCGTTCGCGCAGGCGGACTCCTATCCGGCGCGCGCCCAGGTCGACGTCGCGATCGACGCGGCGAGTTTCCGCGAACGCATCTCCGCGCGCCTGCAACAGGCCGAAGCGACCGCCAAGGCCCGCGGCAGCGCGGTGGTGGAACTCGAAGCGACGCCGCTCGCGCTCGCGCAGTTGGTGCCGTGGATCGGTGGCCTCAAAGGGCGCGGGATCGAACTCGCGCCGGTTTCGGCGGTGGTGAAGGAATGACCCCCTATCTCGAAAGGCCCTATCGCGAGGGCGTCGGCATCGTTCTCGTCAATCCGGCGGTCCAGGTGTTCGTGGCGCAGCGGCTCGACTGCCGGGAACCCGCCTGGCAGATGCCGCAGGGCGGCATCGACCCGGGCGAGGAGCCGCGGGCGACCGCGTTGCGCGAGCTCAAGGAGGAGATCGGCACCGACGCCGCCGAACTGGTCGCCGAGACCCCGGACTGGATCTCCTACGACCTGCCGCCGGAACTCGCCGACACGATCTGGAAGGGGCGATTCCGCGGCCAGCGGCAGAAATGGTACCTGATGCGTTTCACCGGCCGCGACGCCGACATCGACATCGCCACCGACCATCCCGAATTCTCCGGCTGGCGCTGGGCCGAATTCGAAACCCT